>JBEKTU010000025.1:0-60259 GCA_049515735.1 Bryobacteraceae bacterium
CCCACATTGGACCCTTCGGAAACGACCAAAACCGAGAAATCGCCTATGTGGTGACCAAAGTCAAAATCCACCTTCGTGTTTTCAACGGGTTACCGCCGCAAAACGCAAACATGCGCTAGTCCCGAAACACTGGGGGGCGAGGCCGGGCGAACCCTTTGGGTCGCCGGCCGGCACCAGCCCCAACAGCTTCAGCGAGCCTGCTATCGAGTTGGTTATGAAGCGCCATCCAGCGCTTCCGCTGCCATTGAAGATGCGGCTCCAACCATTGGCGGCCGGGCACGCACGGCGAAAGTCCGAAGCCCCCGGCCGCCGCAACGAGTCTTTTTCACCCCCTCCGCTCAGGATAAGTGTCTCCATTCTCGCCGCGCCCGCCGGTTTCCTCCGTTTCTCCAAAAATAATTCTTGACATGTATCACTCATCTAGTACACTATAATTCTAGATGAGCACCACGGCCCGACGCAGACCTTTCGAGTTCCGGCTGGACCTCCGCAGCGGCGTTCCGGTCTACCGCCAGATCATCGACCAGGTGGTGGGCGGCATCGCCGCGGGAACTCTTGCGAACGGAGACCAGCTTCCCACCGTCCGCCAGGCCGCGGTGGACCTGTCGATCAATCCCAACACCGTGGTCCGTGCTTATCGCGAACTCGAAATCCGGGGCGTGCTGGAAACCCAGCAAGGCACCGGCACATTCATCAGCCATCAAAAGGTGAAGCGCGACGAAGTCGAGCGGCAGCGCCGTTTGAGCCGGCTCGTGGGCGAGTTTGTATCGCAAGCGGGATCCGCCGGCTTCACCGTCAAGGATTTGTTGGAGCAGCTACATGATCTACAAGGGGATTCTGAAAAAACTAGGAGATGACGTCATGAAGCCGGACCTCTCGCAGTATCGAATCAGTAATGTCGGGGTAGCGCTGTTTATCGTCTGCGCCGCGGCCGGCGGCGGCTTCACGGCCGCAATCGGCAAGCCGGCGCCGGCCATCGCGGGAGCCCTGCTGGGATTGTATTTCCTGTTCGCGATCCGCGTGGCGGACCAGTGGGAGAAGGTCGCGGTGCTGAGGTTCGGACGCTGCACCGGGTTGCGCGGCCCCGGGATGTTCCACGTCATTCCCGTGGTGGACCGGCTCAGCACCTTCGTGGACCAGCGCGTCCGCGTGGCCAATGTATCGGCGGAATCCACTCTCACGCGCGACACCGTGCCGGTGAACGTGGATGCCATCGTGTTCTGGATGGTGTGGAGCGCGGAGAAGTCGATTTTGGAGGTGCAGGACTACTCCCAGGCGATCACCCTCAGTGCGCAGACGGCGTTGCGGGAATCGATCGGGCGCCATGAGCTGGCGCAGATGCTGGCGGAGCGCGAGTTGCTCGGCCGCGAATTGCAGCGCATTCTGGATGAGAAGACCACGTCCTGGGGCATCACCGTGCAATCGGTGGAGATCCGCGACGTACAGATTCCGCCGGCGCTGCAGGACGCCATGTCGCGGCAGGCGCAGGCCGAGCGCGAGCGGCAGGCCCGCATTATCCTGGGCCAGGCCGAAACCGAGATTGCCGAGAAGTTCGGAGCGGCGGCGCTCACTTACCAGAACAACCCGGTGGCGCTGCATCTGCGCGCCATGAACATGCTGTACGAGGCCATCAAGGAGAAGGGCGCCATGGTGATCGTGCCTTCCTCGGCGGTGGAAACCATGGGGTTGGGTGGCATGTTAGGGACGGTGTCGCTCGGCGGAGCCAAACCGTAGCCGGGCGCGGTACGATATTCTTATGCGCTGGATAACACTCACACTTACGCTCGCGCTGGGATGCGCGCCGCTGGTTGCAAAGGACGAAAAGAGTAAGACCGCTGATAGGCTGGACGATGCGGCCACCCTCTTTTCCGAAATCATGGGGACACCGGACAAGTCGATTCCGCAGGACCTGCTGGATAAGTCCTACTGCGTCGTGCTTGTGCCCGGTTTGAAGAAGGCTGCGTTCGGCGTCGGCGGAAAGTTCGGCCGCGGCTTCTCCGTTTGCCGCAACCCCAGCCAACCGGGTTGGGGACCGCCGGCCGCCATTCGCATTGAAGGCGGCAGCGTCGGCTTCCAGATCGGTATCTCCTCCACGGATGTAGTCCTGCTGATCATGAACGAGGGTGGAATGAAGCATCTCACCACCAGCAAGTTCACCATCGGGGCGGATGCTACGGCTGCCGCCGGTCCCGTGGGCCGCAGCACCACTGCCCAGACGGACGCTTTGATGAACGCCGAGATTCTCTCCTGGTCCCGTTCGCGCGGCGTCTTCGCCGGCATCTCGCTGGACGGCGCCACGCTGCGCAACGACATTGACGAGAACCAGGCGATGTACGGCCAGCGGTGGGAGAGCAAACAGATCCTCGGCAGCGGAGCGAAACCGCCGGAGATGGCGGCCAAGCTGCTTGCCGAGCTGAACAAGTACTCGTCACGCAGGACCCATTAGAGAAGGGCGCCGCTCCCCGCGACCGCCCAACTATACTGGAGTTCTGCCCACATGAGCACTCCATTCCAAATCGCAGTGTGTGGAAGCATCGTCCCCGACCCGCTGCAAACTCTGGAGCCGGTCATCGGCCCCGCCGGTCCGTCCCTCAAGAATGAAATGATGCTGCCGGCCGTGCTGGACCCGTGGGCCGGGCATGCCCTCTTTGAAGCGGCCCACCTGGCGCGGAAGACGCCGGGGAGCAAGGTCTGGCTGGTGAGCCTGGCACCCAAAGCCAAGCTTCAGCAGGTGATGATGACGGTGGCGCAGAAGGTCCCCTTCGAGTTGGTGGCGCTGGATGGGCCGGCTTCGGGTTTCACCGATTCCTTCGAGACCGCGGCGGCGCTGGCTGCCGCCATCGCGGCCATTCCGGGACTGGATCGCGCGAAGTTACTGGTGTTCGGCGGATGGGAATCGGCTTCGCGCGGAGCGGGCTCGACGTTGCAGATGGTGGGCGAGCGCCTGGGGATCACGGAGCAGTTCCAAGGCGTCGATCAGGTGACCGTTCGCGAAGACGGCGGCCTGGAGATCCTGGAGCGCATCGAAGGCGGCCGGCATCAGGTTTCAGTGTGCTCCGCGCCGCCGGCGGTGCTGGGTTGGGCCACCGGCAACTTGCCCGAGCCGCGCAACAATCCGCAGATCGGAATGGCCAACATGCGCGCCATTATGCCCGCGCTGCAGCGCGCCAAGGCCACGCCCATCCCCAACACCGGCCTGTCCTTCGCCTCGGTGAGCCTGCCCAGGCAGCAGAGAGAGACGCGCATCGTAAAGGATATGCCCGCCGAAGAGATTGCCCGCGAAATCGTCGCCTGGATGGCGGAGGAGTAACGTGGAAACCGTACTGCTTCTGGCGCATACGGAGCCCGATGGCGCCCTGGCCAAACCGGCGCTGGAGTGCCTGACGGCCGCGCTGGCCTTGGGCGGCCCGCTGACGGTCGGGCTGGTGGGCGCGCGTGTGGAAGCCGCCGCCAGCCAGATCGCTGGCTGCGGCGCGGCGCGGTTCCTGGCGGTTACCGGCGAGGCGTTCGCGCAACCACGCTACTCGACCGACGCCGCGGCCGCCGAAGCGCTGTGCCGCGCGGCCGGCGCCGCCATTGCGATGGCCCCTTCCACTTCGCGATGGGCGCGCGCACTCCCCGGCGTGGCCTATCGCCTGGGCGGCCGCGTCGATACCCACGCTACCAGCGTGGCGGCGGAGAATGGAGCGCCCGCGGTCACCCGTTGGTTCTACCGGCAGCGCATGGAAGCCGTGCTTTCGCGTCGGGAGCGGCCCTGGGTGATCCTGCTCGATCCCGGCTGCTTCGCCCCCTGGAGCGGGCCCGCAGGCACAGCCAGCGTGGAACCCGCGGCGGTCGCCGTGCCCGAAACGCGCACCACGGTCACCGGCGTGCGGTCCCCCAAGGCCGACGAGCAAACCATTCGTCCCGATGCCAAGCTCCTGTTTGTGGCGGGCGCGGGCTGGACCAAGAAGCAATCCGACGGGGCCGTGCACGCGGCCGAGGCGGAGACGCTGATTCTGGGATTCCTACGCGCGGCGCAGGCATCCCTGGGCGGCAGCAAGTCGCTGGTGGACCTGAGCGGCGAGGGCGAGGCGGTGCTGCGCTTCATGACTCATCTGAACCAGGTGGGCCAGACCGGCTCGACGCCGCGCCATCCCAAAGGTCTTTCCACGTGTTGCCACGGCGAGGAGCCGCACGTGGTGGGTTGGCGCTTCGTGAACCAGCGCCGCGCCATCAACCTCGATCCCAACTGCGGCTGGGCGCGCGGCAAGGCCGACGTGCTCTACGTCGCCGACGCGTTCGAAGTAATGCAGCACGTGAACCGGCTGCTGGGGGCATGATCTTGGTGGCGGCTGGGTCGGTGGACTTCCCGTCCACATTCATTCACCATTGAAGTATGGAGATAGAGTTCACCACCCAGATTTTCAGAGAGGGCCGGACCTTCGTGGCTCACACCCCCGAACTGGATGTTTCCTCTTGCGGCGGCACAAAAGAGAGGGCGCTTAAGAACCTGAAGGAAGCCGTCCGCCTGTTTCTCGAAGAGGCCGAAAAGATGGGCACTTTGGACCAGATCCTGCAGGAAGCCGGTTATCTGAAGCGCCGCAGCAAGCTGGAAGGTCCCAAGTTCGTCGGCACTCATAGAGTCTCCCTGCCTCTGCCCTTGGCGCATGCCTAAACTTGGCCCGATTTCTTACAGGCGATTGGCGCGGGTATTTGAGGCGGACGGTTTCCGCTGCGTCCGCGAGGAAGGTGACCACATGGTTTTCACCAAGCCCGGCGTGATTCGGCCGGTTGTCATACCAAAATACGCGTCAGTGCCGGTGTTCATCATCAAGAACAACCTTCGTACGTCCGGCATGTCTCGGCAGCGGTACTTCGAGTTGCTCGCGGATTAAATTAGGGTATTGGCGTACTTGATGACACCAGATATTTTGGGGAAGAAGAAAAGCGGCCCGACCAAACGGAACGGACAAAAGCGATCTACAAACCCAACGGCATTAGGATCTCGTGAAATTGGAAACTGTCAAGTTTATTATTGACATCCTAACCTGTAATCGTTACACTGGGGCATGGCTACACAACAGGCCCCCAACAATCAGCAAGAGCTGGTTGAAGACGCTAAAGACAAAAAGCGTGGATGCGTCGAACGTGGCGAGGCAATCGTGATGCTACTTGCCAATCACCATGTAGATCAGCAGAGACTTCCAACCCTGACTGGGCTTACCGAGACGATGATCAGTCGGCTGAAGGTGTGTTACGAGAACTTAAGCCCTGATGCCCGCCGATTGTGCAAAACTGTCAGAATACAAACCCAGGCGTGCCATAGGCTAGGGCGAGAAGTTGCCCGTGCGGATCAGGTTCGGCTCATTAGATTGGCTCAGGAATTTACGAGAAAGCGTGAATCGAGACGACCTTTGCAAAAGATGGGATCACCAGGACGGCAAAGTCCGAGAGGGCTAATCACGGAAGACGACATGCAAGAGGCGATCTGGGCTGAGAAGTACAAATCCTAAAGCTGCCGCAGCAGAAGCGTAAGGACTGCGTATTCCAATCTGTCAGACATCGGACCTTTGACCATGCGGCCTCCTATCGCTTGCGCTTCTTCGATGCTCTGGCCTTCGGCGGCGGCTGCCCCGGGCGGAGCATCAGTTCGTCGGACAATGGCATGACCAGCGCACCGCGCGGTTATCCGTGCCGGGCAACGTATAGCAGCAGCCCGAAGATGACCACCGGAATCGCCGCCAGCATCAGATAAAACAAAACCGTCCGCGGCCAGGAGGTGCGCCGGCGCTTCCAGTCGCGCAGTTCGGGGCGTTCGGCGATTCCCACCTGGTCCAGATGTTGGAGGTCCCAGGCAAACTCCCGGGCGCTGTGATAGCGGCTCTTGGGATCGCGTTCCAGAGCGCGATAGATCACTTCTTGCAGCTCGGCTGCCATTTCGGGATCGGCCTCGCGCGGCGGCTTGGGATGATTCAGCAGCCGGTCGTTCATGATGGCGAATGCATTGGGGCCCGAAAATGGAGTCTCCCCAGTCAGCATTTCATAGAGCATCACGCCCAAGGCATACACGTCGCTGCGCGCGTCTCCGCGCTTGCCTTTGACCTGTTCGGGGGAGATGTATTCGGGCGTGCCCATCACCTGCGAGAGTTTGGCGAATGTCAGCCGGCGGGCGCCGGCGAGCGAAGCGATGCCGAAGTCAATGAGTTTGATATGGTCCTCACTGTCGACCATGATGTTCTCGGGCTTCAGATCGCGGTGGACTACGCCGTGGGTGTGAATATACTCCAGGGCGTCGCAGATGCCGGCCGTGATTCGAATCGCGCGCTCGGGAGGAAGTTTGCGCCGCTCCCTGAGAATCTCGCGCAGCAGGCGCCCCTCGGCCCACTCCATCACCATGTAGACCTGGCTGCGATCGTCGTCGGTGAACACCTTCATGACGCCGGGGTGATCCAGGTCCTTGCCAATCTCCTCTTCGCGCGCAAACCGGTCGAAAAGAACCGGGTCGCTTTCCATCTCGGGATGCGGGACCTTGATGGCGACTGCACGGCCCGTGCGCAAGTCGGTGCCTTTGTAGATGGAAGCCATTCCGCTGCGCGCCACCAGGCTGTCGATGCGGTAGTGATCGAGCTGATCGCCGGGATGGACGGGAGTCATTAGGCGAGCTTGTACGGGCGTCCCCGGTACATGCCCACACGTTCCACGCTACGAATGCGGATGAGCTGCACACTCACATTATCGTTGCCACCTCTTTGGTTTGCAAGATCGACCAGTTCGTGAACGGCGTCCTCCAAGCGAGCGTGGCGAGTCGCAATGTCCGCCATCTCCGGCGGAGTTACCAGGTTATGCAAGCCGTCGGAACACAGCAGCAGCATATCGCCGGGCAACACCTGGTGCTCATGGGTATCGACGTTGACGAACATCTCGTTTCCCAGCGAGCGGCTGAGCAGGTGGCTGGTCCGCGCTTGCGCCGCCTCGCGCGATGAGAGAACCCCCAGAAGCACCTGTTCGTTGCTCATGGTATGATCGCGCGTCAGCGCTTCGGCGTGGCGGTGGCGAATGCGATAACAGCGGGAATCCCCCACGTGGGACACCACCACCCGGTCGAAGCGCAAGGCGCAGGTGACCAGAGTGGTTGCCATGGTCGAGCCGCCCCGCCCGGTCGCCATTCCGGTTTCGAACACTTTGGTGTTGGCTTCCCGCACCAGACGCGGCAGCAGCGCTGCATGCTGTTCCCCATTGCGGAAGCGGCGGAACCCGGCCAACAGGGCCTCCACCGCGGTGCGGGAAGCCACCTCGCCCAGCTCCTGGCCGCCCACCCCGTCAGCCAGTGCGAACAGCCACTCGCGGGCAGCGGCCCGGGCGGACATCTCGGGGAGTGCGTACCCGAGATAATCCTCGTTGTGGTCGCGTACTATTCCGCGGTCGGACGCTTGGGCGAACTCAAGTTCAAGCATATTCACACTGCGGGCGAGCGGTGCGGGACCATGGTTGTCCGCCCGCTGACCCTGCTCGACCGCACAAAGTAGATCCCTCCGTAGCAAGCCCACACCGCCGCGATTCCCAGAGCGAGCAGCGGTTCCATCTTAGTCCCATAACCCAGGAAGGGACCTATCAGATAGAATGACATGCACGCCAGGTTCGCCACAAGCCCGAACACCGGAATGCACAGATGGCGTACTACGCTGAACTTCGGATGCTTGTGGTAAGCCACCATACAGATCATGCAGCTCAACCCGTATAGCAGGAAGGTGCCGAAATTCGACGCCAGGGTGACGGTGAGCAGCGAATTGGGCATGGCCGCCATTCCGTCGTGCGTGGTGTATCCGAAGCTGGACCAGAAGCCCTGCGGCAGCGACTTGATGGCGGCGTCCGCCGGCGCCCCGGCATCGCCGAAGGCCATCATCACGCCCAGGCAACCGACCACCGCGGAAATCGCCGCCAGCGTCCAGATGGCCCGATGCGGAGTGAGATTCTTCGCATGCAGCAAGCCGAAGTGCTCGGGCACCTCCGAATCCTTGCCCATCGCGTAAGTAACGCGAGCCCCCGTATTGATGCAGGAGAGCGTGGTGCCGATGATTGCCAGGAATACGGTGAACGCTTCGGTCAACATGAACGCGCGCCCACCCCCAGGACCGAAGACCGCATTGCCCACGATGATCATCATGTCACCGATGGGCGCCGCGGAGCTCACCGCGGTCTGCAAGGGGTAACCGCTGTTTAAGAAGTAGTTAGCCGCAAAGTACTCGAACAGGTAACAGAAGGCGCCCTGAACCAGCAGTGAGGTGATGACTGCGATGGGCACGTCGCGCTTGGCGTTCTTGGCCTCGCCGCCCATCGACGTCACAGATTCAAATCCGACCAGGATCAAGATGGCGACTGTCGCCTGAATGAACGCCCAGCTCACGTTGTGAATACCCACCACGGATGCGGCGCTGGAGTGAGACAGGAAGTTGCCCTTGTCGTCTTTCTCGGGATAAGTCACGAGGTATGGCGCAGGCTTTCCGGCCGAGTCAAGCAGTGGCTTGGGCTTCCCGTCCGCGTCGCGAAGAATAGTTTCGGTGGTTTGCCCGTTTACGGTGGCTTTAGTGGTGGCGAACTGATAGTTGTAGGCATCGCCCGATGTGGGGTCAAACTGATAGCCCACGCTCCCCGCGGGGTGGCTGGTGCGGTAACCCAGGGCCAGCGCGGCGAACAGCACGAGCGCGGCAATCTGAATCACATTGATGGCGATATTGACCGCCGTGGAGCCGTTTATCCCCCGATGGGCGATATAGGCGATCAGGAACGAGAATGCGATGGCGATCAACATCATGAACATCGTGCCGGGATTGGAGGCGCTCATGAAATTGGGCCACAGCGTGCCCACCAGGTAGCCGCAAAGGATTCCCATCACCGCGACCATCACGCCGGGATAGATCCAGTAGTAAAGATGAGAGGCCCATCCCACGATGAACTTGGCGAGCCGGGCCCAGCGCCAAACCGCTTCATGGTTCAAGAACGACTGCTCGGCAAAGTAATACGAACTGCCGGTTCCGGGATAGAGCTTGGCCATCTCCGCGTAGCACACGGCTGTAGCCAGGCACAGCAGGAGCGCGACAAGTATTCCGATCCACATGGACGGAGAAGTCTGGCCCGTGCCTGCCTGAATGACAAACGTGAGCCAGAGAAAGGCGCCGGGGGCGATAAGCGCCATGGCGTTCATCGTCAGACCCGTCAAGCCCAGAGTCTTCTTCATTGTGACTTCGTTGTTATCTGCCATATATGTCTCCTTAGTGGAAGAATAGGTGACGCGATGCCTTACTTCTTCGGTCCGAAGAACGCGATCATACCCAGCAGGACCGTCGGCTGGCTCTTGGAGTAGCCGTTGCCCTTTTGGAAGAACGCCTGGTTCGACCAGTCGTTGCGGAACTCAAGCCGGCTCAGCAGCCAGTCCGTCATCTTGTATTCACCGGTCAGCGTACCTTCCTTGAGGGTCTGCGCCGTGCCGGTGGTAAAGCCGTTCATGTCGTCGTACCACTCCAGGCGTGGAGCGATGGCAAACTTCTTGCCGACCGCAAAACGCGCCGCCGCGGCGATACCGGTCCACTGATTCGCTCCCGGACCGATGTTCTTATCGCGCCCGTAGTCGAAGTTGATGTAGTAGCTGATCTTGTCGGTGGGGTTGACCTGCACGGTGGTGTCGTAGAGGTTACGCAATCCTTGAGTGGTGTGGTTCTTCTCGGGTCCCACGTAGTAGACGTTAGTCCAGGTGACCTTTTTCCACGCGTAGGCGCCGTTGACTCCAACCGTCTTGCCGCTGTTGTTGGGTTCGACGTCGTTCCAGCCCTGCACTAACTGCACGCCTCCGGTGAAATGAGGGCCGACCGGAAACGATGCACGGACGCCGAAGTGGTAATAAGGAATCGCCAGGGCAAAGAGCAGCGACCGGGAGTAATTCCAGTCCTGGTTGGTGGGGATCACTTCAGCGCCGGCGGCCGTCCAGAACTCGCCGGCGTCTACCTCCACACCACCCCATGACTTCGGTTTCAAACTGACGTAAGCCTGTTGGATGTACTTCCAGTCGTCCGGAGCCCGGTCGGCGGCGTGGATGACATCGACATCCTCTCCGAACCCGGCGTCCAGATGAAATCCGACCGGACCGGGCGCGTGGTCGATGGTCAGCATGCCCATTCCGAGGTGCAGGGTATCGGCGCGCAGATCGAAGTTCCGGAGGCCGTTGAATCCGGAGGAAGGGTCGTTGAAGTTCGCGTCCACGTAACCGTCAGCCAGCAAGCTGAAGTCGGTGCCCCAGTGCGTCCAGTTGGACGGACCGGGAGTGGCCGGCGGCTGAGCGGCCGCCGGCTGAGTTTCGGCAGTTTGCGCCGCGGGGGGATTGTCGGGCGCGGTTGGCGTCTGTGCATTGGCTGCCGCCGCCATCGCCAGAGATCCGCCTAAAAGAAGAGCTACACGTATCTTCCGCATGTCCTTGCTCCTAATTAAGATAAAGTCGGTAATCAGCGACTAAGCTGGTTGCTTGCGGCCATGCGGACTGGGGTGGCCACCGTGACGGGTTGCTACACTTACTTTATCGGTTCTTTTGCGTGAAAGCGAATAGATAATTTCTATCGGAACCATTTGAAAATTCCTGTGGGTTCGCTCGCACCGCGGTGGGCTCATCGGGTATCCTGAACTTGGCGTTATGAGAATTGCCGGTTTCTTGCTGCTCCTGGCGGGATGGGGAATCGTCCTGAGCGCAGTCGTGCTTCTCAGGTCACCTTCTCTGATCGCCGGCTTTGTGATGGCCGGCACGGGCGTGGAAGTACTGGGCCTGGTGCTGGTGATCCGCTCCCACCGTCTCCTTCGGAGGGAGAGGAGATGACGCACGCGCCCGTTCCGGGGCTTTCCGAAACAACCACGGCGCTTTGCGTTCTGCTCATCTTTCTGGTTCCTTTTGCCGCCGCGGGACTCTCGCTGATCAATACGGGCCTGGGCCGCTCGCGCAGCGCCGCCCATTCCATGCTCTCTTCGCTGTGTGTTATTGCGGTCGCGGTTCTGGTGTACTTCTTCTGCGGGTTCTCCTGGCAGGGATTTGCCGGCGGGCCCGCGCATGTCGAGGCGGTGGCCGGGAAATCCTGGAACTGGATCTCGGCCGAACCGTTTTTCTTACGAGGATTGCCACCGGGAGGATCTCCGGCCTCGCTGGCGGCATTGCTCGAAATGTTCAGCGTGGGTCTGGCCGCGCTCATTCCGCTGGGCGCCGGAACCGACCGCTGGCGATTGGGCGCGGCCTGCGCGTCCACCGCTCTGCTGGCCGGCTGCACCTACCCGATATTCGCTCACTGGGTGTGGGGCGGCGGGTGGCTGGCGCAACTGGGGGTGAATTGCGGGCTGGGGCGCGGCTATTTGGATGCCGGCGGCGCCGGTTGCATTCAAGCGGTGGGCGGCCTGACGGCCTGGTCAATCGCCTGCATCCTGGGACCGCGGCGGGGCAAGTACGCCATGGATGGGGCGCCGGCAGCCATCCCCGGCCACAACGCCGTCCTGGTTCTGTTGGGCTGTTTCCTGGCGCTCGCGGGGTGGTTCGGCCTGAACTGCGCCGGCTCGATGCTGTTCGCCGGCGCGGCGCCGGGAGCGGTGGCGGGGGTGGCCATCGACACCATGCTGGCGGCCGCCATGGCTGCGCTGGCGGTCGCGGCCATCACGCGGGCGCGTTTCGGGCGGCCGGATGCTTCCCTTTGCGCCAATGGCTGGGTCGCCGGGCTGGTTGCCAGCAGCGCGGCGTGCGCTTTCATGACGCCGGCGGCGGCGGCCCTGACTGGACTGGTGGCCGGCGCGCTGGTCACGTTCTCGGTGGAGTGGCTGGATATACGGCTGGGAGTGGACGATCCGGCAGGCTCCATTTCGGTGCATGCCGTCAGCGGCATTTGGGGCGTGCTGGCGCTGGGCATTTTCGCCCGCATTCCCGGCGATTCAGGCCAGTTCATGGCGCAAGTGGTGGGCGTTGCGACCCTGCTCGGTTTTGTTTTGCCGCTGACGTACTCCCTGAACTGGCTCTTGAACCGGTTCTACCCGCAGCGGGTGGAGGCTGAGGGCGAACGGCAGGGCATGGACCTGTATGAGCTGGGAGCCGGCGCGTATCCCGAATTCGTCATCCACCGTGAGGATTTGACGCAGGGGTAAGTCCAACGATATGTGTAACTTACCTCCAGCCAAAAACTCCATCGCGCCTATTGATTTTTTTTATTTGGAAGAATGCACGGCTTGTCTTTAAAATTGAGAGGGGCTATGTGTGGCTCGCCCAAGGGTTTTCGAGCCGCCCCATCCAAAGTTCGTCTGTCAGCAGAAATCCTAAGGAGATACAAGTGAGTCCAAACGAAGTGTTGGAATTTGCCAAGAAGAACGATGCCAAGCAGCTCGACCTGAGGTTCACCGACATTCCGGGCCTGCAGCATCACGTTTCGTACCCGATCGGCGAGCTGGAGGAAAGCAGCTTCGAAGAGGGCTTCGGCATGGATGGGTCGAGCATCCGCGGCTGGGCGGCGATCCACGAGAGCGACATGCTTCTGATCCCCGATCCGGAAACCGCGATCATGGACCCTTTTGCCGAGACCAAGACGCTGGTAATGATCGGGAACGCCAAGGACCCGGTCACCAAGCAGCGCTACGAGCGCGACCCGCGCTGGATTGGCGAGAAGGCCGAGCTTTACCTGAAGAACAGCGGCATTGCGGACTCCGCCTATTTCGGCGCGGAAGCCGAGTTCTTCATTTTCGACAATGTCAGTTTCGATCAGAATCAGCACGAGGGTTACTACTACATCGATGCCGAGGACGGGCGCTGGAATTCGGGGCGGCGGGAGAACAACCTGGGCTACCGGCCGCGCTACAAGGAAGGCTACTTCCCGGTGCCGCCGACGGACCATTACCAGGACCTGCGCAGCGAGATGGTGCAGATCATGATCCAGTGTGGAATGGTCATCGAGTGCCACCATCACGAAGTGGCCACCGGCGGCCAGGCCGAAATCGACCAGCGGTTCGACAAGCTGGTGAAATCGGCCGACAACATGATGCTGTACAAGTACATCATCCGCAACGTCGCCAATAAGCACGGCAAGACGGCCACGTTCATGCCCAAGCCGCTGTTTGCGGATAACGGCAGCGGGATGCACACGCACCAGAGCTTGTGGAGCGGGGGCAAGCCGCTGTTTGCCGGAGACCTCTATGCCGGTTTCAGCCAGCTCGGGCTGTATTACATCGGGGGGTTGCTGAAGCACGCGCGGGCGCTTTCGGCAATCATTGCGCCGACCACCAACAGCTACAAGCGGCTGGTGCCGGGGTACGAGGCGCCGGTGAACCTGGCGTATTCGCGGCGCAACCGGTCGGCGGCGTGCCGCATACCGATGTACTCGGCGAATCCCAAGGCCAAGCGGGTGGAATTCCGGCCTCCGGACACGGCGGCGAACCCGTACCTGGCGTTCGCGGGGATGTTGATGGCGGGGCTCGACGGGGTGCTGAACAAGGTCGACCCGGGCGATCCGCTGGACAAGGACATCTACGACCTGTCGCCGGAGGAGATGAAGAGCGTGCCGTCCATGCCGGGGTCGCTCGAGGAAGCGCTGAGCTGCCTGGAGGAAGATCACGGGTTTCTGCTGCGGGGCGACGTATTCACGGAAGAACTGATCGAGACGTTCATCGACTACAAGCGCAAGCACGAAGCGGATGAGGTGAGACTGCGTCCGCATCCGTACGAGTTCGCCCTGTACTACGATATTTAACGGAGCCGCGACCTTCTGGGAGCGGAAGCCTTCATGGAAGGCGCCATCGTCCAAGTCAGTATTTCACCGGGGGGCCTCCCGAAGCGCGCCATTTCGGGAGGCCTCATCACTCCGCTGGGCATCGAAGGCGATCTTCACGCCCATCCCGGCATACACGGCGGTCCGCGTAAAGCCATCCTCATGATTGCCTCCGAGGTGATTGAGGATTTCATCGCGCGCGGGTATCCTCTGTTCCACGGCGCGCTGGGCGAGAACCTCACCACGCGCGGCATTGCCATCCGCGACATCCGCATCGGCGATCGGCTGCGCGCCGGCGGCGCCACCATCGAGATCACCGAGCCGCGCGGCCCGTGCACGGCGCTGGATGTTTACGGCGAATCGCTCAAAGAAGAAATCTCCGACGACCGCGTGCGGGCGCTCGACCACACTTCGCCGCGCTGGGGCATGAGCGGTTTCTATGCCAGCGTGGTGGCGCCCGGGCCGGTGCGTCCGAACGATATAATCTCAGTCGTGGCCAAGTTGGCCTAGACATGGCGAGGACGCTCGAAGGGGCAATGGCAATCCGGTTGGGGGCGGCGCTACCGGAGCGCATCTCGACGCGCATTCGATTACTGCTGGCCGCAGCCCCGGACCAGGACGCGGCCATGCACTTTCTGGAACGGCTGCGCCTGGAATCACCCTCGGCTTTCGACCGCATCTGCAACTCGTCGGCCGCCCTGCAGTGGGCGGTGAGTCTGTTCTGCTACAGCAAGTTCCTCTCCGAGGCGGTGCTGAAGAACCCGGAACGCCTCCTGGACGTGGCCAGTTCGGGTAGCTTCTACCGCGTGCACACGGTGGACGAGTATGAGGAGCGCCTGTTTGAGTTTCTCGGCGCGGAGTACCTGGGCGTGCCTTCGGCGGTGGATCTGGCGCGCTTCCGCCGCCGCCAGATGCTGCGCATCGTTCTCCGCGACGTGCTCGGGGTGGCCACGCTTTCCGATGTCGTCGAGGAGCTTTCCAACCTGGCCGACGCCATCCTGGGCGTGACATATGTGCGAATTCGGGCGGAGGCCGTCGCCCGCCACGGCGAGCCGCGCCTTTCCGACGGGAGGCCGTGCGGATTCTCGGTGATTTCGCTGGGCAAGCTGGGGGGCAAAGAGCTGAACTACAGCTCCGATATCGACCTGATGTTCGTGCATGGCGGCGACGGCGAGACCGACGGCGCGGCCAGCCTGAGCAACAAGGAGTTCTACAAGAAAGTCGCCAACCAGTACATTTCCCTGCTTTCCACCTACACCGCCGAGGGCCAGTGCTACCGCGTGGATCTGCGCTTGCGGCCCGACGGCACGCTGGGCGAGATCTCGATCTCCGAAGACGGGGCCAAGACCTATTACGAGCAGCGCGCGCGCGACTGGGAAAAGCAGATGCTGATCAAGGCGCGGATCTCGGCCGGCGAGCCCGAGCCGGGCGCCGGACTGCTGGAGTTCGTCGAGCCGCTGATCTACCAGAGCTCGCTGGATTTCCGCGCGGTGGAGGCGCTCTCGGAAACGCGCCAGAGAATCAGCGAGAAGCTGGCCGCGCGGCGCGGATTGAAGAACGGCCTCGATATCAAGCTCACGCCCGGCGGCATTCGCGATATCGAGTTTCTGGTGCAGTGCCTGCAGCGGCTGCACGGCGGCCGCGACCAGTGGGTGCGCCACGGCGGCACCATGTTCGCGCTCTTCCGGCTGCGCGACAAGGGCCTGCTTTCCGGCGGCGAGTACGCGCGCCTGACGGCCGCGTACCAGTTCCTGCGATACATCGAGCACCGTCTTCAGATCGAAGAGGACCGCCAGACCCACACGCTCCCCTCGGACCCTATTCAGTTGGATCTGCTGGCCCGCAAGATGCCGTCCGAAAGCACCGGCGCCGTGCTGGCCGGCGAGACGCTCAAGGCGAAGCTGGACGAGCACCTGGCGGCTGTCCAGGAGGTCTACGATCGGGTGGTCCACGCGCAGAAGCCCATGTACTACACCATTCCGCCGCCGCCCGAGACTCCCGAAGAGGAAGGGGAACCGCAGGCGCCGGCGGACAACCTGGCGCGCCTCCTGGAACACCGCGCGCCGCAACTGGCGGAGGCCGTCGCCACTGCCGGCCTGCGCCGCGGCATCGAGCGGTTCCAGCACTTCCTGGAGAAGAGCGTGGCCGGCGCCGACCTCCATAGCCGCCTGGACGGAGACCCCAAGCTGGCCGCCAGCGTGCTCGATATCTTCGAGCACAGCCACTACTTTGCGGACGACCTGCTGCGCTACCCGGAGCTACTGGACGAGATCGGGCAGCCGCTGCAACTGGAAGGCGAATGGCTGCAAGACGCCGAGTCGGTGCGGCGCTTTTACCGCCGGCAGATGCTGCGCATCCAGGGCGAAAGCATTCTCGAAGCCGCCCCTATTTTCGCCACTCTGGGAAAGACTTCCGCGCTGGCCGATTACGTGCTCGCCGCTGCTTACCGGATCGCGCTCACCGAAGCGCCGACGCCGGCGAGCGCATCCTACACGCCAGCGGACCAGATGATGGTGATCGCACTGGGCCGCCTGGGCATGCGCGAGTTCGACCTGGGTTCGGACGCCGACCTGGTCTTCGTCATCCCCGACGCCGACGCCGGCGAGCACACGTTCTGGACCGGTGTTGCCGAACGCATGATCCAGACCGTGAGCTCCTACACCGGCGAAGGCGTGATGTTCACCGTGGATACGCGCCTGCGCCCCGACGGCCGCGAAGGCGACCTGGTGCAGTCCGAAGCCGCGTACAAAAGCTACTTCGCCAGCCACGCCGAGGCCTGGGAGGGCATCACTTACATGAAATCGCGCGCCGTGGCGGGCAACGTGGAACGCGCCACCGACTTCCTGCACGAGTTGCAGGATGTGGACTGGCGGCGCTACGGCCAGAGCATGCGGTCGAAAAAGGAACTGGCCGAGATGCGCGCGCGCCTGGAGCGGGAGCAGGGGCCGCGCAATCCGCTCAAGGCCGGCACGGGCGGTTATTACGACATCGATTTCGCCTTGATGTACCTGCGGCTCAAGGGCGCGGGCATTTTCTACAAGGTGCTGAACACGCCCGAGCGCATCGACGTGATCGAGAAAATGGGCCACCTGGACCGCGAGGATGCCGACTTCCTGCGCGAGGCGGCCACCTTCTACCGCGCCGTGGATCACGGCCAGCGCGTTTCCACAGGCCACGCGGAGGGCAGCCTGCCCACCTCCCCGGCGCAATTCGAGGTGCTCACCGACCTGGTGAAGCGCTGGACGCCGCCGCATCTGCACGAGCAGCGCCTCGATGCCACGCTGCGCCAAATCCGCCAGCGCACGCGGGAGTACTTCAACCGGCTGTTCGGAAGCTCATGAGAGGCAACGATTACTGCGCCTTGGTAAACACGAGCTTCTCGGCTTTGCCTTCCGGGTCGATGTGCATAATCTCAAGAATCAGGGAATCGCCTGCGGGCGACAGCGATAGCCGCTGTTTCTCGACCACACTGTTCTTACGTCCGTGTGTCTTCAGGACGACAAGCAGCGGACCGTTGTAATAGACGGACACCGAGGCCTTATGTCCGCCGTCCTGCATGGGGCACTCTTTGCCCACGGTGTCGCAGGTGAGCTCCGAGACATCCTCCTTCGGGTTGGGCCCGCGGGTCTCCTTTATATGGACAGTCTGCCCGTTCTCCTCGACTACGAGCGCGAGATCCTTGTTGGCTTGGTCAAGCTCGCTGCGCGCCGGGTCGAGCTTCCATGCTCCACTTATATTCGCTTGGTCCTCGTCGGCGCGCACCAGCACGCTACCGACCAGGAGAAGCGCCGCAACTGTCAGCACACCACTGCGCATTCTCAAGCCCCCCTCTCTGCTCGAAAAACATCGCGCGGATATTGGAAGGCCGCCGGACAGCCTTCTAATATTACATATACATCAGTAGGCCGCCGCATCCAACCGTGGCCGCGGACGTGTTCTTCAACCGGCTGTGCGGAAGCGCGCGAGGCAGCCGGGCGGATTTCAGCGGCGTGCGGCTTCGCGTGCGAGGCCCTCGCGCACCAGCATTTTCAGGAGGGTCTGATAGCCGATGCCTTTACGGCCCGCGATCTTGCGGGCCTGTGCCAGATCGGCTTCCGGCAGGCGGATGGCGATCTGCACGCTGCTCTTCTTGTTCAGTACGGCGACCAGCTTCGATCCCCCGGTGGTAATTCCCTTCGATTGGGCCTCACCGGATTTCTGCTTCACATAGGCGCGCCCCGCCTTGCTGACCCACCAATCCGCCTCCTCGCTCTCGCTCTTGAATCTTGGCATTTGCGGTGTTTTCTTGTTCATTGGCCCCACTCTCCTTGCGTCCGCCTCTCGATATAGTCGCGCCTTTGCCCGGCGTCGAGGTCATAGGCCGTCACCACCCGGATTCTGCCGCCGCGTTCAGTCACGATCACGGCGAGGAATCGGCCTGCGCTGGTTTCGCCATAGTACACGAAGCGACGTTCGCCCTCAACGTCTTGTTCATAGACCGGAATCGGATCGTTGAGAAGCGCCTCTTCTGCCTCCTCCCGCTTGATCCGGTGCGCCCGAATCTTGCGAAGGTTGTTTCGGTCCCACTCGAACATCGCTTCCTCAATTGTATATGCAACGCATAGGCAAGGCAACCTCCGGGGTCCCTAATTGCTCGGCTGAGGATACTGCGTAATTGGTTGCAGTCCCTGGTTCCCGCCCGGTTCCGGTTCCCTCGTCCCGGTTCCCTCTCCCAAGGGTACGGTGACCTTAGATGACAGGCAGGTGCGACAATAGGGCTAAAGAATTGGAGGATAGGTGTCGACAGGTTCCGTGTTGGTCTGCTCATCGCTGGTGTTCCTCTCTGGCTGCGGTGTGATCGTCGGCAGATTGGATCGGTTGGTCGCAGAGATCAAACAACTGAATCAGAATGCATCCCAGCTCTCTGCTGAACTCAATAGGGTTGCCGGCGAGATTGCGGGAGTCGGCACCGAGATTGCGAAGGCTCGTCGGCGCGAAGCGAGCGACCGCGCACAGTGAATTGTGCCGCGGATGCCCGCGTGAGTTCATGTCTCGTGGTGTCGGCAACGTGGACGTGTGCCCAAAGTGCGCCGCACAAGGGCGCTCTACCAGCGGCGTTATGCCCCGCCTTAGGAATCGCAAGGTGGCTTGTTCGCGGCGGGCAGGCCGGCGAAAGTCGGGTTCCCGGCAGGCTGCTCCGTGTTTTCAGACCCTTCATCGATGGTGAGCCCGTGCTCCCCGGCGGTGAGGTTGAAGTGGTGAACCAGCCATCTGACCTTAGATAGGTGCGCCAAGTCGTCACGTGACGTCTCGAGGCGGCTCCTTAGAAACTCGCGAATGCGACCTAAGAAAGGTTTCATGTCACCGACCGCCAACGGCGTGTCGCTGGAGAGGGGGGACCACTTCGACAGTGGGGGAGTGAGGACGTTGATGAACGGACAGCCGTCGGTGTCCGGCCGCAGCAATTGACCATGCCAGAAGTTCTCGTTTTCCCAACGGATCGCTTCCCGCGCGCTATCGGTCACAAGGATGCGTGGATACTTTGCGATATTCCGCTCGATGTCGTAGGCTTCAATGATCGCCGGGCCGAAAGCTATTTTGCCTTGATGATAGGCGGCTCCAAGAACGACTGCGCCACGGGTGAGAATATCATGGGCCAGTAGATTAGCGCCCAATGCCTGTGCAGCGGCAAAAACGGCCCAGGCCCCATCCGAGGCCTTACCCGAGATTAGATAACAGTCGGAAAAGGCCGTCATTTCGATGGGCGTTGGTGCCGACAAAAACCTTGCGGCCGGATCGAGGGATGCACACCACAGGCGATACTCTTCAAGTCGCTTCACTTGTGCATCGATATTCTCCAATGCGTCCCGCAGGGTCTCGAACGTGTCCCCATCAGTCGCAGCGTGTTTGACGATGGAACTGAATCCGAGAATGTCAACGAATGCGACAAAACGGTCTTCGAATGATGTCGTGCTAGCATCAGGATAGCTTAGGAGTTCTTGCGCAACCACGCCCACATGATAGCGCCACTTTTAAGGAAACGGGGAAGTCAACCGGTAACCGTAGGAATAAGAGGGACTGGCGCGCCTTCCATCTATTCTCCATCATATCCGGACCCGGCGGTCTCCGAAGAAAAGACGCCCGCCACTGAGCTACCATACCCTTGGCGCCACTCTCATGAAAGCTTTGCGATTTGCCGCGTCGGTCCTCATCATTGCGGCCATTCTCGCGCTGTACCGCACGCTGCTGCCGGTCAATAACACCACCGTCGCGCTCACGCTGCTGCTGGCCATCCTGGGCATGTCGGCGGGCTGGGGCCTGGCCGAGGCCACGGTGGCGTCGCTGGCGGCGGTGGTCGGATTCAATTACTGGTTTCTGCCGCCGGTGGGAACCTTGACCATCCAGGACCCTCAGAACTGGGTGGCCCTGCTGGCATTCCTGGTGACCGCCGTGACCGCCAGCCAGCTCTCGGCCCACGGGCGCCGGCGCGCCGCCGAAGCCGAAGCGCGGCGCCTGGAAATCGAGCGCCTGTATGCGCTGGTGCAGGCCATGATGCTCAGCGGAAGCGCGCGCAAGACCATTCGCGAGTTCGTCAGCAAAGTGGTGCAGGTATTCGGATGCGGCGCCGCGGCGTTCTATTACCGGCCCACCGACGAGATCTTCCGCTCGGGCGCGGAGAGCCAGCCGGTATCCGACCACGACCTGCGCGTGGCGGCGGAAATCGATGACGTGTCCATCGATTCCCAACGCTCGCTCGCCACGGCGCCGGTGCGGCTGGGAGGGCGGCCGTTGGGAAGCATGGCGCTCATCGGCCCGCTGCCTTCGGAGCAGTCCGTGCGCGCCATCATGCACCTCATGGCCATCACCATCGAGAAGGCGCGCGCCCTGGAAGACGCCAGCCACGCCGAAGCCGCGCGCCAGAGCGAGGTGCTGAAATCGGCGCTTCTGGATTCACTGGCGCACGATATCAAAACACCGCTCACCTCCATCAAGGCGGCCGTCACCAGCCTGCTGGGCGGTGCGGCCGGCGCCGAGAGCGAGCTGCTCACCATCATCGACGAAGAGGCCGACCGGCTGAATCAATTGGCGGCGGAAGTGATTGAGATGGCCCGCATTGAGGCCGGCAAGCTGCACCTCGAGAAGCGGGCCGTGGCGGTGGCGGAGATCATCGACAGCGCGCTCTCGGAGCTGGCCCCGGCGCTCAAAGGCCGGACCGTCACGGTGAATGTGCCCGAAGGATTTCCCGCGGCCGAGGCCGACCCGGAGTTCGTCCAACAGGTGGTCAAGCAGTTCGTGGAGAACGCGCTCAAGTACTCGCCGGAAGGCTCGCCCCTCTCGGTTTCCGCGGCGCTCAAAAGTGGGAAAATCGTGATTGGGGTCGCGGACCGCGGCCCCGGCATCGAAGAAAACGAGCGCGCCCGCATCTTCGATAAATTCTTCCGAGGCAGGCGGCACCGCTTCGAAACCAAAGGGACGGGGATGGGTCTGGCGATCGCAAAAGGCATTGTGGAAGCGCACGGCGAGCGCATTTGGGTGGAGAGCGAGCCGGGGCAGGGCGCGGTCTTCTACTTCTCGCTTTCCGCCGGCGGCGGAGGCCGCGAAAGTTGAGCGCGGGCAAGATTCTGGTGGTGGACGACGATCCACAGATCCGCCGCGTGATGAAAGCCACGCTGGTGGGCCACGGCTACGAGGTGATTGAAGCGCGCACGGGCGAAGACGCCCTGGAAAAGCTGCCCCAGGAGATGCCCAACCTGGTGCTGCTGGATATGAACATGCCGGGCATGGGCGGCCTGGAGACGTGCCGGGCGATTCGGGCGGGGGCGGACACCTCGGTGATCATCCTTTCGGTCCGCCACAGCGAGAGTGACAAGGTGGCGGCGCTCGATGCCGGCGCCGACGATTACGTCACCAAGCCGTTCGGCATCGAAGAACTGCTGGCGCGCATCCGCGCGGCCCTGCGCCGTTCGCCCTCGTCGCCCGAAGGCGGGCCGCACGCCTTCGCCGCCAAGGACCTGGAGATCGATTTCGACGCTCGCCGCGTCAGAGCGGGAGGCAAAGAGGTCCGCCTGACGCCCAAAGAGTTTGAATTGCTGCGCTACCTGGTGGCGCACGCCGGCAAGCCGGTGACGCACCGCGAATTGTTGCAGGCGGTTTGGGGACCCGACTACGGCGACGAGCCCGAATACCTGCGCGTCTTCATCAACCAGGTGCGCAAGAAGATCGAGGCCAATCCGGCGCGGCCCAAATTCATCGTCACCGAGCCGTGGGTGGGCTACCGCTTCGTGGCGCCGTAGCTTTCGTTCGGGAAGCCCACCAACCTCAGAGTCTCGACCGGGATCTCAACTGAATGACTGCATCCTGCCCCGTTTCAAATACATCCTATTAAGTGGGCTGTGAAGATGAGAAAGGTAATCGAGCGAGGTATGTTTTCGGCGATTGTCGTCCTGTCGTGCTCTGCGCTGGCAATCGGCCAGGCGCCCCCCGCCGGTCGCGGAGCCCCACCGCGCGTGTCACTTTGGGTCACCACCACGGCGTGGCCGGATGGCGGGGAAATTCCAATGAGATACTCCATGCGCGGTGACAACAAATCGCCGGCATTCGAGTTCCACTGGAGCCTGGGCACCAATCCAGCCACGCCCCCGGAAAATTTGAAAACCTACGTGGTGACTCTTCGCGACATGGAGAATTCCTCGAACAAAACTGCCACCGACACACTCCACTGGGCGGCATTTAATATCCCCGGTACGGCCACGGGCCTGCCGGAAGGACTGGCGGCGGGCGACCTGCCCGATGGGACCCGCAACGGTCCGGGGTTTGCATCCGGCCGCGGGAGTACACCCGTCTACGCCGGACCCGGCGCCGGACCGGGGCCGATCCATCACTATGCGTTTGAGTTTTACGCTCTGGATACGAAATTGGATCTCCCCGCCAACACCTCGCGCGACGATCTGCTGAAGGCAATGGATGGCCACGTTATCGGTAAGGCGGCTTGGTTTGGCCGCTTCCACGCACCGCCCCAATAGGGACGTGCGTCGACAGCCGCGTCTGTCCGGGCGACCATCGGCACGGCTGGTAGCAGGAGCGGACTATGCGACACTTCCTAAACAGCAAATCGGCAATTGCAGCAGCGGCGATCCTGGCGGCTGCCGGCGCCTTAGCCCAGGCGCCCGCCTCCGTATGGGATGGCGTTTACACCGATGAGCAGGCCGCCCGCGGCGTCTCCCTGTATCAGCGGGAATGCGCCTCCTGCCACGGCAAGGCTCTCGAAGGCGCCGGTGTGTTTCCCTCCCTGGCCGGCGACGACTTCAAATCCAACTGGGACGGCCGGCCGCTTGGCGATCTTTTCGAAAAGATGCGCGTGTCAATGCCCGCCGACCATCCCGGCAAGCTCAACGGAGACCGGAACGCGGACATCCTCGCCTACATGCTGAAACAGAATGGATTCCCCGCAGGCTCCACGGCAATGAAGGGCGACGCCAACGCCCTGAAATCGATTCGCTTCGATGCGGCGAAACCGAGCAAATAGATGCCCTCACTCAGGACCAAGAAGGATGGTTTGAAACAATTATGAAACTTTCGTTGCGCGCGGCGATTACAGGCGCCGCACTGTTGGCCTGCACGGCAGCCATCAAACTCGCATCCGGCAATGCCGACCCGAAAAACGTACTCACCGGCGATTCGGCCTTCGCCGGCTTCACCGACGTGAAGCCCGGCGTTTGGCGTCACATCACCGTCGAGAGTCTTCCGAAACCCGGCGCCACTCCCTCGTCGATGACGCGCGCCCAGATCGTCCCCCGTCCCGCCGATGTCTGGCCCCAAGCGCCCCCGGGATTCAAAGTCGAGCTCTTCGCCACGGGTCTGGCCAATCCCCGCATCATCCGCCGGGCTCCCAACGGCGATCTGTTCGTCGCCGAAACCACCAGTAACGGCGAACTCACGGTGTTTCGCGGCATCACCGCCGATGGTAAACCGGAGCAGACCTCCACGTTCATAACGGGGCTGAAAAGCCCCTTCGGCCTGGCCTTCTACCCGCCGGGAGAGAACCCCCAATATATCTATGTTGGGAACACCGCCTCGGTGGTGCGCATCCCTTACAAGAACGGCGACTTGAAAGCCACAGGTCCGGTCGAAACCATCGTCCCGACCCTTCCTGTCGGCGGACATTCCACCCGCGATGTGGTGTTCTCGCCCGACGGCAAGAAGATGTTCGTCTCCGTCGGTTCCGGATCGAATGTCGCGGAAAACGATCCCGAGTTGCAGAAGCAGGAGGTTCATCGGGCCGACATCCTGGAATACACCCCCGACGGCACGTTCGTGAAGGTCTACGCCTCGGGCATTCGGAATCCGGTGGGCATCGCCATCAATCCCACCACGGGAGAGTTGTGGAGTTCGGTGAACGAACGCGACGCCCTCGGCGATAACCTGGTCCCGGATTACATCACGCACGTTCAGGAAGACGGCTTCTACGGCTGGCCGTGGTTTTACATGGGGGGCAATCAGGATCCGCGGCACGAAGGCAAGCATCCCGAAATGAAGGACAAGGTAATCGTTCCCGACGTGCTGCTGCAACCGCACAACGCCTCGCTGCAGATGACTTTCTACGACGGCAAGCAGTTTCCCGCCGAGTACCGGGGCGACATCTTCGCGGCCGAGCATGGATCGTGGAACAGATTGGTGCGCACCGGTTACGAAATCGTGCGCGTGCCTCTCGACCATGGCCACGCCTCGGGCATTTACGAAGATTTTCTGACGGGCTTCGTGCTGCCGGACGCCGCAGTCTGGGGCCGGCCGGTCGGAGTGGCGACCGCATCCGATGGGTCGTTGATGGTTACCGACGATGGGTCGAAATCCGTCTGGCGCGTCATCCACACAGGTAAGTAGAGATAGCGCGATACCCTGAGTGCTGTTCTATCCGCAAGCGGCGCCGCCACTATCGGATTATCCTGACAATAATGGCCAATCGACCCGATCAAAGGCCGGATCCCGAGGAACTGCTGCGCCGCGTGCAGGCGGAAGAGCAGCGGGCCGGGCGCAGCCGGCTCAAAGTGTTTCTGGGCTACGCTCCGCGCGTCGGCAAGTCGCTGCGCATGTTCGATGAGGGCCGCCGGCGCAAGTTGCGCGGGGAGGACGTGGTGGTGGGGGCGGTCCAGGACAACGTCACACCCGACGTCCGGGAGATCGTATCCCGGCTGGAAGTGGTTCCCTGCATCCGCGAGCAGCACGCGGGCCGCGAGTACGAGGTCATCGATCTCGCCACTCTCCTCCGGCGCCGCCCGGGCGTGTGCCTGATCGACCAGTTGGCCTACGACAATCCTCCCGGCAGCCGTAATCCGCAGCGCTGGCAGGATGTCCAGGAACTGCTGGACCGCGGCATCGCCGTCATCACGGCCGTGAACGTGCAGCACATTCGGGAGCAGCAGGACCAGGTGGCGCTGATTACGGGAAGGCGTGCGGCGCAAAGCGTGCCCGAAAAGTTTCTGCGGGGCGCCGACGAGATCGAAGTGGTGGACGCGCCACCCGACGTTCTGCTCGACCGCACCGGCCAGGGCAGGATGCCGGATGCCCACCAGTTGGCGGAATTGCGCGAGCTGGCGCTCCTGCTGGCAGCCGACGTGGTGGACCGGCAATTGCACGAATACCTCGCGGCCCACGGCGTGGCTGTGCCTTGGGGCACCCAGGAGCGCATACTCGTGTGCCTGACGCCTCGCAGCAACGCCGCCCAAATGCTGCGCAGCGGCCAGCGGAACGCGCTGCGGTTCCACGGCGCGCTGCTGGCGGCATACGTGGAACAGGAGGGGCTTCGCCCGGACGACCGGATAAAACTGGAGTCGCACCTGGCGCTGGCGCGCGAGCTGGGCGCCGAGGTGCACCGCCTCGTGGGAACGGATTTCGTGGAGACCATCCTCGATTTCGCCCGCGAGCAGCGGGTCACGCAATTGTTCCTCGGACACACCAACCGCGAGCAGCGGATTTGGCTCTCGCGCAGTCCCATCGACCGGCTCATCGACGCGGCCGACGACTTTGACGTGCGCCTGTTCCCCCACCCGGAGGGCTGACGATCCGCGGCGGCAGGGTGGCGGAATGCCGCCAATCGGGGTACGATGAAAGTGCAATGTTGCGCCTTTGGGCATTGGGCGCGGTCGTGTGCTTTCCCGCTTTCGGCGCCGCCGGTGCGGTGACCATCGACGCGGCGGTCCAGCAGATGTACAACTTCGATTTCCCGGCCAGCCACGTGATCCTGAATCAAGTTATTGCGGCCCACCCGCAGGACCCGCTTCCCTATGCGTTCCGCGCGGCCGCCGATCTTTTTTACGAGATGGACCGGCTGGGGATACTGGAAAGCGAGTTCCTGGTAAATGACAAGCGCATCATAGCAAAGAAGAAGCTCCAACCCGATCCCGCCGTTCGCGCGCAGTTTTTTAAGGCGCTCGACGACACCGGCAGCCGCGCGGAAGCCGTGCTGGCAGCCAACCCGGACGACCACTCGGCGCTGTTTGCGATGTGCATCGCCCAGGGCGTCGCCACGGACTACATGGCGCTGGTCGAGAAGCGCCAGCTTTCGAGCCTGGCACCGGCGCGGCGTTCCAACAACTATGCGCAACGGCTGCTCAAGTTGGATCCGAAGTATTACGATGCCTATCTCACCACGGGGTTTTCGGAATACATGATCGGCAGCCTGCCGTTTATCGTCCGCTGGTTCGTGCACTTCGACAACGTGACCGGCAGCAAGGAACGCGGCGTGGAGAATCTTCGCCTGGTGGCGCGCGAGGGCCATTATTTCAAGCCGTTCGCGAAGATTCTGCTGGGCGTCGTCGCTCTTCGCGAAAAGAGGCCGCAGGAGACGCGGGACCTGCTGGTCGATCTGGCGCGCGATTACCCCGACAACCCCCTGTTTCGCAAAGAACTGGCCAAGGTCACGGCGACCATCGAGGCGGGAAATTAGAGCGGCCGGGGCGCAACTTGAACTCGCTCGAATTCAGCCTGGCGATTGCTGTGATCGGCGCGGCAGCCGGATTCCTGGGGGCTTTGACGGGGCTCGGCGGGGGCGTGGTCATCACCCCGGCGCTGACGCTGCTCTTCGGCGTGGATATCCGCTATGCCATTGGCGTGATTTTCGGCCTGGTGTTGATATACTCCACTTTCCTTTCGACCAGGCTAAAGCCGGAGACGCACGAGAACGCTTCCACGGATCCGCTGGCTGAGCGGCTGAAGCTGAATTCCAACTATCCGACGCTGCACGGCTGGCAACCTTACCGGGTGGAGCGGGTCAAGACCGGATTCGGCGCCATGTTCGGGGCCGGCGCGCTCAAGGTGCTGGCCATGGACCACGCCATGCGAGTCCCTTTCAAGGTCTCGACCAGCACCAGCAATTTCATGATTGGAGTGGCGGCGGCGGCCAGCGCGGGAGTCTATTTGAACCGTGGCTACATCGACCCGGTGCTCGCCGTGCCCGTGATGCTGGGGGTTTCGGCGGGTTCCCTTTGGGGCGCGCGATATCTGGCGGGAACCAAGACCCGCATTCTGAGAATCGTCTTTGGAGTGGTGGTGTGAGTTCTTGGCCTGGAAATGATTTATGGCGGATTGAGCGGGAAGATCTGACTCATGCTGCGGAATGACGAACAACTGGACCGCACCATCGGCGTGGTGCTTCGCGTGGGAGTAATCGCGGCCGCGTCCGTGGTGTTGGGCGGTGGCGTTTGGTACCTTGCCCGCTTCGGCACGCAGGTTCCGAATTACCGGGCGTTCCATGTCGAGCCCCAGGGCTTGCGGAGTGTGGCGGGCATATGGAAGGGCGTGGTTGCCATCGAGCCCCGCAGCGTGATTCAACTGGGCCTGCTGTTGCTGATTGCGACGCCCATCGCCAGGGTCGCGCTCTCGTTTTTGCCTTTGCCGCACAGCGCGATCGAACCTACGTCGTGATCACTCTGGTGGTCCTGGCGGTTCTGATTGGCAGCCTGACTGGACTCGTATCCCCGCCGCGATGACGCGCTACCGGCGCTGGCGCCAGGTCATAAAGCCGAGCATGGTCTTGGCATCCTCGATCTTCCCGCTCCGGATCATCGCCGCTATCTCCTTCCGTGTGAACCAGCGGGCCTCGATGCGCTCATCCTCCATGGGCGTGGCCTCACCGGCGGTGAGATCGGTGGCCAGGTAGATGGTCATGCGCTCCTGTACATAGCCGGGGCTGACCCAGAACGAGGCCAGCCTGGTCCATCGGCGCGCGCGATACCCGGTTTCTTCGATCAGCTCGCGCCTCGCGGTCTGGAGCGGCTTCTCGCCGGGATCGAGGCGGCCGGCCGGCAGCTCCCACAAATACTTCGCGGCGGGGAGCCGGTACTGCCGCACCAGCAGCACGCGGTTTCGCTCATCCACCGCCATCATCACGGCGGAGCCGGCGTGGCGCACCACCGAGCGCTTGATCTCGACGCCGGTCTTGAGGTCCACTGCGTGGTCTTCGGTTACTCGGAATAGTTTGCACTGGTAAACTTCGCGGGAAGATGTGATTTTCATGGTCTGGATTGGAGCGCGGCGGCGAAACGTTCCGCCGTCAGCGTGTTCAGAATATCGTCCGGCCCGAGCCAGCCGCGGCGCGCCGTGATGACGCCATAGCGCATGTAATCGAGCTGCTTGGGGTGATGCGCGTCGGTCGAAATGGCGAAACGCGCGCCCTTGGCCTTGGCGCTGCGGATCAACGCGCCGTGGAGGTCCAGCCGTTCGGGGCTGGCGTTGATTTCGAGCCACACGCCGCGGCGCACGGCTTCCGCCGCCACGCGTTCGAAATCGAAGGGGAACGGATCGCGGTGCAGCAGGAGGCGGCCTGTGGGGTGGCCGAGGATGCGCACGTACGGGCACTCCAGCGCACGCAGCAGCCGGTCCGTCATTTCGGCGGCTTCCATATTCATGTGGCTGTGCACGCTGGCGATGACCAGGTCCAGTTCGGCCAGCGCGTCGTTGGCGAGGTCCAGCGCGCCGTCCTTGAGGATGTCGCACTCGATTCCGGAGAAGATGCGAAGCGGGAAGCCGTTGCAGTTGATCTCCCTCACCTGCCGAGCGAAGGCCACGACGCGCTTCTCATCGAGCCCGTTGGCCATGGCGAGCGCCTTCGAGTGGTCGGTGATGGCAATGTACTGGTAGCCGCGGTCGCGGGCGGCTTCGGCCATCTCTTCCAGCGTGGCCCGGCCGTCGGTTTCGGTGGTGTGCATGTGGAGGTCGCCGCGGATCTGCGCCAGTTCGACCAGTTCCGGCAGGCGGCCCTCGCCCGCGGCTTCGATTTCGCCGCAGTTTTCGCGCAGCTCCGGCGGAATCCAGGGCAGGCCGAGTCCCTCGTAAACGGCGGCTTCGGTCTCGCCCGCCACGCGGATATCGCCCTCCACGCGAAACAACCCGTATTCGCTGAGCTTCAGCCCCATCTTCACGGCGCGCGTGCGGATGGCCACGTTGTGGTCCTTGCTGCCGGTGAAGTATTGCAGCGCGGCGCCGAAATTCGCGGGCGCCAGCGCGCGCACATCCACCTGCAAGCCTTCCCGGCCCACTCTGGCGCTGGCCTTATTCTCGCCGCGGCCCAGCACCTCTTCCACGCGCGGGTAGGTCACAAAGCGCTCCAGCGCGGCGTTGGCGGCGGGACCGGTGACCAGCAGGTCCAGATCGCCCACCGTTTCGCGCCCCCGCCGCAGGCTCCCGGCGGGAGTGATGGCCTCGACGCCCGGAACCTGCCCCAGCGCCTCGATCAATTCCGCCGCCACGGCTTCCGCATAACTCAACAGGTAGCGCCCGCTGCGCTGGCGGTATTGAGCGATGGAGCGCAGAACCTTCTCTTCCAGCTTGGCCCCCATGCGCGGCAGCACGCGCAGCTTCTGCTCCTGGCAGAGGCGCTCCAGCTCGTCGATGGTGCTGATGCGGTAGTGCTCGAAGATGAGCGCGATGCTCTTGGGACCCAGCCCCTGAATCTTGAGGAACTCAAGGGCCGTGGGAGGGAACTTCTGCAGCAGCAGGTCGCGCCGTTCGCAGGAACGGCGTTCCACGATCTCCGCCAGAACGTGCGCCAGCCCCTTGCCGATTCCGGGAATCTCGGTGACATTGCGCTGGGGGTCGCGCAGAATATCCTCGATGCGCTCGGGATAACCCTCGACGGTGGTAGCTCCATTGCGGTAACTGCGGATGCGGAACGAGTCTTCGCCGGCGATCTCCATCAGATCGGCCGTCTCCCAGAGCACGCGCGCGATTTCCTGGTTCTCCAAAGGGGGCCTTTATTCAATTGTAAGCTGGCGGCCGGCGCTGCCCGGGGGTCATGCCTGAGGGCGACCCTCCTTACTCACGACGGCGCATTTTGACCGAAAGGGGGCGCAAGTCCGGGATGGCGACGATGCGGCCGGGTGAAAAGCGCGATTCTTACCCGTCTGTAACAATATCTTCCGAATCTTCCGAGACCGCATCCTCCACGAGGGGCGCATCCGTCGAGTAAAGAGACATCCCGCCTGCTTTGCGCGCCTCTTCGACCTCGACGAGAAGATCACCGCAATGTGTGTGCATCTGAGTAACCAGGACGGCTACTTCCGCGGCGAGGCAGTTGATTTCCTCTTCGTTGCAGATCGTATCAACGCCCTTTATTCGCAGCCGCGTCTCATTGGTCTGGAAATCGTGGACCACCAGGGCATGCACGTATTCATTCCGCCTGCCCGCGAGGTCCTTCGCCTCCTTGACCCACCTGCGTATTGGTTCAATCTGCGGCTGCAAAGTCGGTCTCTCTTCGCCAAGCGCCTTGAGGAGCCGGTCAAAGCGATCTGCCTTATGACGGAACGTCCCCTCACCCACGAGTAGGAGGGATACGCGCCATTCGGGGGCGCCGAGGAGAAGCGCCATGTACATTTGGAAAGCCCATTCGATTTCGTTGAGCGCAAGCGCCAGCCTGCCTACGGCCTCGTACTGTTTCCCGGTCAGCATACCAATACCCTTAGCGCATATCATGGTCGACCGCTAATGCCATCAAGTTCGGCCCGGCCGTGAGCCGCAAGGAACTGGAGGAGACTTTGCATTCGGGAGTGCTATGGCCCCCCGGGGAGCCGCGGTGCCTTATCCTGAAGGGTTCATGCCCGAGGGAACGTACCTGTATTGCGACGTCAGCCTGCCGGTGCCGCTGGATCAGCCATTCACTTACGCGCTGCCGGAGACACTGCGGCACCGCGCGCGGCCGGGCAGCCGTATCGTGGCGCCCTTCGGAGCGCGCAGGCTGACGGGCGTGATCCTCCGCTGCCATGACGAGCCGCCGCCCATGGCCGCGCGCGAGGCGCTCCGGCTGATCGATTCCGAGCCGGTGCTGGATGCGGAGTTGCTGGCGCTGGGGCGCTGGATCGCGGGCTACTACTGCGCGCCTCTGGGCGAGGTGCTGCGCGGCATGCTGCCGCTGGCGTCGGAGATCCGGCGCGGGAAGGTGTGGTCGCTGACCGACTCCGGCCGCGACGCCGCGCGCCAGCTTGTTCTCGACTCCTCGCCCGACGATCCCGTGTCGAAGATCCTGCGCATGCTGGACAGGCGTCCGCTTTCGGCCGCCTATCTGGCCAAGGCGCTGCCGCTGGCCGATAAGGCGGTGCGCTCGCTGGAACGCAGAGGATTCATCGCCGCCGAACAGGTCGAGACGGATCGCGATCCGCTGCGCGCGCCCTCGGAGCGGTTGCGCATCGAACCGGTTGATGGTGCGGGCGACGTCAAGCTGAATAAGCCCGAACGGGAACTGCGGGCGTTCCTGGAGCTGCATCCCGGCTCGCATAACCTGAAAGAACTCGAAGCCACGGTCCGGAACGCCAGTATGGCGGCGCGCTCGCTGGCGCGTAAGGGGCTGGTGCGGCTGAAGCCGGAGAGCGTGGCGATGGCGTCAGTGCCGGTGCGGGCCCGGCACGCACTGAACCCGGCGCAGCAGGCAGCCTTCGAGCAGATTCGGGACGGCATCCTCACGCGGCAATTCCGGACATTCCTGCTCTACGGCGTCACCGGTTCGGGAAAAACCGAAGTCTATCTCACGGCCATCGAAGCCGTGCTGGCGCAAGGCCGCAGCGCCCTGTTGCTGGTGCCCGAAATCGCCCTCACCCCGGCCATGGCGGGCCAGTTCTTCTTGCGATTCGGCGACCGGGTGGCAATTCTGCACAGCGCGTTCACGGATGTCGAGCGCACCGAGCAGTGGCGGCGTATCCGCTCCGGCAAAGCCTCGGTGGTGGTGGGGACACGGTCGGGCGTGTTTGCGCCGGTGCGCGAGCTGGGCCTGATCGTGGTCGACGAAGAGCACGACGGAAGCTACAAGCAGGAAGAGACGCCGCGCTACAACGGGCGCGATGTGGCCGTGGTGCGGGCGCAGCAGGCCGGCGCGTGCGTGGTACTCGGTTCGGCCACCCCGAGCCTGGAGAGCCGTTACAACGCCGAGCGCGGCAAGTACACGCTGCTGGAATTGCCGGGCCGCATCGAGGAACGGCCCATGCCCCTGGTCGAATTGATCGACATGCGGCAGGAATTTCTGGAAACGCGCAAGCAGGCGACTTTTTCGCGGAAGCTGGAGGAGGCCATCGGGCAGCGCCTGGAAAACGGCGAGCAGACCATCGTGCTGCTGAACCGGCGCGGCTTTTCGAGTTTTGTGGCGTGCCGCGCGTGCGGCGAGCGCGTCGAGTGCATGAACTGCTCGGTGACCCTGACCTATCACAAGCGCGAACGGCGCCTGCTGTGCCATTACTGCGGCTACGCCGAAAAGGTCCCCAGCGTTTGCCCGAAGTGCGCGAGCGAGCACATCTATTTCCTGGGGTTGGGATCGGAGCGGGTGGAGGAGGAATTGCACCGCGGTTTTCCGGCCGCCCGCATTGCGCGCCTGGACCGCGACACGGTGACCGGCAAGCGGCAGTACGAGACCATTCTTCACGATTTTCGCGAGGGCAACTACGACATTCTGGTGGGCACGCAGATGATCGCCAAAGGGCACGATATCCCCAATGTCACGCTGGTGGGCGTGGTGTCGGCGGATGTCGGGCTGGGTGTGCCGGATTTTCGCGCGGCCGAGCGCACCTTTCAACTGCTCACTCAGGTAGCCGGACGCGCCGGACGCGGCAGCGTGCCGGGGATCGTGCTCATCCAGACCATCAATCCCGATCACTATGCCGTGCGCATAGCGGCGGCGCAGGACTACCAGGCTTTTTACGAGAAGGAGCTGGCCTTCCGGCGCATGATGCGCTACCCGCCGTTCAGCGCCATGGCCAACGTTCTGGTGCGGAGCGAAAAGAAAGAGATGGCGATGCGCCTGAGTTCCGAGTTGGCCATCCTGCTCACGCCGGGCCCAGAGGGCACCCTGGAAAAACTTCGGGTGATGGGGCCGGCGGAGGCGCCGGTGGCGCGCGTCAAGAACGAGTACCGCTACCAGTTCCTGATCAAGGCGGCCAGCCGCACGGCGCTCAACGAGCTGCTCCAGCGGATTCGCGCATTCGCCCTCGATCGCAAGTGGGGCGCCACGGCATTGGTCATCGACGTGGACCCGCTCTCGCTGACGTGACCGCGCGTTTACGCGCCGGTGAAGAACTCTTGTACGCGCTTCAGCGTGCGCTCCGGCGGATCGCCGGGCTGATTGTCCACCACTGCCACGCTTACCTGGAGCGAGGGATGCACGGTTTTTCCCTTCAAAAGGCAGGCATAGGCCCCGGCGAGATGCTCCGTGACCCATTTTGCGCTGGCCATGGCCTCGGGCTTCTCCACCGAAAGCATGGCGATGAATCCCTCCTCGCTCCATCGCCCGATGGTGGTGCTGGGCCGCAGGCTGTTCCGCAAGCGCTTGCCGAAAGCCGCGGCAAGTTCCGTGGCTACCTCACGGTTGAACTGGCGCTCCGCCTGCCGGAACCCGCTCACCCTCACCAGCAGCAGACACAACTTCCCCCCGGGCGCGGCACAGATCTGTCTCTCCATTTCATCGCGCTTGAAAAGCTTGGTCAGGTCGTCAAGCGACGCCGCGGTCTCCAGCAAGTCGATGCGCTTGTGCAACATGCGGATTTCCACCAGGAACTGGGAAACCGTGAACTGATGCTGTTTGCGGATCTGTTCCAGACTTTGCTCGATGCTGTCGGCGGTGGCCAGTAATGCCGCGCGTACCGCGCTCCCGTCGGGCGATTTGGAGATCTCGCGCAGGCGGCCCAGTGCCCCTCGAAGCTGAACCTCGTGGTCGCCGTCGGCTTGCGCGAGGGAGTTCAATATCTCCTGAAGTGCACGCGCCGTGCCAGCCAGCTCATCCCGGAGCGCGCTCAGGTATTGCGCCGCCTTCCCGCGATAGTCGCGCAGCAGGCTGCGCAGCGTGGCGCGGCTCTCGGCCAGGGCTTCCGGCTGCGCCGACGCCACCTCGCCGGCCAATGCGGTCAAATACTGGCGGTGCGGAGCGGTGATTTCGTCATCCAGTTCGATGGCGTAGTGGGCCACGTTCCTGATGGCCATGAGGTAGCAATCCAGCAGCATGTCCCTCGCCCCATGGCACCGTTCCAGCTCGTTGAGAGAGTTTTGAATCGAAGTCATGCGTTGTCGCCCAAAAGAGACTATCGGCAAGCCGCCCGCATCTCTTTATGCCAGGGCGAGCTTTCAGCCGTCAGCTCTCGCGCTGGCGGTTGCGGCGTTGGTCATAGGCTCCGCGCTGCCGTGCGAGAAGCTGATTGAGCCGCTGCCGAAAGTGGAATTGGGAGGGGGAGCTGTTCTGACCCGTCACTCAATTCTCACCGGCTGTACTACGTAAGCTATTGATCTCACAGGGGAACAGCTTGAAAACCACGGTTAATTTTTTACTGCCGCATAAATTTTTGGCCCCCCGATCAAGTTTTGCCGTGGCGTTAAGAATTTCTAAGCTGTAAAATTTCTTGCATCAATGTCCGAAATGGGGTAATCTGATCGTATGGACGAAGAACTCAAACCGTGGCTCAAATATTCAGCACTAACCGAGGAAAGACTCTCCATCCTGGCGAATGTCATCCGTAACACAAGAGACCAGACGATACCACTCCATGATGCGGCGGCTGGAGATAATGAGTGGAGCCTCGGTTGCCGGATTTACGCAAGGACCTGTCATGCGCTTCGTAGTGCCGCCGAAACGTACGAATGGCTGACAATCTTGCCTGAAAAGGAGGCCCTTCGCTTCACGTTTGCAGTCGGCATGGTTCCCTTGAAATTCTATCGAGGGGATGTCGGAGACCCTCCAGAGCACTGCTGCATTGTCAGTGAAGCCGAGGCATATTCTCGGCAGCTATTGCTTGACCTCGAGGGGATAGAGATCGAGGACCGGCTCCTTCGCCTCGTTGTGGAGACGGGCATTGGCGGTTTCGCGTTAAACGTGACGCTGGTAGAGATGGAAAAAACGGGTAGCCCAACTGGGAAATACACCATTCCATTCAATATGGAGGCCGGGCAGGCCATTCCCCTTCAACCCAAACCTGTTGATCTCCCGCCAATGCAGCTTGAACCACAGGAGGTTGCCAAAGAGGTCAAGCTCGATCAGGAAAAAAAGGCGTAGCGGCGCGCAATGTCGAGCGAACGTTTTGCGGGAGAGCGCCTGCAATTGGCGCGCGAATTTCGCGGCCTGACGCAGAAGCAACTTGGCGATGAGGTCGCCGCCTCACCTGCGCTGATCTCGTTATGTGAAACGGGGAAGAAGAGAGACCCCGTCCTTGACCTTGTAGAAGCATGTGGCGCAGTACTCGGGTTCCATCCTGATTTTTTTTATCGTGACATCGGTGATGTCTTCCGCGAAGAGGAGTGCAGCTTCCGCCATAGGCGGTCGGCTCCTGAACGCCTGAAGGATCAGATTCGGGCTCACGCCACCTTGCTTGGGATAGTCATTGGAAGGCTCCGAACACTTTTTAAGTTCCCACAGTTGAATTTGCCGCAGATCCGGGTTTCGAACGTCGAAGAGACTGAAGCCGCTGCCGAACGCAGCAGGGAATACTGGAATCTCGGGGTCGACGGTCCGCTCCTGCAGATCAGTCGGGTCTTAGAATATGCGGGAGTGGTGATTGTCCCTAACGTGGTTCAATCCACCAAAGTTGACGCCTTTTCGCGCTACGGCAAAACCACCATGATCTTCCTCAATCAAGCGATCCCGAGCACGTCACGTTGGACGTTTGATGTCGCTCACGAATGCGGGCATCTCGTGATGCATCAAGGTATCCCCACCGGCACCATTGAGACTGAAGGCGCGGCGGACAGGTATGCGAGTGCGCTACTGATGCCGCGTAAAGCATTTGCCCGTGATTTCCGAGCCAGTTCGTTCTCATGGCCACGCATCTTCGAGTTAAAGAAACGGTGGCGCGCTAGTGCAGCAGCAATTGTCCATAGGGCTTACGATCTCGGATTGCTCGGGGCCGTGGGATACCGCCAGGCGTTCAAATACATGTCCGCGAAGGGTTGGCGGACTAACGGAGAGCCATATGAACCAGCGTTTCAGACTCCCGAATTGTTGAGCGATGCGCTGGCGTCACTTGGAAAGGTGGATTTGACGCCCGCGGCATTGTGCAACGAGCTTCGCTTCACCCGCGATACGTTTCGAGACGTTACGGGGGTTAGCATTCCCGATTCAGCACCAAAACTTATGGATGTCATTCCCTTTCCAAAAATGGCTTGACAGCTTGACGGTGATTTCGGAGGGCCCTTGACTTTTCTCTTTTTGTTCGCCCACAATGGTTTTAGGGATTAACATGGCACTGACCAAAAGGCAAAAACAGGTGCTGGATTTCATCGCCGGTTTCATCGACGAAAACGGCTACTGCCCCAGCTACGAAGAGATTGCGGGGGGCCTCGGCCTGGCTTCGCTGGCCACCGTGCACAAGCACATCTCGGTTCTCGAAGCCAAGAACTACTTGAAGCGCGGGTTCAACCAGAGCCGTTCGCTGGAACTGGCGCCCAAATACTTGCAGGAGCAGCGGCGCACGAGACCGCCGGCGCTGGAGATCCCGCTGCTGGGCCGCATCGCCGCCGGCGCCCCGGTGGAATCCGTCGAGCAACAGGAGATGCTGAATTTCGCCGACTTCGCCGCCGGCGGCGACACCTTCGCGCTGGAAGTGCGCGGCGACTCCATGATCGACGACCACATCTGCGACGGCGACCTCATCCTGCTGGAGCGAGTCGCCGAAGCGCGCGACGGCGCTATCGTGGTGGCGCTCGTGGCGGGGCACGAAACCACCCTCAAGCGGCTGTACCGCGAACCGGGAGGCATGGTGCGCTTGCAGCCCGCCAATTCCGCGGTCAAGCCGATTCTGGTTCCCGCCGGCGACGTTCAGGTGCAGGGACGGTTGCTGGCCGTGCTTCGAAAGTATAAGTAAAAGCTGCGCGGTGGCGATGAGCAACCAGGCGAGGCCCGCGGCGGCTTAATTCCGGCGGAGTTCCCGCTCGGCGCGGAGCCAGTCTTCTTCGGAGGAACCGCCTGCATAACCACGAGCTTCCCAGTAGGAATATGCAAGGCTCGCGATTTCATCCTGGGACGGTTCGCATACAGCCACGGCGGCGGCCGGCTCCGACGGCTTCTCAGCCGGTGAGGCGGAATGCTTCGCGTGTTTGGGGCTGGCGGGCTTGCGGCGCGGCGGTGCGGCCGCAGACACAACTAAATCGTTCTCGGAAATGCGTTTTCTTGGCATATAGTCCTTCGGTCTTCCCAGAGTGGATTACTTCTCTCTTATTCTACCCTATTTTGACAAAGGGACCGTATTAAAACTTTCTATCAATTCCATGACAATTGTGGCGCCGGCGGCGCAAACGGCCGATGTCGGGTCTTGCGCCCGGTGGTCTCACCTTTTTCAGACGGCCTTGTCTCAGTAGTGTATATTTAGGTTAGGTTGCGGAAGAGCGGAGTTCCGGCGTTGGCCCTTGCGCTACTGGCGCAGGCCGCGTCTGCCGCCCCAAAAGTGATTGCGGTGGACGTGGATGGCATGGTGCACCCCATCACGGTTGAGATCGTAGGCAGCGCCATTGCACAAGCCAAACAGGAGAACGCATCGCTGCTCCTCATTCGCCTCAACACGCCCGGCGGGCTGATGGATGCGATGCGCGAGATCATCGAGAAGATCGTCTCTTCGCCCGTCCCGGTAGTGACCTATGTAGCGCCCAGCGGAGGGCGCGCGGCTTCCGCGGGCTTCTTCATCCTGGAATCCGGCGACGTGGCGGCCATGGCCCCCGGAACCAACACCGGCGCGGCGCACCCCGTGCTGATGGGCGGCGAAATGGACGCCGTCATGAAACAGAAAGTGGAGAATGACGCCGCCGCCTACCTGCGCAGCATCTGCGCCAAGCGCGGGCGCAACAGCGCGCTGGCGGAAACCACGGTCCGCGAAAGCAAGTCTTTCACCGAGCGCGAAGCTCTGGAACAGCACCTTGCCGATCTTATCGCGCCCAACGAGCAGGCCCTGCTTTCCGCCCTGGATGGCCGCGTGGTCACGCGCTTCGACGGCAGCACGCAGACGCTGCACACCGCCGGGGCGGTCGTCGAGGTTTACCAGAAGTCGCTGCGCCAGTCGATCATCGCCGCCATCGCCGATCCGAATATCGCCCTGGTGCTGCTGGTGATCGGCGCGCTGGGCCTGTATGTCGAATTCTCTTCGCCGGGGCTGATCGCTCCGGGCGTGATTGGAGCCATTCTGGTGTTGTTGGGACTTTCCGCCATATCGGTGCTGCCCATCAACTGGCTGGGCGCGGCTCTCATGCTCCTGGCCTTCGCCCTGTTCGTGCTGGAGGCCAAGTTCGCGTCGCACGGCATTCTGGGCGTGGGAGGTGCGGTAGCCATGGTGATGGGAGCCGTGATGCTCATCGACAGTCCGTTTCCCGAAATGCGCATTCATTGGAGCACGGCCATTGCCCTGGCGCTGCCGTTCTCCCTCATCACCGTTTTGCTGCTTTCGCTGGTGCTGCGCTCGCGCCGCCTCAAAGTGGAGACCGGCGCCGCGGGCATGGTGGGCGAGACCGGCGCCGCTATCACCGACCTGGCGCCGGAGGGCAAGGTTTTTGTCCACGGCGAATATTGGGACGCGGTGTCGTCCCGGCCGGTGGCCGCCGGGACGCGCGTCCAGGTCAAAGCCATCGACAAATTGAAGCTCACGGTAGAACCCGTTCCGGACTAAAAAGGAGGCTGAAATGATCGATCTCACCACCGTTTGCGTGATAATCGTGGTGCTGTACCTGCTGACCTCGATCAAGATTCTGCGGGAATACGAGCGCGGCGTAATCTTCCGGCTGGGCCGCGTGCTGCCCGAGCCGAAAGGCCCCGGCATCATCCTGGTGTTCGCGCCCATCGACCGCATCGTGCGCGTTTCGCTGCGCGTCGACACGTTGGAGGTGCCGTCGCAAGACGTGATCACACGCGACAACGTCACGGTGAAGGTCAACGCCGTGATCTACTTCCGTGTCATCGAGCCGCGGCTGGCCATCCTGGAGGTTTCGAATTTCCTCTACGCCACCTCGCAGCTTGCTCAAACCACGCTGCGCAGCACGCTGGGCGAAGTGGATCTCGACACGCTGCTCAGCCAGCGCGAAAAGCTCAACGTGCGGCTGCAATCCATTCTGGACCAGCACACCTCGCCTTGGGGCGTGAAGGTGACCATGGTGGAAGTGAAGCAGGTGGATCTGGCCGAGTCGATGATCCGCGTCATCGCGCGCCAGGCGGAGGCCGAACGCGAGCGGCGCGCCAAGATCATTCATGCGGAAGGCGAGTACACCGCCGCCGAAAAGCTGGCCATGGCCGCGGAAGTGATCCAGAAACAGCCGGCGGCGCTGCAATTGCGGTATCTGCAGACGCTGGTCGAGATCGGCACCGAAAAGAACACCACCATCGTCTTCCCCTTGCCGCTGGATATAATTACGTCGTTGGGGCACGCTCTGGATCGCGTCGCCAAAGGCCCCGAGGCGGGCGCCCCACATTCGTAAGCCATGAGAAACAACGAAACCGGCGAATTTGAACTGTTGGTGGGCAACCGGCAACTGCTGAGCGGCTTCTTCATCGTCGTTCTGCTGTTCGCGGTAGCGTTTTCCATGGGCTATATCGTGGGGCGGAACTCCGCGCCTTCGGCCAAATTGCCGGCGGAGACGGCTTCCTCGTCCGGCACCGCATCCCAGATGCCGGAGACTCACCCCCAACCGGTTGCACAGGCTCCGGCGGCTGGCGGGGCGCCGGAAGCGACGCCCCCAGGGGGCACTCCGCCGGCCGATGCCGCACAGGGCGCCTCACCCGGCGCGCCGCCCGTCGACACTGCTCCGCAACCTTCCACGCAGCCAGAGCGCGCGGCGGGCCCAGGGGGCACCCCGCCCGCCATGGCTGCGACGCAAACCGCCGCGGCGCCGGGCCCAGAGGGCACCCCCGAAGCGGCGCCCGGAGCGTATTGGCAGGTTCTCGCAACGGCCAGCCAGACGTCCGCCGACGCCATGCGTCAGACCATGAAGGACAAGGGCTTCCCGGCGTCTTTGCAGCCCGGCCCCAACAACCTGATCCGCGTGCTGATCGGGCCTTACAACGATAAGCAGTCGCTGGGCCGAGCCAAAACGGAACTGGAAAACGCCGGTCTCCATCCGGTCCTGAAGTAGCGTGAGCGATTCCCTGGTGCAACTCGGCGCGGGTCCGCATCCCCGGCTTCCGGCGTGGGCGCGCAAGAGCCGCACGCACTTCGAATCGCTCGACCGGCTCAAGAGCGCGCTCCGGCTCCTGAACCTTCATACCGTGTGCGAATCGGCGCGCTGCCCCAACATCCATGAGTGCTTCCACCGCGGCGCCGCCACGTTCATGATTCTGGGCGAGCGCTGCACGCGCGGCTGCGGTTTCTGCTCGGTGCCCAAGGGTAACCCAGCACGGCACGATATGCGCCTCGACGCCGCGGAGCCCGCCAACGTGGCCCGCATGGCCGCCGAAATGAAACTGCGCTACGTGGTGATCACCAGCGTGAACCGCGATGACCTGGAGGATGGCGGCTCGCGCCATTTCGCCGCCACCGTGCGCGAGGTGCGGCGCGCACTTCCGCAGGCGCGCGTGGAAGTGCTGACGCCCGATTTTTGCGGCGACCACGACGCCGTGGCCCGCGTGCTGGATGCCGGGCCGCACGTGTTCAACCACAACTTGGAGACGGTTCCGCGGCTCTACCGCCGTGTGCGCCCGCAGGCCGATTACCGGCAGTCCCTGGAGGTGCTCGAGTTCGCGCGGCGCTATGCGGAGAGCGTGCTCACGAAATCGGGCTTCATGCTGGGGCTGGGCGAAACCAAAGAGGAGGTCCACGCGCTGCTCCGCGATCTGCGCGCGGCGGGTGCCGATGTGGCCACCATCGGGCAATACCTCCAGCCCACGCGCCGCAACCTGCCGGTGGTTGCATTCATCGATCCGGGCCGGTTCGAGGCCTATCGCGATTACGGCCTGGCGCTGGGTTTCCGCATGGTGTTCAGCGGTCCGCTGGTCCGCAGCTCCTACATGGCCGATGCGGTGAGCGACGAGGCGCGCCGAGCGTCGTGCTGAGCTGGCTGCTGGCACTGCTGTCCGGGTCGTTCCTGGTTCTGTGCTTCCCGCGATTCCAGATCGCGGGGCTGGCGGCGATGGCGCTTGCGCCCCTCCTCATCGCCCTGGCGCGCGAGCCGCGGCCGCTGCGGCGTTTCCTGCTGGGCTGGGTGTGCGGCGTGGTCTACTGGTTCGGCGTGTGTTACTGGATCCAGTTCGTGCTCTCGTTTCATGGCGGACTCGGCAACCTGGCGGGCTGGGCCGTGTTCCTGCTGTTCTGCTTCGCCAAGGCGCTGCACATGGGCGTATTCGCGTGGCTGGCGGGGATCCTCATCCGCCGCTGGTGGGCCGTGCCCGCTGTGGCGGCGCTGTGGGTGGCGATAGAAGCCACGCACGGTTCTCTGGGCTTCGCGTGGCTGGCCCTCGGCAATGCGGGAATCAACATGGAGCTGCCCATGCGCCTGGCGCCCCTCACCGGCGTTTACGGGCTTTCGTTCGTCTTCATGACAATGGCCACCGCCCTGGCGCTGGCTGCCCTGCGGCGCTCGCGTCTGGAACTGTTGTGGCTGATCCTGCTGCCCTTCCTGATCTTCCTGCCGCACCTGCCGCCCGCCCAGCGCGGCCGTGAGACCGCGCTGCTGACGCAGCCCAACATCTCCGAAACCGAGGAGTGGACGCCGGAATCCATCGACCGGATGCAGCGTGAGCAGGTGGCCCTCACCATGCGCGGTGTGATGGTGGAAACCAAGCGGCCGCCTTCGATGGTGGTTTGGCCGGAAGTCCCCGCGCCGATCTATTACGAGGAAGACCCGCGTTTTCGAAGCTACGCCAACAACCTGGCACGCGCCACGCGCGCGTACCTGCTGATTGGCACGGTGGCGCACACTCCCGGCGGCGCGCCGCTCAACTCGGCCGCGTTGATTTCGCCCGAGGGCGGCCTCATCAGCCGCTACGACAAGGTGAATCTGGTTCCATTCGGCGAATATGTGCCGTGGCCCTTGGGCTTCGCCAACAAGATTTCGACCGAGCTCGGCGACTTCGTGGCGGGCAAGCGCGTGGTGGTCTCTCCCGTGGGCGGCCATAAGATCGGCGCATTCATCTGCTACGAAGCTGTGCTGCCCAATTTCGTGCGCCAGTTCGCAGCCGGCGGCGCCGAAGTGCTGATCAACATTTCCAACGACGGCTGGTTCGGCCAGAGCGCCGCGCGCTACCAACACCTGGCAATGGTGCGCATGCGGGCGGCGGAGAACCGCCGCTGGATACTGCGTTCCACCAACGACGGAATCACCGCGACCATCGATTCCGCCGGCCGCTTGCGCGGGACGCTGCCGTTGTACGTGGAAGCCACGTCCTACACCGGGTTCACTTACATCTCCGAGCGGACGCCCTACACGCGATTCGGGAACTGGTTCGTGGCGCTGTGCGCGCTGATGGCGCTGGTGGGGCTGCTGACGGAGCAGGTGGGATTCGTCGGGCCCAAGCCCATGCCGTAGGTGCCGGGACTAGAATGGAAGTGTGAAGCTAGAGTTCGTCCGCGACCGGAAATCCGAAATCCAGGAACTGGCAGCCAGCCACGGCGCCCGCAACGTGCGCCTTTTCGGCTCGGTGGCGCGCGGCGACAGCCGGGAGGATAGCGACGTCGATCTCCTTGTCGACTTGGATGCAGGCCGCAGCCTGTTTGACCTGGGTGGGCTGCTGATGGACCTCCGCGATTTGCTCGGCGCCGAGGTCGATTTGATCGAAGCTGGCTCTCTCCATCCGTATGTCCGGGATCGGGTGTTGGCCGAAGCGATTCCCTTGTAGCATGATGTCTTCCAAGGACCCGCTGATCTATCTCAAGCACATCCGGGACTGTTGCGAGCGGATTGCCACCTACGCTTCAGAGTCCGGTCCGGACTGGCCCTCACAGCAAATGGTGATGGACGCCGTTTGCCGCAATCTTGAGATTGTGGGAGAGGCCGCCCGCAAGACCGACCCGGAGTCTCCCCTGGCTCACCCGGAAGTCCCGTGGAGAAGCATGATCGGTGCGCGCAACATCCTGATTCACGCCTACGAATCCCTCCGGCCGCAGATCGTCCGGGAGATTGTCGAGAGAGACCTGCCTCCCTTGCTTGCTGCGGTTCACCGCCTGCTCGAGAAGAGCGCCGATTGATCCAATTAGCCGTGGCGGATGACCAACACATCGCCATCCTTGACGGGGATGCCCCCAGAGCGCCTCTTGAAAAGCGCCCAAAACTGGTGGACGATCTGAATCGGCGGCGCCCATGATGTTGCACCCCACCGAGTCCGGCAAGCCCTCATTGGAGGACAGCCGCCAAGCGGAGCGGATTCTGGTACGGTTGGAGAAGAGCCTGATGTCTCATTCTAGCTCGGCTCCCAGATAAGAGGAGTTCGATATGCGAACACCAGTTCTGTTTGGTCTGGCATTGGCTCAGATTGGACTGTTTGGCACGGGGCCCGGATTCGGGCAGAAGCCCAGTCGGCCTGAATTCGAGGTGGCCTCCATCAAGCCCGCAGCCCTGGACTTCGCGACAGCACAGAGGTACGTGACATCTGGAATAACGGTCAAGATCGGCAAGGAGATCCGCGGAGACAGAGTCGAGTATATCTGGATGTCGCTGCGCCAATTAATCTGCGACGCGTACGATGTGAATCCTGTCCAGCTGAAGGGGCCGGATTGGCTCGACAGCAAGCGCTTCGACGTCATCTGCAAGCGCTCCGAGGGATCTAGAAAGGAAGATGTACCTGGCATGCTGCAGTCGCTGCTGGCCGATCGGTTTAGGTTGGCCACCCACCGCGAAGTGACGGAACAGCGCGTCTCCGCATTGATCGTGGGCAAGAACGGCGCCAAGTTAAAAGAAACGGCGCCCGAGTTGCCTCAGACTCCCGGTGACACGAGGCAGGAGGTGATGGAAGGACGGGTCAAGGGGACCCGACAGAACAAGGATGTCGTTAATCTCGGCATGAGAATAGGAGAAATGACTGTACATTCCACGATGAAAGATGCCTCCAAGGCCAGTGCTTCAGTTCACTTCGAGGCGACTAATGTCGCAATGGCCCGCCTGGCGGAGCTCCTAATGCGTTGGAATGCCGGCGATGGACGCTTAGTCGTGGATGCGACGGGACTGGAGGGACGTTATGACATCTCTCTCGATATGCCTGTATCCCAAATGGGGGGACATGCAATAGCCATAACTGCACCCAGTTCCGACGCCCGCGAGTCGGGTCCGGCCGAAGTCGCTTCGGACCCCGGCGGAGGATCGATGCTGCTGCGATCCCTGCGGAACCTTGGCCTTGACCTGGCGGATCGGAAGATGCCGGTCGTGAAGTTGATCATCGACCACGTCGAAAGAACACCCACAGAAAATTGACTGGCTCTCGATCTGCTCTCCTGGGCCGCCTTCAGCCGTGCCGGATCACCAGCACATCGCCGTCCTTGACGATGTACTCTTTCCCTTCCAGCTTGAGCAACCCCTTTTCCCGCGCGCCCGCGTAGCCGCCCAGATCCACCAGCGACTTCCAGTTCACCACTTCGGCGCGGATGAACTTTTTCTCGAAGTCCGAATGGATCGCACCCGCAGCCCTCACCGCGGGGGTGTGCATGGGGATGGTCCAGGCGCGGCATTCGTCCTCGCCGGCGGTCAGGAAGCTCATCAGTCCTAGCAGCGAATAGGTGGCGGAGATCAGGCGCTCCAGCCCGGATTCCTGCAACCCGTAGCTGGCCAGGTACTCGCGCTGTTCCTCCGCCGGCAATTCGGCCAGCTCCGCTTCGATCTTGCCGCACACCGCCGCCGCCGAGACGTGGCTGCGGCCGGCCAGCACGCCTTCGCGATATTCGCGCTCGCGCTGGTGCAGCTTGCCGGCTTCGCTTTCACCCAGATTCAGCACGTAGAGTATGGGCTTCTGCGAGAGGAACTGAAAGCCGCGCAAGCGTTTTTCCGCCTCGGCGTCGAGCTCCAGTTGGCGCAGCGGGTGGTTCTGGTCCAGGGCGGCTTTACACTTCTCGAGGAGCTCGAATTCGCGGTCCAGATCGGGGCTCTTGATCTTCTTGCGGTCCTTCTCCAGGCGCTCGAGGCGCTTTTCGACCACCACCAGGTCGCTGAGGATCAATTCCATCTCCACGTCCTCCAGGTCGCGCACCGGGTCGATGGACCCCTTCTCGTGCGGGACGGTGGCATCCTCGAACAGGCGCAATACATGGGCGAAGGCGTCCACCACGCGCAGGCTGGCCAGGTAGCTGGGATCGCGCAGGCTCTCCTTGGAAACGGACGGCATGTCCACATACTCCACCGTCGCGTGCGTGACCTTGGGCGGCTCGAAGAGGCGCGCCAGCTCCGCCAGACGGGGGTCCGGCACTTGCGCCACGCCGGTGCGCACCGCGGTGGAGCCGATGTGGGTTTCCTGGTGAACTCCGGTGAGGATCGTGAAGAGGGAGGTCTTGCCTACCATGGGCAAGCCGATGATGGCGGTTCGCATATTTGGAATAATCTACAGGGGAACATCCACCTGGCTAAGGATTTCCTCAATGATGCGCTCGCCCACGTCGGCGCGGCGCTGCACCAGGGTGGTGCGGGTATTGATGACCACGCGATGCGCAAACAGCGGCACGGCCAGCCGCTTCACGTCGTCGGGGATGGCGTAATCGCGGCCGTCGAGCAACGCCAGCGCCTGCACCGCGCGGTAGATCGCCTGCGAGCCGCGCGGGCTGACGCCCAGGGCCAGCGATTCGTGGTTGCGCGTTTTCTCGACGATGGCCAGCATGTAATCCACCAGCGCCTCTTCCACGGTGACGCGGTGCACGGCCTCCTGGAGCCGCAGCACATCCTCGGCGAGCAGTCCCGAGGCCGCGGCTTCCGGCAGCCCGCGATCGGAGTTGCGCACGATCTGGCGCTCGCTGGCCAGGTCCGGGTAGCCGATGCGCAGCCGCATCAGAAAACGGTCGAGCTGCGATTCCGGCAGCGGGTAGGTGCCGTGATGTTCCACGGGGTTCTGGGTGGCGATGACCATGAACGGCTGCGGCAGCGGGTGCGACTTCCCATCGATGCTGACCTGGCCCTCGTTCATGGCCTCAAGCAGCGCCGATTGGGTCTTGGGCGTGGTGCGATTGATCTCGTCGGCCAGCAGGAAATTGCTGAAGATAGGTCCGGGCTTGAACTCGAAGGCTTCCGAATGGGCGTTGTAGATGGTGACGCCGAGGACGTCGCTGGGAAGCATATCGCTGGTGAATTGCAGCCGGTGGAAGCGGCAGGAAACCGCGCGCGCCAGCGCCTGCGCCAGGGTGGTCTTGCCGACGCCGGGCACATCTTCGATGAGCAGATGGCCGCGCGCCAGCAAGCAGACCACGGAGAGCCGGACCACTTCCGGTTTGCCGCGAATGGTCCTCCCGAGGGCCGTCTCCAGCCCGGCCAGTCTGGCGAGGATTTCGGGCGAGAATCCAACCGGCGGGGCCACCATTGATTCCCGCTGGGACATTACAGGTTCATCATACTAAAGATCGGCAGGACGCGGCCTGGTAGTGGGGTCATAGCGTGGAGATGAGATTCTCAATCTCCCAAACCCGATCCGTAATCCCGGCGGCCATTGCTGGCGTGATTCTCAGGGAGCCGTGAATCCCACAGAAATTGTAATGTGCGAAGTGCAAGGCCAGGGCTGCGAGGAGGTGGAACACTTGTGTTCGTTTCTGTTCGATTCCCTCCAGCCTCTTCTTGATCTGGTCGATCTCGCGGCATTGAAATTCAAACTGGTCCGGTGCGTTGCAATTCATAATCCGCAAACCGTTTCCAGGGCCGCTCTCCAAGACCGCGACTTGGGGCGTGTCGTCAACCATCGCGTCAATTTTAGCTACCTCCAATAACGCGTGCACGCCAATTTCCAACGCCCGATCCCTGGAAACCGAGGGAGTATGCAACGTTCTTAAGATATTCCGTGCATGCCTCTCCCCATGACCTCCCACCGCAACGTGTAATCGGGCCGCACCTGTCGCGTTTCCACATGGCTCAATGACGCCGCCAGATTGTGGCTCCGATCCAGCGGGCGATGGGCATCGTCGGCGTTGGCCGCCTCCACCGTCAGCTCCCGCTCCCACCACACCAGATAGTCCTCATCCAGATATCGGTTGGCTTGCTCGATGGTCTTCGCTCCGGCTACCCGCATACCTTTCACCAACCGATCTTGGGCCGTCCCGAAATTCCTTTCCACGCGCCCTTTCGCTTGGGGAGAATGCGCCGCTATCCAGGTAATCCCCAGTTCCCGTAACGCGCGGCCGATCTGCGTCGGCGGCATTTCCACCGCGTCTTTCTCCACCCCAGGCTCATCGCGTTTGTCTCTTTGCTCGCCTCGATGCCGCGCTTGTTGCACAAGTACTCCGCCGCCAAGGTCGGCCCGAATCCTTCGTACACCGGTCCTTCCTGCATCCCCTAAGCTTGGGGTTGTCAAGACGACATTTCTACTTTGCTCAAAGGCGACGTTATCACTTTGCTGCCACATTCCGGTGTTTTACTATGCGGTGAGCCGTCCGCATCCGCCGCTCCGGCAAGCTATAATTCGGGGAGCTTCTCCGCGCGGCCGTTGGAGCAGTCTGAAAGGAACACGATCCGTATGAGGCGATCGGTGCAGGTGACTTCCGTATTTGTTTTCGCGGCGTTCACGGCGGGCTTCGCCCCCGTGCTCGCAATTGCCCAGGATCAGGCGGCGGCTCCCACGCCGTTCATCGTGCAGGAGCACATCGTAAAGCGCCTGTCGGAACACGTTTGGGAGATTCCCGACAAGGACCGGCCTGGCGTCCCCAACGTTGCCATTATCGTGGGGAGCCGGGCGACGCTCGTTGTCGACACGGGTATGGGCCCAAAGAGCGGAGAGGTTGTGGTGCGCGAAGCGCAGAGGCTGAGCAAGAACACGGAATTCTATCTCGCGACAACGGATTTTCGCCCCGAGCACACCACTGGTGCGATGGCGTTTCCTCCCCATACGGTGTGGATTATCCCGGTGGCGCAAAGAGCGGACATTGCCCAGAGCACAAAGAGCTACATCGATTCGTTCGTGTCGCGGTCGGCCGACCTGGCGGCGGCGCTTAAGGATGTCAAGCTTCGCGATCCCGACATCGTCTTCGACGGCGACGCCAAAATCGATCTGGGCGGCGGAGTGACGGTCAGTCTGATGTGGTATGGCCCGGCGCTCAATGCCGGAGACATCGTCGTCTTTGTCGAACCGGACCGGCTACTGCACTCCGGCAATATCCTGGGAAACAAATCGTATCCGGGGATGCCGGACCGCACCGCCAGCGTGACAAACTGGCTCGACATTATCGACAAGCTGGAAGCGCTTCGTCCGATGATCGTGCTGCCCAATCATGGCGACGTCCGCGATGCCTCGCTGATTACCGGCCAGCGGGAAGTGCTCCGCGATCTGCAGCGGCGTTCACGGGAACTCAAAGCCGAGGGTAGGACCGCGGAACAGGCAGGCCAGACTCTGACGGCCGAATTCGACGTCAAGTATCCGGAGTGGAAGGGCCTTTCCGGAATCCCGGCTATTGTCCGGCGATTCTACGCGGAATCGCGATAATTTGAAAAACAGGAGCCGGAAGCGCGCGCGACTTGCTGGAATGAAGCATCGAAAATGATCGAAGTTAAAAACCTCGTGAAGCGGTTCAAAGATTTCGCCGCGGTCGACGGCATATCGTTTTCCGTCGATTCCGCGGAAATTTTCGCGTGCTTGGGGCCGAACGGGGCGGGGAAAAGCACGCTGATCAAGATGCTCGTTACCTTGCTCGCGCCCACGAGCGGCGACGCCGTCATCGACGGGTACGATATCGTGCATCATGCCGCGAACGTGCGGAAGATGATCGGCTATGTTCCCCAAGCCATTTCGGTGGACGGGACCCTCACGGCGTACGAAAACCTGATGCTCTTCGCGCGCCTCTATAATATTCCGCGATCCGAGCGCCAGGCGCGCATCCTGGAAATCTTCTCGTTCCTGAAGCTTGAAGGGCACATGAACGCGCTCGTCAGGACTTTTTCCGGCGGCATGATCCGGAAGTTGGAGATCGGCCAGGCCATTCTGCACCGCCCCAGGGTTTTGTTCCTGGACGAGCCGACGACCGGGCTGGACCCGATCGCGCAGCAGAGCGTATGGAGCCATCTCTCGGACCTGCGCGAGACCACGGGGGCGACCATCTTTTTCTCGACGCATAACATGGAAGAGGCTGACGGCGTGAGCGACCGGGTTGCCATCATGAACCAGGGGAAGGCCGCCGTCATTGGAACCGTTCCCGAATTGAAGGCAAAAACTCAAAAGCCCAATGCGACGCTGGAGGATGCTTTCATCTTCTTTTCGGGGAACACTATAAGCGATACCGGCAACTTCAGGGACATCCGGAGGATGCGGCAGACCGAAAAAAGATTGGGATGATATCTATTATTATCGAAATGCATTATCTTTCCGACACAATCGAGAAATCCTGGGTCCTGACCGAGATGGAGGCGCGAAAGCTTTTCCATGACCCCACTGAGCTCATCTCCCGCGCCGTGCAGCCGGTCCTCTGGCTCGGCATCTTCGGCGAAGCGCTCAGCAAAGTGCGCGCCATCCCGACGGACGGGTTTACCTACCTGCAGTTCATCACCCCGGGCATCCTCACGCAATCCGTCGTCTTCGTCGCCATCTTCTACGGCTTGTACATCATCATGGACCGCGACATGGGCATCCTGCAGAAATTGCTGGTGACGCCCACGCCGCGCCTGGCGTTGGTCTGGGGCAAAATGCTGTCCGCGGGCCTGCGGGGCCTCTGCCAGGCGCTCATCGTTTTCATCCTCGCGCTCATCCTCGGCGTCCAACTGAACATGGCATTCTGGTCCGTCATCGGGGTCGTCGTCATCGTTCTGCTGGGTGCTGCCGTGTTCACGGGGCTCTCGATGATCATCGCTTCCATCGTCAAAACGCGCGAGCGGTTCATGGGCATCGGGCAGGTCATCACGCTTCCCTTGTTCTTCGCCTCGAACGCGATTTACCCGATTTCCATCATGCCCGGCTGGCTCCAGGTGGTGGCGAACGTGAACCCTCTGAGTTATATGGTGGACGGGTTGCGGACGCTCATGCTGACCGGCGGCGGCGCGGGAGTGGGGTTCGATATCTTCGTCCTCGCGGCGGTCGCCCTCGCCATTTCCATGATCAGCGCATGGATGTACCCGAAGGTGGTGATATGATGCGAAGCCCTACGGCGACAGCGTCTCCAGCGAGCGTTGCTTGGTCAGGGGACCCAGCGTGGCGATCGCCAGCGCCACCAGCAGCATGCTCGCGGTGAACAGCAGGAAGACCGCCGGAGCGCCGTAGTTTCCCAGCACCCAGGCGACCACGAAGGCGCTGAAGGCCGCGCTCACCCGGCTCCAGGAATAGACGAAGCCGATCGCCTGCACGCGAATCCGCGTCGGGAACAGTTCCGATTGATAGGCGTGGAAATTGAAGCTGAGCACAGCCGCGCTCAACAATTCGAAGCCGCCCGCGGGGACGATGATCAGCGGGTTGCGCGAGGCGGCGAACACCAGACCGGCGGCAGCGATGGCGAGGGCCGCGCCGACGATTTGCCACTTACGTTCGAACTTGTCGGCGAACGACAGGCACACCAGCCCCCCGAAGGGCGCGACCAGGGCCATGCCGAAGGTGTAGCCCAAGCTGCTGGTGATGCTGATGCCTTGTTTGATCAGGAAGGTCGGCATCCAGGCGATGAAGCCGTACAGACCAAACGCCTGCAGCAGATGGAACAGGCTCAACATCACGGTCCGCGGCAGATATTCGGGACCGAAGATCTGGCTATAGCGCCCGACCTTGTGCGGCGGCCTGTGGATCACGGGCTCCGGCGCCGGCAGCGGATGGCCGATTTCGCGCTCCACGCGCGTCTCAAGATCGGTCACGATCCGGTCCGCCGCGGCGAGTTTGCCATGAGCGGCGAGCCAGCGCGGGCTCTCCGGAATGAACATCCGCAACGGCCAGACCGCGACCGCGCCGGCCGCGCCCAGCATGACCACCCAGCGCCAGCCGTCCACGCCCAGCAGGTGGTAGGGGACCAGCGAGAACGCCGCCAGGGCGGCCAGAGGCTGGCCCGTGGAGTGGATCGCATTATTGATGGCGAAGGCCCTGCCCCGCGACCGCTTGGGAACGAGCTCGCTGAGGTAGGCGTCAATGGTGATCACCTCGAGCCCGGTGCCGACGGCGAGCATGAAACGCCAGAAGATGATCCCGTTCGCCGTGTTCTGAAACCCCATCATCACGCCGCAGGCGCTGAACCACAGCAGGCCGATCGTGAAGACGGTCCGTCGCCCGAACCGGTCGGCGATGATGGCGAAGCCGGAGCTGGCGACCAGAAGGCCGAGGAAGGTCGCCGCGGTGAAGCCGGCGTAGCCCTTCAGGCTGAAAAAGCCGGCGGTGGTGGCGGTCAGGATGTGGCTGCGGAAGAGCCCCGGAGCGATATTGCCCCCCGAGCTAATCATGTAGGCGTCGAAAAAGCCGCCGAACGCGAGCAGAATCATCAGCCGCCAAACGACCCTGCTGGACGCCAGGCGGTCCAGTCGCGCGCCGATCTCCGGCAGGCCATCGCCTTGTATGGCGGCCGCCTTTTCCGATGAAACTCCGATCGCGTCGTCCATGGGTGTCCCCTCCGTTTACAACTTCTTCTATTGTGATCCCAGAGTCCGTTCGACCGCTCGAAGTGACCGCCGCGCGTCGCAAACCCAATGGTGTTTGAGTCTATCACAAATCGCGCGACTGTTTCGGCTGCGGTGGTCTTGGTAAACTCTGATGGATGAGGCATTTTTCTGTACAGCGGTATTCAGGAGGTAAGCTCGGAATGGGACGGTTAACAATTGTAGCTTGTGGATTAGCGTGGGCGGCCCTGCTCGGCGGCTCCGCATTGGCGCAGGGGGGAGCCCAGCAGGGGCAAGCCGACAAGCCGGAGTGGGCCAAGGCTAAGATTTACAACACGGTCAAGCTGAAGCTGGCCCAACACAAGCAGGTCTTCAGCTTCACCGTAAACCACTTGGATGTGGCCGAGTATTGCGAAAAGGCCAAACACTACGACTGGGCCTTTTTCGATATGCAGCACAGCACGATGTGGTTTTCCGATGTCGAGAAGATGATCGCAGCGTGCCCCTACAACGGCGCGATTCCGTTCGTGAGGCTGCCGGACGCGCAGGAATGGCACATTCAGCAAGCCACCGATATAGGGGCGCTGGGCGTCATCGTTCCGACTGTGGACGACGTGGAGCGGGCCCGCGAGGCGGCCAAGTGGGTTCGGTATCCGCCGGTGGCGCGCCGCAGTCTGGGCCAGAACCAAGCTTCGAGGATCTGGGGTCCGGATTACAGGAACTCCATCAACGACAACATCATGCTGGTGCTGATGATCGAGACGCCTACGGGTGTCGCCAACGCCCGCGATATCGTCTCGGTGCCGGGCGTTGACGCCATCCTGGTGGGGAACAACGATTTGAGTTCGTTCTCCGGTTTTGAACTAGAGTCTCCGCAGTATCAGGATCTGCTCACCAAGATTCACGATGCCACGCTCAAGGCGGGAAAAATCTTCGGCTGTGCCAATCCGTTTTTCGCAAGAGCCAATCCGTTGAGCAACACGACCTACCTCTTCCAGAACGGCCCCTCGAACGACGGCTATGTGCCTCCGCCGGGCAGTATCCAGACCACCGCGGGACCGCCGGAGAAAAAGTAAGACTTTTGGTGTAAGGCGCCCTTAGTTAATGACAAGAAAAGGTCCGGCAAGCCTCGTTTTACTGTTTTCGCTCACGGCTGGAACCGCCGTTGCACAGGATGCGAACACCGCGATCCGGCGTGCGCAAAAGGCCATGGGCGACGTGAAATCGATCCGGTATTCCGGCACGGGCAGAATGGGCTCCGTGGGAATGAATTGGAATCCCACCGCTCCATGGCACACCACCGTGCTTACAAGCTACACACGGACGCTTGACTATCCAAGCGGATCCTCGACAGAGGAAATAACGCGGACGCAGGAGAATCCGCCCATGCTCGGCGGTGAAGCTCCATTTGTGGGTGTGATTAAGGAGGGCCGAAGAGTAAGTGGAAAATATGCCTGGAATCAGCCGGTAAACGCCTATCCGACGCCTCCCCCCAACGTGGTACAACCGGCCCCTGCCGCAGCGTACGAACGCGGGCTGCAAATCTGGCTCACACCGCACGGCTTTCTACAAGCCGCCGCTGACAACCATGCCACGGCCCAGGCAGGAGAGGACGCCGGCAAGAAGGTGACGATTCTCACGTTTATGACTGGGAAAAACAAAATCGTGGGCGCCATCGACGGCCAGAACATGGTGATCGGAGTCGAAACGTGGATAGCAAATCCGGTTCTGGGCGACATGCCGGTCGAAACAGCCTATTCCGATTACAAAGACTTCAACGGTGTGAAGTTACCGGCGCACATCGTCGAGAAACAGGGTGGTCTCTTGACGCTCGAGATTCTGGTGACGAGCGCACAGGCCAATGTGGAAGGCGCCGCCCTTCAAGTGCCGGAAGCGGTGCTGCGCGCGACGATTCCGCCAGAGCGGGTGACTCCGGAAAAAATCGCCGGCGGCATTTGGCTCCTGCACGGCGGGCACAATAGCGTGCTCATCGAGTTCAAGGATTTTCTGGCCGTGGTGGATGCTCCCTTGAATGAGGCTCGTTCCATCGCGGTGATTGCGGAAGTAAAGCGGCTTGTGCCGGATAAGCCGATCAAGTATGTGATCAATACGCACCATCACTTCGATCACTCAGGTGGGCTTCGCACGTTCGTAGCGGAGGGAGCCACGGTCATCACACACGAAGGCAACAAAGCTTTCTATGAATGGGCGTGGAAGCAGCCCCGCACGATGGAACCGGACAAGCTTGCGGAAAATCCGAAGGAAGCCACTTTCATCACGTTCAAGGATAAGTACGTGCTGACCGACGGGAGCCGCTCCGTCGAGGTGCACCTGACCATTGGAGATAATCACGACGAGTTTCTTTCGTTTGCTTATCTCCCCAAGGAAAAGCTTCTCATCGAGGTCGATGACTTCTCCGATCGGTATATAACGGCGATGTCTCTGGGGCTTTGGAATAACCTATATGGAAACCTGCAGCGTTTGAATCTCGACGTGGAGACGATCGCTCCGCTACACGGCAACATCACGCCTATGTCGGAGTGGCTGAAGATGCTTCGGGAAAACACCAGGCCCTGAACGAGACAAGGGAATCGGCGCGGAACCCCACCAGCGCATCAGGCGTATAGTATAGAGATGAAATCCGCGGAACTGCTCATAGGGGGCCGCAATGTAGCGGCTCAGAATGGCAAGACCTTCGACCGCATCGATCCCTTCACCGGCGAAGTTGCCACTCGCGCGGCGGCTGCGTCGCCTGGAGACGCCGATGCAGCCGTCGCGGCGGCGAAATCCGCCTTCTCTGCGTGGAGCGGCCTTGCGGCCACCGAACGGCGCAAACGCCTGTTGAAGGCCGCCGACATTATGGACTCGCTCACCGGAGAGTTCATCGCCACGGGCATCGCTGAGACCGGTTCGGTGCCTGGCTGGTACGGCTTCAACGTCATGCTGGCGGCCAACATGCTCCGGGAAGCTGCCGCCATGACGACGCAGATCACCGGCAGCGTCATGCCTTCGGACGTGCCCGGCAATGTGGCGATGGCCGTGCGCCGCCCTTGCGGAGTCGTGCTGGGAATTGCGCCCTGGAATGCCCCCGTGATTCTCGGCACACGCGCTGTCGCCATGCCTCTGGCCTGCGGCAATACCGTGGTCCTCAAGGGCTCGGAGAACTGCCCCGGCCTGCACCGCCACATCGGCACCGCGCTTCAGGAAGCCGGTCTTGGGGATGGTGTGGTCAACGTGATCCTCAACGCTCCCGAAGACGCCCCCGCCATAGTCGAGCGCCTGATTGCCAACCCCGCGGTGCGGCGCGTCAACTTCACCGGTTCCACGCCTGTTGGCAGAATCATTGCTCAACTGGCGGCGAAACATCTGAAGCCGGTACTCCTCGAACTCGGCGGCAAGGCGCCGCTTCTCGTGCTCCAAGACGCGGACCTGGACGAAGCCGCGGCCGGCGCAAACTTCGGCGCTTTCATGAACCAGGGACAAATCTGCATGTCCACCGAGCGAATCATAGTCGAAGCTTCGATTGCCGGCGAGTTCGTTCGAAAGCTGGCTGCGCGGGCCTCTGCTCTGGTCGCGGGAGATCCCCGGAGGTCCGATGTAATGCTCGGAACCATGGTCTCGGCCGATGCTGCCCGCCGAGTCGCCGGCATGATCAAGGACGCCGTAGACAAGGGTGCGCGCATCGTCACGGGCGGCGGAGTCGAGGGTGCTGTCATGCAGGCTACCGTGCTCGATGGCGTTACACCGGACATGAAACTCTACTGCGAGGAGTCCTTCGGGCCGGTCGTGTCGGTCATCCGTGTATCGGATGAGGAAGAAGCGATACGCGTGGCCAACGATTCGTCATTCGGTCTTGCCGCGGCGGTCTTCACTCGGGACACCGCCCGCGGGCTGCGAGTCGCCGACCGCATCGAATCGGGCATTTGCCATATCAACGGGCCAACGGTCCATGACGAAGCCAACATGCCGTTCGGTGGCGTGAAGGACAGCGGATACGGCCGGTTCGGGGGCGCGGCCGCTATTACCGAATTCACCGATCTGCGCTGGATCACGCTGCAAACCGAGCCGCGCCACTATCCCATCTAAGGCTGCTAAGCCGTCAGTGGTGATCCAGCCAAATATCCAAAACAGCGCACCGCTTTTCCTGGCGCACGACGCGAAAGGCTTCGGTCAGCGCGGCGTCAACCTCGGAACAAACGCGCAACTGGCGCCCCCAGGCGCCGCCCGAGGCGGCCGCGATGCCGACATAATCCGCCGGCGGCTCGAACGACGTATCGAGGCGATTGGCCTGGGCGGCATAACCGCTGGGGTGCACCGCCAGCGCCGACAAGACCGGCGACTTCCAGCCGCGATTGTTGAGAACGATCTGAACGAACGGAGCTTCATAGCGGCGCGCCATCCAATGGACCGAAGACGGCACGCTGAACATGAAAGATCCGTCTCCGGTCACCGCGACGACCATCTTGTCCGGCCGCGCCATTTTGACTCCCACCGCCGCTCCGCCATTCCAACCCAACGATCCGCCGCCACTGGTGAAGATCGCGCCCGGACGTTCCAGCGCCAGATGGTTGAACACGGTGTGATAATCGGAAATAGCTTCGTTCAGATACAGCGTGTCGTCATCGGCCAGCGCGCGCAGCCGCGCGATCACGAACTCCGAACTGATTTTGTCGCCGGCGGCCGGACGCTCCAGGCCCGCGAGTTCCGCCGCGCGTTCGGCGTGCAAGCCCGCGTAATGCTCCGTCCGCGCCTGCACGGCAAGGGTAGAAGGCGGATTGGCGTCAAACCATGTATTGAGTTGCCCCAGGGCGGTCTCGGCGTCGGCACGGAACACGGCATCGGCCCTGATATGCCACAAAGGCATGTGCTGTTTCAGCGGATCGATGTCAATGTGGAATATGGTGGCGTGCGCCGCGGGTTTTGAAACCGTTGGAATCCACGGCACGTCGCTGTCGATGACCAGAATCACATCCGCGTCCGCCAGCACCGGGTTCTGTTCCGGCTGGTTCCATTGATTGCCCTGATACAACGGGTCGCCGTGCGGGAAATTCATCGCGTTTGGCACGGATTCCAGAACACCCATCCCCAGCCGCCGGCACAAGGCGTGCAACGGCGCGACGGCGTTCCGGTTACGTCCGAGGAACGATGTGACCACCAGCGGCCGTTTCGCCTTCAGCAGCGCGGTCCCAATCTGTCTGATGCCGTTATCGTTCAGCGCGGCGGGCTCGATCGCCCGCCAGGACGCGGCATCGTTCGGCGTGGGTTCAACTTCTTCTTCCATCACCTCCCGCGCGCCCATCAGATAGACCGGTCCTTTGGGATCGGAGTTGGCGAACTGCATGGCGCGATGGACGATTTCCTTTACGTTCCGCCCCGTACGAATTTCGTTGTCGTATCGCATGTAGCCGCGGACGAGGCCTCGCTGGTCGTGGACATCCTGAATCCACTGGACGAATTCGTTGCGGCTGCCGCGCAGTTCGCCATGCTGCGTGAAGGGTGACGAGCCCGCGAAAATCAGCATCGGCGCCCGGCCCCTGGCGGCGTTGTGCACGGCGCCCGCCAGAGCCTGTGTGCCGCACTCCACATGAACGACGACGGCCTGCGGGATGCCGCTCGCCTGCCAGAACCCGTGCGCCGCGCTCATGCCCACCATTTCGTTAGGGCAGGTGATGATCTCGGGGATCTTCCGCCCGTTGGCGCGGGCTTCCGCGATCGCCTCCACCAGCGCCGTATGATCGCTGCCGAGATTGACGAACAGGTGGGAGACGTTGGCCTCGATTAGCGCATCGAGAAAAGCACTGCTTGTCGTATACATCGTATTTCAGTCCTCGCTGAGAGCGGACGTCATGGCGCTTGTGTCCTGCTTCAATGATCTTTCCCAGTATCTCAGCGAAGCGCCGCCTCCGGTCGGGACCGAGGATCGCTTTCGAGCCAAAGCCTCGCCGCCGATCAGGTTTGTCGTTCGCCGCGTGCTTGCAGGTGATCCGCTCATCCGATCGCTTGACCTTTCTCCTGCCGCCGCTGGAACGACGCCATGCGCTGGAGGCGCTGCGCGCCGTTTCTAAAGCAGAACATGGGCGCGCAACTCCCCGTATCCAAAAACCCGCGTGTGAATTACGTGCGAAATTTTCTCGGAAGGTGCGGAAAATGGGCATCCTGCGTAACGTAAGAACCACCTTCCGGAATTCGCGGTCCGGCCGCACCAGCGGGCCGGTGTGTCCGGTTATCAGGAAGCTTCGACTGTGACCAGCGGCGGTTCAGAAGGAATCTCCCACTTGGCGTGGCGCGCAAAACCGTTGGCGATCGATTGCCGCTTCTTCCCGATCACGAGGCCATGAGCCGGGTCTCGGGGAGGTTCCGTGTCGTAAATGACACCCTGTTCCAGTTGCCTCGCCAGACCAGCGGTTACGGAGCAGAGGGAACTGTCCGGGTGTCCTTTGAGCGCGTCGTCCTTCGGGCGTCCCTGCTGCTCCATTAACGACAGGAAAAGAATCGACAGCTCGAAATTCTTGAAGGCGGCGGATGTGATCCGCATTCGGCCCCGATCGCCAGGCACAACCCAATCCGCGAGGAGGCGTCTCAACAATACCTCGTGGTCGGCGATTGCCGGATCATTCGTGATTTCGCGGTCCGGCATCACCAAATCCGGTTCAGATACTCCTTCACCGTGGCGAACCACGGTCCGACTCGCCCCTCATGTTCCTCTCCGCTTTCAGCGTCGAAGTAGTAAAACGTGACGCTGCCGGTCGGATTGAACTCGATCTCGATATCCTTGCCGTTCCTGTGCCATTCTACCTGGAGTCCCGAGTTTTGCAGGGGGACAATGCTCGGTGCAGAAGCATCATGAGGCAGAACTTCCTCCATCGCCGCCAGGGCGCGATTGATCGTGGCCGCGTCGATCCGGCGTGCTCCTTCGCCGTCCCAATTGTCGTTAAGCGTGACCAGGTTCGCGAAGCCCTGAAGCACAGGTCCGAGCCACGTCGGTTTGGGTTCGCCGTCGTCCAAATACCGGAATGCGACCTGCCTTCCCCTGGATGTGCGACGAATAATAGTAGCGACAGGCTCCGGCCTGCACGAGGAGGTCCCTGCGTCAAGGTGGCGCTCCCGTTCGGTCAACTCTGCGAGCAACCGAGAAAAGTCAGGAGTTGCGACGAAGCTCCGCTCTAGCCGGGTGAGTTCAGGAGTTGCCACTCTTGTCTACCCTTTTCCAAACTGCGTGCATGTGCGGTGTCGTCAAAACCGCGAAGGATCGGACGATCCATTCGCGGCCCAAATCGAAGAACTCGAACGAATCTCCCACCTGGCCTCTGGCAGTCAATTGAAAGACATACATGGGCTTGTTATCGGAGGTTTGGAGGGCGCGCTGCAGGTCTACGTGCAGCCGCCCGACAGGCTTCCCGCCGACGCCCGGGATCACAAAACGGCCATAACACCGCAAATCCTCCGCTGCTCCCGGGATTGCCACTTTTGGCAGCCTCCAGAAAGTGAAGACCCTCTCCAGATCGCCGAAGGAGTCCCAACCTTCACCCGAAACAATGTGGTTCACGTATGTCACTTCACATTGGTTGACGTGCGCAGCGCCCAACTGGTTCTCTGCCAAGAATTTTTGGAAGATCGCGAAGTCCCGCTCGAAGGATCCCCTGACCCTTTCGTAGCGTGGGTACTTCTCGCCCTCGCCTTCTTTTCGCCAGTTCTTAATGAAGCGGTCCGTCTGGATCTGGATCATCTCATTTCCCTGAGCATTCACGAACCACAATCGCGGAACCGGAGGGGCCTCGTATGCCTCAAGCCGCAAGCCAAGGCGTGCCCGCTTGATCCCTCCGAACTGCTCGACCACTGCGTCGAGGGGCGGCCGCTCCTCGGTCTTCGGAAAGCCCTGGCGAAACTTCTCCCAGAGCAGTCCCAGGTGCGCGGTGCGAAGAGCCGCCAGCGGATCAAACTGCACCGACAACACTGTTTCAATGACAGGCGGATTCTCGAAGTCCGGCAGATCTTCAGGGCGCGCCGTCACCATAGAATCCCGACCCGGAACAAGTTCTTATAAAAATGTTCTGATCCCGCTCGATATTGTAAGGCACCGAGCAGGCAAACGTCAACCGTCTCCAATGAGGAGCAATGAGGAGCCGGCCAACATCTTCTCCTAAGCCCGGCACAGCGCGATCTCCGAACGGGCATGTACAGAAGCCTTATCGACGGAACTCATAGATCAAACAGTTGCTGTTATTCGATGTTGTAGGTTCGAGATCCTTCCAGCCGTGGGTGATTCGCTACCCCGCCACGCGTTCAATCGCTTCCGCCCCGCAAATCTCCTCCACCACCTTCCGGAATTCTCGGTCCGGCCGCACTTTCGCCGGCACGTCCAGCAGCACCGAAAAATCTCGCGGCGCTTCGAGGCGCAACCGCACCTGCGTCTCGCCCGGCTTGCGGCGGAATAATTCCTCGAG
>JBEKTU010000026.1:0-85935 GCA_049515735.1 Bryobacteraceae bacterium
CCCTCTTTCGAAGTTGGGTCACAGGGACCTCCTTGTGACCCACACCTATCTGGTTACGCGACCGGCTGCACCCGTGACGTACGCGTAGCGTCCGCCGCGCGAGCGGCTCAGTTCAAACGGCGTTCAAGGTAATTCACCTCATACCTTGCTAGGAAGTGATCTCTATTCTTCATTGCCTTTGCGTTCCCCATGTTCAAAGCACCAAGGGACGCAGTGGCACGGAGTTCAACGTAGCAGCGATTCGCCTTCGGATCGTAGTGCGAGAAGTGCTCTTGCGCGAAAGGATACGGAAGGTCGTCACTCGTTGCGCCCCAAATCCCCGTAAGGTCGTACTCGCCATTGATTTTCTCGCCAAGTTGGGCGCACTTTGTCCTGAGATTGAAGACTTCAGTGGCCGTTGGTTTTTGGAATGCAGGCTCATCCGTGCCAACGGGCTTGGGTGTGGGCGGCATCTGACAGGAACACACGATAAGCACGGGCGCAATCAACAGCACATTCATGAGTCTACAAATCATAAAGCCCTATCAAAGCATTGGGACTGGACAGCCCGAAACCTGATTGTATCGCTATTGCCGAAAAGACACGTGCTGTAAACTCGGAATGAAACTGCGTTTTGGAAGGTCTGTAAGTCGTTGAAAACATGGCAGCCAGGGACGGAATCGAACCGCCGACGCCAGCCTTTTCAGGGCTGCTATCTACGATAACCGCTATGTCTCCCCATGAAGCTACTCTACCGTCACACTCTTAGCCAGATTGCGAGGCTGATCCACGTCGCACCCTCGCCGCACCGCAATGTGATACGCCAGCAATTGCAGTGGTACAATCTCCAGAATCGGCGTCAGCAGCTCCGCGGTCGGGGGAATCTCGATGACGTGATCGGCGCCGGTCTTGCGCACGGCCGCATCCCCCTCGGTCACCAGCGCCACTACCCGGCCTTCGCGAGCCTTGACCTCCTGGATGTTCGACAGCGTCTTTTCGTACAGCAGGCGGCTCTCGTCGCTCGAGGGATCGTGAGTCGCCAGCACCACCACCGGGAGATTCACGTCGATCAGCGCGTTGGGCCCGTGCTTCATCTCTCCGGCGGGATAGCCTTCGGCGTGGATATACGAGATCTCCTTCAGCTTGAGCGCTCCTTCGAGGGCGATCGGAAAATGCGCTCCGCGGCCCAGGAATAGAAAATCGGTGGCGCGGTGGAGTTCCCGGCCCAGCGCCTCGTAAACCGGGTCGTGCTGAAGCACGGTTTCGAGCTTGCCGGGAATCCGCACCAGCTCCTGCATCAGGCCGCGCGACGTGTTCTCATCGAGGCGATGGTTGGCCTGACCCAGGTACATCGCCAGGATGAACAGCGCGGTTAACTGGGACGTGAAAGCCTTGGTGGAAGCCACGCCGATCTCCGGCCCCGCGTGCGTGTAGATGGTGCCGGCGGCCTCGCGCGTGACCATCGAACCCACCACGTTGCAGATGGCCAGCGTCTTGGAGCCTTTCTGCTTGGCCTCGCGCTGCGCCGCCAGCGTATCGGCGGTTTCCCCCGATTGCGAAATCACCACCGTGAGGGTGTCTTCGCTTATAATCGGATCGCGGTAGCGGAACTCGCTGCCGTAATCCACCTCGACCGGAATCCGCGCCAGCTTCTCGATCATGATCTTGCCGACCAAAGCCGCGTGCCAGCTCGTGCCGCAGGCGATGATCTTCACCTGGCGGAAACGCGCGAATTCGGCCGGCGCGATGTCCATCTCGTCCAGGAAGACACGGCCCGTTTCCTGCCCCACGCGCCCCAACGTGGTGTCGCGCACGGCGCGCGGCTGCTCGTAGATTTCCTTGAGCATGAAATGCTTGTAGCCGCCCTTTTCCGCCATGATGGGGTCCCACAGAATGTGCGAAACCTGGCGGTTCACCGGGCGCCCGTCGAAATCGCTGAGCCGCACGCCTTGGGGGGTGAGGATGGCCATGTCGCCGTCGGCCAGGAAAAACATGTCGCGGGTGTGGCTGAGGATGGCCGGCACGTCCGACGCCACAAAGTACTCGTTATCGCCGATCCCGATCACCACCGGCGGTCCCGAGCGCGCGGCCACGATCTTATAGGGATCGGACCGCGAAATCACCGCCAGCGCGAACACGCCCGTGAGGTCCTTGACGGCCGCGCGCACGGCTTCTTCGAGATTGCCCTTGAAGTGCTTCTCCACCAGGTGCGCGATCACCTCCGTATCGGTCTCGGTCTTGAAAACGTGGCCCTCGGACTGGAGGAGTTGCTTCAGGGGCAGGTAGTTCTCGACGATCCCGTTGTGAACCACCACCACGTCGCCTTGGCAGTCGCGGTGCGGGTGCGCGTTCTCTTCGGTGGGACGCCCGTGCGTGGCCCAGCGAGTGTGCCCGATGCCGTACGTCCCATCCACCGGGTTCATGCGGATGGCGTCCTCGAGGTTGCGCAGCTTGCCTTTGGCGCGGCGGACGGCGAGCTGCCCGTCGTCGCAGTAAACGGCCAGCCCCGCCGAATCGTATCCCCGATACTCGAGGCGTTTCAATCCTTCCAAAATGATCGGGACGGCCTTCTCGGTTCCGATGTAACCTACGATTCCGCACATAGTTCAATTATAGACGCGCGCTCAGTCGAGGATCTCGACGCGATACTCTTCAATCACGGGATTGGCGAGAACTTCCTGCGCGATGGTTTCGACGTCTTTCCGCGCCTGCTCGCGAGTGATCCCGCCGGCGATGGCGATGTCGAAGACCTTGCCTTGGCGCACGTCCGAAATGCCCGGGTAACCGAGCCCATTCAGGGCCGCGCGGACGGTCTGACCCTGCGGGTCGAGGACCGTGGACTTCAAGAAAACAAAGACGCGAGCTTTCATCTGGAACTCCGATTAGTTCAACAACCGGCCTTGACGCACATACGCCGGCGTTTCAAGATCGTCCGAATCCGCCATCTGCTCCGCGTCCGCAATCAGCGGCGGCTCCGGCTCCGGCTCCACCACCGGAACCGGTTCCGGGATGATCGCTGGTGCCGGCTGCGGCAGACGCGGTTGTATCCTGATCTCCGGCACGCTCCTCCGGTCCGCGACGGGCGCGTGCTCCGGCTGGAACCCGGTGGCAATCACCGTGATCTTCACGGCGTCCGCCATCGACTCGTTCAGAATGACGCCGAAATTGATCTGCACGTCGTCGTAATCGGCCGCCTCCCGGATGATGGAGCACGCTTCGTTCACCTCGTGCAGCCCCAGCCGGCTCGACCCCGTGATGTTGATCAGGATGCCGCGCGAACCGGCGATCCGCGTGTCTTCCAGAAGCGGACAACTGATGGCCTGCCGGGCCGCTTCCACGGCCGCCTTTTCGCCGCGTCCTACGGCCGTCCCCATCATGGCGTAACCCATGCCGGTCATGGTGGCCTTGATGTCGGAGAAATCGCGGTTGATCAGCCCCGGCGTGATGATGATGTCACTGATGCCCTGCACGGCCTGCCGCAGCAGGTCATCCGCTGTCTTGAACGCCTCGAAGAAGCTGGTGCCGCGCGGCACCAGCGCCAGTAGCCGGTCGTTGGGAATGGCAATGACCGTGTCCACAATGGATGCCAGCCTGCCCAGCCCGTCTTCCGCCAGCTTCATGCGCCGCGGCCCTTCGAAGCTGAACGGCTTGGTGACTACCGCCACCGCCAGCGCGTCCAGTTCCTTGGCCAGCGACGCGATCACCGGAGCCGCGCCGGTTCCCGTGCCGCCGCCCAGCCCCGCCGTGACGAACGCCATGTCGGCGCCTTGCAGCACTTCGACGATGGGATCGGTATTCTCCAGCGCCGCCTGCCGCCCGATTTCAGGATTCGACCCGGCGCCCAGCCCACGCGTGATCTTCGCGCCCAGTTGCAGTTTGTTGGGCACCTGGCACGCGTTGAGCGCCTGAAGGTCGGTGTTCATGGCATAGAACTCCACTCCTTCCATCCCTTCCTGCACCATCCGGGCCACGGCGTTACAGCCGCCACCACCCACGCCGATCACCTTGATTCGCGTGCCGGTGCGCGCCTCTTCTTCCAGTTCATATTTCAAGTCGTCCATTTCCGAATCCATGAGCCCCATGGGCACCTCCCTCGGGCCGCGGGGCGCCCTCTGGGCCGCCCGGCCCCTGCACTGCTATTTCAGAATCTTCCCCAGCCATCCGGCGGCTTCCCGTTGATGCTCGGCTTTGGCCTTCAACTTGGCCGAATACATGGCGAGACCCGCGGCCGTGGTCCACTCCGTTTCGTTCATTTCCTCGGGCCAATCCAGAATCCCGATCGCCAGGCCGTACCGCGCCTGGCATTCGAGCACACGCTCCGCAACGTCGCAGAGGTCCGGCAGCTTGGCCGCCCCACCCGCCAGAAACACGCCGCCGACCAGCGCGCGCTCCATCCCCACGCGGGCGAACTCGGAGCGCACAAATCGGAACAGCTCCTCGGCGCGCGCCTCCAGAATCCGGCTGACCACCTTCCAACGCTCTTCACGAGGCTCGCGGTCTTCCGGCGCGGGAAGCTCCACCAGCACGTTGCCCGAGCGGCCGGCCGAGAGCGCGCAGCCGTACTCCATCTTCACCAGCTCGGCGTCCTCAAAACTCAGGCGCAACCCCTTTGCCAGGTCGCGCGTAAAATGGTCGCCGCAAACCCGCACGGTGGAGGCCAGGTGCATGGCGTCGCCGTCATACACCACCAGCTCGCTCGATTCCGCTCCAATGTCCACCAGTGCGATGCTCTCGCGCCGATCCTCCGGCAGGACGGCCGCATACGACGCAGCCAGCGCCTCGAAAACGGTTTCCTCCACCACCAGGTGCGCCTGGTTCACCGCGCCGACCAGCGAGTTATGTTCCTGCACCGAAGCCGTCACCAGGTGGACATTGATTTCCAGCCGCGATGCCAGCATCTTTCGGGGGTCGCTGCGGCCCGGTTGGCCATCGACCACGAAATCCTTCGGGAACAGTTGCAGAATCATGCGGTCCTGCTCCAACTGCACGCGGGAGGCGCGGTCCACGGCGCGGTTCACATCGCGCTGATCGATCTCCCGCTGGTGTCCGAGTTCGACGAGGCCGCGGCCGCTGGCGCCACGCGCCGTCTGGCCACCCATTCCCACCACCACCGATTCGACGGAAACTCCGGCATTGGCCTCCGCCTTGCGCACCGCCGCCCGGATCGTATCCGCTACCGCTCTCTGGTCGGCGATACTCCCCTTCAGCCAGCCTTGCGACCCGACGGCGGAGCATCCCAGAAGGCGCACGCGGCCTTTCTCCAGAACGCAGATCACCAGCCGCGTTTTGCGGCTGCCCGCGTCGAGTCCCGCTGCGTAAATCGGTTTCTCCGCCATAAAGCCGTCAATCTTTGGCCGTGATTTGGCCCTCCAGCCTCAAGTCGAACGTTTTTACGTTCGGCGACCGTCTCCCGATCTCAGCATAGTGCTCGAGAAAATCCTGATAGCGCCGGGCGAAATTGCCGTCTCCCATGATCAACTCCAGCGCGCGGTTTTCCACCTGCACGACGATTCGGACATTGTCGGGATCGGCGGCATTCACCTCGGAAACGTCCTTCGCCATGTATCCCATGTCTTCCTGGAGCCGCAACAGGGCGCGCACGCGCTCACGGCGCTGGTCTTCCGTCTCGTCTTCCCGGACGCCGCTGAGCACCGGAAACGCGAACTGCGCCTGCGCCGGAGGGTCGAGCAGAACGCCGTGAGCGTCGATCAGCAGCACACCCGAGCGGAAGAGCACGAACGCCACCGGTTTCCGCTCGCGAATCCGCACCAGCAGCCGGTCCGGCCAGATGCGCGAGACCGAAGCGTCTTCCACCCAGTCGATGGCCAACAGCCGCCGCCGGCGCTCCTCCAGTGGAACGGAGAAGATACTCTGGTCGAAGTCCGCGGCGAAGACCCGCTGCACCTTCGTTCGCAACGCGTAATTCAGGCCTTGGATGGTGAGTGCATCCGGACGGTTGCTGGAGAGCATGAACTGCGGGTCCGTGAGCGCGTACTGGCGCACTTTGAAACCCGCCACGGCGGTGGCGACGCCCGCCGCGCCAAGCACCACAACCACCAGCCACAGGCGCCAGTTGAAACCACGCGCGATCTTTCTCGACTCCCTCGCCATGTCAGCCCGGGCCCAAAGGGCGCCCCCCTGTCCTCAGCCTCGCCAGCAGCTTCTCGCCGGCCTGCCACACGTTGCCGGCTCCTAGCGTCAGGACCGCGTCGCCTTCGCCCGCAACTTCGAGCAACGCTTCCACGCCGCGCTCCATCGTGCCTGCGTACTCGGCTCGACGATGCCCGAACTGCCGGATGCGCTCAACCAGCGCTTCCGCCGTGATCCCCGCGATGGGTTTCTCCGAGGCCGCGTAAATATCCATCACGAACACGCTGTCGGCCTGGTGGAACGCGCCCGCGAACTCTTCCATCAGGTGATACGTCCGCGTAAACCGGTGGGGTTGAAACAACACGTGGATGCGCCGGAAGCCGCACAGCCGGGCGCTGTCGAGCGTGGCGCGGATCTCGGTGGGATGGTGGCCGTAATCGTCGATGACGGTGATGCCGCGCTCCTTGCCGCGCACCTGGAACCGCCGGTCGACGCCGCTGAACGCGGCCAGCCCCTCTCGGATCACCTCCGGGGGAACTTCGAGTTCCATCGCCACCGCCACCGCCGCCATGGCGTTCAAGACGTTGTGCCTGCCGGGAACGCAAAGGTGGAACCGGCCGAGATCCTCGGCGCGGTACCGCAGCCGGAAGTCGCTGGCGAAAGGCCCGCAGCCGATCTCGCTGGCCTCCACGTCGGCCTGGGCCGTAGCGCCGTAGGTGACGGTCCGCCGCTTGATGGAAGGCAGGATGCCTTGCACGTTGGCGTCGTCCAGGCAGACGATTACGGCGCCATAGAACGGAACCTTGTTCACGAACTCGATAAACGCCGCCTGGATGGCCTCGAGCGACGGGTAGTGATCAAGGTGTTCCCGATCGATATTCGTGACCACCGCGATGATCGGCGCCAGCTTCAGAAACGAGCCGTCGCTTTCGTCCGATTCCGCTACCAGAAAATCGCTGTGCCCCACGCGGGCGTTCGATCCGCCCATGGTCCCCACGCGCCCGCCCACCACCACCGTGGGGTCGAGCCCCGCGTGGTTCAAGACGGTGGCGGTCATGGAAGTGGCGGTGGTCTTGCCGTGGCTTCCGGCCACCGCAATTCCGTACTTCAACCGCATCAGCTCGGCCAGCATCTCGCCGCGCGGGATCACGGGGATCTGGAGACGCCGCGCCTCCTGCACCTCGGGGTTCTGCTCGTCCACCGCCGAACTCACCACCAGCGCGCGCGCGCCGGCGACGTTGGCGGCCTGGTGGCCTTCGTAGATTCGGGCGCCCATCCCGGCCAGACGGTCGGTAGTGGGGGAAAGCTTCACGTCGGACCCGCTGATCTGGTAACCGAGGTTGAGCAGCACCTCGGCGATGCCGCTCATCCCGATGCCGCCGATACCGGTAAAATGCAAATGCTGTGGACGAAAAAACATTTCCTTATGGTATTGTTTCGGCTTGCGGCGCAACTGTCAATCGAAATCTCAGGCTGCGCCCGCCACCTCCTCCAGGATTTCCGCCGCCCGCCGCGCCGCGCCGGACCTGGCGAACCGCCGCGCCGCCTCTCCCATCCGCTCCAGCGCCCCCGAAGAACCGGCCAGTTCAGCGACTACGGCCACCAGCTTCTCGCCATTCATCTGGTCGTCTGGGACCAGCCGGGCCGCTCCGGCGCGTTCAAGGGCTTCCGCATTTCGGGTCTGGTGATCGTTCGCCGCGAACGGAAACGGCGTCAGGATGGACGGCTTCCCCGCGGCCGCCAACTCCGATACCGCGCCCGCGCCCGACCGGCATACCACCAGATCGGCGGCGGCAAAGGCCGCGGGCATATCTGCGATAAATGACACCACCTCGCCTACCAGGCCCGACCGGGAAAACTTCTCGCGCAGTTGCTCGAACTCGCCCGGCCCGCTCTGGTGAACGATCCTCACCGGCAGCCCGGCTTTGCGGAAAAGAGGCCAGCTCTCGCTCCCCGCCCGGTTGAGCGTGCGCGACCCCTGGCTGCCGCCGGTGATCAGAAGGTTGAGCGTGCCGCCCCGGGCCTTGGAGACAATGTGAAAAAAGTCCTCGCGCACTGGCAGACCGGTGGTTTCCGTCCGCCCCTTGGGGAAATAGGCGGCCGTTTCCGGGAACGAGACCAGCGCCCGCGACACGAACCGACCAATCGCCCGATTGGTAAATCCGGGAACCGCATTGGGCTCCATCACCACCACCGGAACGCGTCGCAGAAGCGCAGCCATCACCGGCGGCCCGGCGGCATAGCCACCCATGCTGAAAACGGCGGAGGCGTCGCGCACGAGACCAGAGCAGCCGAGCGTGGTGAAGGGCAACTGAATCAATGTTGCAAGTTTCTGGCGCAGGCCCACACGGTTCAGTCCGGCGATATGGATCTGCTTCAACTCGAATCCTTCAGCCGGCACCAGCTTGGTTTCCAAGCCGCGCTCGGTCCCCACAAAGAACACCCGATGCCCACGTTGCCGCAATTCCCGCGCCACAGCCAGCGCCGGAATGACATGGCCGCCGGTCCCGCTACCGGCCATGAGAAAGGGGCCAGGGGCCAGGGGCCGGGGGCCGGGGATCGGAGGTTCGCTTCGCTCGCTCATATTCTCTTGGCCAGTGCATTTCGAAGCACGTACAACTGCTTGCCCAGCACCGCGGCCTGCTCCAAGACTGCACTCAATTCCGTAAAGGCGACGTACCCCAACCGCGATGCAATCTCCATCTGAGTTTCCACTTCCGCAAGAGAAGCCTGAGCCGTGGACACATGATTCAAATATTCCTTGGTTGAAGCCCGGGTGTGCCCTTCGGCAATATTCGAGGGCACGGAAACCGCCGCGCGCCTGATCTGCCCGGTCAGTCCGTACAGTTCGGGTTTCGGGAACGTGGCCGAGACTCGATAAACGGCCTCGACGATATCCATTCCGCGCTGCCAGACATGCAGTTCTCGAAAATGGCTGACCTTAGGCATCGCTCCCAACCTTCACCGCGTCCCCGACCCGCGACCCCTGACCCCTGGCCCCTGTCCTCAACCCGCATTCTCCGCTACATTCATCAAAATTCCCAATAGCGCCAGCGTGCTTAGCAGCGAGCTTCCTCCATAGCTGATCATGGGCAGCGGAATGCCCTTGGTGGGCATCATTCCCAGCACAACGCTCATATTGATGAATCCCTGCACCACCACCACCATCGTCACGCCTAGCGCCAAGTATCGTCCGAAATCGTCGCGCATCCGGAACGCGGCGCGCAGGCCGCGCCAGAAGATCACTCCAAAGCCGAGCAGCAACCCCACCGAACCGGCCAGCCCCAGCTCCTCCGCCACCACCGCATAGATGAAGTCGGTATGCGCTTCCGGCAGGTACAGCAGTTTCTGTCTCCCGTTGGTAAGTCCGAGACCCGCAGGGCCGCCGGCGCCCACCGCGATCTGCGACTGCTCCTTCTGGTAGTTGGTATCGCGCGTGACGAGCGACTGTTCCATGCGGCTGCGAATTTTCCCGTAGGGGTCGAACCTGGCGACGATCTTGAACTGCGGGTCGAAGAATCGCACCACACGGGCCAGACGGAACGGCTCCGCGAAGATGAAGATCGCCACCCCCACAGTGGCCACCGCCGCCGCGATCGCGCAATAGCGCCACTCGAGGCCCGCCACGAAGAAGACGGCCGCCGACGCCGCCCCCAAAACCACCGCGGTGCCGAGGTCCGCCACTACCACCGCCAGGATCATGAGGCCAACAGCCAGGGCCGCCGGGATCAGCGTGTACCTCGGATTGTTGATCGCGCGCGCTCTCCATGTCGCAAAAAAAGCCAGGAAAATCACCAGCGCCGGCTTAGCCATCTCGGAGGGCTGCACGCCGACGGCACTCCCCACTCGCAGCCACCGGTGATGCGCCGCATCCACGAAGTAGACCGCCGCCAGCAGCATCAGAGCGACGCTCATGGCGCTGAAGGCCACGGCGGGACTCTGAAATTTGCGATAGTGAGTCTTCTTGAGGGTCATCATGACGGCAACCGCCACGGCGGCCCACTCCACCTGGCGCACTACAAAGTGCCAGCTCGAGCCGTACCGCGGGTCGAGCTGGGCCATGATGGACGATGCGCTGTAGAGAATCAGCACGCCGAACGACACCATCACCAGCACGGTGACGAACAAAATCCAGTCGGTCTTGAGCCGTTGCGCCATATCAATCCTTGGGTCGTAATTGGTTGACGATTTGCTTGAAAACTTCGCCGCGATGCTCGAAGCTTTTGAACTGGTCGAAGCTGGCGCACGCCGGCGCCAGCAGAATGGTATCGCCCGGCTGGCTTCTGGCATAGGCGTGCGCTATGGCGGCATCCAGCGTTTTGGAATCCACCAGCGGAACGGCGCCCTGCAACTGGCCCGCGATCTTGGCCGCGGCGGCGCCGATGAGCAGGGCCGCGCGCGCCTTGGCCTCGAGCGGTGCGCGCAGAGGCGAGTAGTCCAGTCCCTTGTCCTTGCCTCCCAGAATGACCCACAGGCCGCCGGGAAACGCGTCCAGCGCCTTGAGCGTGGCGTCCACGCTGGTGGCCTTCGAATCGTTGTAAAAATCGATTCCGCTCACGTTCCGCACGAACTCCAGCCGGTGCTCCACCGCCTGGAAAGTGCGCACGGCGGCCGCGATCGTCTCGTGATTCACTCCCGCCCGCGCGGCCGCAATCGACGCGGCCAGCACGTTTTCCACGTTGTGGCGCCCGCGTATGGGAATCTCGCCGGCGGCCATCAGCAGGCGGCCATCCAGCACCAGGCTCACGCCGCACAGGCTGGCTCCCGGCGACACCTCGCGCCGGCTGCTGAACCACTCGACCGTGGCGAGGGTGCGATCCGCGTATCGCACGCACACCGGGTCCTCGGCGTTGAGCAAGGCGAAGTCTCCGCTCCGCTGTGTTTCAAAGAGCCGGCCCTTGGCGGCCGCATAATTCTGGAACGTGTGATGGCGGTCGATGTGGTTTTCGGTCACGTTCAGGGCCAGCCCGATGTGCGCCCGGAACGCGGAGATGGTCTCGAGTTGAAAACTCGAAAGCTCCAAAACGTTCCAGCCATCCGCGCGGGAGCTCTCCACCATGGCGGTCACGGGCGTTCCGATGTTGCCGCCCACCTGTACCGGCAGGGCGGCTGCGCGCAGGATGTGGCCCGCCAGGACGGTGGTAGTAGTCTTGCCATTCGTTCCCGTGATGCCGATGGTCTCGCCTTTCAGAAACGGCGCGGCGAGTTCCACTTCGCCGATCACCCGCACTCCTCGCTGACGGGCCTCTGCGAGCGGCGGCAGGTCCGCTGGCACATCCGGCGAAAGCACGATCAGATCGCATCCCTCGAACACTTCCGGCGTCTGGCGCGCGAAGGGAATGTCCAGCCGCTCCAACAACGCCCGCGCTTCGCCCAGTTGGTCCAGCGATTTCAGGTCCGTGGCGCGGACCGCTGCTCCCTGGCGCGCCAGCAGCTCCGCCGACGCCATGCCGGACTTCTTCATCCCCACCACCAGCGCCTTGGTCCCGTTCAGGTGCATGTCATCTCAGTTTCAAAGTCGTCAGCGCGAACAGCGCCATCACCAGCCCGGCGATCCAGAAGCGCGCGATGATCTTCGATTCCGCCCACCCCAGCGCCTCGAAATGATGGTGCAGCGGCGCCATCCTGAAGATCCGTTTGCCGCGCAGCTTGAAGCTGCCCACCTGGAGGATGACGGAGACCGCCTCCACCACGAAAACGCCGGCGATGAATACCAGTAGCACTTCCTGCTTGATGAGCACCGCGACCACCGCCATGGCGCCGCCCAGCCCCAGCGCTCCCACGTCGCCCATGAAGATCTCCGCCGGATGCGCGTTGTACCAGAGGAAGCCCAGGCTGGCGCCGGTCATCGACCCGCAGAAGATGGTCAGCTCCGACATGCGTGGATTGCGCGCCAATTGCAGATATTCGGCCAGTTGCGCGTGTCCGCCGGCATACGTCAGTACGGTGAGCGCGCCCGAGGCAATCACCATCAGGCCAATGGCGAGGCCGTCCAGCCCGTCCGTCAAATTCACCGCATTGGACGCGAAGACTACCACCAGTGCCACGAAAATGCAGAACGGCGCCACGCCCAGCGCGTACGTCCACGGATTCCTCATGAGCGATTCGATCAGCAGCGACGGGTTGAACTGTTTGAAGAACGGGATATTCATGGCCGTGGAATAGTCGCCGTAGAGGCGCATCACCAGCAGAATCGCGGCGAATATGAACCCCATGGTGAACTGATACACCAGCTTGCGCGTTCCGGTGAGGCCCAGGTTGCGCTGGTGGACCACTTTCGCGTAGTCGTCGAGGAACCCGATCCAGCCGTAACCTACGAGCGAGGCGATGGCGATCCACACGTAGACATACCGCAGGTCCGCCCACAACAGGGTTGGAATCACGATGGAGATGATGATGAGCACGCCGCCCATGGTGGGCGTGCCTTCCTTCTTCAGGTGGGATTTCGGGCCTTCCTCTCGAATGTGCTGCCCGATCTGGAACTGCCGCAGCTTGGCGATGAGCCAAGGCCCCAGCGCAATACACAGGAACAACGCCGTGAGGCTGGCAAACGCCGTCCGGAAGGTGGTATAGCGGAAAACGCGGAGCGGGCTGAAGTATCGTTGGAGCTGTTCGTAGAGTAGATAGTAAAGCATCGGAGTTAGGCCAAGAACCTTTTCATCGCCCGCTCCACGCGCACGCCCCGGGAACCCTTGAAGAGAACCGCGTCCCCCGGCCGTGCCGTCCGCCGCGCAAATTCCCCCGCCGCGGCGGGATCCTCGAAGAAGTGCGCCCGGCCGCGCGGAAGCCCGGCGGCGACTGCCGCTTCCACCATCGAGCGGGCCTGCCCGCGAACACCGATCAGCCAATCGACCCCATGTTCCGCGGCATACCGCCCCACCTGCCGATGCAGTTCTTCGGCGGCGCGCCCCAATTCCAGCATTTCTCCCAAAACGGCAATGCGCCTGGCGGCGGGCGTCTGGCGCAATACGTCGATCATAGACTGCGCCGCCTCGGGGTTGGAGTTGTAACAGTCGTTCCAGACCGCGACGCCGTTGTGCTCGCTGCGTTGGCCGCGCATGTTGCCGGCGGCGAAGGTTCGAACCGGCTCCCGCAAACGCTCCGGCGCAACTCCGAATATGCGCGCCACCGCAATGGCCGCCAGCAGGTTCATGACCGCGTGCCGGCCCGCCAGTCCCGTCTCGAAATCCACTCCCACGGCTCGAAAGCGGGAGCCGTCTGCGCTGTATTCCGCCGCCTCGGCCCGCACATCCGCGCATTCCGATAAGCCGAACGTGACCGAGCGGCCGGGGTACGCGTCGCGGAATCCCAGCACGCGCGGGTCATCGGCATTCAGCACCGCCACGCCGTCGCGCGGCAACGCCTCGATCAACTCGCGCTTGGCCGCCGCTACACCCTCTATGGAATCGAAATACTCGGAGTGTGCGTAGCCCACGTTGGTCACCACCCCTACATCCGGCTTGGCGATGGCAGCCAGTGAGCGGATCTCGCCCGCGTGATTCATTCCGATTTCCAGAACCGCGGCGCGGCAGCCGTCGGCGAGCGCCAGGATTGAAAGCGGCACTCCTACGTGATTATTGAAATTCCCAACCGTCTTTCCCACTGGCAACCCCACTGCGAGCAGATGCGCAATGGCATCCTTGGTGGTGGTCTTCCCCGCACTGCCGGTCACTCCCACCACGGTCCCGCCCCATTTCGCGCGCGCCCACGCCGCCAGCTCCTGCAAAGCTTCGAGCGTATCGCTCACAATTAATTCATTGGGCGCGCCGGTGCTCCGCTCCACCACCACCCCGGCCGCGCCTTTGGCCGCCGCGGAGCCCACAAAATCGTGGCCGTCGTGGTTGGGACCGCGCAGAGCGAAATAGAGGTCGCCTGGATTCTGTGTCCGCGTATCCACGCTCCAGCCCGTCACCTGGATCGGCGATGGGTTCCCCGCCGCGTGCATCGCGCGCGCAACTTCTTGTAAATCCAGGGTCATGGTTCACTCGGTCCGGCGATACCCATAACCCCTAAGCACTTCTCTCGCCACCGTTCGGTCGTCGAACGGAATAGTCCTGTCCTTCAGAACCTGGTAGGTCTCATGGCCCTTGCCGGCCAGGATCACGAGGTCGCCCTCGCGCGCCTCCTTCAGCGCCCGGGCAATGGCCGCGGAGCGGTCCGGCTCCACAACGTGCGGCACATCCACGCGCCGGATTCCCACCAGCGCGTCATTCATGATCGCCAGCGGATCTTCGGACCGCGGGTTGTCGCTGGTCAGGACCACAAAGTCGCTGGCTTCCGCCGCCGCCTGGCCCATCAGCGGGCGCTTGGCCCGGTCGCGATCCCCGCCGCAGCCGAACAGGGTAATCACTCTCTTGGGATCGAGGCCCCGCGCCACCGCAATCGCGTTGCGCAGCGCGTCATCTGTATGCGCGTAGTCTACCACCACCACAAATGGCTGGCCTTCGTCGACTCGCTCAAATCGCCCCGGCACGGCGCGGAGCCCGGCAATCCCTTGCGCGATGCTCTCCGGCGCGATGTCGTAGGAGAGGCCCGCGCCACACGCCGCCAGGATGTTGTACACGTTGATCCTGCCCATGAGCGGCGATTCCACGGCGAAGCGCAGCTTTCCGTACTGGACATCGAACCGCAACCCGTGGAACCCCGATGATATATGCAGCGCGCGCAGGTCGCTCCGGTGGCCCAGTCCATACCAAAGAACTTTCGTCTTGCGATTCACCTTCAGCTTGCGCGCGTATTTGTCATCGCGGTTCAGGACGGCGAATTGGGGCGGAGGCCCTCCGGCCCCCTGGAAGAGCACCTGCTTGGCCGCGAAGTAGGCGTCCATGGTGCCGTGGAAATCCAGGTGGTCGCGCGTCAGATTCGTGAAAACGGCGGTATGGAATTGAAGCCCGTAAACCCGGCCCAGCGCCAGTGCATGGGACGAAACTTCCAGGGTGGCGTGGGTGCCGCCGGCGCGCTCCAATTCCCAGAACAGCCGCACTAGGTCCAGCGATTCCGGCGTGGTATTCACGGCCGGTAGCACGCGCCACGCCAGATGGTACTCAATGGTGCCGATCAGCCCCGTGGTGCGTCCCGTCGCCCGTAAGATCGAATCGATCAGATACGCGGTGGTGGTCTTGCCATTCGTCCCCGTGATGCCCGTAAGCCCGAGGCGCTCGTCCGGCTTGCGATAATAGTTGCGCGCCGCCAATGCCAGCGCGTGCCGGCCGTGCTCCACCTGAATCCAGCGTGCGGCCCAAGGCTGGCCCGGAGGGCACCCCGATTCGCTGGCCACCGCCACCGCGCCGCGCGCCAGTGCGTTCTGCACGAATTCGCGCCCGTCGGTGCGGCTGCCCGGAAAAGCAAAAAACAGGAAGCCCTGTCCCACGCGCCTCGAATCGTACTCCAAGCCGCTGATGTTGGCGCCGGCAAGCTCCGGCGGGATTGGCTGCCTCAACCGAACGCCCGAAAGTATCTCGCCCAGAGTCATCTTGCAAACTGTACGCGAATGCGCTCTCCCTGGTGCAGAGTCGAACCCGGCGGCGGATACTGAACTCGGGCAACGCCGCTCCCATCCGGCAACACCATCAGGCCTTTCGCCACCGCTTCCGCCAGGACGGCGCGCATGGTCATGCCGCGGAAATTCGGAACCGTGGGGCCCACAGGCTGGTCGGGAACGCGAGAGGGGCCTTCCGCCTGCTCCGCCGCGGGCTGATCTTCATCGTCGGCGTCTTCCAGAATGTTGGGCTGGCCTCGCCCGATGTCCGCAATGGCCAGGTCGCTCGATTCCTCGTCCGCCGCTACCGGCGTCCTGGTGGGTGTCTGGTCCGGCAAGTCTTTGGGGACATCCAGCACGCGGAGCGCTTCCGTGACCACCGTATGAAACACCGGCGCCGAGGCTTGCCCGCCGAAGCCCGCCGAACCGTGAGTCCCATTTAGCGTCACCACTGCCACCATGGCCGGATTGATAAGGGGCGCGAAGCCCATGAACGAACCGTTGTACGTATGCGTGTAGTGTTTCGCGGCCGGGTCGTAGATCTGCGCGGAACCGGTCTTCCCGCCGCTGGTATAACCTTCGAGCCTGGCCCTGGTCCCAGTGCCGCCGGGCAGCACGACGCCTTCCATCATCTGCCGCATCGTGATGGCCGTCTCGGGCTCAAGCACCCGCACGGGCTGCTCGGTGGGCACGGCCTGGCTTCCCTTCTTCAAAACCAGCCGCGGCTTCACCAGCAAGCCGCCGTTGGCAATCACCGCCGCCGCCTGCGCCAGTTGCAGCGTCGTGACGCTGACCTCCTGCCCCATCGACACGGAAGGAAGAGAAGCCTTGCTCCAGAGTGCCAGCCTTCTCACCTTTCCGGCGGATTCTCCCGGCAGCGGGATGCCGGTCCTCTGTCCAAAACCGAACTTCCGCACGTACTGGTGCATGTTGGCCTGGCCCACGCGCAGGCCGATCTGGATGGCGCCGATGTTGCTTGACTTGGCCAGCACCAGCGCCATGGGAATGGTTCCGTATCCGCCGTGGGCTTCGTGAATGGTGCGCCCGAATAGTGTGATCGCTCCCCGCAAGCAGTTGATCATGCTGTCCGGCCGCAGATTGGTGGTTTCCAGAGCGGCCGAAACCGTGACCACCTTGAATACCGACCCCGGTTCAAAAGGCACCGAAATGGCGTGGTTTTGCCGGTCGGCGCTGTCTTCCCCGGGTCGCGGAGGCAGATTCGGATCGTACGTGGGATAGCTCGCGAGAGCCAGAATTTCCCCGTTGTACGGGTTCATCACCACCACGCTGCCGCTTTTTGCCTGGTGAGCTTCCACGGCCGCCGCAAGCTCGCGCTCCGCCGCAAATTGCAGGCGCTCGTCGATCGTGAGAGTGATCGGTGTGCCCGGCCTCGCGTCCGAAGCGGACTGGGAATCGATGCCACGGCGTTTCACGTCCGTCAGCATTTGCGCCTGCCCCGGCTGGCCGCGTAGTTCCCCATCCAGGGCCTTTTCGATTCCTGCGTTGCCTTTTTCTTCGAAATCCACCGACCCCAGAACATGCGCCGCCAGCGTCCCCTTGGGGTAGTGGCGCTGGCTCTCGTCTTGGATATGAATCCATTCCAGACGCAGGTTGCGCAGATTCTGCCCTTCCTCGTAGCTGATCTTGCGCTTGACCCAGAGAAACCCGTGGTGGTTGTCGTGCGCCCACTTCATCTTGCTGTAGAGAGCCGTGCGGTCCATGTGCAGCACCAACGACAGCAGTTCGGAAGCCACTCCCAGGTCCGGCGCCCGCAGCGGGTCGATGGAAACGGACTCCGTCGGCACGCTCATGGCCAACGGCTGGCCGTTGCGGTCGAAGATCGTGCCTCGAGGCGCGGGAATCTCCACCGCCACCACCTGGCGCTCCGTCGCCAGTTTCGAATACTCCTGGTGATGAATGACCTGCAGCGAGACCAGGTTGAAAAGGATGGCCGCGCCCCAGATGAGGACGATCCCGGCGAGCCATGCCAGACGACGATCCACCATGCCACTCTCCGTGACCAGGTCACGCCTCCGACTTCGTTACTTCACCATCGCAACCGCGCCGTCTTTGGCATTCAGGCGCACGACCTGTCCGGGAAATGGCGCAACCAGATTCTGCCCTTGGGCCAGCTTCTCCAGCCGTTGGGGACTCAGGAGCTGCGCTTCTTCGAGTTCCAGCATGCGCTTCTCATCCAGCAACTGCCGCTCCTCGACGCGAAGGGCCTGCAGTTTGTAGCCGGCCAGCGTGCTGGCGACGTTGGGAACCAGTACGCTGGTCAGCACAGCCAGCAACAGGCAGGCCGCTCCTATGGCCGACCAGCACGCGCCGCGCGCTTGCGGATCGGCCTCGCGCACCAAACGCGAGTTGTCGATTCTCTTGCAAAAAAACAACACGTCTTCCTGTGGGAGCGCGCGCAATTGGAACGGGTCCCGCTCCGGCCGGGTGCCGGATGAGGCCGGGGGACCGGTCTCACTGGCCCTTCGGAAAAATGTTGGCAGCGTCGCCATGGTCTTTCATTCCCTTTCTGGTAACTACGCCATTTCGAGCGCGCGCAGCTTGGCGCTGCGCGAAGCCGGGTTCTGCGATGTCTCTTCTTCGCCTGGCTGGAGCGGGTGCTTCGTAAGGATGGCCGCACGCCCTTCCACCGCCAGCGCTCTGAACTTCTGTTTCACCTTCCGGTCGTCGATGGACATGAAGCCGATCACCACCATCCGCCCACCGCTCTTCAACAGCTCGGGACCGATCTCGAGCAGCCGGTCCAATTCGCCCGGCTCGTCGTTGACCGCCATTCGCAGGGCCATGAAAGTTCTTGTGGCCGGGTGCAAACGGCCCGTCCTGGGCACGGCCCGCTCCACGACACCGGCCAGGTGCAGTGTGCTCCGTATGGGCCGTGCTCGGACGATTGCTCTGGCTACCTTCCGCGCCCTCCTTTCTTCGCCCCATTGAAAAATCAAGTCGGCGAGCGCCTTCTCGGCGGTGTGATTGACGAGATCGGCCGCCGTCATGCCCGTAGACTGATCCATGCGCATGTCCAGCGGCCCATCCGCCATGAACGAAAATCCTCTCTCCGGCGCCGTGAGCTGATAGCGGCTCACACCCAGATCCGCCAGCAGCCCATCCACCTTCTCGAATCCCGCTTCCGCCACCGCTTCCGCCAGCTTGCCGAAGGAACCACGATGAAAACGGATGCGCCCCGCCCACTCCGCGGTGTTGCGCCGCGCCATTTCGAGCGACTCGGCATCGCGGTCGTTGGCAATCACCAGTCCCGTGGTCAGCCGCCGCGCGATTAGGCCCGTATGGCCTCCCAGCCCGGCAGTCGAATCCAGATACACTCCGTCCGGGCGAACCGCCAGCAGCGAGAGCGATTCTTCGGCCATGACGGAAAAGTGCATAGGTCATCAAGGCATCCCCGCCTGCTCCAGCGTCTTCACGTCTTTCGTCGCGTTCGCGGAAGCATTGCCCTTGCGTTCCTGGTAGATCTTGTCGCTTAGGACTTCGATCCGGTTGCGGTAGCTGTACAACCGCACCGGCTGGTTTTCAATTTCGAGTTCGCGGCGCAGGTCGGTGGAGAACAGGATACGGCCCTGGTTGTCTATGTCGGCCTCTGCGCCCAGGTCGGCCGCATTGAAGGCTACGTTCTCCGCCGCTTGCGGATCCCCGCGGTAGTCGGCCAACCACTTTTGGGTTTCCCTCCAGGCCGGAATGGTGTAGATTTGAGCTATGCGCCTGTCCAGGCTGGTTACGAAGAGCCGCTTTTCTCCGAGGACGCTGAAATATTGCTCGAATTTCGCCGGCAATTTGACGCGGCCCCGGTCGTCTAGCCGGCCAGGATACATCCCTAACGGTGGCTCGGGCTTCGGCGGCTGCTCAGCGTCTGTACCCATTTTTTATCCAATTTAAGGCCATTTCTGGCCACAACTAATAGTGCCACACTAATTCCGCCTTAGCAAGGGTTTTTTTGCAAGAACTTACTGACAGGTATGGAGTTACCGCAATACCAGCAGATCTACACTGATCGCGCAACACACAAGATGTAGTCTTTTAGGCGAAGAGGAAGCGAAGAAGGATGGGGCCGGGTTTCCCCGGCCCCGAAGAAGAAACTACTCGATGGGTATCGTGGTGGTGGCGCTGTAAACCGGTGCGGCGCCGCCGACGGGGTACACTCCTATCGAAAAGGCGACGTTGTTCCCGGTGTTCGCATCCGAGGGCACCTGGAAGGAGACCACAAACACGCCGATCAGGTCTGGAGCGACCTGCGCAGCGGTCACGTGAACGCCTTCGCCTTGGCCGGCAGTGTTGGTAATGCCAACGATGATCAGGCCTTGCACAATGGCTTCGCTGCCGGGGATGGCGGTCGCATTGGTGCCCACGGTTGGGGAAGTCACCCCCAGACCGGTCGCAAACGCCTGGACGATCTCACCGCGGCGAGCCGGGTTTGTCAGGCTCACAAACGATCCATCCGGCCGGATGATCACCGCGCGAGACACGCCATCGGACATGGTTGTCTGGAAGATGCCGGGGCTGGCCGCCAGCACCGGCACATTCACCGTGGCCGGCGGTGCCGAGCCCACCGTCACCGTCACGGGAACGGAGCTGGCCGGAACCACTTCGCACGGAACCTGGACTGTGATCTGCTGCTGGCCATTGACGTTGGCGACGTTAAAGATGGGAGCTGAAGTACCGTTGAACGATACGGCGTCGGATGCCAACAGGTACGGCAGAGGACCGAGCAAGCTTCCCGGAGTCACGACGCCCTGAATACCCGGCGCCAATCCCGGAGCAATGATGGTGGCGATGCTGCACGGCGAAATGGAGCCGGGCTTGAAATCGGCGCCATTATAGAAGCTTCCGGCCGTGAGAGTGGGTCCCGGCGGCAAAATCGTCAGACTGAAAGTCTGGGTGAAACTGCCCACAGCGGCTGTGACCGTCACCGCGCCGGCCGTGGCGCCGGCCGTAACCGATACTTGCGCTTGCCCGCTGGAATTGGTGGACACGCTGCTTGAGGAGAGTGACGCCAATCCGGCGGTCACCGAGAACTGCACGACCGCGCTGGTGTCCGGCTGGTTATTGCTGCCGTTCACCACCACCACCAGGGGCAGACTGAAGGGTGCGTTCTCGAGAGCGGTCTGGTTATTGCCGGAGACGATCTGCAGGCCGCTGACGGTCACAAGGGGGACCGCGGTCTCGGTGAAGGTGTAAGTCGTGATCGACGTGCACGCGGGGCACGTCGCTATGATTTGAACCGCGCCCGAAGCGGTACTAGAGAATGTTACGTTGGCCGACGCCTGGCCGCTCGCGTTCGTCGACGTGGTGGTGCTCGAAAGAGTGGCGGCGCCGGCCGGAGTCACGGTCCAGTTGACCTGCTGGCCTGCCACCGGACTTCCCGACGCGGTATCCACTTCCACCTGGAGCGGGGACAGGGTCGTGCCAGGGGCGGCGGACTGGCCGTTGCCCTGTATGATTTTGATCAATCCGGGCTGCGCGGCCGTGACGTTCAGCTTCAGCGCGGTTGTCACCAAATTGTTGAACGGAGGAACGGTCGGGTCGGCGGGCGGTATGCCTCCCGCTCCCACCAGAACATAAAACTGGCCTGTCCCGGCACCACTGAAAACCGGAAAGCATGTGGCCAGCCCGATCGTGGTCGTGCTGGTCGAGCCCGTCAAGACGGTATTCGCTTCTTCTCCACCGGCGGATCCCGCGCAGCTCACGGAGGACCCGCTCTGGTAGTTCACCAGTTGAACGCTGACGTTGGGAACACCGGCGCCTGTTATGGTCGAGAGGAAAACTTGAATCGGCGTACTGCCCGTCGATCCCGCCTGCCCTGTCAAGACCTGCCCGGCCTCCAGATACGTAAGGAGGGTCCCGGACGGATAGGCGGTCACAGCCGGATTCAACGGATTAAGCCCGATAGGGTTGGGTGCTGCCTGGGCAATAGCGAACGTTGTAGCGGCATTGCTGGTGCTGGCAGTCACGGTATTCTGGTAGTAGGACGGACCTCCTGCCGGCAGGTAATCCTCGGAGAAGAAGTAATTGGATGTTTGCCCATTGGATGCGGTTGTGGTGGGAGACCCGGCAAGGTTTCCATCGAGATCGCCGGTGCTGGTCCAGGTCACCGACACGTTGGGTAGCGGATTACCATTAGAATCAGTCACCAGTACCGTCATGGGTGCGAAACCACCCAACGCTGTGATCAATTGTCCGTTTCCGGACACTATAGTGATGTTCTGCGCGGACGCCGGATGGGCGCAGAAAACCCCGGCGAGAACCGCTGCCAAAACCATAACTGTGAGTTTGTTCAAGATTACCTCCTCCTTCGAAAGCAGGAACACGGTTGGATTGGGATGGACGCGGCGAGAATTGAATTATACCACCTCTCGCAGCAATGTGCGAGGGTGCGCAAAAAAAAAGAGGGGAGCAAGCGCTCCCCTCTATTAAACATCTAAAACATCAAGCTCAACGTTACTGATCCAACTGTTCGGGGGTGGTGGTCCGTTTGCCGGTACCGGTGGGTACAACCAATCCCACGTACCCTACGGCTACTCCGGACGAACCTCCCTCCTGGAGGAACGCAAGACCGTGAGCCAACTGGAAGTTGCAGACCGCGATCATGTAGCCCTCGAAGTTCGGAGCAATCATGCTGGCCAGGAAGGCGTAATTGCCAGCAGGTGCAACATTATTTCCAGCGGGGATCGCCGGCGTGACAACGGGCGTCGGCGCATTCTGCCCGAAGAAGTTCATCTGGCAGGTGCCCGTTTGCGGTGTCGTGCCGAACGGATCTTGCGACGTGTTCATAAGCGCAATGCCGGTGTCATACCCGGCCTGGTTGGTTATGAACGGGAACAACAGAGTTGTCGTGCACGGGACAATGTTAAACAAGGGAATCGCCGCCGACGCCGCATCCGAGAATCGCGGCACCGTCAGCGTACTCGAGGCCGCGACACCCGCGGCGATGGCAAACGCCCCCTCGGTCGCGGTTGGAGCGTAGCTCAGAGTCACCGTCGCCGGAGTCGTTGTCGGAACCGGAGAGCTGGCGGTGGCGTTGTATGCGACATACACGCCGAAGTCGAAATTCTCGAGAGTCGCCGTGTTGGTGTTCATGACTTCCCAGACCGCCTCGTATTGCCCGGGCGCGACCATCGTGGCCGGGGCATAGCCAATGAGATTCACCAAACCGGCAGTCTGCACGTAATTGGTGGGTGTCACAACAGGAGGGGTCCCTGCACTCCCGCCGGCGCCATCGCTGGCCGTTTCGGTCAGCACCAACTGGGCATACGGGGCCGTCGAGGGATAGGCGGGGGCAGTCGCGGCCGCCTGGAACAGGTTAACGACGTTGGACGTCGTCACATAGATGGTGACGTTGGCAGGAACATTGTTGAATACGGCCTTCAAACGGGTACCGTAATCGGACAAGCCGGCCCAGGCACTGTTCGTAGCTCCACTGATCAGGTTGGTTACGAACCCGGATTCGGAGTTGTAGATGAAACCGGGGACGTTCTGAAGAACATTGCCCGCAAATGCAGTGGACGAAGCCATTGGAGCGACACGCGTCTTGAACGCCGTACCGAAGGTGTCCGCAAACCTCAAGATGGCGAGGTTCGGACTAGTGCCTACGCTTGCGTTATTGCACTGGTTAAAGTTTGGCGCACTGCCGCCGCCGGTGTTGCTGGTGTTGCGGATACCGGTGCTAGCCGAACTCAGACCACTCTGGATGTAGCCCACGGTCGGGACATTGTTATTGACCAGCACCGAGGTGGTACCGTTGATGGCAATCGACGCCACCACCGCTGTTGTACCCGCCAAGCCGCCGCCAGCCAATGTATTGGCATTGACGCGAAGATTGGTAATGCGGAAGATGCGCGCCGAACCAGTGCTCGACGGGGGCATAATCGGAATGCCATAGAACACAACCTGGTTGGCTTGCACGACGCCCGCGAACATGTTGGGAGCGGGCAAGCCCGGAATTGCGCTCGTAGTGGACATCACAAAGTCGCCGTCGGCGGCCTCGGAAGCGTACTCAACGCAGCCGCCGGGGCCCGCGCCGACCAGCGAAGAAGGCGTGCCAGGGGTGTTCGCAGCGGCGGCGCCGCAGAGATACTGTGTGGCGTTCGGTCCGAAACCCGGAGCATTGGTCGCCGCATTCCCGTAAACGCCCGCTTGGAGACCCTGTACTGTGGCTGCACCCGGCTCATCGATCAGAAGCAACGCTTCCGACGTGTTGGTTGCCGTGATGGCGCTGGGATTAACAGTTGCGTACGTCAACAGCCGGCTCGTCACGTTGGCGCCAAGACTAACTGTGACTTGGGCCGTTGGAAGCGGAGTGGCACTGTTAAGAGCCGGGCTTCCGCCACCCGTGCAAGTGAGCACGATGTCCCCGACCAGCTCGGTCATACCCTCAGCTCTTAAGTTGGGGGGAACCACGGCAGCGTTGCACTGAAACGGGCCGCCGCCGGTCGCCGAGTTATCTGCTACCTGCGCGCTGGCCAGCCCTGCGAAGAGGGCAAACACAGCCAGCACGGTAATGCATCTGCGAAAATTCATTTCTTTCTCCTTAGTGAATTGTGAAATTTGAATCGGTCGAAGTTCTCTTCCCAACCTGAGCCTCAAAGTCAAGCCTCAAACCGTTCAGTCAACCTAGGGAACTTCTCCGTGTCGGGCGGAGAGCCAATTTTCCAGCGGCCGTCAAGCCGGCCGCCGGGCCTTACTGAAGTCTAACCCGGGGCACATGGTCTTCGTTGCCTTCTCTGCCGTGCTCACCGGACACAAACGCAAGATTGCGCACCAAAAGCAGACGCGGTAAACCTATTCATAACCCATTGCCCGCCCCATGTCAAGAGAAATTCCTTCCCTTCTGTGCGAAACAGGGCGTCCACCACCTTTAAGTCCTTTGTTGCTCACGCTCGCCCGATTAAACCATGCCGGGCACCCCCTCGTCAATAGTTTCGCACCGAAAAATCCCATTTTTTCTTCATTGGAGCGCCACGGTATTGCTGAGCTGCCCCCCTCTATGAGGGTAAGGGAAACACCCGGCTCAGGGGGCGTGGCCGCCGGAATCTTCACCCGATATAAACCGACATAGCCCGGCGCCAGCCAGCCGTTGCCGCCGCCAGGACCGCCATCGAACTTGGCCCGGAGACCGACAGGGTCTACCTGGCCCACTACGTTCTGGGGATCTCTTACAGAAGTTCCGGCGCGCTCGAGGAGGCGGCCTCGGAGTTCGGCAAGGCATACCAGCTTCACCCGGAGCTGCAGCAGGCCAAGGACGGCTACGAAGACGCCGTTTCGAAGCTCCGCCAGCGCCAGCAGACCGGGTCCGCTCGCTGACGGCGCTTTTTATTGCTCCAGCCGCGCACTCAGTCTCAATAGGCAGTACCCGTCAGATGGTCATGGCCGTGAACCCGCCGTCCACGCGCACGATCGACCCCGTCACAAAGGAAGCCGCCCGCGGCGATGCCAGGTAAACCGCCGCTCCCACCAGCTCGGAACTTTCCCCGAACCGCTTCATCGGCGTGTGTCCCATGATGCTGGCGACGCGTTCTTCGGTGAGTATCTTGCGATTCTGCTCGGCCGGGAAGAACCCGGGCATGATGGCGTTCACCCGGACGTTGTACGGCGCAAATTCCCGCCCCAGGAACTGCGTGATCTGGTTCACCCCCGCCTTGGTCACCGAGTAGGTGAACACCTTCGACAGCGGCGGTCCGGACGAAACCGATGAAATGTTGATGATCGAGCCGCCGCGGCCCGCATCCACCATGGCCTTGCCGAACACCTGGCACGCCAGAAAAACGCTCTTCAAATTGATATCCAGGATGCGGTGCCATTCTTGTTCGCCGATCTCGAAGAAAGGCGTGGCGGAGTTCACCCCCGCCGCGTTAATCAGAGTATCCACGTGCCCGAAGCGATGGAGCACCGTATCCAGAGCCTTCTCGAGATCGGCCTTGCTGGCAGCATCGCACCGTATGCCCATGGCCTGCCGCCCCAGCGCAGCAATGGCTGTCGCGCGGGCTTCCGCGGCTTCCGCCAACACATCCAGGATGGCGATGTCGGAGCCGGCCTGCGCCAGCCCGGTAGCCATGGCCCCGGCGAGGACGCCGCCTCCTCCGATCACCACCGCCACTTGGCCGGCCAGAGAGAAAAGTGCGTCTTCAGACATGCCTAAATATTATCAGTTGACGCGGTCTGAAAGGCCTGCGCTGCCCGTCAGTCCACCACGGCGTCCGCCAAATAAGGTTGATAAACACAGCGCGGGTCCTCGGCCAGGAAATCCCCGGTCAAAGCGTAGGCCCGCGAGCGCGACCCGCCGCAAATGTTCCGATACTCGCAAATGCCGCACTTGCCGTGGCGTTGACTGGTATCGCGCAGGGTCAGGAACAGGTCGGAGTTCCGGTAAACGTCGGTGAGCGAATCATCGAGCACATTGCCGCCGCTTACCGGAAAGAATCCGCTGGGAAAGATCTCGCCGGTGTGTGAGACGAACACGAAGCCCTTGCCGTCGCTCACGCCCGCGGTTCGCCACGCCACACCCTTGGCGTTTGGGTTTTCGGTGACCCCGTGCTCGGCCTTGATGCGCTGCGCGACGTAGCGGCGGTAATGCATGGCCTCGGTGGTTTTCACGCCGAAAGGCGCGGTCTTGGAAAGCTCGTACATGAACTCGAAGACCTGCTCGTATTCCGGCGCCAGGAGATCGTCGCCTTCCTCCGCGCGGCCGGTCACGATCAGGAAGAACAGGCTCCACATCCTGGTCCGCACCTCTTTGGCGATCTCGGCCACCTCCGCCAGGCGCGCCATATTCCGCCGCGTGACGGTGGTCTGAAGCTGGGTATCGAGCCCGATGTCGCGCGCGTACCGCAAGGCGAACATGGCGCGGTCGAACGTGCCCGGGATTCCGCGGAACTCGTCGTGCGTGGCGGCGTCCGGCCCGTCCAGGCTGATGGCCATACGAGTGATGCCGGCCGCCTTGAAGGCCTCAATGGCTTCGGCCGTCAGCAGCGGCGTCGCGCTGGGGGTCACATTGGTGCGCAGCCCGATCTTGACGCTGTAGCGGATCAGATCGTAGAGGTCCGGCCGCTTGAGCGGGTCGCCGCCGGTGAAGACCATCAGGGGCTCCCCAAAGGAACGAATCTCATCCAGCAGCCGGTATCCCTGTTCTGTGCTGAGTTCGGCCGGACTCCGCTCCGATTGCGCGGAGGCCCGGCAATGCACGCACGCCAGGTCGCACGCCTGCGTCACCTCCCAGATCACCAGCATCGGAGCTTGATCGAAGTTCATCCAGTCTCCATTTTAGCTGAACGTTGGCCCGCCCCACCATTACAATGGAAGGTTCCCATGGCAACCCGCGGTCTGTTCATCACCTTCGAGGGCATGGATGGTTCCGGCAAGACCACCCAGATGCACCGCCTGGCCGCCCGCCTGCGCGGCTTGGGCCGGACCGTGCTGGAAACCGCCGAGCCCGGCGGCACGCCCATCGGCATGAAGATCCGCCGCATCCTGCTGGATGCCGCCAACCAGGAACTCAGCCCCACCACCGAAGTGCTGCTCTATTTCGCCTCGCGGTCGCAGAATGTGGACTCGAACGCATTGCCTGCCGCGGCCTCAAGCCCACACTCACCCTTCTGGTGGACATCGACGCGGAAACCAGCCTGGCACGCGCCCGCGCCCGCAACCTGGCGCAGCCGCACTGCGAAACCCGCATGGACGACCAATCCATCGAATTCCACCGCAGGGTTTACGAGGCCTACCACGCGCTGGCCGCGCGCGAGCCGGAGCGGGTCAAGTTGGTCGACGGGCGCGCCGATGCCGACGCCATCGAGCGCCAAGTTTGGAGCATCGTCAGCGCGTATGTTTGACAACTTCTGGGGCAACCCGCACGTCACGCTCGCACTGGAGCACATGATGGCGCACGAGCGCCTCGCGCAGACCCTGCTCTTTTCCGGTCCAGAAGGCGTGGGGAAGGCCACCTTGGCACGCCGCCTGGGCGCGCGCCTGCTGGGCCACCCCGAGCGGATCGAAGAGGACGATTTGAGCCTGCCGCACAACCTCGAGACCGTCGCCGCACGCGAGAAATGGCCCGCCGACAAGCGCAACGAGGACCCGCTGCTCTATTCCACGCACCCCGATTTCGTCACCTTCGCGCCCGACGGGCCGCTGCGCCAGATCTCCATCCAGCAGACCCGCCTCCTCAAGGACCGCGCACAGTACCTTCCCCACAAGGGCAGCCGGCGTGTTTTTCTGATCGACCGCGTGGACCGCGCCAACGATCAGGCTGCCAATTCCCTGCTCAAGACGCTCGAGGAGCCGCCTCCGCACCTGATCCTCGTCATGACGGCCGAAAACGCCTACGACCTGCTGCCCACCATCCGCTCGCGCGCCGTGCCGTTCCACTTCGCGCCGCTCTCGCGCGAGCAGATGCAGCAGTTCGCCGCAGCGCGCCATTTGGATCAGCCCGAGCGCCGCGTGGCGCTGGCCGCCGGCAGCCCGGGCCTCGCCGTTTCGCTCGATCTGGAGGCCCATGACAAGCGCCGCGCCGCCATGCTGGCGCTGGTGAAAGTGGCCGCTAACCTGGCGCCGTTCGGCTCGTGGGTTCCGGTTTCCGAGGCCATCGGCCGCAGCAAGAGCGAGAAGCTCGATTTGTATCTCAAGGCGCTCTACGAGCTGCTGCGCGACCTGCTGATCCTCGGCGAGGGCGGCGGCGAGGGCGAGATTCACAACCAGGATATCCGCGGCGACCTCGAAGCGCTCGCCAGCAGGCTATCATTTCCCTGGATACGCAAAGCCGTCGCGCAGGTGGATGAAATCTCCCAGCTCATCCGCCGCAACATTCAGAAGACCATCGCGCTCGATGCGCTGATCGCCGGACTGCGGGCAGCGTGATGATCATAAGGCACTTCCAATTCCGGTTCGTCTTCCTGTTCTCTTTTTCATTTTGTATCGGGCTGGCTCAGGGTCAGCCGCAGGCTTCGCCGGCGCCAGTTACGCCAGCAGCGCCCCCCCGGCACGACACCGTGGTCGTGACCGGCACTTATGAGCCTCTCTCGATCGAGGAAATCGACCGCTCGGTGACCCTTCTTCCGGCCCGCGAAATGGAACTGGTGCTGAACTCGCTGGTGGATCTGCTGCAACAGGATCCCTCGCTGGACTTGCAGGAACGCGCTCCGGATGGAGTACAAACCGATCTCTCCATCCGCGGAGCGAATTTCGAGCAAACCCTCGTGCTGCTCAACGGCCAGCGGCTGAACGACGTGCAAACCGGCCACCACGATATGGATATCCCGGTGCCGCTCGATTCGGTGGAACGGGTTGAGGTGCTGCGTGGATCGGGCTCCGCCATGTACGGATCGGATGCCTCCGGCGGGGTGATCAATGTGATTACGGCGCCCCCGGAGGGCCTCGAATTGCGGCTGCGGACAGCCGTGGGAAACGACGGCGTGAACCAGCAGCAAGCCTCTTTTTCCGATACATTCGGAAGCCTCTCGGAGCAACTCTCTTTCGCGCGCGATTTTTCTTCGGGCTTCATGCCCGACCGGGACTATCGAAACCTGCAACTGGCTTCGGACACGCACCTGATCACCGCATGGGGGCGTACCGATCTCACGCTGGCCTACATGGATCACTCATTCGGCGCCGCCGGGTTCTATGGCGACTATCCGTCCTGGGAAGACACGAAAACCTGGTGGGCGGGTTTCCAGCAGGCGCTCGGAAAGAAGACCATCGCCAGCTTTGCCTACCGGCGGCATAGCGACCTTTACGTCTTGTACCGCGACGACCCGTCGATTTACACCAACCACCACGCCGACGAAAGCGAACAAATGGCCGTGCGGCGAACGGAGACCGTGGCTACCGGCACAAACGTATACTACGGCGTCGAGGCGCTGCACGAATCCATCGTCAGCAACAATCTGGGAACTCATGCGCGCAGCCGCGGCGCGGCTTACGCGGCCATGGATTTCCGCGCGCTCCGGCGGTTTTCGCTTTCTCTCGCGGCGCGGGAGGAGGTCTACCGGGATTTTGCCGCAACGCTCTGCCCCACCATTGCCGGCGGCGTGTGGATTTCCGGGAAGCTGAAATTCCGGGCCTCCGCCAGCCGGGCATTCCGCGTGCCCACCTATACCGACCTCTATTACAACGATCCCGTCAACCATGGCAATCCCTACCTGCAGCCGGAAAGCTCATGGAGCTACGAAACCGGGATCGATTGGAATCCCGGCGGGCGCGTTCGCGCCGCTTTGACGCTGTTTCAGCGGCGGGAACACAACGACATCGATTATTACAGCACTTCGATTGACGGCCCTTGGCAGGCTTTGAACATCGACCGGCTGATATTCACGGGCGTGGAGAGTTCGCTACGGCTGGTCCTCACGCGCTCCGAGACCCTCGACCTCCGCTATAACTGGCTGCTGGGCGTCGAGGACACGGTACCTATTGGTTACACCAAGTACGCCTTCAATTACCCCACGGATTCGGCTGTGGTGGCGTGGCAGGCCAGCCTGCCGGGCGGCATCATGGCGCGCTCGCGGCTGAGCGTGCTCAACCGACGGGGCCGGGACCCGTACGCGCTATGGGACGTGTATCTCGCCAGTTCGCGGGGAAAAATCCACCCGTTCATACGGGTCGCGAATATCACAAGCACCACCTATCAGGAAATCCTGGGTGTCCCGATGCCGGGGCGCGAGGCCATGATCGGAACGGAATTGCTATTCCACGGGCATTAATTAACGTGAAGTGATTCTTCCGAGCGTTTCCCAGAACTCGGGGAATGAGACCGATGCCGCTTCCGCACCGTGGATGACCGAGTCGCCGTCGCCGCCCAGCGCCGCCACCGCAAAGGCCATGGCAATGCGGTGGTCGCCGAAGGAATCGAGTTCGGCGGCGCGGAACTTCCGGCGGCCGGGAATGACCATGCCGTCCGCCAACTCCTCGGCTGGGACTCCCATGCGGCGCAGGTTGTCGACCACCGTGCGGATGCGGTCGGTTTCCTTTATGCGCAACTCGGAGGCGTCTCTCACCGTGATCCCTTCCTCGGTGGCCGCGCCCAGCACCGCCAGCACCGGAATCTCATCGATGAGCGCCGCCGTGAGGCCGCCCGCGATGGTGCCGCCGCGCAATTCGGAATGCTCCACCAGCATATCGCCGACCAGCTCGCCGTTGCGGCTTTCGAGATTGAGGATGCGGATACTGGCTCCCATCCCGATCAGAAAATCGAGCAGCGCCGAGCGCGTGGGATTCAACCCCACTCCGCGGATGGCCAGCTTCGACCCCGGCGCGAGCAGCGCCGCCACGATGAAAAAGGCGGCCGAAGACAGGTCCGAGGGCGCTACCAGTTCGCGCCCCGTAAGCTTCGGCCGCCCCGCCACCGTGATCTTCCGGCGCTCCACGGTGACGTCCGCCCCGAATTCGCATAGCGCGATTTCGGTGTGGTCGCGCGACCGCGCCGGCTCCGTCACCGACGTAGCGCCCTCGGCATAGAGGCCCGCCAACAACACGCAGGTCTTCACCTGCGCGCTCGCCACCGGAAGCGTGTAATCGATGGGCCGCAATTTCGCGCCCCGGATTTCGAGCGGCGGAAACTGGTCCTCGCACGCGCCGATGCTCGCGCCCATTTCCGCCAGCGGCTGCATGATGCGCCGCATGGGCCGCCGCGAGAGCGATTCATCGCCGCCCATGCGCGTGCGGAACGGCTGTGCCGCCAGAATGCCCGAAAGCATTCGTATGGTCGATCCGGAATTGCCGGCGTCGAGATCATGAGCCGGCTCGCGCAGCCCCTCGAGCCCCTTCCCGCGAATCACGAACTCCGTCCCCGCGTCTTCCACCTCGATTCCCAGCGCCCGCACGCAGCCCAGCGTCGAATGGCAATCCGCGCCCGTCGAGTAGTTGCGGATGCGCGTCTCGCCCTCGGCGATGGCCGCAATCAGAGCGTAGCGGTGAGAGATGGATTTATCACCGGGCAGCACGATGTCGCCCGTGATCGCCGAAGCAGGAGAGATCCTCTGTTGCATGGCTCAGTCTCCCATTCCGATCAGTTCCAGCAGCGCCCGGCCTGCCCGTTTCATCGCGGAGGCCGGCAGCCGCAGGAGCGGCCCGCGCACCAGCCGGCGGTTATCGATTGCCCTGAGCTGATCCATGAGCAAGTCCGAGTCGTGGGGCAGCCGGCCCGCGGCCGAAACGCGGATTCTCAGCGGCTCCGCATCATCTACCAGCCTGGTGCTGAGCGGGATCACGTATGTAGACGGATGATCCGCGTCGAGCAGTGCTTGCGACTGAATAATCAGGACCGGGCGGGTCTTGCCCGGCTCGGTTCCGTGCGGCGGGTTCAAGTCGGCCAGCCAGATCTCACCGCGGTTAGGCATCCGGATCTCGCTCGATAGCGGCGAATTCGGCGTTCACCCGCATGCTTTCCTCCCGCACGCGCTTGGAGACTTCAGCCAGCCTCTCGGCCCGCAGCCGCGCGGCGGTCCTTCGGTTCATGCGCCGGATGGCAACCCGAATGTACTCGGCCCGCGAAATCCGCAGCCGATCCGCGAAACGGCCGCTCTCATCCAGCATATCGTCGGGTAGCTTCAGGGCGATGGACCTCATGGATATCTCCTGGAGATATTCTAACATGAGTCGGCGTGGCTGCCGGTCCGAACGAGAATCAACACGGGAACACTTTCCATCCCGCACCGTACACTATAGTCAGGGTTAATGGCGTTAACCGGCCTCATGACGGAAGCTCTCCTGCTCGGCGTTTCCTCTGGTCCGGTCTGCCTGGCTTCGTGCAGTCCCGTTCTGGTGCCCGTGCTGGCCGCCGAACAAAGGTCTCCGCGCGGCACGGGCGCGCTTCTCGCGCAGTTTCTGTGTGGCCGGCTGGCCGGTTACCTGGGCTTCGCCTGCATCGCCTGGCTTCTGGGTCTCTCGCTGCGTTTCCAGCCGCGCGACCAGGCATTGATCTACGGCCTCGCCGACCTGGGCCTCGCCATCTTTCTGGGTGGCTACGCCTTGGCCATGCGCGCGCAACCGGCGGCGTCCTGCGACCAGCCGTGCCCCGCCGCTCGGGCGCGCCTTTTTGCGCACCGATATCGGAGTTTCGCATCTGTTATTCTTGGATTTGTGAGCGGACTGACGTTGTGCCCGCCGTTCGTCGCCGCCGGAGTGCGCGCCGCGGAAAGCGGAGGGCTGGCCCATGCTCTCCTGTTCTTTCTTTGGTTTTTCTTCGGCACATCCGTCTGGTTCGCGCCCTCGGTGGGTCTCGGCTTGTTGCGCCGGTTCGCCGCCATCGGCGTGGTAGCGCGGCTTACGTTGTTTCTGCTGGCCGGTTATTACGGGTACCTGGCCTTAATTGTGTTGGGAAGGGTCTTCTTTCATGCCTGATCGCGGCTTACATACTCCTCGCAGTAGCGTCGGGAAATCTCTGCTCCTCACCCTGCCCATCCTGCTCTGGTCGCTGCTGATGTTCTCCCGCACGCTGATCGAGCCCGGCCGCGCCCCCAAGCTGGCCGCTGGCGTGACCCTGGTCTTCATGGTGGCGTTGTTCTTCCAGATGATGCGGACGCTCGAAACCCACCGCTGGCGCCGCTATTTCTTCGTGGCGTTAGGCTTCCTTTTCCCGGTCGGGTTCATCTGGCAATTGTTTGCCCTGCGCGGTTCCATGAGCATTCCCGTCGAGCGCATGATCTCCGGCGACACGCCCTTCTGCTTTCTGGCCATCCCCATGATGATCCTGCCGGCGGCCATTGCCAAAACGGTCATTTTCCCAGGCTCCATTCTGCCGACGGCCTCCAACCCGCACGCCATCGCCGCCATGGTCGCCATCTGGCTGGCGGCCACCCTGGTGCTTGGCAAAGGATGGTGCAGCTATGGCTGCTTCTTTGGCGGGATTGAAGAGGGCTTTGCGGCCATTCCCAAGAAGCCGCGCATCCGCCGCATCGACCCGCGCTGGCGCTGGATGCCCTGGGCCGTGCTGGCAGCCATTGTTCTGCTTTCGGCCGCCACTCTCGAGCCCGTCTATTGCATGTGGCTGTGCCCCTTCAAAGCGGTCACCGAGTACCCCGCGGTGCGATCGTTCGAAACGGCCGTGCAGATGGGGATCTTCATAACTTTGTTCCTCGGCCTCGTCGTGGTGCTGCCGCTGCTCACCAAGAAGCGCACGCAATGCAGCTTCCTCTGCCCGTTCGGCGCGTTCCAGTCCATCTTCAACAAGACCGGCGCCTTCGATATTCGCATCGACCAGTCCAAATGTAAACCCTGCGTGCTCTGCGAGAAGGCTTGTCCCACCATGTCGATCACCCCGGAGGCGGTCCAGTCCGGCAAGCCGCTGATGTCCTGTATGAAATGCGGCGCCTGCGTGGATGCCTGCGTCCGGGACGCGGCCGTGTGGCACATCAAGGGAACGGACTCCGGAGCGTCCTCCGAGCGGGCGCGCCTGATGCACCTGTACTCCGCCTGGGCTTTCGCCGTGATGTTCGGCGGGAGCATTATTGCGGGCACCCTGGAGAAGATCTTCGGAGTTCTTGCCTGAAGGAGGCCGATCGTGAAAAAACTACGCTCCATTCTGGGCAATTCCGGCGCGGTGCTCACCCTGGCGCTGGCCGCGCTCACTCCGTTTCTCCTTTACGGATGGTTCCAGAGCGCCATTGGCGCCGCGCACTTGCGCATCGACCCCACATACTCCGGCGGCGAAATCTCGCACGTCATTGAGCGCCAAGGTTACCGGATTGTGGTGAACCGCCCCGTGCCGCGGCGGTCCCCTTTGCAGCGCATCGGCCCCTTTGTGCAGATCACCTGGACTCCCGCCGACAGGCTGCCCGCGCGCCTCTCCGACGAAGTGGACCTGGATGGCGACGGCGTACCCGATGTGCGCGTGGCCATCGACACCCAGAACCTGGTGGTGGATGTGACGCCCCTCGGCGCGCGCTACCGGCCCATGCACAGCCGGGGTGTAACGTCCTTCTCCGCCCTGATCGCGCGCGTCAAGGACGGGATCGTGGTGCGCATCCCGATCGGTCAGGAAAGCTCGGCCTTCTTGACGCAGTCTCTGAATGGGATTATCATCTAAAGGTCTCAAACTCCGGATTCTCGCCGCAGCGCCGGATCCGGCTGATTGGGCTTCTGGCCGAGAACGTCCGGCGTTACGCCAGCGGGATGCCGCTGGTAAACGTGGTCGACACGACAAGCAGCGCGCTTACTGATAACGTGAAGGTCCAACATATGAAAAAAGCGCTTTGGTTTCTCCTCCTTTCGTTCGCCGTCCTTTTCGTCGCGGCCTGTTCGAAGCAACAGGGCTGGTATCCGCACGAGGGTGGCTTGCTCCACTACCGGGTCATGATCCGGTTCGGACAGGAACCGGATACGCTGCCCGAAGGCTGGAGGTATGGCCGCTTGTCGGCTGTCGCCGTGGCCGCGGATGGCACGGTGTACGCGGGCCAGCGCGGTCCCTTAGCCGACCCCATCGTAGTCTTCGATGCCAAGGGGAAATTCCTCCGCTCCTTCGGCAAGGGTGTGTTCAACATCGTTCACGGGTTGCGCGTGGACAAGAATGGCCACTTGTGGGCCACCGATACCGGCTTCCACCAGGTCTTTGAGTTCACCCCCGAGGGCCAACTTGTGCGTAGCTTTGGCACCAATGGAACGCCGGGCGCAACCCACGACACATTCAACCGTCCCACCGACATTGCGTTCTTGCCCAACGGCGATTTTTTCGTCTCCGACGGCTATGGCAACTCCCGCGTGGTCAAGTTCTCCAGCGACGGCAAGTACCTGATGGAATGGGGCAAGCGCGGCACCGGACCGGGAGAATTCAACACCCCCCATGCCGTGAGGGTCGATTCCCACCAGAACGTCTATGTCAGCGACCGCGAGAATAATCGTATCCAGATTTTCGATTCCAATGGCAACTTCCTCCGGATGTGGACCCATCTCGGGGCTACCCAGGGAATGGACATCTCGCCAGATGACCAACTGTGGATCATCACGCACCGAAACAATCTGGAGAACCTGGCCTACGATACGCTGGCGGGGCGGATCATGCACGTCGACATAAATACGGGCAAGATTCTAGGCTCCATGGAAAGTCCCGGGCATTGGCTTTCGCTCGGCCAGAACGGCGATATCTTCATCGGCAGCCTGACCGGCAACGTTTTTCGATGGTATCCGGGATGGGTGGAAGGCATGAGTGAAACGGCGCCCGGCGTCGTGAAGTAGAAAGAAAACCACGGAGAAGTTTATGAATATCAAACGAATCGTCCTGCCCGCCGCTGTGGGCACCATGTTATGCCTGGTTTCGGCACAAGCACAAACGACGGCGCCGCCGATTACCAAGCCGCTGCACCTTTACAACACGGCCAAGCAGAAGCTGCTCGAAGGCAAACAGATCTTCAGCTTCACGCAAACCAAGATGGACCCGGCCGCCTATTGCGAGGCGGCCAAGCACTACGACTACACCTGGTTTGAGATGCAGCACAGCACGCTGGAGTTCGCCGATATCGAGAAGATGATCGGCACTTGCCCGGGGGTTCCCGCTATTCCCATGGTCCGGCTGCCGGACGCGCAGGAATGGCACATCCAACATGCTACCGACGTCGGCGTGCTGGGAGTGATTGTTCCCACGGTGGATGACGTCAGCCGGGCTCGCGAGGGAGCCCAGTGGGCACGGTATCCGCCGTACGGAAGGCGCAGTTCGGGCGGGGGCCTGTATTCGACACTTTGGGGCATCAACGGTGTCAACTACCGGACCACCATCGATGAGAACATGCTGGTGGTGATTATGATCGAGACCCCGACCGGTGTCGCTAATGCGTACGATATCGCGTCGGTGCCCGGTGTGGATGTCGTGATCGTCGGGAACAACGATCTGAGCCAGTTTTCGGGATTCCCGCAGAACTCCCCCCAATACCAGGCGATGATCACCAAGATTCACGACGACGTTAAAAAGGCGGGCAAGATCTTCGGCCAGGCCAACGCGACGTACGCGAAGGGCCATCCGCTGAGCAACGACGCCTTCTTCTTCCAGAACGGTCCATCGAACGATGGCTGGGTGAATCCCGCCGGAGGCCGCGGCGGCCGTGGCCGCGGTGGCCGCGGCGACCCGAACGCTCCGCCGCCTGGAGAGCGGTAGCGGCGCGCAGTTCACCAGCAGGGCCGGCGGGGTGCTATAAAGGAATCGGAATACCTGATTTTCGCCGGCCAGGCGGGGGAGTTGCGTATGGACCGAAATCCGGGCACCAGTCGCCGCAATCTCCTGCGTGCCTGCCTGGCCGGTGCGCTCCCCGGCCGCGCCGCCGTCCAGGGCAAGTCGAAAGTCGTCATCTCCCGCGATTCGTCGCTGCGGCCATCGGGCGGCGCTGTCGATTCCAGCCGTCTCCTGAAAGTGCTCGACCGCGCCATCCAATCCATCTATGACGCCGATTCGCCGGTTGAGGCTTGGAAGCGAATCGTCCGGCCCGGCGAGGTGGTCGGACTGAAAGTCAACTGCCTGGCCGGCCGCGGCGCTTCGACCAATACGGTGCTGGTGGAGGCCGTATGCGAGCGGCTCCAGCAGGCGGGAATTCCGCCGAAGAACATCGTCATCTGGGACCGCCTGAATTCCGACCTCGAGAGCGCCGGATTCCAGGTGGCCTCTCGCAAAGATCGCATCCGCGCGATCGGCAACGATGCCTCCGGATACGAAACCGACCTGGCAATCTACGGGAGCGTGGGGAGTCTCCTCTCCACTACCCTGACGCGAATCTGCGACGCCGTAATCAACCTGCCGGTGCTCAAAGACCATGGCATTGTGGGTGTAACCATGGCCCTCAAGAACCTGTTCGGCGCCATACACAACCCCAACAAGTACCACATCACTGCGGGCGATCCCTACGTCGCCGATGTCAACATGCTGCCACCCATCCGCCAGAAGCTGAGGCTGACTATCTGTGACGCCATCACGCCCCAGTACGAAGGCGGACCTTCTTATATGCCGCAATGGTCCTGGCCATTCAACGGCGTAATCGCTTCCCGCGACCCGGTGGCGCTGGATTACACGGGGTGGCAGATCATCGAACAAAAACGGGCCGAGAAGGGGATCGAGTCGTTGCGGGATGTCAAGCGGGAACCGGCCTACATTGCGAGGGCGGCCGATGCGCAGCACAAGCTCGGAACCAACGACCCCAACCTGATCGAGAAGGTGGAGATCTGAAGCTATGGACCGCAGGGCATTTCTCAAGACCGCTACGCTGCCTTGTCTGGCAGCGTGCGCCGCGGAAAGCGCCGTAGCGAAGCCCGCGGCCAACGACGCGCAATTCACCATCGAAGCGCGCTTCTACGAGAAGCTGCCCTATAAGAAGATCAAGTGCAAGCTTTGCCCGCGCGAATGCGTCATCGACGACCATGAGCGCGGTTACTGCGGGGTGCGCGAAAACCGCGGCGGCACTTACTATTCGCTGGTATACTCCCGCGTCTGTTCCGCCCACGTCGACCCCATCGAAAAGAAACCCTTCTTCCATTTCGTCCCCGGCACCATGGCATTCTCCCTGGCCACGGCGGGCTGCAACGTGAATTGCAAGATGTGCCAGAACTGGGAGATTTCCCAGTCCCGGCCCGAACAGGTCGAGAACACCTATCTTCCTCCCCAGAGCGTGCCCGCTCTGGCGCAGCGGTATAACTGCCCTTCCATCGCCTATACCTACAGCGAGCCGGTGGTTTTTTGCGAGTATGTCTTGGATACCGCGGAGGCCGGCCGCGCCGCAGGCGTGAAGAGCGCGGTAGTCAGCGGAGGCTACATTCAGGAAGAGCCGCTGAAACAGTTGTGCCGCCGCGTGGACGCCATTAAGATAGACCTCAAAGCGTTTTCCGAGAAGTTCTACAAAGAAGTGGTCAACGGCGAGCTAAAGCCCGTGCTCAACACGTTAGTCAACATTCGCAAGCAGGGAACCTGGAACGAGATCGTCTACCTGGTAATCCCCACTTTGAATGACTCCGACCAGGAGTTCAAAGGTCTTGCCCGGTGGGTCAAAACGGAGTTAGGCCCGGACGTTCCGCTGCACTTCTCGCAATTCCATCCGGAGTATCTCCTGAAGAACCTTCCGCCGACGCCCGTGCCGACCCTCGAGCGCGCCAAAGCCATCTGCGACGCCGAAGGGCTTCACTACGTCTACATCGGCAATATTCCCGGCCATCCGGCCGAGAGCACCTACTGCCCCAAGTGCCGTCGCGTGGTGGTGGAGCGCGCTGGCTTCGCGGTGAGGGCCATTCACCTCAACCGGGGTAAGTGCCAGTTCTGCCAACAAGCCATCCCCGGAGTTTGGGACGGATTACTTCACTTATGAGAACTCTAACTGTGGTTGTCATCGCGCTCGCTTTGGTAGCGGGGTTTGTTCTGGTCCGACCCAGGAGCGCCAGCTCCGCCGATTCCGCCAAAGTGCGGCCCGCCGCGGTCGCCGGATCGTTCTATCCGGCCGACCCCAACGTACTTGGGAAAATGGTGGACGGCTTCCTCGCGAAGGCCACGCCTCCGCCACTTACCGACGTGGTGGCACTGGTCGCGCCCCACGCCGGCTACGAGTACGCCGGGCAAGTGGCCGCGTACTCCTATGCCTTGCTCAAAGGCCGTAAGTTCGACCGCGTGGTGGTCATCGCGCCATCGCATTACGAAGCTTTCGGTTTCGCGTCGGTGTTCGACGGCGCTGCCTACTCGACACCGCTGGGCCAGGTCCCGGTGGACCGGGCGTTCGCCGCCAAGCTGGCCACCATGAGCAAGCTCATCAAGCTTTCGGGGCTTGGGCACACGCCCACGCCCGACAAGCCGGAACACGCTCTGGAAGATCAGCTCCCGTTTCTCCAGCGCGTGCTCGGACAGTTCCAGCTTGTGCCCATCATCATAGGAGATCAGAGCTATGAAACCTGCCGCGCGCTGGGCCTGGCGCTCGCCAAGCTGATGCAGGGCACCAACACCCTGATCGTCGCCAGTTCCGACCTCTCGCACTACCATCCCTATGCCGAGGCCGTGAAGATAGACCACAAGACCTTGAAGGCCATCGAGGAGTGGGACTACCTCAGCATGGCGCGCAACTTCGACCCGAACGTGAACGTCTGGGAAGCGTGCGGCGGATATCCGATCATAGCCACCATGATCGCGTCCGAGCGGCTGGGAGCCTCGCAGGCCAAGGTGCTAGACTACGCCAACTCCGGCGATGTAGCGGCCGGCGACAAGACCCGCGTGGTAGGCTACGGCGCCGTGGCCTTCGTGAAAGCCCCGGCGCGTGCCGGCTCGAGCGAGGCGCCCTTCTCCCTCAGCCAGCGGGAGAAGGACGAGTTGCTCAAGATCGCCCGCAAGTCCGTGGAAAGCGCCGTGAGAGATCACAAGCAGTACGAGTACTCGCCACCCGTGGGGCTGGAGGCGCTGGCGCAGGAGCGCGGCGCGTTCGTCACCCTCAGGGAAAACGGCCAACTGCGCGGCTGCATCGGCTACGTAGCTCCCATGAAGCCTCTCTCGGTTACCGTTCGGGACGTGGCCACCTTCGCCGCCTTGAGGGACACGCGCTTCCGGCCCGTCTCCGCCAGCGAACTGGGCGCGCTGGAGTATGAAATCTCGGTCCTTTCTCCGCTCCGCCGCGTGCTGGACGTCAAAGAGATCCGCGTGGGACAGCATGGTCTGATCATGAAGAGAGGCGACACCGAGGGGTTGCTGCTCCCCCAGGTTCCGGTAGAAGAGAAGTGGGATCGCACCACATTTCTCCAGGAGACTTGCTACAAGGCCGGTCTGCCCAAGAATTGCTGGCAGGACGCGGACACCGACATCTTCCGGTTCACCGCGCTGGTCTTCAGCCCTGGGAACTCGCTTCGGACATCCGACGAACCGCCATTCCAGCCGGGGCCAAGCTCACAATCGCTGCCAGCACGGCCGTTTTGAGGAAGCCGAACACCGGGATCAGGTAGACGCTGAACAGTACCGCTCCGAGGCATGAGCCCGCCAGATCGAGCGCGTAAAGTGTTCCCGGACTGCGCCCGTGGCTGCTCGAGAAGAAAATCCGGCTGGCAAGCGGAAACTCGAATCCGCCCAGCATTCCGCAAAAGAGTGCCAAAACGGGAAACAGCACTTGGCCGCCGGTCACCTGGGTAGCGGCTTCGAAGACCGCGTAGAGCAGCAGTGGAGCGCTGGCAACGCCGAGTTGCAGTAATACGAGGGTTCGCATTTCGCGAGGCGCCGGCGCGCGCAAAGCAAGCCAACTCCCCAGCGCCATGCCGGCCATGAAGGCGGCAATGATGACGGCAAGCTGCTGGTAGACGTACCCGTAGATCGCCTGGAACGCCAGCAGCAGCAACATCTCCAGACCGATCAGCGTGAAACCCATGGCGGCGGTGCAACATGCGGCAGTGGTTTCAGGCCGCTGCTTCCTTGCCACCAGCACCAGCAAGAGCACCCCCACCGCGCCCGCTAAGCCGCGAAAGCTGACGCTCGCCATGGCGCGAAAAAGGTCGCGGTAACCATGGTTGAAGCGGCTGCTCCAGAGCGCCACGTCGAAGTAGTAAGCCACCGGCGCAAAGTCGCGGTTCACGGGCGTCTCCGGCCGCGGCTGGATCTGCCGGTCGAGGTCGGCCATGCGATCCGGCATCATGCGAAAGGGAATGTAATACTCGCGCACATAGCTGGTTTCGAGGCGCCGCGCCCGCAGCCGCGCCAGCAACTCTTCGGAGCCAGCCGCCAGAACCCCCGATCGCCCGGCGGCGAAGAAGTGAACGGTCTCGCCGGGAATCGCCGTGACCTCGGGAAACACCACGCGCAGGGTCTTGTAGATCGACCGCAGAAATGCGGCGAGTTCCGGGCTGATGTAATCCTCCGCCGCCGTCAGCCGCAGCGCGAGGATGCCACTCCCGGTGAGTTTTCTGGCCGCCTCGCGGAAGAATTCCAGCGTGTAGAACCGGTTCAACTGCGCGGTCTGCGGATCCGGCAAATTCACGATGATGACATCGAAGGTGGATGCCGTGGTCTTCAAGAACAGGCGGCCGTCGGTCACGTGTACGCGCACTCGCGGATCGCTCCGTATGGGATCCCATTCCTTGGGGAAATACTTTCGCGCCAGGTCCAGGATGGCGGGGTCGAGTTCCACATAATCGATCCGTTCAAGGCTGGCGTGTTTGATCGCTTCGGCCAGGCTTCCGTTGACGCCCCCGCCGATCAGCAGAAGGCTTCGCGGCGAAGGGTGCTCGAGCAAGGCGTAATGCACCGCTTCTTCCGCCGCCGCCGGGTCGGGTACGTTAAAAAGGTTCAGACCGTTCTCGTAAAGACTGCTGGCGCCTTCCGTCCGGACCACCGCCAGGTTGCCATAGACCGAGTTGCGCGTCGTCACCAGGCGAAAGCCGCGCCAGAAGCGCTCGAGGGAAATCGTTTCCAGCCTCGGGAGACCGAAAGGAAGCGCCAGCAACACGGCCATGCCGGTGAGTGCGCCCATCGCCGCGCCGCGAGCCAGCCGCGCGCGGATCGCCAGGCCCGCCGCAGCCAGAAGATTGAGCAGGCCCAGCCCCAATGCAATCTCGAGCGGGGCGACATATCGCACCAGCACCAGGCCCGCCAGAATGCCTCCGGCGGCGGACCCCAGCGCCTCCAGCAGGTACACCGAACCGGTGGCTTCCCCCGTCGAAGTGGCCGCCTGGTCCGCGTGGAGCCTGCTGCCGGCGGCGAACAGCGCGCCTGAAAGGACCGAGAACACGCTCAACGTCGCCAGCGAACCGAGCAGCATTGTCCCGGGCCCCAGGCTTTCTCCCGGCACCGTTTCGAGCACGGATCTGCTCGCCCGCACAGCCAGGATGGTCGCGGGCAGCGCCACCGCTACCAGCGCCTCCAGCCCGGCCATCAGGCGTCGGGATTCTCGTGTCCGCGCAGCCAGGCGGCCGGCCATGCCGCTGCCCGCGGCGGTCCAAAACAGCCAGCTCGCCAGCATCAGCCCGAGTGAGATCTCGTTACCGCAAAAGACCACCATCAGCTCGCGCATGAGCACGATCTGAGCAATGGCCGCGGTGAAGCCGATCAGGACTAGAACCGGCCGAACTCCGACTCTGTCTCTCACCACGCCCCAGATGTTCCGCACCTGCGCCGACTACGATTACTCATGGCTTTGCCCCGCATCGTCGCGGACCCACGTCTGCGAGCGCCCGAACAGGGAAAGGCCCAGATAGCCCCGCACCGAGAGCTTGCGGCCCTGGTCGATCAGGCGCATCTTACAGCGGTACACCGAGCCGTTCTTGGGGTCGAGGATGTCGCCTCCGGTGTACTCCTCGCCGTCTTTCTTCATTCTGCGAACGACCACCATGCCGGTCACCGGTTGGCCCTTGCGTTCGTCGCTGCACTTGTCGCAGACGCTGACGTCGGCCGGATCGACCAGCGTTTCCACGCGGCCAAACAGCAGACCCTTCTCTTCGTACAGCAGGACGATGGCTTTGGCCTTGCCGGTTTTATCGTCGAAGGTCCGCCAGCGGCCGGCGGGCGTGGCCGCGGAGTCCGCGGCCCGTAGGGCCAGAGCCGAGAGGCAAAGGACAACCGCCAAGGTGCGAATCACGTCTCAATATACTGCACCGTAGGGCCGGCTTGCCACGCTAAACTGAGGATGTGGGCCCGTAGCTCAGGTGGATAGAGCATCAGCCTTCTAAGCTGAGGGTCGCTGGTTCGAGTCCAGCCGGGCCTACCAAATCTTTCCGCAACTTACGAACCACTGAATCCGCCCTCTGGGTGCAAAGGGTCTCCAAGCCGTCCATGATCGGCTCTCGCCGCTGGCACGCGAGCATCTGCGCGGTTCTCGGGTGGAGATTGCACGACGGCATCGGACGCTGAAGCCCAACACCTCGAGGTTGGGCTCGAGGTTGGGCTCGAGGTTGGGCTCGAGGTTGGGCTTTTCTATTTCATGCCCTCCTGCTATACTCCGGCCAAATGCGATACCTCGATATGGCGGCAGCGGTCGCGGGGCTCTGCGCCTTTGGACTTACGCTTTACGAGGCCTTCGCGAAGGAGGAATACACCGCCGCGGGTGTCTGCTTCGGCGTGTTCGTTGCATGTTGCGTCGCCTTCCTACGGCTGCGAAAAAGCAAAGGGGGCACCGGGGCTGGAGTGAACCAGACCCAACGCTCCGGCAAGAACTCGGTGAACATCCAGATAGCGGGTAACGCTGTTTTCGGGGTGGATGCCTCGAAAGGGTCTGACGCGCAAGGGCCAAAGTTGGCTTGCGAGTTTCTCCAGGTTTTCGTGGACCCTCGCTTCACAGAAGGCGCAGATGGCGAAACGCATCTTGATACCTTCATCACCACAAGCCTTGCGATTACTAACAAGACAGGGCCTCCGATTGCGATCCGGGACCTTCGTCTTGAGGCGGTCGACACAAATGGCACGCACTATCCAACGAGAAATCTCTCTGCCCATCAGCGTACTCTTATAGACGCTACTCTCCGGTTACCCCGGCGCGATGAACGGGGAATGCCCCATCCCTCGGAGACGCAGATTCACGCGCTGCTAAATATCGAAGCGTGCAAGGGCAAACGTATCGAGCTTGGGGAAGCTTGCCAGGGCTGGCTGCGTTGCACAACGGACCACCTCGCGGAAGCCAAAATCGTAAGGCTGCGGCTCACCGTGGTGGACTCGCTTGGCGCAGTTCACCAGTTCGAGACTGCGGCTCCTTGGATAACCGAGGGAACGCTTTCCAACGAGCCACTGCCATGAAGGTGAGCACCTTTGGGCGATAAGGACAAGCAATCCCAAAGGCCGGAGAGGGATCGACCCTCATACAAGCGGGAGACAATGTCAGCATTACAGTTGGGCTGTCCTACGCCGACATGATGCGGATTGTGGCGGAGGAGCGAGAGCGAAACGTTCAAGAAGTCTGGGAACGATCCCGACAGCTACTACGCGAGGCCGGAGTCCATCCAAGACGTATTTCCGATAAGATCCTGATTCCTGCTACCAGCTATGCTTCACTTGACAGCGATTCATTTCTTCGGGAACGATGGGCTACCCTCTTGGCTCGCGCCCAAACGCCCGGAACCGATGACGAAACCCTATCGCTATACGTGGAGGTCCTAAGGAGCCTCAGGAGCCGAGATGCCCAATTGTTGAACGCCATGCAGCATTCATGCAATGCGGGCTCGTGGAATACCCTGTGTTGCAAAGGAGCGATTCTCGGACACTTTCAGTACGACCCCTACACCGGCGAGGGACCACGGGTAGGAGATGCCGATGCGGTGTTCCGCGTCTTTCAGGAATGTGTTCTTCCTCCCAGTACGCCCGACGTCCAGAAATCGACAGACGGTTCGGACGAAGTTCTCGCGCAGTGGCATGACCGCTCAGAATTTCTCATTTCAATGGAGAACCTAAAGCGGCTCTCGCTGATAACCACCAAATCGGAGCCGATTGTACCAGCAGAGTGGGCTTCGGCTTTACCACCCTCGGACCCTAATTCACAACTGATCTACTACCTCACACCCTTCGGCGTCGGGTTCCTGGCGGCATGCACTCAACGCTCAGGCTCCGGCGACAAATGACCGATTTTCTGAAGCAGAGGCAGCAGGCCGGGGATCATCCCACCAATGTTCAAGGCGAGAGGGTTGAAATCCATCACCACCAGTTACGGCCTTACCCTGGCTGACGTGCGGCAGAAACCCCTTCCGGCGTACAATTCGATCAGCGGAGGTTGCTATGCCACTCTTGGAGAAACTGCGCAATTTCCTCGAGGCGAATCACGCCGCGTACACCCACACCGTTCATCCCACCGCCTTCACGGCCCGCGAGGTCGCTTCGGCGGAGCACCTGCCCGCACGGGAGGTCGCTAAAACCGTCGTCGTGTTCGGTGACAACGGATATCACATAATGGTGGTCCCAGCCACCAGGCTGGTCGATTTTCAGGAGGTCCGCCTCACGCTGGGGCTCGCCCACGCGCGGCTGGCCACCGAGGAGGAACTCGGCAGGCTTTTTCCGGATTGCGAACTGGGCGCGATGCCGCCCATCGGAAGCCTGTACGACCTTCCCGTGTACCTCGACAGCAGCCTCGCTGGCGAGGACATGATCGCTTTCAACGCGGGAACGCATCACGATGTCGTTCACATGCGCACCGCAGAATACCGGGCGCTGGTCCGTCCGACGGTCGTCTCACTGGCGCGCGTGGAGGCCGCGCGGCACGGTTGGTAATCCAGACGGGCCGGCCCCTACTGACCCGATCCTTCGAGCGCTGCCCTCAGCGCCGGCCTGAGCCGATCGGAGACCACAAACAGGTTCTCCGGGTACCGGCGATAAGTCAGCATCTGGCTGTAAATGGCTCCTTCCATGCTGTTGTTCAGAGCCAGCCCCGCCAGGTATTGCAGGCGCAGGTTGCCATCCAGGTTGATCTCGGCGTCCACCAGCCAGGACCTCAAATCCGGACCCTGCCCGGCATAGGTTGAAAGCAGCGCGATCGCCGAGCCGAATCCTACCTCGCGCATCGACGCGGCCACGCGCGCCTGGTCCGGGCGTTCCAGTTTCTCTTGCAGTTGGTCCACGTCGATCCTGGTGGCCTCGGCCTGCCCCAGCAGCACGGTGTCATAGCCGCCCCCGGCGGTGTCGTTGCCCCAGATGGTCCCGTTGGGAAAGACGTCGAAGAAGGTGGCCAGCTCGCTCTTCACCGTGCTTAGGTCGCTCTCGTACAATGGCACCCACTGAGTGACAATGCCGCCGGGGTTCAAATGCTGCTTGACTAACTCAAAGTACTCCTTGGAATAGAGCGTGGCGCTGCCTTTGACCCACGGATGAATCGGGTCGGAGGTTATCACATCGAACTTTTCCTGGGTCGTCAGGACGTAGTGGCGCGCGTCGTCGTAAACCATTTCGACGCGCGGGTCGTGCAGCACGTTGTTGTTCTCCCGGCCGAAGTAGCGCGTCGCCACCGGCGGAATCATCCGCTCCATTTCACAGATGACGATTCTCTGCACCTCGGGGTGCAGCACAAACGAGCCCGCGGTCACACCCGCGCCGAACCCCACCACCAGCACCGAACGGGGCTTGGAGTGCAGCAGCGCAGGCATGTGGCCGAGCATCCGTTGCAGCCGCATGTCGTACGGTTCCGTGGAAGCCTCCACCTTGCCGCTGACGTGGAACTGCACCGCCCCGTCGTCCCACCGCGATATGGCGATGGACGCGTTCATGCCTTCGCCCGCGTAGAGAATTTCGGAGTGGTTCGCCGAGAGCGTGATTCGGCGGCCATAGGCGATCAGCATGGATGGAACCCCGGAGACGCTCATGGCCAAGAGAACGGCGCCGACCGTAGCGGCTGCCAGCAAGAGCGCGCCGGCTTTCATCCGCGGGGGCCACTCGAGCGGCGCCAGCGCAAACAGCGCGCTCACCGCGGAGAGCAAGATCAGCACGCGCTCGCACCCTTGCGTGCCCACGGCGGGAATCAGCAACATGCTGAACGCGAGGGCGCCCACAATCGCGCCGGCGGTATTGGCCGCGTAAATGCCCCCCACCATTCGCCCGGCATCGCCGCCGCGCGAGGCCACCGCCCCCAGCGCCAGCGGAAAACTGGCGCCCCACAGCAACGCCGCCGGCAGGATCGCCCAAATCGCACGCGCCAGGTCGATTTGGAACGTGTACCACGGGCTGGTGGAAAGCAGGGGGTTGATGGGCCAATACGGCAGCGAGTTGGCCAGCATGTACGCCGTCCATGCGACCGCCCCGGCAAGCAGCAGTTGGCACCAGCCGATGGCCATGCGCGGCCGGGCCATCCCGCGCACCAGCGCCGCCGCCACGCCGCTGCCCATCCCCAGGCCCGCCAGGAACACCGCCAGAATGATGGAAAACGTGTAGACCGTGGCGCCCAGCAGCAGCCCTAACAGGCGCGTCCAAACCACCTCTGCGCCCAGCGCGCACGCTCCCGAGAGCGCGATGGTTACATAGATCGGCCATGAACCTGCCGCCGGCGCAGCTTCCGCCGCCGGCGTCGCGGGCTGTTCTGGAGCCGCAGCTTGGTGTGGCGTCCTCGAGGCCATGCCGAAACTGATCAAAGCCACCGCCCCGTTGATGGCCGCGGCCACCAAAGTCGCCGTCGCCATGTCATGGACGCGCAGCAGGTAGAACCCCGCCAGCAGGCAACCGAACACGGCCCCCGCAGTGTTGCCGCCGTACAACAAGCCCATCCAGGAAACTCCCTCTGGAGTGGTTTCGAGCCACCGCGACGCGGCCGGCAGCGATGCGCCCATCAGCACCGTGGGCGGCAGCAGGCAGGCCGCCGCCACCACCGCGCGCAGCAACATGGCCGGCAAACCGTGCCCCATCGCCGCCACGTAAACCTGGTCGACCAGAGGCATTCCGAACAGCACCAGGATGCCGCAGATTCCGATTCCCATTTCCACCAGCGCATAAACGCGCAAAGGATGCTGCCGTCGCACGGAGAGGATGCGCGGCAGAGCCATGCTGCCCAGGCACAACCCGCCCATGAAAGTGGCCAGCAATACAGCCAGTGAAACCGCGGTGGAACCAATCACCAGTTGCAGCAACTGGTACCAGACGATTTCGTAAATCAGCGCGGAACAACCGCTGCCGGCGAACAACAGCAGCAGCAACGGAAGGAAGCGGCGCGACGCCCACCGACTCCGCACCCTATTTCTCCAGGAAGAGCGGCCGGATGTGCCGCTCGAACAGGTTCTGGGTGACGTTGCGGGATATCGATTCCTCGCACTGCTCCAGCATGTTCAGATATCGGGCGCCCATCCTGGCGGCCACCTTGTAGCCCACGTGCAGCAACTGCCGCACGTCCGGATTGAATCCCGGGTTGGATTGATTGTGGCGCAGCGCCGACGTGTACTGTTCCGAGGTCCAGCCCTGCACCGCAGCCGGCGAGGGCAACTGGTCGTAGTGGATGTCGATCACGGCGGAGTACGGCTCGCACAACTCCTCGCGATGTGCGAACGCCTCGCTGTAGACCTCCTTGGCCAGTTTGAGCCCGTCTCCGCCGGCTTCCGCCAGTCCGATCAGCTCCTCCAGCCACGTCGTTCCCGCCGTCTTGAGGTGCACCCCGGCATTGAATTTCCGCACCGCCTGCCGCATCGGCGCGTAGATGGAAAACTTATCGCTGCCGGAATGCACGCTCAGCTTGAGGTTGCGCGGAAGCCGGTATTGCCCCGCGGCGTACGCGATCACCGCCAGGTCGTCGTTGAATTCCTTCTCGAACTGCGCCAGGTCCCCAACGTAGTCCACGCCCTTGTTGAAGCGGCCCGTGAACTTCGGCGCAATGGTCTGGATGGGAATCTTCTCATCGGCGATGGCTGCCAGAATGATGAGCAGCTCGGGAGGAGTTTGCGGCGAGTCGGTCTCGTCCATCGAAACTTCCGTCACGAAATGGTCCGCGCCTTTGCGCTCCGCGACGTGGCGATAGATGCGTCCGGCTTCCTCGACGGCACAGAGATACTTGCCCGCGACCGCCTCAACCGATTGCCGCGTGGTCGCGAATGGTTCGCCGATTCCAGGGACGCTCAACCGCCCTATCAATTCCGGATGCCGCCCCGCGAACGCCTCCACGTCCGCGGCCGCAGCGGGCTGGCCAATGGCCGCGGCGACGTCCAGCGTGTAGAAATCGCTGGCCTCGAGGAAGCGGTCCACCGTGCCCAGGTTGATGTGATCGGCATCCACGTGGTACGGCTGTTTCCAGCCCAGTTCACGGACGGCCGCATCGGCGGCGGTTCTCACGCTGCCCGGTTCGGATCCGACGATCAGGTGCTCGCGATTCGATTTGTTCCAGACGGGGATCACGGTGACGCCGGGCTCAGCGGGCACCCCGGAGGGCGTCCCTGCGGCCATGACGCAAGCTGTCAGTTGCGCTTTTGCCTGATGCGCGAAGCGGTCTCCCACTCCAATCGAGAACTTCTCCAGGGTGAGCATGAGTACCGGAAAACCTTAATTATAAGCCCGACACGCTCGGGCAGTTTCCAACGGGCGCAAGCATGCCGCAATTCTGTGATACGTGTTAAAGAAGCTATGCTCTACCGAAAAATGCCGAGCAACGGAGACGAGCTTTCGATTCTGGGGTATGGGTGTATGCGCCTGCCGCAGAAGGAAGGCCGGATCGATACGGAACAAGCGGCCCGCCAGGTACGGCGTGCCATCGATCGCGGTGTGAACTACGTCGATACGGCTTGGATGTATCATGGCGGAGAAAGCGAGCGTTTCCTGGCCGGCGCGCTCGCAGACGGCTACCGGGAGCGCGTCAAGCTGGCCACCAAACTGCCTGTTTGTATCGTCGAGAAGCGCCAGGAAATGGATCGGTTCCTGGACACCCAGTTGCGGAAGCTCAACACTTCACGAATCGAATACTACCTGGTCCACGGCCTGAACGGAGACATATGGGACAAGATGCAGGGGCTCGGCTTGACGGAGTTTCTGGACCATGCCGAGGCCACGGGCCGCATCATAAATGCGGGATTCTCTTTCCACGGCCTGCTGCCGGATTTCAAACGGATCGTCGATGCCTACCCATGGCAATTCTGCCAGATACAGTACAACTTTCTCGACGAGCAGCACCAGGCCGGCACCGAAGGTTTGCAGTATGCCGCGGCCAAGGGTCTGGGCGTGATCGTGATGCAGCCTCTGCGTGGCGGCACGCTGGGCCGTCCGACCCCTCCTCCGGGGGTTGAAGCCATTTGGAGCGAGGCGGAAGCGCCGCGCACGCCGGCCGAGTGGGGGTTGCGATGGGTCTGGAATCATCCCGAGGTGACCGTCGCGCTCTCCGGGATGAGCGACGATGCGCAAGTGGAGGAGAATCTGGCGATCTCCGGCCAAGCCTTTCCCCATTCGCTGACGGAGGCCGAACTCGCTCTGGTAGGCAAGGCGGGCCGGAAATACCGCGAGATCATGAAGGTCGGTTGTACGGGCTGCGGCTACTGCGAACCCTGCCCCATGGGCGTCGGCATCGCGGCCAGTTTCGACACCTACAACCACCTCCACATGTTCGGCGATCCCGCGGGAACGCGAATCCTCTACGTGGTGCGCTTGTGCGGAGTGATTACGGGCAGCCGGGGCTATGCCTCGCAGTGCGAACGCTGTGGCGATTGCGTCGTCAAGTGCCCGCAGGGCCTGGAGATTCCGGACCTGCTGGAAAGAGTCGTAGCCGAACTGGAAGGCGACTGGTTGCAGGAAAAAGAAGTCATGGTTCGCGGGTTCTTCACGCGGGTGATAGAATAAGAGTCGAAACTCTTTTGGGGTCTTGGAGCACCAATGCGAGGACCCATTGCCTGTCTGGTTCTGGCGGCTGCACTCTGGGCGCAACAGCCTCCCATTCCGGCCGAAGTGAAAACGCGGCTCGCCGCGTTGCTCCCCACCGGCAAGAACGCGGCGCGCTTCTATTCGTCCGACCTCTATCGGTACATGGACGGCGGCGCCGATATCTATCTCAAGTACGGCCTGGTGGCGCTGGCTCATCGCGAGTACCAAAGCGCGGGCGTCGACATGACCGTGGACGTGTTCGATATGGGCGATCCGCTCCAGGCGTTCGGCATTTACTCGGCCGAGCGCTCTCCCGAATATCATTTCATTTCCATTGGGGCGGAGGGTTACAGCAGCGAATCGACGCTCAACTTTCTTCAGGGCCGCTACTACGTCAGGCTCTCCGCTTTCGGCGACGGGGCGGCGCCGGCGCTCGATAGCTTCGCGCGCGCTATCTCGCGGAGTATCGGTGGGGACCGCTCGCTGCCGGCCTTGCTCGACATTCTTCCCCGCGAGAACCGCGTGGCGCGGTCGGAGAAATACGTGGTGCAGGCTCCGGCAGGCCATGACTTCCTGGCGCCGGCGCTGACGGCTTCTTACCGCTTCGATGGGAAGGTGACCTCTCTCGTGATCTCGCTGGCCGCGGATGCCCGCGAGGCCAACCAGCGAGTAGAACAGCTCCGCAGCTATTACTCCGCGCGCCAGGGTGAAGTCGTCTTCTTCGCGCGCGGCCGCTATGCCATACTTTGTCTTCATCCGCCGGCGGACGCGGCCGCTTTTCTGGCCAAGGTGAAGCCGTGATGGAATTGGGCCGGAGACAGTTCCTAGGGTTGCTTGCGCCCGCGCTTCTGCCGGCTGCCGCGCCATCGCTGAGCATTGCGCACTACAAGTCTTCTCCGGCCGCGCCCGACGGTATTGCGGAGGAGGTCCGCCGCCTGACGCGCAGCGCCATCGACGCGCTGGGCGGAATGGGGCGTTTCGTTTCCAAGGGCAACGTAGTCTGGGTGAAGCCCAACATCGCTTGGGACCGCCGCCCCGAACAGGCGGCTTGCACCAACCCCGACGTGGTCGCCACGCTCGTCGAGATGTGCTTCCAGGCCGGCGCCAAGAAAGTCACGGTCGGCGACAACCCCTGCAACTCGCCGCAGCGCACCTTTCCGCGCAGCGGTATCCAGAGCGCCGCCCAGAAGGCAGGCGCGCAGTGCTATTTCATGGACGAACGCAAGTTCCGCAAGATGGCCATCCAGGGCGCTCATGTCCTCAAGGAGTGGGAAATCTATCGGGAGGTGGTGGAGGCCGACCGCGTCATCAACGTGGGCATCGTCAAGCACCACAGCCTCACCGGGGCCGTCCTCGGAATGAAAAACCTGATGGGCGTCGCCGGCGGCGCGCGCAACCGCTTCCACCAGGACATCGCCAACACTGTCGCCGACCTGGCCGGCTTCATCCGTCCGCAACTGGTGGTACTCGACGCCGTGCGCGTGCTGGCGGCCAACGGCCCGGTGGGCGGCAATCTCGCCGACGTGAAGCGCCGCGACACCATCGTGGCCGGCGTGGACCAGGTGGCCGTGGATGCCTTCGGCGCCACGCTGTTGGGCATCCGGCCGCAGGACATCGGCTACGTGGTGGAAGGCCACGCCCGCGGCCTCGGGAACATGAACTACGCGGCGCTCTCACCGGCGCGCGTGGAGGTTTAGATGGCTCGCAAGACGCGAACGACGACGCTGGTGTGGCTCCGCCGCGCCGTCCAGACCGCGTTTCTGCTTCTGTTCCTCTACCTGTTTCTGGAAACCGTGTATCACCCCATCAACCGCGTGGGCAGCGGCGTAAAGCTCTTCTTCCAGCTCGATCCGTTGGTCATGCTGACGGACTGGCTGGCGTCGCACGCGCTGGCCGCCGGCATGTTGCTCTCTCTCGCCACGCTGGCCATCACCTTCCTGTTCGGCCGCTGGTTCTGCGGATGGATTTGCCCCTTCGGCACTCTGCACCATCTGTTCTCCAGCTTGCGAGGCGGCCCGGTGAAGGCCAGGCTCGCGACCGGCGGCTATGGCCGCTGGCAGAAGGCCAAGTACTACGTGCTGGTGGTGTTTCTGGCGGGCGCGCTGCTGGGCGTCAACGTGGTGGGCTGGCTCGACCCGCTTGCTTTCTTCTTCCGCGGAATGGCGGTAGCCGTGTACCCCGCGCTGAACGGCGCCATCGTCTCGCTCTTCACGTGGACGTATGATACCCGCATCAGCGTTGTGAGCGAGCCGGTCTACGAGTTTCTGCGCCGGCACTTCCTCGCCGTCCAGCAGCCGCATTACTTCGGCAACGTCTTGATCGGGCTGCTGTTCGGGATGGTCATTGCCCTCAACTTCTACCGGGCGCGCTTCTGGTGCCGGTATATTTGTCCGCTCGGGGCGCTGCTCGGAATCATCGGCAAGAACCCCCTGGTGCGGCTCCATAAGAGCCCCGAAGCCTGCGACAATTGCCGCCTGTGCCTGGCCGATTGTCAGGGCGGCGCCAACCTGCCGAACACCCTCGAATGGAAGCCGGCGGAGTGCTTTTACTGCTTCAACTGCCAGTCCGATTGTCCCTCCCAGGCCGTCACCTTCAGTTGGGGGACCAGCTTTCTGAAACCGCCCAAGGATTCGCGCCTGGACCTCGGCCGCCGCCAGTTGCTGGCCTCGGGCGTAGCCGGCGCCGGCGGCGCGCTCCTGTTCCGTACCCATCCGCTAGCCCGCCAGCGCTCCTACAACCCCGACTTGGTGCGCCCCCCGGGAGCGCTTGGCGAAGAGGAGTTCCTCTCCAAGTGCATCCGCTGCGGCGAGTGCATGAAGGTGTGCCCGACCAACGGCATCCACCCCGCGGCGCTTGAAGCCGGCCTCGAGGGCATGTGGTCGCCAGTGATGAGGATGACCATCGGCTACTGCGAGTACGAGTGTACGCTATGTACCCAGGTCTGCCCCACCGGTGCCATCCGCCCGCTCACCCTAGCTGAGAAGCAAAGGATCAAGATCGGCCTGGCGTACATCGACCGCAACCGTTGTCTCCCGTACGCCGCCGCGCGGACGTGCATCGTTTGCGAAGAGCATTGCCCGACGCCCAAGAAAGCCATCTGGTTCGAAGAGGCGCAGGTCACCACGGACCAGGGCGAGAAGGTCACGGTGAAGCAGCCGCGCGTCAACCTGGAACTCTGCATCGGATGCGGCATCTGCACCAATAAGTGCGTCATCAAGGGCCAGCCGGCGATCATGGTGTCGAGCGTTGGCGAAACCCGCAACCCGGACAACGGCGTGCTGCTGTGCTGACACTCACGCGAACCAATCTCGCCCGACTACGGTAAAATGAATGGGTTTGTTCAAAATGGGAAACGTCATCATCCTGGGGTCTCAGTGGGGAGACGAGGGCAAAGGCAAGATCGTCGATCTCTTCTCCGCCCGGTTCGACATCGTGGCGCGCTATCAGGGCGGCCACAACGCCGGCCACACCGTGGTCGTCGGCGATAAGAAGTTCGTTCTGAAGCTGATTCCCAGCGGAATTCTGCATCCGGGCAAGCTGGCCGTGATCGGCAACGGCCTGGTCCTCGATCCCGCCGCCTTGCTCGCCGAAATCGACTCCCTCGAATCCGCAGGCGTCCAGGTCAGGGGCAACCTCTTCATCAGCAACCGCGCCCACGTCTTGTTTCCGGTGCACCGCATGATGGAGAAGCTGTCCGCTTCCATCGGCACCACGTCGCGCGGCATCGGCCCTTGCTACGAGGACAAGATGGGGCGGCGCGGCGTTCGCATCGCCGACCTGATCAACCCCGCCGTTTTCCGCGCGCAATACGACTCCGTGATGGAACAGAAAGTCGCCATTGCCAGGGCCCTCGGCATCTACGAAGAGCTCGACCTGCGGCGCATCCGCGACGAATACGAGTCGTTTGGGGCGCGCATCCGCCCCATGGTGCGCGATACCGCGATCCTGTTGAACCAGGCCATCCGCGACGGCAAGACCGTGCTCTTCGAGGGCGCCCAGGGCACCATGCTCGATATCGACCATGGAACCTACCCGTTCGTGACCTCCTCCAGCGCCAGCGCGGGCGGCGCTTGCACCGGCACGGGCGTTGCGCCCACCCGCATCAGCGGCGTGATCGGCGTCTCCAAGGCGTACATTACGCGCGTGGGCGGCGGGCCGTTTCCCACCGAAGCCCTGGATACGACGGGCGAGATGATTCGCCAGCGCGGCAACGAGTTCGGCGCCGTCACCGGCCGGCCGCGCCGCTGCGGCTGGTTCGACGTTCCGCTGCTGCGCTACACCGCGGCCATCAACGGATTCGACAGCCTGGTGGTGACCAAGCTCGATGTGCTGGACGAGTTCGACAACATTCCGGTCTGCACAGGTTACCGCTCGGGCACGCGGGAAGTAGCGGAAATGCCGCCCACCGTGGCGGAAATCGAAAAGATCGAGCCGGTGTACGAATCCCTGCCCGGCTGGAGAACTGCTACGTTCGGCGTCTCCCGGTACCAAGATTTGCCGGAGAAGGCCAGGGATTACCTGGCGTTTCTGGAGAGCCGCACGGGCGTGGAGGTGGGCTGCATCTCCACCGGACCCGAGCGCAACCAGACCATCGTCCGGCCGGGCTCCCGTTTCGAGAAGCTGGTGGGGCAGCGGAACTCCGGCTGAAACCCCCGCCGCCTCCTGGGCGTAGAAATATCCGTGCGCGTCTTCACTCTGATTGTCTGTCTGCCAGCCATCCTCGCGGCGCAAGACCCGCGCGAAATCGTGCGGCGCTCCGTCGAGATCGACCGGAAGAACCTCGAAATCGCGCGCAACTACACCTATCTCGAGCGCCAGGAAGTGCGCGAACTGGACGGCTCCGGCAAGGTCAAGAACACTGAGGTTCAAACCTCGGATGTGACTTTGCTGGAAGGGTCGCCCTACCGCCGCCTGGTGGCGCGCAACGACCAGCCCCTTTCGCCCAAGGAGCAGAAGAAAGAGGAAGACAAGCTGCGCAGGAGCATCGAGGAGCGGCGCAAGGAAACCACGGAGGAACGCGAGCGCCGGATTGCGGATTGGGAGCGCAGGCAGGAGCGCCAACGCGAGCCCCTGAGAGAACTGCCGGACGGATTCGATTTCCGGCTGATCGGGGAGGAAGCGTTCGCGAGCGACGAGGTTTACGTGATCGATGCCACGCCCAAGCCTGGCTACAAACCGAAACTGCCTTCGGCGGCCTACTTCCCCAAAGTGAAGGCGCGGTTCTGGATCGATAAGAAAGACTATCGCTGGGCGAGGGTCGAGGTGGAAACCCTGGACACCATCTCCTTCGCCGGCTTCCTGTTGCGGCTCGCGAAGGGCAGCCGTCTGACCATCGAGCAGGCGCACGTCAATCAGGAGGTCTGGCTGCTGAAGAGCGTGACGCTGCGGGGATCGGCGCGGGTTGCGCTGATCAAGAGCCTTCACGAGGAACTCATCATCACTTTCAGCGACTATAAGAAGTTCCAGGTGGATTCGCGGGTGATCTCGACGGCCCAGTAGGGCTACACTGGAGCCGATGCTCCTCGTCACGGGTCCCGCTGGCTCCGGCAAAACCGCCTTCGTCCTCGACCGGTTTCGCGAGGCTCTGCGCGCCGGAAATGACGCCATCCGGCTGCTGGCGCCCACCGCGACCCTGGCGCAGCACCTGCAAAACCAATTCGCGCGGGAAGGCTTTGTATTCCGCCGCCAGCTGGTCCAGACGCTGTATGGATTTGTAGACGACTGGGCCGGCGATCTTCCTGAGGTGCCGGACACCGTGCTGTACCTCATTGTGGAGCAGGCCGCGCGGCGCGTGAACCGCCCCGAGTTCGCCGGCGTGGCCCACATGCCGGGCTTCTGCGCGTCCCTCGCACGCACCATCGCGGAGTTCTCTTCGGCGGGGTGCGACAGTGCCCGCGTGGCGAATTCGGTTCCGGAATCGCCGCTCGGCGCGGCCTTCCTCGCGGTCTACCAGGAAGTGGACCGCGAGTTGGAGCGGCGCGGCTTGGCCATGCGCGCCAAGCGGCTCCAGCGCGCGGCGGAGCGCATCGAAAGTCAGGGGCTGGGCGGCATTCGCACCATCTGGCTGGATGGGTTCCATGCGCTGCCCGATCCCGAACTGCGCGTCATTGGCGCGTTGTGCCATCATGCGGACCTCACCCTGACCCTGGGCGATGGCGATGCCACGGAAACGGCCCGCGCCCGCCTCCATGCCATGGGCTTTCGCGAGGAGCGCGCAGGGCGACCCCGTGCCACGCCCGCCAAGGCGCTGGTGCGCGCGCCGGGCATCGAGCGCGAAGCGGAGGAGATTGCCCGCCGCATCCTCGAGCAGGCCGCGGCCGGGCGGCCGTTTCGCGAGATGGGTATCATCGTTCGCGCCGCCGGAACTTATGTTCCCGTTCTGCGCTCGACGCTGGAGCGCTTCGGCATTCCCGCCCGTTTCTACTTCGATCCCGAGATGGAGCGGCACGCGGTGGTGCGGTTTCTGGGCGGAGCGGTGGACACCATGCTGGTCGGATGGGACCACGCGCGGACGTTGCAGATTCTGCGCCTGGCGCCGCAGTTCGCGGATTCGGGCGTCATGGACCGCTTCGATTTCGCGGTGCGCGAGCAGATCCCCAATGCCGGGTTGGGAGCGTTGAAGGCTTTGCTGGTGGCGACGCCGGGCGCGGAGCGGCTCATGCGCCTGATCGACGCCCTCGGCGCCATCGAGGAGTGGCGCTCGTTCGAGATGCTCCCCAAGGACTGGGCGGCGCGGTTCCGGACGTTGCGCAAGCTCTTCCGCCCGGATGCGCCCCGTTTGGGGGTTTCGTTGCCTGTCCCCGAATTGCGATCCCAGGCGGCGGTGCTCGACCTGTTCGACGAAGCCCTGGACGAAGCCGCGCAAGCGCTGGAATTGCGGCTGATGGGGATCGAGGATTTCTGGCGTGCGGTGAAATCGGTGCTCCGGCTGAAGCCGCTGCGCCTGGCGGACGGACGCCGCAACGTGGTCCACGTTCTCAGTGCCGAGGAAGCGCGCCAATGGGTGCTTCCGGTGGTGTTCGTGTGCGGGATGGTGGAGAAGCAGTTCCCGCGGTTTCATTCGCAAGATCCGTTTTTCCCGGATGCGGCCCGCTGCCGCCTCAACGCCGCGGGCATCCGTGTGCGCACGGTAGCCGAGTTCGAAAGGGAAGAGCGCGCCTTGTTCGAATCGGCCATCAGCAGGGCCACCATGCTGACGACGCTTTCGTATCCGGAGTTCGACGCGCGCGGAGAGCGCAGCCTGCCCTCGCTCTACCTGGAAGATCTTCTGCTGGCGCCTGAGGAATCGCGCGCGGTGCGGCCCCAGCCGCGCTATTCGGGGTGCCGCCCGGGCCCTCTGCGCGGCCCGGCGGAAATCCGCGTGCCCGGCTTGTTGGAGTTCCTGCGCGAGAAGACCGTGAAGCTCTCGCCCACGGACCTGGAATCGTTCTTGCAGTGCCCCTTCCAGTATTTCGGCCGCCGCACGTTGCGGTTGAAGGCGGCGCCCTGCCGGCCCCAGGACCGGCTCGATTTCCTCATGCAGGGAAGTATCGTTCACGAGGTGCTGGCGGCATGTTGGGCGCACCCGGGGGACGTGACACCGCTGTTCGAGGACGTTTTCGAGCGTTATGTAGAAGACCGGCGGATTCCTTCCGGTTATCACACCGAGCGGCTGCGCAACGCGATGCTCGACGATCTGCGGGCCTTTGCCGGCGACGGCCAGTGGCCACGCGGCGATTTCCAATCCCGCATGGAAGAGAGATTTGTTTTTCCGCTCGACGAGTCGCTCGCCATCTCGGGCAAGATCGACCGGCTCGACACGGCGCCGGATGGCCGCGCCTACGTGATCGACTATAAGTACAGCAACGCGCAGAACACCAAGGACAAGCTCAAGGATGAAAACCTGCTGCAAGCTCCGCTGTACTTGATGGCGGCGGGGGAGTTCTTCGGAGTGAAGCCGGCCGGCATGTTCTACGTGGGGATTAAGGGCGGCGTTGTGTACGCAGGGTGGAGCGAATCGGGGCTGCTGGACGGCGTCCCCTTCCCCGACCGCTGGCTCGAACGCACGAAGGAGCAGACGCTTCAGGTGGTGGCGCAGATCCGCGCGGGCCGCGTGGATGCCACGCCCGCCAATCCGGACAAATGCCGCAACTGCGAGTTCCGCGATGTGTGCCGGGTTGAGGCGGGGTACCCTCTGGGTCGGGCGGAGGGCGCATGAAGGGTCTGCTTTTCACTGCCGATCAACTCGACGCCGTCGATGTTGCCAGGCGCCATCTTGACACCTGCGTGGTGGCGGGACCTGGTTCGGGAAAAACCACCGCCCTGGTGGAGTACTTCAAGCGCCTGGTCGCTGAGGGGGTGGACCCGCTGCGCATCCTCGCCATCACCTTCACCGAGAAGGCCGCGGGCAACATGCGGAAGAAGCTCGCGCAGGAGTTTCAGGCTGTCGCCGAAATCCGCGGCAGGCTGGAGCGCGCCTGGGTCTCCACGGTCCACGGCTTCAGCGCGCGCCTGTTGCGCGAGAACGCCGTCTTCGCGGGAGTCGACCCGGAGTTCCGCATCGTGGAGGGGAACGAAGCGTGGCGCATGCAGCAGGAATCCATCGCCGCGGCCATCGATGCGCTGTTCGAAGAGCGCCCCGCTCCGCTGCGGGCGCTGATCCGCGGCCTGTCTTCGTTCGAATTCGAAGAGGCGGTTCTCTCGGCCTACGACGCCATGCGCGGAGCGGGCGTGCGGGTCGAGGATCTCGCCGACTACGCCATCCCGCAAGGCGTTACGACCGGCCAGATCGCCGCCATGACGAACGCGCTTCGCAACCAGCCGGTGACGGCCTGGAGCGACGCGCAGCGCCAGCACCTAAACTCTATCCTGGAGGGCGCGGAGCGCATTGCGACGGCGACGGGGCCGCTGGAAGCGCTGCGCGCGATCGAAGGCTCTTCCGCCAATTTGACGAAGTGCAAGAGAAACACTGCCGCTTACGACCAGGTAGTCCAGTTGCGCGACCGGATCAAGGAGCTGAAATACTCCCTGATTACCGCTTTCTACGCGCCACAGCGCGAGCTGCTGATCGATATTCTGCGCCGCTTCGACCACCAATACCGCGAGCGCAAACGGCAGGCGGGGGCGCTGGACTTCGCCGACCTGGAGGAATTCGCGGTCCGTTTGCTCGTGGAACACCCCGACACGCGCGCACGCCTCCAATCCCAGTTCGACCACATCCTGATGGATGAGTTTCAGGACACCAACGGGCAACAGGCGCAACTGCTCAAACACCTGCGGCCGCCGGACCGTTTCTACGCCGTGGGCGACATCAATCAGTCCATCTACGGTTTCCGCCACGCCGAGCCGCAAGGTTTTTCCGACTATCGCGCGGACATCGAGCGCCGCGGCAGGCGCTTGGTCAACCTGGTTGACAATTTCCGGAGCCGCCCGGAGATTCTGAGCGCCGTCGAGACCATCGTCAAGGGCGCCGACGGTGTCGAACCGCGCAGTTTGGTGGCTGGCCGCAAGTTCGAGAAGCCCAGGCCCGTGTGCGTCGACGTTTTTGCCGCCACTGAGTTGGAAATGGAGGCGCAATGGGTGGCGCGCCGCATTCTGGAATTGCTGGAAGCCGAACCCGAGTTCGGTCTCAAAGACGTGGCCGTGCTGGTGCGGAACACGGAGGTGATGGCGGCGTTCGCTGCCGCCTTCGAGAAGGTGGGGATTCCGTACCTGCTGAACCGCGGCAAGGGTTTCTACGAGACGCGCGAGGTGAACGACCTCACCTGCCTGCTGCGCGCGATCTCGAACCCTCGCGATGAGATCAGCCTGGCGGCCGTGCTGCGCTCGCCGCTGGTGGCGGCATCCGACGAATCCTTGCTGCGGCTCAAAATGATGGGGGATAACATCGGCGCGTCGCTGATGCGGCTGGAGCCGGAGACCGGGGCGGAGTTCGACGCCGAAGATTATGCCAAGCTCACCCGTTTCCGCGACCGCTTGAGGGAATGGCGCATCCGCCGCGAGTACGTTTCGTTCGACCGCCTGCTGCTCTCGGCCATCGACGATTGCGGGTATCGCGGCGGAGCCAACATCGACAAGTTTCTGGCCCAGGCGCGCGACGCGGCGTCCCGCATGTCGCTGGACGAATTCGTGGAGGAGCTCGCCCTGGTCCGCGCCTCCGACCCGCGCGAACCCGATGCGCCGCCGGAAGATTCCGCCAACGCCGTCCAGGTGATGACCGTGCATTCCGCCAAGGGTCTGGAGTTTCCGATTGTGTTCGTGGCGGCGCTGCACAAGGGCGTGAAGACCAATCCGCTGGTGGTGACGTTTTCGCCGCGGATCGGCCTGGGAGCGCGCTGGCGCAACCCCGCCGTGCGCGAAGACAAGGACGATCTGTTCCAGCATGAGATCCGCAGAGAACGAACTGAGCGGGAGAACAGGGAAAGCCATCGCCTGCTCTACGTGGCGATGACACGCGCCGAGCAGCACCTTGTCTTGAGTTTCTCGGGGAAGCAGCCCAAGGAATGGGCCAGGCTGGTGGCGGACAAACTGCAACTGCCGCTGGACGCATGCCGCGACGAACTGCTGACCCGCTCGGCCCCGGACGGCAAGCTGTGGAAACTGTGTCTGCTGGTGACCGACCGCATGCCGGAACTGCCCGTGGGACAGGCCCTTCGGCCTGTTGAACCCGAAAGCAACGTGGAGCTGGTCTCTCCGCCCAAGGTCGCTGAACAGCAGGACAGCAACGCCACGGTGACCGAACTGGCGGCGTTCGCCAACTGCCCGCGGCAGTATTACCTCGGCCACTACCTTGGCTTCGAGGGCCGTCCGCGGAAACTGGCGGAGGCGGATGAAGTGGGCGGCCTTTCCGCCGGCGAACTCGGTACCCAGGTACACGCGCTTCTGGCGGGAAGCCCGGTTCCTGAGCCGGACGAGGAGGCGCTGCGCCTGGCCGGAGTTTTCCGCCAAAGCCCCCTGGCCCGTCGCCTGGAGCGCGCCAGCCGCATCGAGCGCGAGTTCGATTTCCTGATGGCCGTCGAGGACCTGGTGATTCGCGGCCAGGTGGACCTGTGGTTCGAGGAAGGCGGGGAGCTGGTCACCGTGGATTACAAGACCGATTCCGTCACCGCCAGGGAAGCGCACCAGCGCGCGCGCGATCACGCCCTGCAATTACGGCTCTACGCGCTGGCCGTGGAGCGTTTTGCCGGCCGCGCCCCGGATCGCGCCTGGCTACATTTCCTGCGGCCCAACACGGTGGTGGAGGTGGACCTGACGCCATCGCTGTTGGAACGGCCGGAACAGATTGTTCGCGATTTTGAGGAAGCGCAATCCAAGCTGGAGTTTCCCTTGAACGAAGGCGACCGTTGCCGCCGCTGTCCGTTCTGGCGGGACCTGTGCCCGGCCGGGCATTGAAGCCGCAGTGAGCGGGGATTCACTCTGGTAACGTATAAGGGAATCCAACTTATGAAGAACCAACAAACGCTGCAATTCATTACCCTGGTCATGGCCGCTGGCGCCATTTGCGCGGCCGCACAGCCCGCTGAAAAACCCAACTTCCCCAGCGTCCTGCCCGGCAGAGGTTTAGCGCAGCACGATTTCTTCTACGCCGGAGAGGCCAAGTCGCAGGACATGTACATCGTTCGCAAGGGAAAGGTGGTCTGGGAGTTTCACGATCGCACGTCGAAGGGCGAAATCAGCGATGCCGTGCTGCTTTCCAATGGCAACGTGCTCTTCGCGCACCAATTCGGCGTAACGCTGATCGACCCGGAGAAGAAGGTGCTCTGGCACTATGACGCTCCGCCGGGCACTGAGGTGCACACTGCACAACCCATCGGCAAGGAGCGCGTGCTCTACGTGCAAAACGGCGATCCCGCCAAGGTTGTGGTCGTGAATATCGTCACCGGTAAGACCGAGCGTGAGTTTGTGGTTCCGGTCAAGAATCCGAAAAGCGTACACGGCCATTTCCGTCATGCACGGCTCACCGAGGCCGGCACATTGCTGGTGGCGCACATGGACATGGGCAAAATCGTCGAGTACGACTCCACCGGCAAGGAACTCTGGTCGCACACGCCGGGAATCGCCACCTGGTCGGCGGAGCGTTTGAAGAATGGCAACACCCTCATCGCCGGAGCGAAACTGGTTCGCGAGGTGAACCCCGCCGGCGCCACCGTCTGGGAGTTTTCGCCCGCGGACGTGCCCGACTACCTGTTCAACTCGATGCAAATCGCCAAACGGTTGCCCAATGGGAACACCCTCATCAACACCTGGTTCAACCAGTGGGATGGGCCGGTGAATCCCGCCACGGCTCCCGTTCAGGCGCTGGAAGTAACACCCGGCAAGAGAATCGTCTGGGCGTTGCGCGCGTGGGGGAACCCCGTGGATCTCGGACCCTCCACCACCATTCAGCTACTGGATGAACCGGCCGTTCCCGAGACCGTGCATTTCGGCGATCTGAGATGATCCGCCCGCGCCGAATCGGCTATGTCGTCGCAAGCGCTAGCGCGCAGGATGGGCAAACACCTGGACATTAATGTTCGCCGGCTTGTCCCATCCGTTGCCTTCGGCGTTGAAGACGTCCTCGAAGCGGCCAGCCGCGTCGAAGAGCAGCATCACGCCCCCGGCGTCATCCTGCCGCGTTCCACTGAGCGGCGCATTGGACGCGTGGTTATACCACATGTAGGTTTTGCCTTCCATGTCGGGGACAGCGCGTCCCATGCCCCATACGCCGAACCGGTACGGCACGCCGCCCTGGACCGTGAGGTTGAGGTTTCCAAACTCCACCTGCCAGATGCGCAGGCTAGCGCCGAAATCGTCGTAGAGTAGCGCGCCAGCCTGGGTCGCTTCCGTGATGCGGACGTTGCCGTTGCTGGTCTCATCGCTTCCCCGTGTGAGCCCCGCGGTGGATACCGGCGTCAGGCCAGTGTCCGATCCGCCAAAGTACAGTCGCATATCCTCGAAAAAGTCCCCGAGGTGGTCCGCGAGATGGCTGGCATCACCGGGCACCGCCCAGGTTCGAATCGAATCGATGACCCATCGCTCGCCGGCGGAGCCGATAGTGAATCCGTCCCCGACGAAGCCATGGTCGTACCAGCCCCATCGGACATTGCTGCGAAGCGGGCCGGACCCGTTGTTCAGATTGGCCTGCGGCAACCCGCGATTGACCACCAGCACCGAATCGGATGGGAATGCCCGCGCACCCATCAATACCCACACAACAACCGCTGAAAATTGAAGTGTTCGCCTCATCGACAATCTCCCGTGAAGTCCGATTATATCCGAGGGGTGCGGGCGTGGGCAAGACCGAAGTACGGCAAGGGGACCTGGATCTTGGCCGCGGCCGGCGGGATTACATCTGGATCACTTTGCGCGCCGCCGCCTTGGGCTTCACCAGTTGCTGAATCTGGTCCTCGGGCAGGCTTAGCGTGAACTTCACCGTGCTGCCTTGCGTGCTGACCACCAGCGACTGCGCCAGCGCCGCGGCCTCGGGATGCTGCGAGGCCTGAAGTTGCGCCATGCTTACCAGGAGCTCCAAGACGTCGCCCAACGAGGATGCGTCTGCCGGCGTGGCGGCCTGCGCCTGGGCGGTCACCACCACCACCGAGCCGAACTTCACGCCGCCGCTAGCCGATTGGATCGTCTGCAGAGCGTTCTGCACGTTGACTCCCGCAGCCGGCGGGGCCGCTGCCGGTGGTCTCAGCGTGGAGGGCGGCACGGTCGAGATGGCCCACGCGTCTTCGGTGGAACTCAACTGGTTCACTTGAGCGAGTAGCGTGGCGGGAATAGTGGGACCTCCGTTGCGGCGGTCAATGGCGGCCTTGACGCTCGCCAGGTTGCCCGCCACCATCAGCGTCGAATCCAGGAAGGCCAAGCCGTTCTGTTGCTTAGGGTCTTCGATGATGGACACGCCGCTATACGTTTCGACGCCTGCCCCAGCCGACTGGGCCGCGGCCGCGATTTTGGCGGGATCGAAGGTGCCCAGCGCCAGGGCCAGCCCGGTCTTGTTACCGGGAGCGCTGTTGGAGGCCAGCAGCAGCTCATCCACATCCTGCCGGGGGTCGAATCCGGTCAGAGTCGCCAACTGCTGCAACTTCTGGGCTTGGGACTGAAGCAGCGTCGTCAGCACGTATTGGCCGAATGGCGAGGCTTTGGCCTGATCCACGTTCACGTCCGCCAGAACCGTGGCGTCCGGCATTACCAGGCTGAGCAGCCGCGGGTCGGCGGCGGGAAGCGCCCCGGAGAAAACGGCGAGGAGCGTCGCGGTGGTGAGAATTTGTGGCTTCATAGCATTCAGGACGTCGTGCCTGCCTTATTATTAACGCGTTAACTACCTCGAAAGTTCCAGGGCCAGCGCGGTTTGCGCGGCTCGCGCTTCAATGTTCGACCGGAACCTGATCCACGATTTCGATGCCAAACCCTTCCAATGCGACGATCTTCCGCGGGTGGTTGGTGAGCAGCCGGATGGTGTGCAACCCCAGGTCCGAGAGAATCTGGGCGCCGATGCCATGTTCGTGTTGCAGTTGCCGCTGCCCGGCCTGGTCCTTGTAGTGCATGAAATCGCGGCGATGCGACACCATGCGCTGCCGGCCATAACCGTCCCGCTCGGTGCGGAAGCCCAGCCCGCTTTCATGCAGGTAAACCAGCACTCCCCGGCCCTCCGCGGCGATGGCGCGCAACGAACTGCGCACCAGTCGGCCGCAATCGCAGGCCGTGGAACCGAAAACGTCGCCGTACGGGCACCGGGAATGCATGCGCACCAGGACGCGCTCCTGGCCGGCCACGTCGCCGCGCACCAGGGCCAGATGCCACTCGGGGTTCAGGTCGCTGCCGTACGCCACCGTGCGGAATTCGCCGAACTCCGTTTCGATGGAGCCTTCCGCCAGCCGGCGGACGAACCGCTCGGTTTTCATGCGGTGGCGGATCAGGTCCGCCACCGAGATCATCTTCAGGCCGTGGCGGGCGCAGAATTCGCGGAGCTGCGCCACCCGCGCCATGGTGCCGTCGTCATTCATGATCTCGCAGATCACCCCGGCGGGCGTCAGCCCGGCGAGACGGGCGAGGTCCACCGACGCCTCCGTCTGGCCGGCGCGCACCAGAACGCCCCCTTCGCGCGCGCGCAAGGGAAAGACATGGCCGGGCCGCGCCAGGTCCTCGGGCCGGCATTCCGGATCGATGGCGGTGAGGATGGCGCGCGTGCGGTCGGCCGCGGAGATGCCGGTGGTGACGCCGGTGCGCGCGTCGATGGACTCGCAAAAGGCGGTGCCGAAATTGGACGTGTTTTGAGGGCTCATGAGCGGCAGCCGGAGGTAGTCGCAGCGTTCCGGCGTCAGGGGCAGGCAGATCAGACCGCGGCCGTGCGTGGCCATGAAATTGATGACCTCGGGGGTGACTTTTTCGGCGGCGATGGTGAGGTCGCCCTCGTTTTCCCGGTCTTCATCGTCCACCACCACCAGGATGCGGCCGGCGCGGATCTCCTCGATGGCTTCCGGAATCCCAACGAAAGGCATAACTTATTGTATGCATGTAGCGCCGGCGGCCCTACGATAAGATGGAGTTCTGGGCGCCCATGCCGCACTTGCTCCGATTTATGCCCGCCGTGCCCAACCTGGGGATCAACGGGGTCGTTGATATTCTGGTGGTCTCGTTCCTGGTCTATGAGGCCCTGATGGTGGTGCGCGGAACCCGCGCTGGGCACATTCTCATCGGCATCTTCGTGATGGTTCTGCTGTATGCCGTGGCGCTGTGGGCCGGACTGGAGGCGCTGCGGTCGGTGCTCTCCTTCATTGTTCCTTATATCGGCCTGGCCATTATCGTTCTGTTCCAGTCGGAGATTCGCCGCACCCTGGCGCGCATCGGGCGCAAACGATGGCTGGGCGCGGGCTTCCACGCGCCGGAATCGGCTAACGAGATTCTGCTGGCAGTGGAGGAGCTCGCCCAGCGGAGTACCGGCGCGTTGATCGTCCTCGAGCGCGATATCGGCCTGCGCACGTTCATCGAGAGCGGGGTCCCGCTGGAGGCGCTTCTCTCGCGCGACTTGCTGCTGTCGATTTTTCAACCCGGCCCCCCCCTGCATGACGGAGCGGTGATCGTGCAGAAGGGCCGTGTCGCCGCGGCGGCCTGCTTTCTGCCCCTGACCACCAACCCCGCCCTTTCGCGGACACTCGGCACCCGTCACCGCGCCGCTATTGGAATTACAGAGGAGACGGACTGTCTCTCGATCGTCATTTCCGAAGAAACCGGCCGCATTTCCGTGGCCGCGTTCGGCGAGCTGAGCCAAGGGCTGTCCGTGGCCGAAGTGGAGCAGCGCATCAACCTGCATTTCGACGTGCGCCAGCCGGCGCCGGAAGCCGGCCCCGAGTCTGGCGACGCCCTGCCGGCCGAGAAAGTGGCCCGGCCATGAAACCAACGTTGCAGGGGGCGTTGCGGTGGACCCTCCGGCTGGTGTTTCACAATTTCTGGTGGAAGCTGCTTTCCCTCGCCATCGCGGTGGTGTTGTGGGCCTTGGTGGCGAGCGAGCCCGAACTCTCGGAGTTCGCCACCGTGCGGCTGGAATACAGAAACCTGCCCTACGATCTCGAAATCAGCTCCGATCCCGTAAGCTCTGTAACGCTGGAGCTGCGCGGTCCCTCCGGCGAACTACGCGGCGCGGGAGACGGTATCCGCCCGGCGGTGGTTATCGACATGTCGGACGTCCAGCCCGGAGAGCGCACGTTCGCCATTGGCGCGAGCAATGTGCAACTGGCGCGCGGCGTGCGTCTGGTGCGCTCCATCCCCTCGGAGGCCCGGTTCGTTTTCGAGCGGCGTATGGTCCGCCTCGTGCCGGTTGTGGTTCGCTTTACCGGCCAGGGGCGGAATGGATATACCGTGGCGCACCAGTCCGTTGCGCCCGATCGACTCGAGATCGCCGGTCCCAGCAGCCGCGTGGCTCGCATCGCCGCGGCCGTCACCGACCCCGTGGATCTTTCTTCGGCGGCCGGCACGTCCGAGTTCCGGGTGAATGCATTTGTGGATGACTCTTTCGTGCGCTTCCATTCTTCCCCGCAGGTAGTAGTTACTGTCACCATGAAGAAGAAGAGATAGCGGCCATACACGCCCGCGCATCGACGACAGGTTAAAGGAGACTAAGTGGCCAAGGAACTATTCGGTACGGATGGGATTCGCGCAGTTGCGGGGGCATATCCTCTCGATCCGGCCACCATCTTTGCATTCGGCGCGGCGCTCGGCCGCGAGGCCCTGGGCGCCGGAGAGATCCTGGTCGGCGCCGATACGCGCGAGTCCAGCCCGTGGATCGCGGAATTGGTCGCCGGCGGGCTGGAGTCGGCCGGCGCGCGCGTGTGCTATGCGGGCGTCATCACCACTCCGGGCATCGCTTACCTCACGCGCACCGGGCCGTTCGTGGCCGGCGTGATGATCTCCGCCTCGCACAACCCGTACCAGGACAACGGCATCAAGGTTTTCGGCCACAGCGGTTTCAAGCTGCCGGACGCGGAAGAGCACGCCATCGAGCAGGAGATTTTCCGGCTGCGGGAACTGGGTGTCGCGCCGGCGCCAGTAACCCTCGCGGTGGATGAGATCCTCGATCGGCAATACCTCGAGTACCTGGTCTCTACTTCCCCGGTGCGCTTCGACGGTGTGACACTGGCCATGGATTGCGGCAACGGCGCGGCTTCCCTGCTGGGGCCTTCCCTGTTCCGGCGGCTGGGCGCCGACGTGAAGGAGCTTTTCTGCGCGCCTGACGGCCGCAACATCAATCTGGGCTGCGGTGCCATGCACGTCGAGCGATTGCGTGACGCAGTGCTCGCGCATCGCGCCGATTTCGGCGTGGCCTTCGATGGCGACGCCGATCGCGCCATCTTCGTCGCCGCGAGCGGCAAGATCGTGGATGGCGACGCCGTGCTGCTGGCCGCGGCGCGCGCCATGAAGGCCGCGGGGCATCTTCCCGGAGACACGGTGGTATCCACCGTCATGTCCAACCTCGGCCTGGAACGGGCCTTGGAGCGCGCGGGCATTCGCATGACGCGCACGCCGGTGGGCGACAAGTACGTGCTGGAAGAAATGGTGCGCTTGGGCGCGGCCCTGGGCGGAGAGCAATCCGGCCACGTGATTTTTCGCGAGTACTCGACCACTGGCGACGGGCTTCTCACGGCCCTGCGCTTGTTCGAGATCGCGCGCCGCGCCGGCGTGGGCCTGGAGGAGCTGACGGCCGACCTCGAGGTCTACCCCCAACGGTTGGTCAACGTGCGCGTGCGGGAAAAGAAGGGCCTCACGGAGCTCCCGTCCGTCGCGCTGGAGATCCGTTTAGTGGAAGAAGCCTTCGCCGGAGCCGGCCGCGTCCTGGTGCGTTTTTCCGGAACCGAACCGTTAGCGCGCGTCATGGTGGAAGGCCCCGACCTGGAACAAGTCGAGAGCTTCAGCGCCAGAATCGCCGAGGCCATCCGCCGCGAAATGGGCGCGTAGCAGGCCGTGGCCATAGCTTTTTGTGGCCCGCGAACTCCCGCCGGTTCCTCCTATTCCTTGCGCTCTTCCTGCGTCGTGGTATAAACTCAGGGCACGTCGTCTATCGTGGTCGAATTGCAGCGCGACTCGCTGAATCCTGCTGCTGACGTGTCGGACCTATTGCGAAAAGCGCTTCTCATAGCGAACAAGCTGAGCATTCCAGACCTCAACATTTGGATAGAGAACGAACTAGGCGGGTATCGCGACCTAAAGGGCGTCCCGCCCTATCGAATCATCACCGGTCAGGTAATGGCTCAGGACAACTGGGGCCGATGGGTTCCGGTGTTGTTCCAAAACACTGATGTGCTGGCGACGATCGCGACAGTTCGGCTGCCTGATCCCGTTGCGGAGATCGAGGCGCTCCTGCAGCGGACGCTCCGGCTAAAGGAGTGCGACGGCAATTTGAGCGTTGATTTCTCGCCAGAGCAGGAAGCGATCCTTGGGCGCGACTCTCAGAACGGCCTGATTAGACATACACGGTTCATAAGAACGGAAGACCTAAAGGGCTTGCTAGATGCGGTCAGGACAGAGATTCTTAAGTGGAGTCTGAAGTTGGAGAAGGACGGTATTTTGGGAGAGGGTATGACTTTCTCGAAAGACGAGCAGCAGAAGGCGGCTGCGGTTCACTACACTACTAATTTTTACGGCAGCGTCGGAAATGTTGCTCAGAACAGCGAGCACTTCAGTCAGACAGCCGGCATCGGGGTTCAGCCTAAAGACCTCGCTAGGCTGGCTACGGAATTGACCGCGCACCTCAATGAGCTGAATCTTGATGCTCGTCAAAGGCAGAGGGCGGAAGCACAGATTGCAACCCTGAAGGCCGAGCTTGCTGGCGATCCAGACTTCGCAATCGTGAGGCAGGCTGGGCGTACTCTCCGGAATATTACAGAGGGCGCAATCGGCAGCCTGCTAGCAACGGCGGCACAGCCCGGCGTTTGGCACTGGATATACCAACAGCTGTCAAACTTTGGAGCAGCATAAACGCCGGACGCTCGCAGTGCCGCGAACGAGGGGCGAGAGATGACACTTTTGAGGGAAATTCAAGCCGCGGCGACCGAATCCAAAGTCGATATATCGACGGTCCTACGCAAAGCTAAAATCCTTGCGGCCAGACTCCAGAATCCGGAGTTTGAGACTTGGGTTGACCGCGAGTTGAACGGATACGGTGACCGATCCAGCCTTCCGCCCTATCGCGTGGTGCCCGTCGAGGTTCGTGGGCATATAACGCGCTCGGGATTGCACTGGGACAACGCGCCGATCATGACGACATCCTTGCCCGAAAAACTCCGCGCTTGGGGTGAGGCGTGCTATCTCAGCCAGCCGATTGCTGCAATCGTCTCTGCTGCTGCGGGTGCACGGGAGGGCGGTCAGCTTCAGGTGCCATGGCCGCAGGAACTCGCGATCAGGTTTGGCGCAGAAGGGTACAACGGATTTGAATGCATAGGGGCATGGCAAGTCATCAGTCCCCACGCACTCATGGGAATAGTGGACACGGTCAGGAACCGCATTCTGGATTTCTCCTTGAAGATTGAAGCCGAAAACCCGGAGGCGGGTGAGGCGTTACCTAACACTCAACCCGTTCCAAGAGACAAGGTGCAGATGATTTTCCAAAACACGTTTTACGCTTCCGTTGGAAGCGTTGCACAGAACAGTCAGGACTTTACTCAAACGGAGAATTAGCCGTACATAACGTCCCCTTATGTTCGATGATTCATGCAAGCAACTGAAACTAGATGTCTTCCTGTCAGCCTGACCAACCGCCCTTGGGCACAATCCACTTGGACCTCCTGCCGCCGACCCGTGGAAGCGCGTGCGACCGGTGCAGGGCAGTGATAACCCGCGAGCGGTCCCTAAGGATTTACCCACTCCCGGCTATTCGGCAGAGGCGGTTATCTTAACGCCTATGTGCGGCCACGGGCCCGTCCCACGAAATCTTTCCCAGCCGCGAAGCCTTGGGAGCGCTGTACTCCCGCCCCGCTTCTCTTATACCTTCCGTAGCACCAGCGCCGAGTTCTTGCTCCCGAAGGCGATGCAGTTGGCCACCGCGTGCTCGATCTCCAGGCGCCGGCCGGCCTCGGGCACGTAGTCCAGGTCGCACTCGGGATCGGGCTGGTCCACGTTGATGGTGGGCGGCACCACGCCATCCCGCATGGCCAGCAGCGTGGCCGCCACGCCGGCGGCGCCGCACGCGCCTTGCGGATGGCCGATCAGGCTCTTCAAGGACGAGCCGGCCAGCTTGTAGGCGTGTCCGTCGAACGCCAGCTTCACGGCGCGCGTTTCAATCCGGTCGTTCAGCTCCGTCGAAGTGCCGTGGTAGTTGATGTACTGGATGGCGGATGGCGGAATGCCGGCTTCGCCCAGCGCCAGGCCGATGGCGCGCGCGGGCTCTTCGCCGCATTCTTCCAGGCGCACGCGGTGGAACGCTTCGCACGTCGAGCCATAACCGGCAATTTCGCCGTAAATGTGCGCGCCGCGCGCCTTGGCCCGCTCCATTTCCTCGACGATGAAAAACCACGCGCCTTCCGCGATCACGAACCCGTCGCGGTCGCGCGAGAACGGCCGGGAAGCGCGCTGCGGCTCGTGGTTCCAACTCGAGGTCATGATGCGCATCAGTTGAAAGCCGCGCATGATCAGAGGGGCGATCGGCGAATCCACTCCGCCCACCACCATCATGTCCAGAACGCCCGCCCCGATGTTCCGGTAAGAATAGCCCAGCGCGTCGGTGGAAGACGTGCAGCCGGTGGAAACGATATGGCTCAGCCCCCGGAAGCCGAACCGCATCGAGACTTCGCTGGCCAGCGTCCCGATGGTCCCCGTGGGAATCGTGTAGACGCTGCACTGCTTCTGGTGGCCGGTGTAGAAGAGCCGGTATTGCTCTTCGGTGAAATCCTGGCTTCCGCCGCCCGATCCTACAATCACGCCGATGCCGCGCAGTTGGTCGCGCGACATCGAGCCGGCATCCACCCCGGCGTCTTCCAGCGCTTCGCCGACGCTTGCCACCGCCAGCGGCACGGCGCGCGAAACATGGGGCCGATCCTTCACATCGACGTACTGCTTCTCGTCGAATTCATCGGGCACTTCGCCCGCCACTTGTACGGCCAAACCCGACGGATCGAAGCGGGTGATCCTGCGCACCCCGCTCACGCCGCTTCGCGTGGCTTGCCAGAAGCGCTCACGCCCAATACCATTCGGGCTGACCGCGCCGATTCCCGTGATCACTACTCGCCGCATCGATTTGATTTTGCCTTTGGCCTACTTGTCAGTATAGGCTGAAACTTATGGTTGACGCCACGGAGCGGCGCCCCGCAAACGCTCTCTCCGCGTTTTTGGCCGGGCTTCAGGCGGGCATGTTGGGCGTTTGGTGGATGCTGGCATGGATGGGAGCCGGCGCCGTCTGGCAGCGCCGCAGCTTCTGGACGCCGGAAAACTTGATGGCCAGCGTTTTCTACGGCAATGCGGCGATTCGCCCGGGTTTTGCCGCCCACACCGTCTCCGGCCTGGCGCTCTACGTGCTCTTGTACAGCCTGCTCGGCGCGGTGTTCGCGATGGCCGTGCGCAGCCGCCTCCCGCTGCCGCCGCCGCGATTGGCGCTGGCGAGCGTCGCGTTCGCCCTGCTCTGGTATTACGCTGCGTTCCACCTGCTGGCGAGGTCCGTATCGCCGCTCATCGTTCTCCTCGATGCCGAGCGGACCACGGTTCTTGGCCACGCCATTTACGGAGCGCTGCTGGCGCGGTTCCCGGTGTACCTTCCGCAGGCCGCAACTCTGCAGGTTGCCAATCCGCCGGAGCCGTGAAGAGCCTGCGGCACTCCTACGCCAGTTCCAGCTCGATTCTCTTGCCCGCGACGTCCAGCTTGATAATGCGGAAGCTGCGGATCTGGCCTGCGCGCACCGGCTCGCGCCTGGGTGCGCCGGTTGCCTGGCCGCCCTTCCACTTGGCTTCCAGCATGGATGTCAACGATGAGATGTCGGTCCTCGGATCGGCCGGCCTCTCTTCCTTTTCCAACGTCTGGGCGCTCAGCTTGCAGACAGCGTGGATGCCCTCGCCCAGCTCGACCCGCGCCAGGCCGCTTCCCACCTCCGTCATACGGCCCGTGACCACGCCGCCTTCCTTGTGCTCGGCGATGTACTCGTCAACGCTGGTCGGAACGAGCTGCTTCATGCCCAGGCGCAGTCGGCGCCTCTCGGTGTCCACCTCCAGTACCTGCGCCCTCACCACCTGCCCCACCTTGAGCACGTCCTGCGGGTGGTTGATGCGCTTCTCCGCGTTGGACGCTTCCGGCCGCTCCATCGGCCTCTGACGCGGGGCCGCCGCGCCCGAGCCGCCCTGCCGCCCTTTCGAGGGTTCCGCGCTGATGTCGCCGATGTGGATCATGCCCTCCACGCCCTCGGCCAGTTGCACGAACGCGCCGAACTTGGTCAGGCTGGTGACCGGAGCCTCTACCACCGCGCCCACCGGGAACTTCTGCGGCGCTTCGGCCCACGGGTCGCCCAGCGCCTGTTTCAGACCAAGGGCGATGCGCCGGTCAGCCTGGTTCACGCCCAGAACCATGACTTCCACCTGCTCGCCCGGTTTCACCACGTCCGCCGGTTTCCGCGCCTTCTTCGACCAGGACATTTCGGAAAGGTGAATCAGCCCCTCGATGCCCTTTTCAAGCTCCACGAAGGCGCCGAAATCTGTTACGCGGGTGACCGCCCCGGTGACGCGCTCGCCCGTCTTGTACTTCTCGCTCGCCAGGTCCCACGGGTGCGGTAGAAGCTGCTTCATGCCGAGCGCGATGCGCCGCTTGGCGGCGTCCACCTTGAGCACCTTGGCTTCAATCTGCTGCCCCACCGCCAGCGCGTCGGCGGGCTTGTTCACGCGGCCCCAGGATATGTCGGCCACGTGCAGCAGCGCGTCCACCCCGCCCACGTCCACGAAAGCGCCGTAATCCGCCAGGCTGCGGACCACGCCTTGCACGGTTTCCCCTTCCTTGATTTCGGAGTAGCGCCGGTCTTTCGATGCCCGCTCCTCTTCTTCCAGCACCGCGCGGCGGTCCACCACCACGTCTTCGTCCGCCACCTCCAGCTTGATGATGCGGCAACTGATCTCCTGGCCGACCAGCTTCTCCATTTCGGCCGCGTCCCTGGCGCCGCTGCGCGAGGCGGGCATGAACGCGCGCACTCCCACGTCCACGCTGAGGCCGCCCTTCACCACCGCCGTCACCACCCCCGCGATGGGCGTCTTGCCGGCGAACGCCTTCTCCAACGAAGTCCAATCCTTCGGCCGCTCCACCTTGGTCCGCGACAACTCGTAGTAGCCTTCGGGGTCCCGGCCTTTGATCGAAACCGGGATTTTGTCGCCGGCCTTGACCGTTTCGCCGGCGCTCTGGAAATCCGCCAGTGCGATGATGCCTTCGGTCTTGAAGCCGATATCCAGGTATACCGATTCACCGGTGACCGCGATTACCGTGCCTTCCAGTCCTCTTTTTCCCTCTTCGATTCGATGGGAATGCGACTGTTCGTATTGCGAAAGGATATCGCCGAAAGACTCGGCAGGTTCGGTGGCGGCTTCGGATCCCGGACCGATAGGCCGGTCCTCATCCAGGGTGCTTGGGTTTGACATGAGAAGGTACGTTTACATTGTGGCATAATCCCGACTAGGATACCCTGAGTGCCTGCTAGCCCGCTGCTCCGCTATTTCCGGCTGATCCGCCCTCAGGACCTCGTCTGGCTCCTGCTCTTCGCCGTGCTGGCGGTCATGAACGCGGAGGGCGATGTCTCCGAAATCGCGCTGTTTGCCGCGCTGGCCGTTGCCCAGATCCTCGAGCCCAAGATCCCGGCGCACCCTTCCACGCGCAGCCGGGTTTTCTGGATCGTGGTGAAGCTGCTGTTGGGATACCTCCTGATCGGTTACACGGGGGGAATCCAGAGCCATTTCTGGCTGGTGCTGCTGCTGCCGGTGGTCTCGGCGGCAACCGCGCTGGGAGTTTTCGGCACGCTGGTCTTCACGCTGCTGGCGGCCGGTTCGTACCTCTCGTTCTTCCTGTTCATCGATTGGTCGCAGTGGGAAATCGGGCCGCCGGAGATCGCCCAAATGACGATTCGCATGGTCTTCCTGGCCATGGCTGGGAACCTGGCGAATGCGCTGGCGGAGGAATTGCGCACCCAGTCGGAAAAGTACCGGCGCACTGCGGAACAGTTGGCGGAGGCCGGCGTCCACATCCAGCGGGCGGAGGAAGCCGTGCGGCGCTCCGACCGCCTGGCCGCTCTGGGCCAGCTTTCCGCGGGCCTCGCCCACGAGCTGCGCAACCCCCTCGGAACCATCAAGGCGTCGGCGGAAATGCTCAGCCGCAACGTGGCCGCGGAAAACGAAGTGGCGCGCGAAGTGGCCGGATTCATCACCTCGGAAGTGGACCGCACCAACTCTCTGGTCACCCGCTTCCTGCAATTCGCCCGCCCCCTCGAGCTGCGGCTGGACAACGCGGACCTGGCGCATACGCTGGACCGCGCCATCGCCGCCGTCGAGCGCGAGGCCCCCGAAATCGCGATTTACAGGAATTACGCGCCCGAGATCCCGCCCTTCCCCTTCGATGCCGAGCTGTTGGAGCGGGTCTTCTACAACCTGGTGCTCAACGCCGCGCAGGCCACCGCGCCCGCCGGAGCGGTCACGGTGAAGACGCGGGCGGCCGCCGGCACCGTCGAAATCTCGGTGATTGATCGCGGCGCGGGAATCGATCCCCAGCACCTCGACGGCATCTTCAACCCGTTCTTCACCACCAAGCCGCAGGGCGTGGGCCTCGGCCTGGCCATCGTTTCCAAGATCGTGGACGAGCACGGCGGTAAGATAGCAGTGGAGAGCGAGCCCGGCAAAGGCAGCATTTTCCGCGTGCTCCTGCCCATGCAACGCGCCGCTCCGCGACCCTCCGCATGAAGAAGCGCATCCTGGTAGTCGAAGACGAAGACAAGCTCCGCCGCGTGCTCGAGCTGCAGCTTGTTTCCGCGGGCTTTGATGTGGACAAGGCTGCCAGCGCCGAAGAGGGTATCAAGGTCGTCGACCGCGCGGACCTGGTGCTCACCGATCTCCGGCTGCCCAACATGGACGGCCTGCAATTCCTGTCTTTGATCCGGCGGCAAAACGCGCAGGTGCCGGTGATCATGATGACCGCCTTCGGCAGCATCGAAACTGCCGTCGAATCCATGAAGGCCGGCGCCACCGATTTTCTGCTCAAGCCGTTCTCGCTCGATCACCTCATGCAGGTGGTCCATAAGGCGCTCGAAGTGCGCGCCCTGCGCGACGAGAACCGCCAGTTGAAGGCGGAGCTAGGCCGGCGCTACGAGTTTGATAACATCATCGGCCGCAGCCCGGCCATGCAGGAGATCTTCGACACCATCGAGCGCGTAGCGCCCACGCGCGCCACCGTGCTGCTGGCCGGCGAGAGCGGCACGGGCAAGGACCTGATCGCGCGCGCCATCCATTTTCACTCGCCGCGCCGCGACCGGCCGCTGGTGAAAATCAACTGCACCGCTCTTCCCGAAAACCTCATGGAGAGCGAGCTGTTCGGGTACGAGAAGGGCGCATTCACCGGCGCCAACACCTCCAAGCCCGGCAAGTTCGAGCAGGCCGACACCGGCACGGTTTTCCTCGACGAAATCGGCGACGTGCCGGGGGCCATCCAAGTCAAGCTGCTGCGCGTGCTCCAGGAGCGCGAGTTCGAGCGGCTGGGCAGCAACGTCACGCGCCACATCGACGTCCGCGTGATTGCCGCCACCAACCAGGACCTGCGCGCGGCCCTCGAGCAGGGCACCTTCCGCGAAGACCTGTATTACCGGCTCAACGTGGTCCCTATCAACATCCCGCCGCTGCGCGAGCGCAAGCAGGACATTCCATTTCTCGCCGCCCATTTCGTGAAAAAGCTGGCGCCCGACACCGGCGGCCGCGTGGAATCCATCACCGATGCGGCCGTGGCGAAGCTCCTGAGCTATCACTGGCCCGGCAACGTACGCGAATTGGAGAACGTAATCGAGCGTAGCCTGGTGATGTGCGCCGGCACGCAACTGGACGCCGCCGACATCAAGCTCGAAAGCGCGCCGCGCCAGCGTCCGCCAAGCGAGGCGCACCTCCTGCCCGAGGGCCTGTCGCTCGACCAATACGAGCAGGAGATCATCCGCGAGGCGCTGCGCCGCGCCGACGGCAACAAGAGCCAGGCCGCTCGCATGTTGGGCCTCACCCGCAACGCCTTGCGCTACCGCCTGACGCAGATGGGGCTGGAAGCGTGAGATGCAGTGTCAGCTACCACCCGCGGCCGCTAACCCAAGCCCGCTTCCCGCAGAAACCGCGCGGATTCCTCCGGCGGCGTCGGATTGATATAGAACCCCGTCCCCCATTCGAATCCCGCCACCTTGGTCAGCTTGGGCATGATCTCCACGTGCCAGTGATAGTGCGGCAGCGGCGATTCCTGCACGGGCGCGCTGTGTACCACGAAATTGTACGCCGGCTGCTCCAGCGCCTTCTCGATTTTGCGCATGGTCGAGCGCAGTACCCAGGCCATGTTCTGAAAGGTGGGAGCGTCCGAGTCCTCGAAGTGCGATTGGTGCAGCTTCGGCAGAATCCAAGTCTCGAAGGGAAATCGCGGCGCGTACGGCTCCAGCACCGTGAACCGGTCCGTTTCCATCACCAGGCGCACCCCCGCGGTGCTCTCCTCCCGGATGATGTCGCAAAAAATGCAACGCTCCTTCAAGTCGTAGAAGTGCTTGCTGGCGTCCACCTCCTCCATGACTCGCTTGGGAACCACCGGCAGCGCGATGAGTTGGGAGTGCGGATGCTCCAGCGATGCCCCCGCCGCCTCGCCATAGTTCTTGAACAGCAGGATGTAGCGGAACCGCCGGTCTTTCTTCAGATCGTTGACCCGGTCCCGGAAGGCCCACAACACCTCTTCGATTTGCCGCTCCGGCATGTCGGCCAGCGTCAGGGCGTGTTCGGGAGTCTCGATGATCACCTCGTGCGCGCCGATGCCGTTCATCTTGTCGTACATGCCTTGGCCCTGGCGGTTGAGCTCGCCTTCGATCCCCAGCACCGGGAACTTGTTGGGCACCACGCGCACGCGCCAGCCCGGCTCGTTGCGCCCGCCGCTATTACGGTAGGCCAGAATCTCCGGCGGCGTTTTGTGCTCGTGGCCGTAATCGAATGGGCAGACGCCCTGGGCGGCAGGCGGAACCGGCTGCCGGATGAAATCGCTGGGGCGCTTGGCGCGTTCCGTGGCGATGATGACCCATCGCCCCGTGATTGGGTCCTTACGCAGTTCGGGCAAGTGGGGAGATTCCTCCGCAGTGAACCACAGGATTTAGCAACCAACGATTATAGCGTGAGAGAGCGCCACCCTCAGGTTTTGCGGAACGCGTTGCGGATCCACTCGATCCGCACCGGTTTCTCCAGCACCACGCTGACGATGTCGAAGCGCACCCGCTCCCATTCCACGCCGGCCCGCCGAGCATAATCGCGGGCCGCGCGCCGCAGGTGCTGTTGCTTCTCGGCATCCACCGCGCGTTCCGGTTCGCCGAACTCGGCGCTGGCGCGCGTCTTCACTTCCACAAACACCAGGTTGCCGCCGTGCCACGCCACCAGGTCGATCTCTCCCCCGCCCGACCGCGGCTGGTAATTCCGCGCCACAATCGTGCAGCCGCGGCGGCGCAGGTGCCGGTGCGCCAGGTCTTCGCCCACTCGCCCAAGGTTGTCTTTGAGCCAGCGGCGCCGCACCGCGTCCGCCACGCGATAGACCAGCCCGATCACTTCACAACTTCGAACTCGAACTCCATGGCCTTCCCGCGCACCACGTAACAAAGGTAGTATTCCCAAAAGCGCCGGTAGCGCGGAAAGCGGTTGACCAGCAGTTCGAACCCAAGCCACCTCCAGAAAGCCAGTAGCTTTACGCGCACAAAAATCTCGCGAAATTTCACCTTCGAGTAGTAGCCGAACCCGCCGTGGTCCTCGCCGAAGTAGCGAAAGCTGAAGCTGTTCAGGTGGCTTTTGTGGGTGGGGTCGCAGAACGAGCTGAAATCCGTGTAGTGCGGCGTCTCGATGCGAACCGTGCCGCCCGCGCGCACCAGACGGTGAAACTCCTCCATGGTCCGCATCACGTCGTTAACGTGCTCGATTACATGGATGGCCGTAAGCCGGTCGAACGAGCTATCGGCGAACGGGTAGGGAAAACGGTCCAGGTCCGCCAGGACATCGGCGCGGCTGCCGGGATTCCGGTCGATTCCGATGGCCCCGGCCTGCTTGTGAACGCCGCAGCCGACATCGAGGATCTTCATTTGCCGAACACCCTCTCGAAGATCTTATCCACGTTCCTTAGTTGCCGCTCCAGCGAAAATGCTTCGCCGATCTGCTCCGGCGTCAGCACCGCGCGGATTTCCGGGTCCGCCTCGATAGCCGCGCGGAAATCGCCCTCTTCCTCCCAGGCGCGCATGGCGTGCCCCTGCACAATGCGGTAGGCCTGCTCGCGCAGCATGCCCGCGGCCGCCAGATCGAGCAGCAACTGGCCGGAATAAACCAGGCCGCGCGTCATCTCCAGGTTGCGGCGCATGCGCTCGGGATAGACCATCAGCTTATCCACAAGCTGCGTGGTCTTGTCCAGCAGGTAATCCGTCAGCGTGGTGGAATCCGGCAGAATCACCCGCTCCACGGAGGAGTGCGAAATGTCGCGCTCGTGCCACAGCGCGATATCCTCGAAGGCCGCCTGCGCGTTGGCCCGCACCACCCGCGCCAGGCCGCAGATCTGCTCCGAGGTCACCGGGTTGCGCTTGTGCGGCATGGCTGAGCTGCCCTTTTGCCCGCGCGCGAAGTATTCCTGGGCCTCGCGCACTTCGGTACGTTGCAGGTGCCGCACCTCGAGCGCGATCTTCTCGCACAGCGCCGTCACCAGCGCCAGCGTGGCCACGAAGTTGGCGTGACGGTCGCGCTGGATCACCTGCGAGGCCGCCGCCGCCGGCCGCAGATTCAGCCGCGCGCAGATGCGCTCCTCCACTTCCGGGCCGATGTGCGCGAACGTCCCCACCGCGCCCGAAGTCTTCCCCACGCGCAGGTCTTCGGCCGCGGCCTTGAGACGCCGGCGATTCCGTCCCGCCTCCTCGTACCAGATGGCCAGCTTCAGCCCGAAGGTGATCGGCTCCGCATGTACGCCGTGCGTGCGCCCCACCTGCGCCGTGCGCTGGAATTCCAGCGCCCGCCGCTTCAGCACGGCGCGCAGGTTCTCCAGGCCGCCCAGCAGAATGGCCGACGCTTGTGCGAGCAACAACGCCTGCGCGGTGTCCACCACGTCATTCGAGGTCAGCCCGTAATGTAGCCAGCGCGAGGCATCGCCATGCCCGGCCTTCGCCATGGTTTCCGCTACGGCGGTGGTGAAGGCGATCACGTCGTGCTTCACTTCCTTCTCGATTTCGAGGATCCGCCCGGCGTCGAACCCTGCGTGCGCGCGCAGCAGGCGCGCCGCCTCCGCCGGCACGATGCCCAACTCCGCCAGCGCCTCCGAGGCCGCCAGCTCCACTTCCAGCCATTGTTGAAACTTGTTCTGGTCGCTCCAGATCCGGCCCATTTCGGGCCGCGTATATCGGGGAATCATGGTGAACTCAGTATTGAAACACTTCCGTCGGGCTGCGCTGCTCGGCGATGGAGAGGCGCGTCGCCAGCCCGCGCTGCTCCAGCGCCTGGGTGGCGATCATGCGCACGATCGCCGGGTGATTGTTCTGCTCGCTCAGGTGCCCCAGCACCAGGTTGGATGTCGAGGAGTCCAGGTCCTCCATCAGATACTCCGACATCCCCAGGTTCGAGAGGTGCCCCACCCGGCTCATGACGCGCTGCTTGACGGACCAGGGGTAGGGACCGACTTTCAGCATGTCGAGATCGTGGTTCGATTCGAGCAGCAGCAGGTCCGTGCGCCGCAGATGAAACTTGACCGATTCGGGAATGTAGCCGAGGTCCGTGACCACCCCGATGCGCACGCCTTGAGCGGCGAAACAGAAGCCCACCGGGTCGATGGCGTCGTGCGGGATGCTGAAGCTCTGGACTTCGATATCGCCGATCTGGAAACTCGCGCCTGCCTGAAACGATTCGAGGCGCGCGGGCTGCGTTTCGCCCCAGTCGATGGCCGGCGCGGCCAGGCGCGTCAGGTAGATGGCCGCCCGGACGTCCCGGTTGCGCGCCAGCACCGGCAGCCCGGCGACGTGATCGGAGTGTTCGTGGGTGATGAGGATGGCGTCGATGCGGCTGAGATCCTCGCCGATGGCCGCCAGCCGCCTGCGAAGGTCCCTCATGGTAAGCCCGTCGTCCACCAGGATGCGCGTGTTTTCAGTGGCCAGCAGGGCGGCATTCCCGGAACTGCCGCTTGCCAGCACGCAGAACTTAACCGTGCCCGCCTCCCCTTGACACTTCAGAATACACCCAAACACCTCGAAACAGAGCGCCTGCGAAATGTTTGGAAGCGTGGGCGATCGGCAGTCAGTTCAAATCAGCAGCCGTGCTCGGTCACGTGCTTTTCAACCGCGAGATGTGCTGCCTTGCATTTGATAGATGCGTTATTCGCCGTCTCTCGCAAGAGTTCATGCTCTGAGGCTGTGGATGTCGTAGGTTTGCTGTGAAGCTCTCGGACTGCGCGCGAATATTCGAGAGCGGCTCGATGGTACTCTTCGACAAGTCTGGCTTTTTCTAAGCAGGGCACTGCAATTCCGTTATCGCTGCTCTACCTCTGTGGCCTTCCCGAAGCCCGGCCTACGGCACGAATTGTGAGTGAGTCACCGCGCGTTTTGAATTCGTGCCGCTGAATTTTCAGTGCAGTCAAAGTTCCGTTGGTTCGGACGACCTCGCCCGACATAGTCAGTTGCAGTTGTACACCCCCGTCGAGTAGGACGGGCCACGCGACGGCCACCTCAAGCTGCTGTCCGGTCAGCAGCGGCCTGTCGGCAGTGAAGCTAAGCCCGGAGCCGCTCAGGTCGATTGTCTGCCCTGATCCCGTCTTTCGCCGCTCACGGCAGCCCGTGAGAGCGTAGCGGACCTCAATGGCTAGGGGAAAGCGGGTGCTGGCACGCCGCTCCGGGCTGGCAACCTTCGGCAGCCTCACCGGCCGTTCGCTCCAACACTGCATAAAATCGAATATGGGGGCACGACGGCCACAGAAGAGTAAAGGTATGCTGATTCCGCTTCAGTATCCACAAGGATAATTGTGCTGATTCCGTTTCAGCATTGTCAATAGGCAGTTGAAGTTTAACTGAAACGGCTTTAGTATCAATACGGTGGCTCGCAAGACGGCGGTATCGAAATACTTGGCAAAGATCGGCCGCAAGGGCGGGAAAGCCAGCGGCAAGGCCCGTATGGAAAAGCTGACGCCAGAGCAACGCGTGGCAGTCGCCAAGACGGCCGCCGCAGCCAGATGGGCGAAACCGGTTACCCAACAAGATCTTAAGCGGCAATCGGTGCTTCAGGTCGCTGAATGGACGGCGGACCGCGCTGCACAGATGGGCGCGGAGGATATCAACGCGAGGATAGCGGGCGGGTCCCCGGTGAAGCCTGGGAAGCTGACGTTTGACAAGAAGCTAAAGATGGCGACGGCGGCGAAGAAGGCCACCGCGCGCCCCTCCGTACCTGTGGTATCCGAAAAGAAAGATACCGGCTAGCGCCATGTTAGGCTTTCATCATGAAAGCCGCTCGCATTCACCAGCACGGTGGCCCTGAAGTGCTGGCCTACGAAGATGTCCCCGAGCCCAGGCTTAGACCCGATCAGGTCCTGGTTCGCGTGCGCGCATGCGCCTTGAACCGCCTGGACCTATTCGTGCGCGCTGGAATTCCTGGGATGAGATTCTCCATGCCGCACGTGCTGGGCAGCGATATTGCCGGGGAAATTGTCGAAGCTGGCGATCTCTGCGAGCGCGTCAAGCCCGGCTGGCGGGTGCTGCTCTCGCCCGGGCTTAGCTGCCGGCAGTGTGAGCAGTGCCTCTCCGGCGCCGACAATTTCTGCCGCCGCTTCGCCGTGTTCGGTTACGCCGTGGACGGTGGCAACACCGAGCTGCTGGCCGCGCCCGAATACAGCGTGATCCGGATTCCCGACGACCTCGGCTTCGAAGAGGCCGCCGCCGCGCCGGTGGTGTTCCTCACGGCGTGGCACATGCTGATGACGCGCGCCCATCTCCGGCCGGGAGAGGATGTGCTGGTGCTGGCGGCCTCCAGCGGCGTCGGCTCGGCCGCCATCCAGATCGCCAGGATGTTCCAGTGCCGCGTGATCTCGACCGCCGGCGGCGAAGCTAAGCTGGCTAAGGCCCGCCAGCTCGGCGCCGACCACGTGATCGACCACTATCGGCAGGACATTGCCTCCGAGGTGAAGCGGATTACCGGCAAGCGCGGCGTGGACGTAGTGGTGGAGCACGTGGGCGCGGCGACGTGGCCCAAGAGCCTGGAATCGCTGGCGCACGGCGGCCGCCTCGTGACCTGCGGCGCTACCACCGGCTACGGTGCGGGAGTCGATCTGCGCTACCTGTTCAGCAAACAGTGGAGCCTGCTCGGGTCGTTCCTGGGAAGCATGGGCGAGCTGCACCAGGTGCTGAAGTTCGTCTTCCGGAAGCAACTGAAGCCGGTGATCGACCGGGTTTACCCCCTGGCCGAGATCCGCGCGGCGCATGAGCGGCTGGAAAACAAGGAGCAGTTCGGAAAGGTTATCGTAAAGCCGTGATGCTGTCCGCCGGCCGGATCCTGCTTGGGGTGTATTGGCTCGCCTGGGCTTGGCCGTTCGCTTTCCGTGCGCCGCACCGTCAGAAACGTCCATCCATCACGGCGATCGCCCCCACCCTCGCCGGACTGCTGCTCGAAGGGCTGGCGATCTTCATCGCATTCGCTTACCGCCTGCCGCCCGCCCATCCGCCGGGGCCGGTCCGCATTCTGGCATCGATGCTTGTCGGCCCCATCGCCGCGGCGCTCTCCTGGACTTCGGTGAAGCACCTGGGGAAACAGTTTCGAGTGAATGCAGGTCTGTATCAGGACCATGAACTCGTGCGCACCGGACCGTACGGCATCGTCCGCCATCCCATCTACTCCTCGATACTGGCCATCCTGCTCAGCACGATTCTTCTGCTGACTCCCTGGCGGTGGGCGGCGGTGTCGCTGGTATTTTTCGTGATGGGGACCGAGATCCGCGTGCGCACCGAGGACAAGCTGCTGGCCTCGCGCTTCGGCTGGGAATTTGCGGAGTATCGCAAGAAGGTTCCGGCCTACGTCCCCTTCGTGCGATAGTGGCTTTTATGAGATGGCGTATCCCCACACTCTGTCTGGCTCTTCTTGCGGCCGGTACCTGCTACGCAGCCGATTCGCCGGACCTGGCGGGCCAGTACCGCCCCGTGGCCGACAAGCTCATTGATGCGGCCCTGGCCGATACCGAAGGCTACGAACGGCTCACCTACCTGTGCTACCGCATCGGCAGCCGCCTGAGCGGTTCCGCGGCGCTCGAGCAGGCCATCGCATGGTCCGCGGAACAGATGAAAGCCGCCGGCCTCGCCAACGTCCGGGTCATCCCCGTCAAGGTGCCGCACTGGGTGCGAGGCAGCGAATCGGGCCGGATCCTCGCGCCGCTCGACAAGCCCCTTCACATGCTGGGGCTGGGGATGAGCGTGGGCACTCCGCCGGGCGGAATTACCGCGGACGTGGTGGCGGTCTCCAGCTTTGATGAGCTTGCCAGGCTGGGGCGCGAGAAAGTGCGGGGTAAGATCGTGGTCTACAACGAGCCCTTCACCAGTTATGGCCCGACCCGTGTGTATCGGTCGTCGGGCCCGTCCCGGGCTGCCGCTCTCGGAGCCGTGGCCGCGCTGGTCCGCTCCGCCACGCCCCTTGCCATCGAAGTCCCGCATACCGGCGAGATGAGCTATGACGATAACCAGCCCAAGATCCCGGCCGCGGCTGTATCTCCCGAAGATGCCATGATGATCGCCCGTCTCTATGCCGACGGCGTTCCGGTGAGGGTGCGCCTCGTGATGGGCGCGCACATGGAGCCGGATGCCGATAGCGGCGACGTGATCGGCGAGATCCCCGGCCGCGAAAAGCCCGAAGAGGTGGTGGTGATAGGCGGCCATATCGATTCTTGGGACGTGGGACAGGGCGCCCAGGACGATGGAGCGTCCATCATGGCGTGTTTGCAGGCTCTGGCCTTGATGCACAAACTGGGCCTTCAGCCGCGGCGCACCATTCGCGTGGCGTTCTGGGTGAACGAAGAGAACGGTGGCCGCGGCGGCGAGGCGTACCGCGCATTTGTAGGCGACCGGATCGAGAACCACGTGGCCGCCATTGAGATGGACGGCGGCGCCGAAGCGCCGCGCGGGTTCGGCGCCGGCGCCGGCCAGGATTCGCTCGACATGCTCAAACAGATCGGAACATTGCTCGAGCGCGTCGGCGCCGGCGAGATCACCGGCGGAGGCGGCGGCGCGGATATCACACCGCTCATGCGCGATGGCGTGCCCGGCCTTTCCGAGCGCACCGTGGGCACGCATTACTTCGACTGGCATCACTCTGAAGCGGATACTCTCGACAAGGTGGACCCCCAGGATTTTCGCAAGAATATGGCGGCCCTGGCGGTGATGGGCTATGTGCTGGCCGACATGCCCGCCCGCATTACCGCCGGTGGCGGCGTAAGTCGCGGGCAATAGCCGGCATTAGCCCGGATATCTCACAGGTCCGGTAGGCGATCCGGCAGGCGGGCGTACGAGCCAGCTTCGCCCCTTGTTTCTCCGGTCCGGAGCCACCCGGACGAGGTGGCAGGGGTTGAATCCCCCGG
>JBEKTU010000027.1:0-59715 GCA_049515735.1 Bryobacteraceae bacterium
GGCTGAAAATCTGACCGTCTGACAGGGCCGCGGAGGGGGACGTGTATCCCCCTACGGGCCACAAAGCTCGACTCCGAAATAGAAATCCGGCGAATTGGGCACCCGCCGGGGGATTCAACCCCGGCCACCTCGTCCGGGTGGCTCCGGACCGGAGAAACAAGGGGCGAAGCTGGCTCGTACGCCCGCCTGCCGGATCGCCTACCGGACCTGTGAGATATCCGGGCTAGAGCCCCCATTTTGCAAACGCTGGACGGGCTCCGATTTGGAGCCGGGTTCGCGCGCGCTTACGGACGGATGACGGCCGCGGGCAAGGGTGCGGAGCACAGGGAACGGGGCTGCGCTATCATGAACAAAGGCTTATGATCGTCTCCAGTCAAGCCGGCATCGACGAAACTACGCTGGTTTTGCAGGCCCGCGAAGGTAATGCTCGGGCCTTCGGGGAGTTGGTGAAGCATTACGAAGGCAAGATTTTCCGGCTGGCCCAGCACGTGACGCAGAACCGCGAGGATGCAGAAGATGTTCTGCAAGAGACGTTCATGAAAGCCTACGAGCACCTGGACCAGTTTCAGGGCAATTCGAAGTTCTACACCTGGATTGTTCGCATTGCGGTCAACCAGGCGCTGATGAAGCTGCGCCGCCGGAAAACCGACAGGTCAGTTTCGCTCGATGAGGCCATCGATACCGGCGAAGACACCGTGGTACGGGAAATCGCAGCCTGGGGCGAGGACCCCGAGCAACGCTTTTCGCGGGAGGAACTCGGCAGCATCCTGGATTCGGCGATTCAGAGCCTCGAGCCACCGTACCGCTCGGTTTTCGTGTTGCGCGACATCGACGAGCTTTCGACGGAGGAGACGGCGGACGTTCTTGGCCTCTCCGTGCCGGCCGTGAAAAGCAGGCTGTTGCGGGCCCGCCTGCAGTTGCGTGAGAAGCTGACGCGTTTCTTCAAACGCAAGGGAGACGACGCCTTTGCTTACCTGTAAAGACTTTCTGAACGAGTTGACTGACTACCTGGACGAATGTCTAGATGCGGAAGTTCGGACCAAACTGGAGCGGCACATCACCGAGTGCCCGAACTGTTGGGTAATCGCCGACACCACCAGGAAGACCATACAGATCTATAAAGGCATGGAGCCTTATCCGATTCCGGCTGATGTAGAGACACGTCTCATGCAGGCGCTGGAAAAGAAGATGACGGAGAAGCACAAATAGCCTTACCTGGCCGCCACAAAACTCCCGGCCGTCACAAAACGCCGACGGATTTGTCAGATCCTGGCATTACTTCACAGCCATGGTCACCTTTGCCTGGCTGGTCGCAGTGCCCACCGTTACCAGGACCGGCACGGCATTGCCCGAGGTCACGGTAAGGGGCACGGCGGCATTGATTTGCAGAATGCCCGGCACCGATCCAATCGGCGCCTGCGCCACCGGCGCGACGACAGCTTGGCCGCCTATGGTGACGCCTACTGCCGCGACCGGCACCACCGGTGTGCCTGCGGCGATCAACGTGGTTTCGTCGCCAGCGGGGTTGGTCTGTCCGAAGCCGGTGACATAGATCACCACGATGTTACCCTTAACGGCCCCGTTCGAAGAGCTGTTTACCGTGTAGTCCCCGGTCAATGCGTTGAAGTTCAGAATGGCTCCCTGGCCCGCTCCAGATGCGTCCATCGAGAATACGCCGGGGTCGGTAGCCACAATGTTGACGGGGAATGGAATCGACGCGATGCTGTTGTACGTCAGCACGAGGTTCACCGGAGCGCCGCCGATGTCGGTCACCAGACCGTATGGCGCTATGCAACTGACTTGGTTGGCGCTGGTGTACAGCAGGGGGGCCGAGATACCGTCGATGGTGACCGACGTATCCGGTTCAGTGGCCGGCAAAGTGTCGGGCAGGGGGCTCGTACCAGGGTACATCGTCAAGGCTGCCGGCCCCAGACCGATGCCGAAAATGGTGATAATCTCGCCTGGAGACACTCCCGAAACTGCGTAACTGGCGGCGTCGGCTACCGCCCAGAGTTGCGGTCCGGGACCATATACGGCGAAGTTTGCCGCCGTCGACGGCGCAAGCGCCGTCGGAGTGGTGATGATAATCGGGAGAGTTGCGACGGTGGTCAGCAGCGTCGCTGGAATGGCCACCAGCATGGCCGTGGGGCTGAGCACGGTGGTTGTCAGCGCCGTAGTCGTGGTAACCGGCGGCACAGCCGCAGTCGTAACTGTAATAGAAGCGACGGACGTTGGGAAGTAATTGGTGCCCGTGAGCGTCGCGATGACGGCCGTGGAATTGACCAGAACTCCGGGCGGCCACACCCCACTGACGGTGGGCGTGCCGGCGGCAATGTTCAGAGCCACATTGACGATGAGGCTTTTGTCGACCGCCGTGGGCGAGGCGAAGGTGATCTTGCCGGTATAGGTGCCCGGCGGCAGGCCGGCAGGATTGACGGTCACCGTGACGGTTCCCGGCAGGCCCACCAGCGTAATGCTTCCGGTGGGTGAGGCTGTCAGCCAGGTGCCGCCCGAAACCGTGATGCTGGCCGAGAGCGCGTCGCCGCTGCTCATCAGCACAATGTCTTGTGGGGCCGGCGGAGCGCTGCCCGTCATATAGGCGAACGTCAGGGTTGCCGCACTGGAGATCAGGGTGGAGGGCGCGTCGGCTACCTCCAGGGTCACGGGGAAGCTGTAGGGAGAGGCAAGAGCGCCTGTTGCGGTAACCACGATGGTGCCGGTGTAAGATCCCGAAGGCAGCCCCGTCGGGTTCACATAAACTTTGAAACTCGCCGAGGTTGTGCCGGAGTTGCCAGAGAGGCTGAGCCACTGCGCGAAATACGGCACCGGTCCGGTGACGGACAACGTAAAGGCCAGTGCAGCCCCGGTGCTTTTGATCTGCAAGGTTTGTGACGCGGGTAACGCGGCTCCGGCCTGGTACTGGAAGTCGAGCGTGGCTGGAGTGAAGGAGATGTCTGGAGCAGTTGCGTGGGCGAGATTCGCGTACTGGAGAGCCAGTGCCGCGAACGTTAGCATGTGGCGGAACCGCGCCGCCCTTTTGGGTGTATAGTCCATTTGCGTCATCCAAGCCCACCTTGCGGTGAGCATCTTCAGGTACTTGATCGGCAGCTTCAGGAAAAACTATAGACCCTCGGGCGAAAACCTTGAACACATGTGCCGGCGATTCGCCCGGCTGGGTTAACCTGGAGGACGGCACCCCCTGCGGGAGGGTAAGGATCTCAGGATGGAATCGCCAGCCGCGCATGGGCCGAGCGGGTTGTGCAAGTGTTGAACGAGGTATTTCCTGACGTGGAATTCCGGAACTGGCCCCAGTGCAAACGGCTGATTCCCCATGCGATAGTGGCCGGCCGTCTGGTGGAAGCCTTCGGATTGGATTCCGTGGCAGCAGCCCGTCTTTTCAATCGGAGTGGTTACTATCTCAGGGTTCGTACGCAGTGAAGCCGAGCAGTTGTACCAGCGCGCTCTCGTCATCAATGAAAAAGCGCTGCGGGCGGTTCAAGGCCCCGCTCAACCTCTCTTGACCGGCTCGAACCAGGGCGTGCCCGGCACTTGCGCCTTGCGCGCGCCGTCGTCGTTCATCTCCACGCCGATGCCCGCGCGCTCCGGCAAGGTGATATAACCCTTCTGGATGATCTCGCCTTCCTTGACCCAGTTCTTCCATAGATCCGGGGAATCGATCCAGTGCCATTCCTGCACCAGGAAGTTGGGAAGCACGGCGCAGACGTGCGCGGTGGCCATCATGCCGATGGGCGAAGTCACCGCGTGCGGCGCTACCGGAATGTAGTAGGCGTGCGCCATGTCGGCGATCTTGCGGGCCTCCAGCAGGCCGCCGCATTTCTGGAAATCGGGCATGATGATGTCCACCGCCCGCTTCTCGAAAATCTCGCGGAATCCGTACCGCAAAAAAATGTTCTCGCCGCAGCAAATGGGCGTGCTGGTGGAGGCGCGAATATCGCGCATGGCGTCGATGTTCTCCGGCGGTACCGGCTCCTCCAGCCACATCAGGTGGAACGGTTCCATCTCCTTGGCCACGCGCTTGCCCGTGGTGGCATCGTAGCGTCCGTGCATGTCCACCGCCAGATCGATGTTCTTGGGATACAGCCCCCGCGTGAAGGCCACCTTCCCCACCATGTGCTCGATCTCCATGTTGTTGGCGGTCCAGTTCACGCGATCGAACCGCGTCGGATCGCGGGCGTCGTCGATGTCGATTTTGGCGGCGGTGAAGCCCATATCCTGGATTTCCTTGATCCGGGCCTTGGACCCTTCGTCTCCGGGAGTCATCTCCCGCGCCCCGGAATCGCAGTAGATGCGCACCCGGTCGCGCACCTTGCCGCCCAGCAACTGGTAGACCGGCAAACCCAGGGCCTTGCCGGCGATGTCCCACAGCGCGATTTCAACGCCCGTCAGCGCCGTAATGTACTGGCCGCCCTGCGCGCCCGCGAAGATCCCGCTGGTGCGGATGCGCTCGAAGGCCGCCTCAATGTTCAGCGGGTCCGCGCCCATGAGCATGCGCCCAAAGGACCGGATCAGCGGGACGTTGCCCTCGGCCGCATCCGTGGTTTCGCCCTGGCCGACGATGCCCTGGTCGGTGTACACGCGCACGTGTACCTGGTATCCATGCACGCGCACTTCGGCGGTGCGGACTTCCGTGATCTTCAGTTTGGGCCGCCGGTACGGCGTGCTGGCTTGCTCGACCGCCGCGGAGATGGAAGGTAATCCCAACATGCCTGTCAGCGGCAGTGAGCTCTTCACTAAGGATCTGCGAGTCAATTGGTTCATGTCCATGCCTCCAATGTACAATACCACCCCGCTGGCTCAGTACGGCGCACGCTACCCACCCCACTCCATGCTATCCTGACTCCGGATGTTCACTCGCCCGCGTAAAGCCCGTGTTTTGTTCGGACTATCCGACATCATCCTGGTTTCGCTGGCGTTCGCGGCGGCCTACCAGACACGCGCCATCCTGCATCTCCAGCGCCTGTTCTATCTGACCGTCGAGCAAACGGCCCTGATCTTAGGGTTCGCGCTGGTCGCCTGGGTCACCATCGGGCTGTGGCTGGAGATCTACGAAAAGCTCGATTCCGGGCACCCGCGCATCATCCTGCGCGATACCGTGCGCCAGTGCGCTTATGGCGCCCTGTGCCTGGTGTTGTTCGAGTACCTCCTGCGCCTGGACCTCAGCCGTTTTTTCCTGGGCCTGTTCTCCGCCTACGCCTGGGTTCTGCTGCTGCTCTTCCGGCTTACGGCCGGGCGCGTGGTGGGAGTGATCCGCCGCGAGTTCGCCGCGCCGCATTACGTGATGGTGGTGGGGACCGGGGAGCGCGCCATCCGCATGGCGGAAGCTCTGGAGCAATCGGCGGAATATGGCGTCCGGTTGCGCGGCTTCCTGAGCGAACAAACCGAAAACGCGCCCGCCGAAATCGCTCTCGGCTCGCTGTATAAAGTCCAGCCCATCGGCGAGTTGCCCTCCATTCTCCGGCAGCACGTGGTTGACGAGATCATCTTCGCCGTGGGCAGCGAGAGCCTCGCCGACCTGGAAGAGGTTTTCCTGCTCTGCGATGAGGAAGGCGTGCGCACGCGCGTGGCGGTGGATTTTTTTCCGCACGTCAACAGCACGGTCTCGCTGGACCGCTTCGGCTCGACGCCCCTGCTCACCTTTACCGCGGCCCCCTACGACGAGATCCGCCTGCTGGTGAAGCGCGCCATCGATATCGCCATCGCCGCCGCCGGCCTGGTGGTGCTGGCGCCCTTCATAGCGGTGATTGCCATCCTGATCCGGCTGACTTCGCCCGGCCCCGTGATTTTTCGCCAGGTGCGCTGCGGCTTGAATGGCCGCCGCTTCCTGTTCTACAAGTTCCGCTCCATGTGCCAGAACGCCGAGGAGCTCCGGCCCGCGCTCGAGCACCTCAACATCCGCGAGACGGCCTTCAAGATTCCGCATGACCCGCGGCTGACGTCCATCGGCCGCTACCTGCGGAAGTTCTCCATCGACGAGTGGCCGCAGTTATGGAACGTGCTGCGCGGCGACATGTCGCTGGTGGGACCGCGTCCCGCGGTTCCCAGCGAAGTTGAGCGGTACCAGCGCTGGCAGCGCCGCCGCCTGCGTATGCGCCCCGGCCTCACCTGCCTGTGGGCCATTTCCGGGCGCGATAATGTGGATTTCGAAACCTGGATGAAGCTGGATATGCAGTACATTGATAATTGGTCGCTGGCGCTCGATTGGAAGATCCTGCTGCGCACCATTCCCCACGTGCTCATCGGGCACGGCGCCAACTGAAAGGGTCGCTTATGCACCTGATTCCGACTGAAGAGGAAGTCGTAGCCGTGCTGCGCGAAACCGGCGCGCTGCGCGACGGCCATTTTGAATACCCTACGGGCTTGCATTCCAACGAGTATCTCCAGGTCCCGCTGGCCATGCGCTACTACCAGTATCAGCGCATATTGTCGGTGGGGCTGAGCCGGCTGTTACGCGCCAACCCCGAAATCCGGGCCATCGTGCCGCATCTCTCCATCGTCACGCCGGCGACCGGCGGCCTGCCGGTGGCTTACGGCGTGTGCGAGGCGATGCGCGCCAAACAGGTCTATTGGGCCGAGCGGCAGCACGATGCCGAGGCGTTCCGTTTCCGCCAGTACCTGGAGCCCAAGCCCAGTGAGCAGGTGGTCATGGTGGACGACATCCTGCGCACCGGTAACAAGCTGACGGAGCTGAAAGCGCTTTTGGAATCGCGCGGCGCCACCGTGGTTGGCTTGGCGGTGATTATCTACCAGCCGACGCCGCAGACCCTCGGTTTTGGCTCTCTCCCGCTGTATTATCTGGCCAAACTGGAGGCCAGTTACTATGCCGCCGGCGCCGAGTGTGCGCTCTGCAAGCGCGGTCTGCCCCTAGAAAAGGTCTGGATCTGAACTGGATTGCTGAATCCCGGTGCAAGATGTCACAAACCCGTTACAAAGCGACAACTTTCCCCGGTGGCGGGGCGGATTTTCACAGGCTTTTCCACAATCGCGTGGAAAAGTGGGAGCACCGGTGGTTCGAGAAGGTGGTAAATTGTTTACGGTCCGACTGACATAATAGTTATGCCAAGACTTTGCCTGCTTGCAATGCTCTGTTGCGCCCCGCTGGCGGCGCAAGACACGGACGCCGAGAAGCTCGCGCCCTACTACCCCACGCCCGAAACCATCGTCGAGAGGATGCTCCAGTTGGGCGGCCTCAAGGCGGGTGAGAAGGTGTTCGATTTGGGCTCCGGCGACGGCCGCATCGTCATCATGGCTGCCCAGAAGTTCCATGCCGAGGCCGTGGGCGTGGAGTTGGACGCGGACCTCTGGAGGCAGAGCACCGACAAGATCCGCAAACTCGGGCTGGAAAAGAACGCCCACATCGTCAACGGCGATCTCCTGAAGCAGAACTACAGCTCCGCGGACCTGGTCACCGTTTACCTCCTGCCGGACCCGGTCAATACCAAAGTCCAGCCGCTGCTGGACAGGCAATTGAAGAAAGGCGCTCGTGTAGTGGCTCACGATTTCGAGTTCCGGAACTGGACGCCCGAAAAGGTCGAGAACATCGCCGACGACGGCGAGGGCCGCAGCCACACGCTCTATCTGTATCGGAAGTGATTACGTGCCGTTTCCGCTGAAGTTCGACTGGCCACGTCAGATTGCATGGGTGCGGGTCCTGCTGGCGGCCGCCACCCTGGGCATCGGCTACTTTTACCCTCTGCACGTGGCTCCGCTTCTCTTTTTCTATGGCTTGCTGGTGCTGTACCTCGTCCTCAGCCTCATAGTGGCGGGCCGTGGCACCAGGCCGGGCGGCCTGCTGGGCCTGCTGGCCCTGTTCGGCGACGCGGTTTACTTCCTGGTCCTGGTTGGCTTCGGCGCCGGCGGCCCATGGCTGGCTTTCGTCTTTTTCTTTTATCTCCTGAGCGAGGCTTTGGCGTTTTACGGGCCGGTGGAAGTGGTGGTGGTTGTGGCCGTGGCCGCGGTCTTCTGCGCCGTGCTGCCTTATGACGGGACCCGGAGTCTGGAGCCTGCCGTAGTGGTGGCCGGCGCCCTGACCTGTGGTTACGCGGTGCACAAACGCCGCCAAAATGCCCGCCTCGAGCAATTGGACGAAAAGTTGGCAGAAGTGCAAAAGGACGCGGAGAAAGCCCGCGAGGCGGAGCGCCAGCGAATCGCGTCGGACTTCCACGATGGCCCGCTGCAGAGCTTCATCAGTCTGCAAATGCGCCTCGAGATCCTGCGCAAGCTTCTCGATCGCGACTTCCAGGCGGGCATGCAAGACCTTGCCCAGTTGCAGGCGCTGGCGCTATCCCAGGTCCGCGACCTGAGGGTATTTCTCCACAGTATGCGTCCGGTGGACGTGGATGGTGCCAGCCTGGTGGCCACGGCCCGGCGCACTGCCGAAACCTTCCAAAAGGAAAGCGGCATTCCGGTGACATTTCTGGGAACCAACACCCCCGTCGGGCTGCCGCAGGAAATGACTGCCGAGGTGTTGCAGATGATTCGCGAAGCGCTGCACAACGTGCAGAAGCACGCCGGCGCCACGCGCGTGGCCGTGACCATGGAGAAGACCGATCGCGGCCTCGAGATTTCGGTGGATGACAACGGCCACGGCTTCAACTTCGCTGGAACCTATACGCTGGAAGAGCTCGAGATGCTGCGGCTGGGCCCCGCCAGTCTCAAGCGGCGGGCGCGCTCTCTGAACGCGGACCTGCAAGTGGAATCGCGCCCCGGCCGCGGGGCGGGTTTGAAGTTTCGGATACCCTTACAATGATGGGGGCCAGGGGCCAGGGGCCAGGGGCCGGGGCGAGCCCTTGCGTGCTCCTCGGGCTTCTCGCCTTATCGGGCTGTGGTGGCTACGCCGATTTCAAGCTGCCGCCGGTGTCGGGCGGCGATCCCAATATGACGTTCGCCTTGGAAGCACAGCCTGAGCCTGTGCTCACTCCTGGTGACGCCTGGGAATCGCACGACGTCCTCAACCCATCCGTAATCTCTCGCCCCTGGCCCCGACCCGCAAAAGCGGCGGGTACCCCGCCCGGCCCCTGGCCCCTGTATCTTCTATACTCCGGCTTCGACGGCCGCACCTGGCGTACGGGCCTCGCCGCCTCCGACGACGGCGCTCACTGGCAGAAACAGGGTGTGATCCTCTCCCCCGATCCGCAAACCTGGGAAGGCTCTTACATTGCCGCCAACGGCTCCGCGCTCTTCCATGAAAACCAATTCTGGTATTGGTATCAGGCCGGCCCCAGGGAGAAGCCCCGCATCGGCCTGGCTCGCGCCGCGGATACTCACTCCTGGCGCAAAGGGCCGAAACCCGTAATCGAGCCGGGCCCCTACGGAAGCTGGGACGAGTACGGTGTGGCCGATCCCTGCGTGGTCCGCATCGAGCCGTATTTCTATCTCTTCTATCTCGGCCAGGATCGCGCCCGCCGCCAGCGCCTCGGTGTCGCGCGTTCCACGGATGGTGTCCGCTGGGAGAAGTTCCGCGCCAACCCGGTTCTGGAACTGGGCGACCCTGGCGCATTCGACGAGAACGGTCTGGGCGAGCCGGCCGTATGGAATTCCGACGGTTTCTATTGGATGCTCTACACCGGCCGCGACACCACCGAGAACCGCCGCCTGGGCCTGGCGCGCTCGACCGATGGCGTCCACTGGCGGAAGCTACCCGTGATTTTCAGCGGCGACCAGCCATGGGATGCGAAGGTGGTCTGCGACCCCACGGTGGTGGTGGATGGTAGCGTCATCCGCGTCTGGTTCGGCGGCGGCGATGTCGCCTCGCCCGACGAAAATCTGCACGGGAGGATCGGGGTGGCGATCCTCCGGCCGGTTTTCTTAGCGCGCTGAGTGGGGCACTTTCCGGCAATCCCACATCATGGGACCCACCGGCTTCGCCCACCCTCTTTGAGGCGGGGAGAACTCGAGCGGAACCTGGCTTCGAGGAGGCGGTCGGTGTTGTCTTACCTCGCCGAGACCTGTGCCTTTTGAGCGCTCGCTAGCCGATCACTGAACTCGGCGGAGCGCCTCAATATAGTCCGCAATCGCCTCGTAGTCAGCCCTTCGAAGCCTGTCTATGAGACCTCTGCTCTCAGATAAACCTATCCACGAAGGCGGGTCCGGCCCCGTTACGGTGACCATCCCAGCCGCCCTTTTCTCGGGCCAATACGCAACCGCGATATGATAGGACGTTCTGCATCCGCCACCGAACGAGTAGGAGCTATGCGAAAAAGAATAATGTACACAGTTGGAGTACTGCGCGTCATCGGTATTAAGCAGGAAAACGGTGATGGCACTGTCGGCGGGGCCAGCCTGGAGAGCATGCGGGAGCATGTCATACACCTCACTTCGGTTATTTCGAACGCGAGCTGCGTTCACGGAAATGTCCCAAACAAGAGCCCTGCCGCGTAACTCGACGTCTTGAATCCCCAGTGACCTACTGGCGTCAACCAACGACCGCACGTCATCAACAATGGCCTTCTGTCTGAGGTATTCTCGGTTGGCGGCTTCCCGCTCAAGCTCGATCTGCTCCGGGCTCTTATACTTCGACAAAGACCAAGCACAAATAACGGCCAATCCAGCCAAGGCGATCAGCCAATAGGGCTTGGCCGCCTTCGGCGTCACGGATGGCGCGCTACCTTCAGGAATCTTGGGCTTTAGATGCTGATCCCTCCTCACGGAACGACGAGTGAGGTAGGCCGTCACCGCGATCAGGACAACGACTATCACTACCGCCAATAGCCTGCCGACGCCCTCGGACATTTTGCTCTCCTTCCCGCCGCGCCCCGATACCAGTGGCGAAGCCGATTCTTTAGGGCGAGGCGGCCAAGACACTGAGCGTCCTTCGGTCTCCTCGATAAAGGGCAAACTGCAATCGAGCCCGTGCCGATCTCGCTAGTGTAGCGCGTCACAAACAGTAACGACCAATTGGCTGCGCTTCCCCACCGTGGGGACGCGTCGAACTACCTCATTCAGCAGCGTTTCGCCGACGCCCATTCAGTTCCATCATACGCAAAGCCGCCCCCGCTTGCGTTGAGGATTCTGCGTACCAGAACCTTCTGGATGCCGACCAGATTCAGCGCGCGCGCAGGCTGCCTTTCAGTAGCAGTCTGTTTTCTTTCCGGAGACAAAGCGGTACAAAGCCGATGCGAAGCACCATTGGGTGAAGACGGCGCCAAACGCCAACGGGATGATAATGAGGGCCGGGATCAAAGACAGCAGTGGGCTTTGCACGTAAAACCCCGTGCCGCTGAGGATGAAAAGCGCGGCGCCGATGGCACAGCCGAAGCGACGGGGCGCTCCGTGGCGAGGCATCTCCCCCAGGCCGGTCAGTGGGCGAAGGAAGATCTGGTAAAGGTAGTCGTAGAAGCTTCTCGAACTCACGGCGCCGATGAGGGTCAGGGTTCCGAGCGCCCAGAAATATGCGGGCGACCGCAAGCCGAGCCCGAGCGCACCAAGACATCCGCAGGCGAATGGCGTCCATCGGGCCAGCAGGTTGAGGTTCGGATCGTGGATGACATCATCCCGGCTGTAACCCTGCACGAGCAGCATTTGAAAGGTATAGGGACTCATGAGACCGCCGTACCCCTCTTCGCGAACTTCCACGCGTGCTCGACGATCGTCCGCAGCTCCTGGTGTTGCGGCTGCCAGCCCAGCTTGGCCCGCAGCTTGCCAGCGGCTGCCACCAGGCTCGGCGGGTCGCCTTCCCGTCGCGCGCCGGTCACGTAGGGGACCTTCTTGCCGGTCACTTCCTCCACCACCCGGATCATTTCCATTACCGTGTGGCCCGTCCCGGTGCCCACGTTGAACTGGTCGGTTGCGCCGCCGCCCAGCAGGTACTCCACGGCCAGAATGTGCGCCTGTGCCAGGTCGTTCACGTGGATGTAGTCGCGTACGCAGGTGCCGTCGGGCGTGTCGTAATCGTCCCCGAAAACCGTGATGGGGCTTCCCGTCATCACCGCGCGCAGCAGCAGCGGGATCAGGTGGGTCTCGGGCTGGTGTTCTTCGCCCAACTGGCCTCCGGGGTCGGCGCCCGAGGCGTTGAAGTAGCGCAGAGAGACGCTGGTCAGGTGGTGGATGCGGTCGAACCATCCGAGCAGCGTCTCCACCATCACCTTGGATTCGCCGTACGGGCTCACCGGCTGGATGGGAAACGTCTCCACAATCGGGGTGGTATGCGGATTCCCGTACACCGCTGCCGTGGACGAGAAGACCATGTGCTTGACGCCCGCCTGCACCATGGCGGTGAGCAGCGATAGCGAGCCGCCCACGTTGTTGGCGAAGTACCGCTCCGGCTCGCGCATGGATTCGCCCACCGCAATAAAGGCGGCGAAGTGGATCACAGCTTCTGGCCGCTTTTCGCGCATCAGTTGCGCCAGGGCGCTGGTATCGGCCAGGTCCAGCACGTGCAGCCGGCCGGCGGGCACGTTGTGCCGATACCCCTTGGAAAGATTATCCACCACCGTGACATCGTGCCCCTGCTCCAGCAGCAGGCGCACGGTGTGCGCGCCGATGTATCCGGCGCCGCCCGTAACCAGGATTTTCAGACTCACAAGTTCTAGAATACTTCTATGCCAAGCGGAGCGGAGTTGTTTGTCGAAACGGCAGCGCGGTTGGGCGTTGCGACCATCTTCACGCTGGTCGGCGATCACCTCAACGAAGTGCTGGCCGTCGCCGCCCGCCGCGGCATTCGCATCCTCGACATGCGGCACGAATCCGCCGTCACCCACGCCGCCGACGCTTGGGCGCGGATTCACCGCAAGCCCGCGCTTTCCCTCGTCACCGGCGGTCCCGGCCACACCAACTCACTCACCGGTATAGCCACCGCCAACCTCGCCGGTAGCCCTCTGATTGCCGTTAGCGGCAGCCGCCCCAGCACCTTGGCCGGCCGCCAGGCTTTTCAGGACATCGACCAGGTGGCCATGGCCCGGCCCGTGGTGAAGTGGGCCGCCGAGGTGCCCCATGCCGCCCAGATCCCGTCGTACCTCGAGCGCGCTTACGCTGAAGCCGATAGCGGCCGCAAGGGCGCCGTGCATCTGACTATTCCAGTAGACCTGTTCACAGCCGACGCCGGCACGACGGGCCCCCAGCCCTGCCCACGCCCCGAGACGCCAGAAAGTCCGTCCCACTCGGACGACATCCACCGCTCCATCGGCTTGCTCCGCGCGGCCGAGCGCCCCATCCTGATCGCCGGCAGCGGCATCTGGTGGTCCCACGCCGAAGAGGCCCTCCGCCGCTTCATCGAACTGACTCAAATCCCGCTCTACACCATCGCCATGGGGCGTGGCACGGTCTCCGACGACCACCCCCTCGTATTCGGCTACGCCGACCCCGCGCTCAACTACGCCGTTCACACCGCCTTTCGCGAAGCCGACCTGTTCCTCATCGTCGGCAAACGCATCGACTACCGCCTGGCGATGGGCGGGGCGCGCCTGTTTCCGCCCGAAGCCCGATTCATCCAGATCGATATTCACCCCCAGGAGTTGGGCCTCAATCGCCGGCTCGATGCCGCCATCTGCGCCGATGCCCGCCTCGCGCTCGAAGCCCTCGTCGATGCCGCCGGCCCCCAGCCGTGGCCGCCGGGCCCAGGGGGCGCCCCCTGGCTCGACCGCCTGCGCGCGCTCCGTCGCGATTGGGAGGCCACGCTCGCGCAGGCTGCTTCCGACGCTGCCTCGCCCATGCACCCCGCCACTTTCTGCCGCGAATTGAGGCAGGCATTGCCACGCGACGTGCTGTACTCCTGGGATGGCGGCGATTTCGTGCACTGGGGCCGCGCTTTGCTCCCCGCGCGCGAGCCCGGCGGCTGGCTGCGCCTCGGCCCGCTGGGGACCATCGGATCCTCGTTGCCCAACGGTCTGGCCCTGCAACTGGCGCATCCCGGGCGGCCCGTGGCTGTCATCACCGGCGACGGCGCTCTGGGCTTCTACATCGCCGAAATGGACACCGCCGTGCGCCACAAACTGCCCATCGTCCTCATAGTGGGCAACGACGCGGGCTGGGGTCTGGAACGGGAGATGCAATCCTCCGCCTTCGGCGGCGTCACCGTTGCCTGCGAGTTGCAATCGACGCCCTACGACGCCATCATGAAGGCATTCGGCGGCGGCGGCGAAACCATCGAGCGCATCGATGAGGTTCGCCCCGCCGTCCAGCGTGCCTTCGCCTCCGGCGTTCCCTATTGCCTGAACGTGAAAATCCGCGGTGTGCGTTCGCCATTCACCGACTGGCAGATCGCGGGGAAGAAGAAGTGAAGCCGCTGGGCCCACGGGGCACCCCGCCGCCTCGCGGTTTTCGCTAGAATTATTACATTGTCTCCAAATCCACGTAGCGTCATCGCCATCTATGCGGGCTCGTTCGACCCTATCACCAACGGGCACCTCGACTTGATCCAGCGCGGTTCGCGAATGTTCGACCGGCTGATCGTTTCCATTTTGCGAAATGAGACCAAGGAGCCGCTTTTCTCGGTGGAAGAGCGCATGGAAATGTTGCGCGAGGTGGTCGGCGTCTACCCCAATGTGGGGGTGGATTCTTTCGACGGGCTTCTGGTGGATCATGCGGCCGCGCGCTCGGCTACTGTGCTGCTGCGCGGCATCCGCGCCATTTCGGATTACGAGTACGAATTGCAGATGGCCCTCATGAACCGGCGGCTGGGTCCTGGAATTGAAACGGTCTTCATGATGGCTAACGAGGCTTATTCTTTTATCAGCTCCCGCCTGGTAAAAGAGGTTTTCAGCCTGGGAGGGGACATCACCGGGCTGGTGCCGCCCGCCGTGGAAGCGCGGCTGCATCGCCGGCTGTCTAAAATCAAACGGAGAGGGGCTTAGACCACAACGACATGCAGGCAGCAGCAAACCGAATTACGCAACGTATCTCTTCCATAAGCGTGTCTTCCACCATGAAAGTGGCGGCCGACGCCGAAAGGCTTCGCGCCCAAGGCGTCGACGTGGTGGACTTCGGGGCCGGCGAGCCGGATTTCCCCACGCCCGATCACATCAAGCGCGCCGCTATCCGCGCCATCGAGCAGAACTTCACCAAGTACACGCCGGCAGCCGGCACCGCCGAACTGAGGAAGGCCGTCTGCGACCGCCACAACCGGGACTTCGGGACCGATTACCAGCCCAGCGAATGCATCATCACGATGGGCGGCAAGCACCTCGTCTTCAACCTCACGCAGGCGCTCGTGAACCCCGGCGACGAGGTCGTCATCCCGGTGCCCTACTGGGTGACGTATCAAGACGTCGTCCACTACGCCGGCGGCACCTGCGTCTTCGCCGATACCGACGAGGAGAAGGGCTTCGCGCTCACCGCCTCCATGATCGAACCGCACCTTACCTCGCGCACCAAAATGGTGCTTATCAACTCGCCTTGCAACCCCAGCGGCGCGGTGATGGATTTGGGCGAGTTCGAAAAGCTCTTCAAACTGACCTCCGCGCGCGGCATCTACCTGATGACCGACGAGTGCTACTCCCATTTTCTTTATGACAGCGAGCCGTTTTCCGTGGCGGCGCTGCCCGGAGCCAAAGAGTGGGTGCTGGTGGCGGGAACACTCTCCAAGACTTACGCCATGACGGGGTGGCGCATCGGCTATGGCCTGGTGCCCGCGCCCATCGTGACCGCCATGACCAAGTTGCAGAGCCACTCGACGTCAAATCCCTGTTCCATCTCCCAAAAGGCCGCCGTCGAAGCTCTAACCGGTCCGCAGGATTCCGTGGCCGCCATGCTCGCCGATTACCGCCGCCGCCGCGATTTTGTAATCCAGCGCCTGCGCGACATTCCGGGCGTGAAATGCGCCGAGCCGCGGGGCGCGTTCTACGCGTTCCCGAACGTGTCGGCGGCCCTGGGCAAGAACGGCATCCGGACCTCGCTCGAACTTTCGGAGCGGCTGCTGGCGGAGGCGCACGTGGCGGTGGTCCCCGGCGAGGCGTTCGGCACCGATCGCCACATCCGCATCTCCTACGCCGCTTCCATGCAGAACCTCAAGCGGGGCCTCGACCGCATCCACCAGTTCATCGTCCAGAACTCATGAGTATGGAGAAGCCCATTCGCCTCACGCCCTCTCTCCGCGAGAAGGTGTGGGGCAAGACCCGCCTCGAGCCCTGGTTTCCGGATTCGGAAAGGCCTATCGGCGAGGCATGGTACCTGGCCGGCCGGGAACTGCCCCTCCTGGTCAAACTGATTTTCACTTCCGAGCGCCTCTCGGTGCAGGTGCATCCGGATAGCAAGACCGAAATGTGGCACATCCTGGACGCCGAACCGGGCGCCTCCGTCGCGCTCGGGTTCCGCCAGCCCATCACACGCCAGCGGCTGCTGGAATCCGCGCGCACGGGCGAGATCGAGCGGCTCATCAACTGGATTCCTGTGAAGTCTGGCGAGACCTATTTCACGCCGGCCCACACGGTGCACGCCATCGGCGGCGGCATCGTTCTTTGCGAAATCCAGCAGAATTCGGACGTGACCTATCGGCTGTGGGACTACGGCCGCCCGCGCGAGCTTCACGTTGAGAAAGCCGTGGCGATCTCGGATTTGGGAGTGCACCCGGGCGCCGTGCGCGCGACGCCCATTTCCAAGGGTTGCGAAGAGTTGGTGCGCTGCCCGCATTTCGTAACCGAACTGGTGAAGCTGACGCCGGGCGCGCCGCACACGCCTGCGCCTGAACCGTGCCAAATCTGGATTTGCGTGGAAGGCCGCGGCGCAATCGAAGGGGAGCCTTTCCAGCCCGGCGAGGCGTGGCTGTTCCCCGAAGCGGTCGAGCAGCCCGCGCTACACGCGGAAACCAATGCGCGCTTCCTGCGCACCTACGTGCCCGGGGTAAGATAGAGTTGGAGGCGGCCACCTACGATGTCGACGGAGGTGCGGCAAATTCTGACTGCGGTCCGTGCCCTCAGTTGGAAGGAGCGGCAGGAATTGGCCATAACCCTCGAGCAGGCGGCACTTGTCTGGCCGGTGCAGCCAAACAAGGATTTGATTCTCGCCGTCCGTGGCAAGTACGCCCATGTGCCCACGAGCAGCGAGGCATTTATGGCTCGCAAGCATGAAGATCTAGCCTCGGAGGCTGGCCGAACAACGGTTCACCCGATGTAGCCTTCCAACTCATCCAGGAACGCCGGATCGTATTCTGCCCTAATGTGACGCTGGTTCCATAGGCCCGAACTACGGACATTGGAACGGGGGCACCACAAGCCTAACCACGTGCTTGAGGGACGATCCGAGGCTTCAGTCTCGTCGATCACGGCATTACTAAGCAAAGCAATGCTATTGCGCTCGATGTATGCCCTCCGGCTCTGCGGCGAGGGGGCATCGCCGATTGAGACCCACAAGCACGGCATTGCGCCGATGTGGCGCGATACGGCTTGTTCGAGAGCTTGTTCGGCGAGGCGCGTGTCCCTTGGGGCTGACCGCCCCCACGTGGATACGGTCAAGTTGGGGTCGCGTGCCGAGAGCGCGCTCCCGACAAGCAGACGGAAGACAGACCCACGGTGATTGCCGGTAAGATCGGCAGCCCCTTTGTGTTGCGAAAGTCTATTCCACAATGAAGTCCGTGACCCCAGCGAAACAGCGTGCGTCCCCACGCGGACCACGCGATTGCCCGAGCCGGAACCCGACCGAACCTCGCCGTTCTCGAAGAAGAAGTACACGCCACGCTGAGGCCATTCAGAACGCGCCGAACACGCCTGTAGTACTCTGACACCGCCGTAGCCGAATTCGAGCCGAGCAAGAATGTCGTAAAAACGGCGAAGGTGCGCGACACGGTCAGCAACTGTCACGATAACCACCTCAATTGCTCCCCAATTCGCATTCCTTGCATCGGCACCAAGGTGTCACAGCCAACGGCGGAGACCTTAGGTTTCAGGAACTCTCGATACCTCAAACCTGCCAGAAAAACCACCCTGTTGCCTGGTTGGAGGATTCCGCCCAAGGCCTTCATGACTTTCAGGGACCACTCCAGTCGTTCCGATTTCTTCATCGCGTTCAGCGTCTCATTGTAAGGGTGAATCACGGTTCCCGGTTCCAGTAGCCCGTGCTTGGCCGAGAGGATGAACCATAGATCACCATTTTTCAATTGCCGAAGTACGTACGCTCGAGACTTGCGAAATAGGGGTGAAGAGTAAAGGTCCTCGGCAGGAATCTCTGCTGTCCGCTTCTTCGCTGCACAGGCCACGAGAAAGACCGTCTTCATGCCTTATTGCCCTATCGTACCGCGCCCGTCACATGACCAGCGCGGCGCCGGTCAGTCCCAGGTGTCGGTCTGTCGACCAGCACGTGGACGTGCGGCGCTCGCTCATAAGCGCCAGTCCGTGCGCATCCGCAAGCGTCAGTTGCTGATCGGAGAACTTCTTGACCAGCCGAGCGGCCTTCGCCAGTTCACTCGAGTCGAATGGCCCGATGGAGAGAGCCGGCACTCCAGGACGAAGTTCAGGAACTGGACTGCGCGGTTCTGATCGTACCGGCGTAGGAACCAGCCGTGGCCCTCTGCGATCACTAACGCCGATGTCACGAGCGGGGGTGGGTCGGAGAATAGCCGCTTGAAGAGTGGGTGATAACTGTCAGACCGGTCCAGGAACGCGATCAGCGCGGACGTATCGACGTAGCATTCAGTCCTTCGAACCATATACGATGTCGTCGATGGACTGGCTGGAGTTCGCATTCCCGGACTCGACAAACCCGGCGTAGCGCATCCAGGGCGACTGCTTCCGGGCTGGGAGCGCCTGGCGAACGGCGCGACGAATGAGTTCGGCACCAGAGATGCAGAGCCTGCGGATCACGTTATCACCAACTGGTCTCACGATAACACGGCCAGTTCAGCCGATCCCCAACTCGTCGAGCCGCTCCAGCGGTGTGCCGCACTGGCGGCAAATCAGCGCGTGGCAATCGCCGCACACCAGAGGGTCGGCGACCGGCTGGGTGCAGTTCGGGCAGTAGAATTCGGCGGCGGCATGCTCGGGTTCGGGCATACCGCCATTATCACGCCTGGCTCCTACTTCGCGGCGGCGATCGAATCCACCTGGATCGTCTTGGTCTTCGCGTCCAGCGTCCCCGTGACCGTCACTTTCTTGGCGGCGAACTTCTCCGGGGTCTTCTGGTCGCTCAGCGTGTAGGCCTCCTTGCCGTCGTACAAAACGTACTTCCCGCCCGCCTTCACGCATTCGGCGACGCACTTGGCGTCCGCGCCCATATTCATGGCCTTGTGATCGGCGTTGGCGCACATGTCGTCGGTGATAACGCCGGTGAACGTCTGCTTGGCTGGCGCCGCTAACATCAGGGCCGCCGCGGCAATGGTAATCGCAATCTGCTTCTTCATTGAATTCTCCCGTTCTTCTTTTCGATTTGAAGCCACAGTTGGTTGTATCGGGCTTCCGCGATTGGTTGCTTCAACTGAAAGTTGAACCCTTTCTCCAGGGTTGTAATGGTCAATTGAAATGGACCGGAGCTGACGATGCTTTCGATGTCCGAGTAACGCCACGTGCGGGATTCGTCTTTGGCGGGGGTCGAGTACACGATGGCGTCCGCGCCGAATGCGAGCGTGCCCTCGGAGCCAACGACGGGCCTCAGGTGCTTTACGGGCAGCGACCAGGAGACAGTCCCGGAGGCCTGGCTTAACGCCGCCACGAAACGCTGATCCATCCGTTCCCTCAAGAGTGCGTACAGTTCCTCGGCCGGAATCTTGCCTGTGAATGCATATACCCGGTCCGCGCCCAGCCGTAGTTTGCTGTCCTTATACGTCAGTATACAGATGCTTTCGGGCGCCAGCGTCAGTTCCTGAATGTCCTCGTACTTCCACTTCCAGGCGTGCTTCTTCGCGCCAGTGAACGAGACGCCATTCTCATTCACCGTCATCACGCCGGCGCAGCCCTTTCGCAGGTGCTCGTGGCGCACCGTGAACTGTGCGGCCGACGCCAGCGCCGCCGCTAGGATTATGCAACTTGCCGTTTTACCGAATGCCATTTCCAGACCTCATAGATTGCCGGGTAGACCACCAGCTCCAGAATGAAAGAAGTGAAAATTCCGCCGATCATGGGCGCCGCGATGCGCTTCATCACGTCCGCCCCGGCCCCCGTGGACCACATGATCGGCGCCAGTCCCACGAACATCGTCGCCACCGTCATGAACTTCGGCCGGATGCGCTTCACCGCGCCGTGAACAATGGCTTCCTGCAAGTCCGCCAGGCTGTGCATGTGCCCCGCCAGGCGCCGTTCCTCGAAGGCGAGGTCGAGGTACAGCAGCATGAAGACGGCCGTCTCCGCATCCACGCCCATCAACGCGATCAGCCCCACCCACACCCCGATGCTCATGTTGTAGCCCAACAGGTACAGCAGCCAGATGGCGCCCACCGCCGAGAAGGGCACGGCAAGCAAAATCAGCATGGTCTTCGCCGTGGACTTCGTGTTCAAATACAGCAGCATGAAAATCAGGAACAGCGTCAGCGGCAGGACAACCTTCAGCCGCTCGCGGACGCGCTCCATGGCTTCGTACTGGCCGCTCCACGCCAGCGTGTATCCCGGTGGAAGCTGCACGCTCTCACTCACCACGCGCTTGGCCTCCGCGACGTAGCCGCCAATGTCGCGCCCCGCCACGTCCACGTAGACATAGCCGTCCAACATGCCGTTCTCATTGCGCAGCATGGCCGGCCCCGTGACCAGCTTCAGGGTCGCGATCTGCGCCAGCGGGATTTGCATCTTGCCATCCATGGCGGGCACCAACGCGCGCCCCAGGCCCTCGAGCGAGCTGCGGTAATCGCGGTAGTAGCGTACGTTGATGGGGTAGCGCTCGCGCCCTTCGATGGTGGTGCTCACGTTCTCCCCGCCAATGGCATTGGTGACTACCATCTCCGCATCGTCCACGCTCAGGCCGTAGCGCGCAAGCTGGTCGCGCTTGAGATCGAAGTCCAGAAAGTAGCCTCCGCCCACTCGTTCGGCAAAGACGCTGCGCGTGCCGGTCACCTGCGGCAGGACGCGCTCAATCTGCTTCCCCACGCGCTCGATGCCCGCCAGATCCGGCCCGTAAACTTTGATGCCTACGGGTGTGCGGATGCCCGTGGTCAGCATGTCGATGCGGTTTTTGATGGGCATCGTCCAGGCGTTCGAGACTCCCGGGATGCTCAGCGCATCGTTCATCTCAGTGACAAGCTGGTCGGTGGAAATATGGTCCGGAGTGATGTGCGCGCACAGGGCCTTGGTCCATTGCGGCCATTTGTCGTACCACGTTGCGACCTTGCGCCACTGGCCCTTCGGCTTCAGAGAGATCACCGTCTCCATCATGGAGAAGGGCGCGGGATCGGTAGAGGTTTCCGCGCGGCCGGCTTTGCCCAGCACGCGCTCCACCTCGGGAAACCGCATCAGGATGCGGTCCTGCGCCTGCATCAGCCTCTGCGCTTCCGCCACCGAGATGCCCGGCAGCGTAGTAGGCATGAACAGCAGCGTTCCTTCGTCGAGCGGCGGCATGAACTCCGAGCCGAGCTTCTGGTACACCGGGACCGTCGCTGCCACCAGCGCCAGCGCACCCGCGATGATGAGCCATTTCCAGCGCAGGGTCGAGCGAACCACCGGCTCGTAGATCCGCATCAACACGCGGCTGATGGGGTGCTTCTCCTCGGAGTGGATCTTGCCCACCAGCACCCCGTTGACCAGCCCTGCCAGCCAGCGTGGACGCAATCGAAAGTTCTCCTTGCGGAAAAAGAGCAGCCGCATGGCCGGGTCGAGCGTGATGGCCAGCACCGCCGCCACAATCATGGCGAAAGTCTTGGTGTAAGCCAGCGGCTTGAACAGCCGGCCCTCCTGCGCCTCCAGCGTCAGCACCGGCAGAAATGAGACCGCGATCACCAGCAGCGCGAAGAAGCTCGGCCCGCCCACTTCCTTCACGGCGTCGACAATTGCCCGCTGGTAATCGCCGGTGGTCCAGCTTGGATGGGCCCCTTCCAGCTTCTTGTGGGTCTGCTCCACCACCACGATGGCGGCGTCCACCATAGCGCCCACCGCGATGGCGATCCCTCCCAGCGACATGATGTTCGAGCTCATCCCCATCAGGCGCATGGGCAGAAACGAAATCACCACCGCGATGGGAATCGTCAGAATGGGGATGATGGCGCTGGGAATGTGCCACAGAAAGATCAGGATCACGATCGCCACCACCGCCAGTTCCTCGATGAGCGTGTGTTTCAGGTTGTCTATCGAGGCCAGGATCAGCTCCGAGCGGTCGTACGCAGTGACGAGTTTGACTCCCGGCGGCAGCCCCGGCTCGATCTCCTTCAGCCTGGCCTTCACACGGTCGATGAGAGCCAGCGCGTTCTCGCCCTGCCGCATGATGACGATTCCCGAAACCACCTCGCCCGTGCCATCGAGATCGGCCACGCCGCGGCGCATGTCGGGGCCGAGCGTCACCGTTCCCACGTCGCGCACCAGGATCGGCACTCCCGAAGGGCTGACCGCCAGCGCGATGTTCTCCAGGTCCGCCGTCGAGCGCGCGTATCCCCGCCCGCGCACCATGTACTCGCGGCCCGTGAACTCCACCAGCCGCCCGCCCACGTCGTTGTTTCCGCCGCGCACCGCCGCCACCACTTTGGAGATCGGCACGCCGTACGCCGCCAGCCGGTTGGGATCCACGTTGACCTGGTACTGCCGCACGAAGCCGCCCAGCGGCGCCACTTCCGCCACGCCCGCGACCGACTGCAAGTGATATCGCAGGTACCAGTCCTGGACCGAGCGCAACTGCGCCAGGTCATGCCCCCCGCTATCCACCAGCGCGTACTGAAAGACCCAGCCCACGCCGGTGGCGTCCGGCCCCAGCTCGGTGTTGACGCCCTGCGGCAGTCGCGGCAGAATTTTCGAGAGGTACTCGAGCGTGCGCGAGCGCGCCCAGTAGAGGTCGGTGCCGTCCTCGAAGATGATGTACACGTAGGAGTAGCCGAAATCCGAAAACCCGCGCACGTCCTTCACCTTGGGGGTGCCCAGCATGGCGCTCACAATGGGATAGGTGACCTGGTCCTCCATGATGTCGGGGCTGCGGTCCCAGCGCGAGTAGACGATCACCTGCGTGTCGCTGAGGTCGGGGATGGCGTCCAGCGGAATGCTGTTCATGGCCCACCACCCCGCCATCACCGCCGCCGTGACGAACAGGAACACGATGAAGCGGTGGCGCGCCGAGAGTTCAATGATACGGTCGATCATTTCAGGCGGCTCTCCGAATCCATGAGGAAATTGCCCGAGATGATGATGCGCTCGCCGGCTTTCAGCCCGCTCAAGATCTCGATGCGGCCGTTCATTTGCTCGCCGATCTTCACTGCGCGCGGCTCGAAGTAGCTGTTGCCGCGATCCACGAACACCGTTTGGTGGTCGCCCGAATTCAGCACCGCCGATTGCGGAACCACCAGCTTGCGCGCGCCGCCCGTCTGGAACTCCACCTCGCCGTACATATCGGGCTTCAGCGCGTAGCCTGGGTTTGCGAACTCCACCCGCACCTTGAGCGTGCGCGTCGTGGGGTCCACCTGGGGCAGAATGTAGCTCACTCGCCCGTGGAACGTGCGTCCCGGCAAATAGGCCAGCGTCAGAGTGGCCGGCTGATTCAGGTGGATGTCGACGGCTTCGTACTCGAACACATCGGCCGTCACCCACACGGTCGAGAGGTCGGCGACCGTGTAGAGTACGGTGTCCGGCGTCACGCGCTGGCTGGGAAACGCATTGCGCTCCATCACGAACCCGGAAATAGGCGAATAGAGCGTCAGGTTCTTGAGGGTTTGCCCGCTGCGCGAGATTTCGTCGATCTGCAGGTCGCTGATGTCCCAGAGTTCGAGGCGTTTCTTGGCCGCCGCCACCAGGTTTTCCGTGCTGCCCAGCATCTCGTGTACGGGATTGTCCTGCATCAGTTGCTGCGCCTTCGTCGCCAACAGGAATTCCTCCTGCGTCGCCAAGGCCTCAGGACTGTAGAGCGACAATAGCGGATCGCCCTTTTGGACGAGCTTGCCGGTGAAGTCGGCGAACACCTGGTCGACCCAGCCTTCCAGCTTGGTCTGGACCTTGGCGATCCTGGTTTCGTCCAGCGTCACGCGCGCCGCCGCGCGTATGGAGCCGGTGGCGGACTCGTATTCAGCGGCGCCGTACTGGACGCCGATGAGCTGCTGCTGCTCCGGCGGGATTTCGACGGTGCCCGGAGGCAGCGTGGTGGTCTTCTTCTCTTCGCCCGCATAGACCGGAACCAGTTTCATGCCGCAATCCGGCGCGATCCCCGGCTTGTCGGACTTGTACCAGGGATGCATGGGGTCTACCCAATAGAGGGGCTTCCGCGCGGCGGCGGCCGGTTTGGCGTACCAACGGCCATAGCCGTAGCCGCCCAGGTAAGCGGCGGCGATCAAAAATACAATGGCAACTTTTTTCATTGCTCGATCTCCATGCCGGTCAGTTCCTCCAGCTTGGCCAGCGCCACGTGGAATTGCATGACTTCCTCGTGGGACATCAGCTCGTAATCCACCACGTTCATGAAATTCGAAAACACCGAAAGAAAATCGAGCGCCCCCGTCCGGTAGCTGGCGATGGACGATTCCAAGGCCAGTCGTGCCTCTGGGATCACCGATTTCTGGTACAGGTCGATCAGCTTCCGCGCCGTCGCCGCCAGCGTGTACTCTTCGCGGATGCTCGCCTGAATTCCAACGTCCGCGGCTTCGTAGCTGTGCCGCGCCTGGCTCGCCGTGAAGACCCGCTCGTTGACCTCCGCGCGCTGTTTGCCCAACCAAGCCGGCAGCTTGAAATCCGCGCGGAACTGCCACATTGGAGGGAGGCCGCCCTGGTTGAAGTGGCCGCCAGAAAGGGTGTAGTCGGGGTAGTAGCTCTTGCGCGCCAGGTTGGCCGCCAGCTCGTCGCGCTCCACCACCTTCTGCTCGCGCGCCAGCGCCGGCGCCTGGGTACGCGCGTGTGCCAGCATCTCCTCCAGAGTCACCGTCAGCTCGCCCGGCGCCATGTCCTCCGGCACTTCTATATGCCCCGCGGTGGGCCGGTTGAGCAGCGCGCAAATCTCGATCTCCTTGCTGGTGCGTTCCTGCTCGTACCGCAACAACTGCGTCTCGAAAATGGAGAACTGCATCTGCGCTTTGAAGACGTCCTGCTGCGCCGCGCGCCCCACGGTATAGCGGGCTTCGGATATGCGCAGGATATTCCGGAGCACGTCCTGGTAGCGCTTGACGAACGCGATGCCCGTGGCGGCGTGGTGCAGCTCGTGGTACGCCTGCTTGAGCCGCGATACCACGTTGAGGCGCACCGCGAGATACTGCTCGAATTCGGCATCGGCCTCTTTCGCCGCGATCTCGCCCCGCAGTTTGCGCTTGCCCGGGAACGGCATTTCCTGCGAGACGGTGAGGCCGGCGTTGCTGGTGGGTTCGTGCCCGATACCCGCCACGGGCCACGGCCCGCCGTTCGCCGTATAGCCCACTGACACCGTCGGGTCGGGCAGGCTGCCGGCCTGGCTGGGCCGCTGGCGGGCAGCCTCGTACCGCTTCTGCGCCGCCAGGATCTCGCGATTATTCCGCAGCGCCTCTTCCACCAGCGTCGGCAGCGGCTGCGCCCCGGCCGGCGCCCCAAGGGCCAGGATACAAACCAGATATCGTAATCTCATTTCCTCTCACCGTGGCGCAGGCACTTATGCCTGCCGTGTCGGCACTCATGCCGACACCACCTGTCCCAAAAAATGTAAAGGAAGAGACTAGATTCTAAAAGCGGAGTGCAATGCGAGTAAATCAGGCGGTGCGTGTTCCACCCCGACCGGTGTAACCAGCGCGCCTTGAGGCAGAGAAACGCCTATCGCCGGCGCCACCGCCGCCACCACCGCGACGGCCGCCGTCTGCACTTCCGGACCGGCTTTCAGAAAATGCTGCAATCCCTGGGATTGGCAGCTCGTGCCCGCCGTCTTGGTCCGGTGGCAGCAGCTATGCGCCGGTTGGTGCGCCGCGACAGCGAGCAGCATCTGCGGACAGGAGAGGCAATTTCCCCAGAAGAGCGCCCCCACAATCAGCGCCGCCATCAACGAACTGGAGACCCTCCGCATCGCAATTCCATTCTATCCTGCTTTCCCACCACTACGTCAAATCGTACCGCTCGTTCCATCTCCGCGGTGACCGCCCGAGTTAAGCTGGAGTTTGCTCCCCACGATCCTCCCCGAGAACCAGGGCCTGTGGTGGCTGCGCTGGCGGCCGACTCTTTACTACCTGGCGCAAACCGAGGCGCACGTCTACGCCCTCGCTATCGCCGCCAGCGTGTTGCTGTCAACTTATCCATTTCTCATCGTCATCACATCCTTCTGCCGCGATGTCCTACACTGGCGCGCGGCGGAGCAGGCCATCTACCTGGCCATCGGCGATTCTTTTGCCGGAGAGCCGGGCCAGTTCATGGTCCGCAACCTCCAGGTCTGGTTCAAGCTGAACGGCAAGAACGATCTCACCAGCATGTTTCTGCTTCTGATCACCGCCAACGGCATCTTCGAGCCGCTCGAGGTGGCCCTCAACCGCGCGTGGGGAGTTGCCAGGAACCGTTCCTACATCAAGAACCAGATCGTCAGCCTGGGCCTCATCTTTGTGTGCGGAGGCCTGGCGCTGCTCTCCCTGATGCTGACGGCCTTGAACAGCCAGTGGCTACAGGCGGCGAGCAGCCGCCACGCCGGATTGGGCATCTGGATCAACCTGCTGATCTTCAAACTGGCGGCCGTCCCGATCTCGATTCTGGCGCTGTTTCTGATCTATTGGCTGCTGCCCAACCGCAAGATCGAGCCGGCCCGCGTGGCGCCCGTAGCCATTCTGGTGGGGCTCGCGCTCGAAGCGCTCAAGTATGTCAACCTGCTGGTATCTCCCCTGTTATCGGCCAAGCTGCACCGCGAATACTTCGTTTTCGAGCACTCCGTGACCATCCTGCTCTGGAGCTTCGCGGCTGCCATGATCGTGCTGGCCGGGGCGCACTGGACCGCGGACCAGGACCGGGAAGATCCGCTGTCGTTGGAGGGTGCATGAAAGATTGGAAAGCCATCGCCAAAGCCAGCGGCCTCGAGGTCGATGCCGCCCAGCTCAATCGCATCGCGGAGCCGCTCGAAGCGCTGGAAGCAGCCTTCCGTCCGTTGGCGAATCGCCTCACGCCCGATGTGGAACCGGCCACCGGGTTGCGCCTCGAGGCGGACGGCGAGTGACCATTCGGGAAGCCGCCGATGCACTGCGGGCGCGCCGCGTCTCCGCCGTCGAGCTGGCGGCCGCCGCCCACGCGCGCATCAGCCGCCTCAATCCCCAGCTCAATGCGTTCATCACCGTCACCGCCGAACAGTCCCTCGAACAGGCGCGGCAGGCGGATGCCGAGCTGGCCGCCGGGCGCGACCGCGGGCCCCTCCACGGAATCCCCGTCGCCGTAAAAGACCTTTTCGCCACCTGCGGCGTGCGCACCACCTGCGGCTCCAAGATCTATGAAGATTTTGTCCCCGCCATCGACGCGGCCGTGGTGGAACGGCTGCGGGCGGCCGGCGCCGTGATGCTCGGGAAGCTCAGTATGCACGAGATGGCCTACGGCGTCACCTCGGCCAATCCGCACTTCGGGCCGGTGCGCAACCCATGGAATCTCACGCACAGCCCCGGTGGCTCGAGCGGCGGCTCGGGCGCGGCCGTCGCCGCCCAGCTCGTCTACGCCGCCATGGGCAGCGATACCGGAGGCTCCATCCGTGTCCCCGCGGCGTTTTGCGGCGCCGTGGGGCTCAAGCCCACCTATGGCCGCGTGAGCCGTTACGGCGCCCTGCCCTTGGCCTACAGCCTCGATCACATGGGCCCGCTCGCCCGCTCGGTCCGCGATGCCGCCATGGTGCTGAATGCTATCGCCGGGCACGACCGCCGCGATCCAACCTCCTCGCGCCACCCAGTGGTCGACTTCATTCCCGACGACGGCTGCTCCATTCGCCGCCTGCACATCGGTTTCCCCGAGAATTTCTATTTCGACCAACTCGACCCCGGCGTCGAATCGTCGGTTCGCGGAGTCTTCGCGCGCGCCCAGTCGCTGGGTGCGCTGGTCAAGCCGGTGAGGGTTCCGGATGTCGCCGCGCTGAATGCCGTCGGCCGCGTCATTCTGCTGGCGGAAGCCGCCGCCGTGGCCGAGCCGCACCTCGAACACCGGGAGAAATTCGGCCCCGACGTGCTCACCCTGCTCGACCAGGGCCGCCTGGTGCCCGCCACCGACTACATCAACGCGCAGCGGCTGCGCCGCCGGATGTGCCGCGAATTCGACCAGCTCTGGTCCCAAGTGGATTGTCTCATCGCTCCCACCACCCCCAATACCGCCCCGCGCATCGGCGATACGACCGTCCGGTTGGGCGGCCGGGAAGAGGACGTGCGCCTGGCCACCACCCGCCTGGTTCGGGGCATCAACGTGCTGGGCCTGCCGGCGCTTTCGATCCCCTGCGGGCTGTCGTCGGGCGGATTGCCCATCGCGATTCAGATCATCGGCCCGGCTTGGGAAGAGGCGCTCATCCTGAGGGTCGGGGCGGCGCTGGAAGACGGCGGAGTAGGGATTCCCCCGTGCCCGGCTGCCGAAGTCCTGTAGCTACTATGCCTTCTGATCCTTGAGGTCTGTCTTGACGCCCTTTTGGATTCCGCAATCCGTATTCAGGAGTTTAGAATCCCATAACCCTAATAACCTCAAAGTTAACAAGAGGTTACACGATGTTCTGGGAATCGGGTGCCCCATCCGCGAAGTGGTGCTACGGATCTTTCTTCGGGACGACACCAATATTCAGTTGAAAAGATCCTTATTTATCAATACAATTATCGTGTGGTTCACGCTGGAAGGCGAGTTGCTAGCAGCTGTGTGTACTTTCAAGCGCAGAACCGCGCTTCTGAACTGCAGGAAGGCATTAGTAGGAGGTAAACGAAAATGAAAACAAGAAACATGCGGTGCGTCGGGCTGATTCTGATCGCTTTGGCTGCTTGCCTCGGACTCATGGCTCAGTCAACCGTCACTGGTGAGCTTGTCGGTACCGTGACCGATCCAAGTGGGGCGAGCGTGACCACGGGTAAAGTGACGCTGCAGAGCGACGCCACAGGTGAGGTGCACACCTCCACCACGGGCACCGCGGGCGACTTCCATTTTTCGCTGCTCAGGCCCGGCGTCTACACCGTCACGGTGGACGCCCAGGGCTTCGAAAAGACCATAGAGAAAGTGACGGTCGGCCTCGGCCAGGTGGCCAATGTCAAGTTCATCCTCGGGATTGCCAGACAGGCCGAGACCGTTACGGTCGTGGGGGAGGTCTCCATGATGCAGACCGACAATGCCAATTTGGCTACCACGTTCGACAGCTCGCAGTTGACGAATCTGCCGGCCCCCGGGAACGACATGACGGCCTATGCGTTGACGGCACCCGGCGTCACCGTCAGCACCGGCGGAGGGTACGGCAACTTCTCTGTATTCGGACTGCCGGGCGTCTCGAACCTGTTCACCATTAATGGCACGGATAACATGGATCCCTACCTCAACCTGAACAACTCGGGCGCGAGCAACCTGACGCTCGGTTCCAACGAGATCCAGGAGGCGGCGGTCATCATCAACGGCTATACCGGCCAATACGGACGCCAGGCGGGCGCGCAGGTGAACTATGTCACCAAATCCGGCGCCAACGAGTTCCACGGAAACGCGGCGTTCTACTACAACGAAAGAGTTTTGAACGCCAACGACTTCTTCAACAATTCGACGGATACGCCTCGCCCCTTCGCGATTTCCAGGGAGTGGGCCGGGTCGGTAGGCGGCCGCATCATCAAGAACAAGCTGTTTTTCTTTTACAACAACGAGGGAATGCGTTACGTCCTGCCTTCCGGCGGACCGGTCTACATTCCCACCAGCGCGTTCGCCACGTACGTCCTCAACAATCTGACGGCCACTAATGCCCCGGCGGTGGGGATATACACCAACGCGTTCAATTTGTACTCGACTTCTTCCGGCGCCTCCCGTGCCACACCGGTGACGGCCGCCCTCGATCCGGCCCTGGGCTGCGGCGACTTTGCCGGAACCGCCGGTTGGGGTGTGTCGAAGCCCTGTGCCTCGGGCTTCCAGAGTTCGGTCAACAACCTGAATACCGAGCGGCTCCAAGCCGTACGTGTGGACTATAACATCACCGACAGGGACAGCCTCTACGTCCGTTACAACGACGATCACGGCGTCCAAGCCACGGGTACCGATCCCATCAACTCCGCTTTCAACGCGAACAGCGTGCAGCCATCGTATGGCGGCCAGATCGGTTACACGAGGGTGGTCACCCCGGCCGCGGTGAACCAGTTGCTCCTGTCCGCTTCGTATTACGCCGCGATTTTCGGTCCTCCCGACTATGCCGCCGCCATCAAGACTTTCCCAACCACATGGGAATTCGGAGATGGGCTCTACTCCAACATGGGCGGCAACGACTGGGACTATCCCCAAGGCCGCAAGGTTCGGCAGCATCAGTTGATCGACGACTACTCCGTTACTCTTGGCAAGCATGTCTTTAAGGCCGGCCTCAACCTGCGCCAGAATTATGTCAGCACCTACGCCGCGCTTCCCAATGCGACCGGTACGCTCATATTCAACTCGATGACTGATTTCGTGAACGGCTCGTTCGCGAATGGCTCCACTTACTCGCAGGCCTTCGCCAACGTTGGGGCCGAACCCCTGAAAATGTACAGCATGGGCTTCTATGTACAGGATGAGTGGAAGATCCTGCCCAACCTGGTGGCGACACTGGCTTTGCGCATGGACCGCAACAGCAACATTACCTGCGGCAGCAATTGCTTCAACGAATTGGGCTCGGCCTTTGCCGCAGCCACGCACTCCGCGACCACGCCCTACAATTCCAGTATCCACTCCGTGAATACCGCTTTTCCGGGTGTCGAGTCGATCGTGCCCGAGCCGCGAATTGGAATGGCGTACAGCGTCACGAAGACCACGGTCGTCCGCGGCGGCGTCGGCATCTTCTCGGATCTGTACCAAGGTTTGATTGCCGACCGCTTCATCACCAACAGTCCGGCGGTGGCGACATTCAGCACCTCGAGCGGCGTGGTAGCTCTGAACAACCCGAACAGCGTCTTCGCCGCGGTGGCGAATTCGGCCAATGCCTTCCACAGCGGTTTCGCCGGCGGCGCAACCCTGGCGCAGCTACAGGCCAGCGTTCCGCTGGGCTTTACGGCCCCGACTTTCAGCACGGTCGAAAACCAGCTCCTCAATCCCAAGTACTACGAATGGAACCTGGAGGTGCAGCAGACCGCCGGCAAGTACTTGATGTTGTCCCTCAACTATGTGGGCAATCACGGGCATGACGAAATCAACCAGAATCCCCTCATGAATGCCTATGACGCCAAGGGATTCCAGGGAGTGCCTACCACCGCGCCGGACCCCCGCTTCGGCGAAGTTCGCGAACTGAACAGTTTAGGCTACTCCTACTACGACGGCTTGGTCGCCTCCGTGAGGTGGCACCTGGGCCATCAGTTCTCCGGCCAGTTCAATTTCGACTGGGGCCACGCGCTCGATACCTGCTCCAACTCCTGCCTGGAGCCTTTCAATGCTCTCAGCTCCGTAAGCGTCCGGAATCAGCTCAATCCCCTGGGCGTGAACATTGTCAATTACGGCGACGCCGATTACGATACCCGCCACACCGTGAACTCCAATTATGTGTACACGGTCCCCAGCCACTTCGGGAACAAGATGATGAACTCCGTGGTGGGCGGTTGGACCCTGGCGGGAACCATCCTGTTCCACTCGGGCTATCCGTTCAGCATCGTCGACAGCGGGGTGCGCAGCCAGGTCGGCAATACGTCCGGAATCACCACGGCGGTTGTGTTGGCCGACTATCTGGGGACTGGCTACCCGAGTTGCACCACGCCCAACACGGCCTGCTACTCCACGTCCATGTTCGCCGCCAAGGCGAATCAGCACGATTGGGGCAATATTCCCCGCAACAGCTTCCGCGGTCCGGGCTACTTCGACACGGACTTCAACCTCAACAAGTCGTTCACCTACCGGGAGCGGTACAAGCTGACGGTGGGGGCGTACTTCTTCAACTTGCTCAACCACGCCAACTTCGACCTGCCCTACAACAACGTCGCTACTGGCACCTTCGGCCAGATTCTGAGCTCGGTTTCGCCGCCCTCCAGCGCCTACGGTTCGTTCCAGGGCTCGGCGGTGTCGGGCCGGCTCGTCCAGTTGGTGGTGAAGTTCGCGTTCTGACCGTCGTCTCAGTCGATTCGCGGTACAGGGGGAGCCTTCGGGCTCCCCTTTTTTATTGGTTGATGTGCAGGGTGTATGCTGGTCAGTAAGCAGGCGTGCCGCAGGGTGCGAACCCGCGATGGCAAGGTGTCCCCACAGTGCGCGACCCGTTCTGAGTCTTCTGCTTGCGTGCGCCGGCCTTCGGGCGCAGGTTTCCATCTCGGGACGAGTGGTGGATGATAACGGCGCTCGCATCGCCGGAGTGCGCGTGGAACTGCGGGCGGCTGAGGGAGACGCCACCGTGGTGGCCTCTTCCGACCTCGCCGGCAACTTCCGCTTGAACTTGCCCGCCGCCGGGGAATACGCCATTCGCGCCGAGCGTTTGGGCTTCTACCTCTACCAGGGACGCGGGCAGCGGTTTGACGCGGACTCCACTCAGCTCACCGTCGTGCTCAACCACGAGCAGGAATTCTCGGAACGGATCGATGTCACTTATTCGCCTCCGGCCATCGATTTGCAGCAGCCCTCCGATCACAAAGAGCTCTCCAACGCCGAAATCCAGGCCGTCCCGTACCCCGCGCCGCAGGACTATCGCAACGCGCTGCCGATGATGGACGGCGTGGTGCAGGACAACGCCGGCCGGGCCCACTTCAACGGAGGCGACACCAACCAGACCAACTACACGCTCGATGGCTTCAACATTTCCGATCCCGTGACCGGCACCCTGGAGGCGCGCGTCAACATCGAAACCATCCAATCCATGGACGTCGAGAACAGCCGCTTCTCATCCGACAATGGCAGAGGCTCCGCCGGCGTTCTCGACCTCACCACCAAGATGGGTGACGACCGCTGGCGCTTCGGCGCCACGAATTTTATTCCTGGAATCTCCTCCGATGGCGGCTTCCACGTGAATAAATGGACGCCGCGGCTGGAGTTCTCCGGGCCGCTGGCCAGGGGGCGCGCCTGGTTTCACACCGGGCTCGACGGCTTCTACAGTGTGGATACCATCCCCGGGCTGCCCCGCGGTCAGAACCGCACCACTGGGTTCACCGCCAGCGACCTTTCGCGATTCCAGGTCAACCTGACGCACGCCAATACCCTCACCGGCAGCTTCCTGTTTAACCTCTCCGACACCGCGCACTCCGGCCTCAGCATTCTGAATCCCGTTGAGACCACCACCAATCATCGCCAGACGCTCTTCATGAGCACCATCCGCGACCAGCATTACTTCGGCCGCGGGGCCCTGCTCGATTTTGGTTTCGCCGACAGCCGCACGCTGCTGCGCAACGCGCCGCTAGGCACCGAGCTGTTCGAAATCACGCCCTTCGGGGACCTGGGAAACTATTTCGTAGGCACCACCCGCCACGCGTACCGCGACCAATGGATCGCCAACCTGTTCCTGCCCACGCTGCACCTTCTCGGCACGCACCAGTTGAAGTTCGGGATCGACTTCGAGCGGGAGGCATTTCACCAGCATACCGTCCGCCACGACTACGAAGTCCTCGACGCCGACGGTTCCGTGGTCCGCTACGTTTCCTTCGAGGGCAGTCCCTTTATGGCGCGCAAGAATTTCGAGGCCGCGCAGTACATTCAGGACCATTGGGCGCCCTGTGAAGGAGTGGTGCTGGAAGCCGGCCTGCGCGCGGAATGGAACGAGATCGTCCGGGAAGTGGAGGTGGCGCCGCGCTTTTCAGTTTCGTGGGCGCCGCGCGCCCTGCGCGACACCAAGTTCTCCGCTGGTTGGGGCGTATACTACGACGCCATCAGCATGAGCGCCATCACGCGCCAGCAGGACCAGGTGAGCCTTTCGACGTTCTACCTGCCGGGAGGGATTGTGAACGGCCCCGTCCAGACCGCCTTCCAGGTGGATGAGCAGGCCCTCGAGGTGCCTTATTACCGCACCGCCAGCCTCACCGTCGAGCGCAAGCTGTGGCACGAGTTCTATGCCAAGGCCGGATACACGCGGCGCACGGGGAACCGCGGGTTCGTGTTCGTGACGCCCGCCGCGGAGCTGAATCCCGCTCTCTTCACCGGCGCCACCTACCAGTTGCAGAACACCCGCCGCGACCGGTACGACGCTGTCGATTTCAGCCTCAGGCGCACGTTCGCGGGCCAGTTCGAGTGGTTCGTTGGGTATACGCGATCCGCTTCGCGCACCAACGCGGTGGTGGATTACAGCCTGGAGAATCCCATTTTCGGTCCGCAGGGGCCGGGACCGTTCCCCTGGGACACGCCCAATCGCATTCACATGTGGGGCGTGGCCCCTCTGCCCAAGCACCTCTTTCCGGGGAAGCTCGAATTTCTGGTGCGCAACACGACAGTGGCATACCTGGTGGAATATCGCACCGGTTTTCCGTTCGGAGTGGTGGACCAGGATGGCTTCATGATGGGTCCGCCGAACTCCATGCGCTTTCCCGATTATTTCAATATCAATCTCCACTTGGAGCGCAAGTTTCGCGCCCTGCATTATTTGTGGGCCTGGCGTTTCGGCTACAACAATCTGACTGCCAACCTGAACGCCAACGTGGTCAACAACGTTCAGGGGACGTCCCAATTCCTGAGGTACGGAGGAGGACAGGCCCGCGCGTTCAGCGTGCGGCTGCGCCTGGTGGGGCGCAAGTAGGTACACTACTATTAAGTAGGTCATGGCCTCCCCGCCCATTCCGCCGTCGCTCGAACACCTCTCCACCCGGCCATTCTCGTTCTATCCCCCCATCCTCAACGTCGAGCACAACGAGTGGCTCTTTCGCAAGGCCACATGGTCGGAGATCCTGGTGGTCAATTGCAAGAGCGGTGTCGAGGTCTGGATCTCGCGGCGGCTCGTCGGTGAAGTGTCGCGCATCGAAGATCCGGTCCTGATTGTCGGCTTGAACCGGGAGTTGGAGTACAAGGGCGGCACGGTGTGGCCGTACCAGCGGCGCGTGATCGAGATGCCGGTCGCGGTGGGCGGCTCTCCCATGGCTTCCGGGGCCGTTGCGGACCGCGGCGCGCCCGCGCCCGTCGTGGGCATCCGGCTGGAATCCAACGACCGCCGCATCTTCAAGCTGATCGGCGCCGCGCTGCCGGTGGCGGTTCTCCTGTGCGTGGCGGCCCTGCGCATGACCCAGGTGGGCGAGGTGAGGCAGGGCGTGGTCTTCACCACCAAGGACCAGCAGTACCTCACCCTGACCGGCCGCGACGATTACTTGGCCGCGGTGCAGAAGCTGGGCAAGCCGGCCACCGACCGCTGGCAGAGCGAGTCGGGCGAGCTCCAGTGCCGCGCCCTCGGCTACCCGGACCGCAAGTACACCGTCATCCTGATGGGCGGCAGCCGCCAGTCCGCCGTCTACATCGGGACCATGGACGAGAATTGGAAACCCGTTCATTCGGTGGAGCTGCATTCCGGCGGCACCACCGCTTCCCTGCTGCGCTCGCTGAAACGGTTCTAGTAGACTTTAGAGCGTGAAGCTTCTGACCGGTCTATTCTGGTCCGCCGTGGCCGGGGCGGCGGCACTCTGCCTGGGCGCGATCGCCCTCCATCGCGGAGAACACATCAATAGCATCTGGCTGGTGCTGGCGGCGGCCTGCTCCTACGCCACCGGCTACCGGTTCTACTCCAAATTCCTGGCGGCGCGCGTGTTGGCGCTCGACGACCGGCGCGCCACCCCCGCCGAGCGGCTGCGCGACGGCCAGGATTTCGAGCCCACCAACAAGTGGATTCTTCTGGGGCACCACTTCGCCGCCATCGCCGGGCCGGGCCCGCTGGTGGGACCCGTGCTGGCGGCGCAGTTCGGCTACCTGCCGGGAACCCTGTGGATCATTATTGGGGCGGTGCTGGGCGGGGCGGCGCAGGATTTCGTCATCCTGTTCGCCTCCATGCGGCGCGATGGCAAGTCGCTGGGCCAGATGGCGCGGGAGGAGATCGGCAAGGTGGCCGGCTTCACCGCGCTGATTACGGTGCTGCTGATCATGATCATCATGCTGGCGGTGATGGCGCTGGTGGTGGTGAACGCGTTGAAAGGCAGCCCGTGGGGCGCGTTCACCATCGCGGCCACCATACCGATCGCCCTGTTCATGGGCCTCTACCTGCGCTACTGGCGGCCCGCCAAAGTGCTGGAATGCTCCGCCATCGGCTGCCTGCTGGTGATGGCGGCGATCTTCGCGGGGCGTTCCGTGGCGCAATCGGCGGCCCTGGCTCCGCTGTTTACCCTCGGCGCCATGGCGCTCGCCATCGCCATCATCGTGTACGGATTCCTGGCGAGCGCCCTGCCGGTGTGGCTGCTGCTGGCGCCGCGCGGCTACCTCAGCACCTTCGTGAAACTGGGCGTGATTCTGATGCTGGGAGTCGGCATCCTGTTCGTGCGGCCCCAGCTTCAGCTTCCGGCGTTCACGCGCTTCGTCGACGGCACGGGGCCGATTTTCGCGGGCAAGATCTTTCCCTTCTGCTTCATCACCATCGCCTGCGGGTCCATCTCCGGGTTCCATGCGCTGATCGCCTCGGGCACCACCCCGAAGATGATCGCGAAGGAAGGGCACGCGCGGCCGATCGGCTATGGATCGATGCTGCTCGAAAGCTTCGTCGCCATCATGGCCATGATTGCGGCCTGCGTGCTCCAGCCGGGCGTGTACTTCGCCGTGAACTCGCCCCCGGTCACCGTCGGCGCCACGCCCGCCGCCGCGGTGGCGACCATTTCATCGTGGGGCTTCCCGGTGACGGTAACGGATATGACCAACCTGGCGCGCGACGTGGGCGAGCAGACCCTGTTCAACCGCACCGGCGGTGCACCTTCGCTCGCTTTGGGGATGGCCCACATCTTCGCGCGCGGCGGCGGCGGACGGGCGGTGATCGGCTTCTGGTACCACTTCGCCATCATGTTCGAGGCGCTCTTCATCCTGACCATCCTCGACACCGGCACGCGCGTGGGCCGCTTCATGCTGCAAGATTTCCTGGGGCACGCCTGGAAACCGCTGGGCCGGACAAGCTGGATGCCGGGCGTGGTCGCGACCAGCGCGGTCATCGTGGCGGCGTGGGGCTACTTCCTGATTCAAGGCGTGCGCGATCCGCTGGGCGGCATCAATTCGCTGTGGCCGCTGTACGGGACCGCCAACCAGTTGCTGGCGGCCATCGCGCTATGCGTAGCCACCACCATCCTGCTCAAGATGCACGGCGCCAAATACCTGTGGATCACCTGCGCGCCTCTGGCCTGGCTGGTGGCCGTGACGTTCACAGCCGCCTGGCAGAAGATTTTCTCTCCCGTTCCGGCCATCGGTTTTCTGGCGCAGGCGGACCGGCTGGAGGCATCCTTGCGCGCCGGCGCGGCGGCCGACCCGGCGGCCACCCAGACGCTGATCTTCAATGCGCGCCTGGACGCCGTACTGTGCGGCGTCTTCCTGGCGCTGGTGACAACCATTCTGCTGGATTCGATGCGCGTCTGGGTGGGAATCCTGCGAGGCACAAGGGACGCCCGCGTATGCGAAGCGCCCTACGTGCTTTCCGAATTGCGTGCGGAGGAGTTATGAGGCGCCTGGGCAGGTTCATTCTGGCGCTGCTGCGCGAACTGGCCGACGAGAGCGCCTATGAGCGCCACCTGGCGGCGCACGGGCGGGCGCACTCCGGTGCGGAATGGCGGCGCTTCTCCGAGGAGCGGCAGCGCGCCCGGTACGCGATGCCGAGGTGCTGCTGAGAGCGGGCCGGCGGCGGCATCCCGACACTCCCAGTATCTAGACTTCTGGACCACCAGCGGTACAAGTCCGGAACGGGGGCTTATCGCTCAGATGGATTACGCAGAGTCTCGTATCGCGTGAATTTACGCCCGAGAGGATTGACCAATGCATCACGCAGGTCCTGCGCTAATGCGTCGTTGAAGGCCCCGAATAGGGCCTTCGTATGCTCCCGTATCAGAGTGATGTCTTCCTCGGATATTTCGCCAGCTTTGCAGGCAGGGTCTACACGATTGGCCGTGAGATGCGCCAGCATCAGGTTTAGCCACTTGCGGATTATGTACAGCCGAGCAGGGGCTTCGGTTATGTTCCACGTCGGAACAAAGTCGCGGACCACAACGTCAGTCGGTTGCTGCTTGGACCGATAGAAGAAGTCCCAGACCACACGGAAATGAAGAAGACACGCCTCGAGCAGCAGGCCGTCTAGCGGAGGTTCCCGGAACCGCCGTGAAAGAATCATCTCGGTGCTGACGTATAGAGAATCGATCTCGTACATGAACTCGCCGAGAATGGGCCTTTGTGCCATGTCGGTACCATACCTGTATTCCGGTCGCCTTACGCCCCATCAGGAAGTTGGCCTGTTCGGCGTCAAGTGGCCGTAACACGCCCGACGCGTAGAACTGGCCCCACAGTATCCCCGAAATCTAAGGCGTGGGCGATCCGTTGGGCGGGATCAACTCGCTGTGGCCCCTGTACGGGACCGGCAACCAGTTGCTGGCGGCCATCGCGCTGTGCGTGGCAACTGCCGTCCTGCCCAAGATACACCGCGCCCGCTACGCGATCGCCAGGTGCTGCTGAGTTCCCTCCGCTACTTCGACACCGAGAACCCGTCCACCTGAACCTCTAGGAGGTGGTTGATGCGGATGCCGTAGATGCCGTCGGTCTTGGCCATCGCTCCGGTCTTGGGTTCGGAGTGCACTACCACGCCGTTGACCACGAAGTCGACCTTGTCGGCGCCCACGCGCACTTCAAGGGCATTGACGGATTGTCCGCTGGCGTCCGGTTTCTTCACCGCGTCGTTGGGCGTCTTCGGCGCAATGATGGGGGTGGCGGCGCCATTGCGGCTCTTGAGCAGCCACGTCCCGTCCTGCGCCACCACAAAATACAGATAGGCCTGATCCGCGCCTTCGAGACCGCTGCCACCAAACACTAGGCCGTAATAGTTGGTGTGGCCGCTCGGCTTCATCAGCGTAAACGTGCCTTTGAGCGTATAAGCGCCCGACGCGGTATTGGCCGGATTCCAGTACACCGCCGCTTGCGGATTCGTGGCGTGGAAGCCCGATCCCTGGGTTACGAACTTGATTGCGCCGGCGGCGTCGGGGTCCGTTGCCGACTGGCTACGATCGACGCGCTGCCTCCAGCCCTGCGGCGTTTGTGCGACCAGCGGCGCAAGAGCGAGCACCGCGAGCACTGCAACATGAACATGACGTTTCATCTCGTGTTCCTCCTTACAATCCCTATCCGGACACTACATTATATATCCGGACGCTTATATTCCTGAGAACCACGCCATTCCGCCGCCACTACCCTTGATATAACCAATGATCCGAATCTGCCTGCTGCTGCTGAGCGTCGAAATCCTCACCGCCGCCGAGCCGGGTGTCAAGGCGCAGTTCATCGGCGGGACGCTAGCCGGAGTTTCCGCCAAGTCCAGCGCGCGCCTGGACCTGACCGGCGCCGAGGCGCTGGTGTTCCGTTGCGACCAGACCGAGCTGCGCATCCCGTTCCAGAAGATCGACACCCTGGAGTATGGCCAGACCGTGAGCCGCCGCTACGCCGCCGCGATTCTGGTTTCGCCGCTGCTGTTGCTGAGCAAGGCTCGCAAGCATTTCGTCACTTTAGGGTACCTGGACGGCGAAGGCCAGCAGCAGGCGCTGGTCTTCCGGGTGGAAAAAGGCGACATCCGGTGGGTGCTGGCCAGCCTGGAGGCGCGCACCGGCCGCCGGGTCGACTATGAGGACGACGAAGCCAGGAAGGGTAACAAATGATCAAACTGCCGCTGATTCTCCTGCTGGGCGCAGCGGCTGGGGTGCCCTCTGGGCCCGGCGCCGACGGTCCGCCCTCGCCGTCCGCCATCGAAACGGCCGGCCTCCGCCAGTTGCTCTCCATCCGGCGCGTTTACGTGGACCGGCTCACGGGTGGCGAAACCGCCGCGCAGATGCGCGACATTCTCATCAGCAGCCTGGATGGCGCCAAGCTCTTCATCCTCACGGAGAACCAGGAGCGCGCGGACGTCGTGCTGCGCGGCGCCTCCGAAGACCTGGTGTTCACCGATGTGCACACCTCCTCGGACAACATCAACGCACACGCCAACCTGGGCGTGCGAACCAGCGGCAGCAACCGGGTTGCGCGGGGCGATTCCGCCGGCCTGGGCGTGGGGGAAAGCGAATCGGACCATTCGGCCGAGCGGCGTCACGAAGCCATCGCCGCAGTGCGCCTGGTCAACAAAGACGGGGATGTCATCTGGTCCACCACCGAGGAGAGCCTGGGCGCGAAGTTCCACGGCGCCAGCGCGGACGTGGCGGACAAAATTACGGCCAGGCTCAAGGAAGACTTCGAGAAAGCGAGGAAACTGAAGTAGACTCTGCGATACCTATCTGAGTAGGTCTTCAAGCTGGATCTTGGTGTCGGTCCTGGCGTCCCGGTATTTCACGATCACGGGAGTGTACACCGAGATCCCCCAGTCTCTGCCCGGGCCGCTCGAGATCGCGCGCGAACCGGCCACTACCACGGCCGCTTCGGGGACGACGAGCGGCTCGTCATCGGTGGCGCGGTGGATGGTGTTGCGAACCAGGTCGTAGAGCGGGGTCGAGCGGTTGAGGATCGTGCCCGTGCCGAGCACCGCGCGCCGCTTGACGACGGTTCCTTCGTAAACGCCGCAATTGCCGCCCACCAGAACGTCGTCTTCCACGATCACCGGCATGGCGCCCACCGGCTCGAGCACGCCGCCGATCTGGCTGGCGGCCGAGATGTGGCAGTTCTTGCCCACTTGCGCGCAGCTTCCCACCACCGCGTGCGAATCCACCATGGTGCCCTCGTCCACCCAGGCGCCGACGTTGATGAACATGGGCGGCATGCAGACGACGCCTTTGCCGATATAGCAGCCGTCGCGGATGCTGGAGCCGCCGGGCACGATGCGCACGCCGCTCTCGACGGTGAAGCGCTTGACCGGAAATGTGGACTTGTCGAAGAACGGCTGGCGCTCGGAATCGATGGACATATCGATGACCGCGCCAATGCGGAAGCCCAGCAGGATGCCCTTTTTCACCCAGGTGTTCACGCGCCAGCCGGTGCGGGTTTCCGGGCAAGGCTCGGCCGCGCGCACGCGGCCTTCGTTCAGCGCGGCTTTGAACCGCTCGAACAGGAGGAAATCCTCGTCCGTGTAGACGGAGGGCTTCTGGTCGAAGAGGCGCTCGATTTCAGCTTGCAACGGAGGTCCTCCTCAGCAGGCCGGCGGCCTCCAGAACCTTGGCTATGCGCGCCAGGTTGGCGGGGCTGGGCGGCGCCAGAGGCAGGCGGTACACCGGTTCCAGCAGCTCCATCAGCCCCATCGCCGCTTTCACCGGAATGGGGTTGGACTCCACGAAGTTCACGTTCATGAGCGGCAGGTACCGGGCCTGGACGCGGCGCGCGGTTTCGAAATCGCCGCGCAGGCAAGCCTGCGCGAGCTGCGTCATTTCGCCGGGAATCTGGTTGGAGACCACCGAGACGACACCGCGCCCCCCCAGCGCCATTACGGGAATAGTGACGGCGTCGTCGCCCGAGAGCACGGTGAAGCTGGAGGGGACTTCGTTCAGGATAGTAGCCACCTGCCCGATGTTGCCGGAAGCCTCCTTCACGCCCACGATGTTTTCGATGGCGGCCAGGCGCGCCAGCGTGGCCGGCTCGACGTTCACTCCGGTGCGGCCTTGCACGCTGTACACCACGATGGGCAGGCGGATGGAGGAGGCGATCGCTCTATAGTGCTGGTACAGGCCCTCCTGGGTGGGCTTGTTGTAGTAGGGCGTCACCGAGAGGATGCCGGCCACGCCCATGCGCTCGATCTCGCGGGCGAGTTCTATCACCTCGCTGGTGTTGTAGCCGCCGGCGCCGGCCAGCACAGGGACCTTGCCGCGGGTCTCTTCCAGCGCGATCTCCACCACGCGCAGATGCTCGGCGCGGGTGAGCGTGGGGCTTTCGCCTGTGGTCCCGCAGGGAACCAGAAAGTTGACGCCAGCTTCCATCTGCCTGCGGACCAGCCGCCGTAGCGTCTCTTCATCGAGCGAAAGATCGCGCCGGAACGGAGTTACCAGCGCGGTGCCGCATCCTGTGAACATGTGCCACCTCCGAATACAATCTCACTGAATTCGTAAAAACCTTTCTTGCCTGTCAACCATTGCGCGGCTTTCAGGGCGCCGCGGGCGAAGCCTTCGCGGCTCCGGGCGGTGTGCCGCAATGTAATGGTGTCGGCGGAAGAATCGAAACCGATCTCGTGAGTGCCGGGGTGCGCACCGGCGCGGTTGGAACCGGCGTCGATGGGCCGCGCGTATCCCGCCTTCTTCATCTCGTCCACCAGCTTCAGTAGTGTACCCGATGGCGCGTCCTTTTTGGTGGAATGGTGGATCTCCCAAGCCCAGGCGCCGTACTCCGGCTGGGTTGCCAGCAGGCGGGCGGCCTCCGACACCAGCTTGAAGAACGCGTTCACGCCCACCGAGTAGTTGGGGCTCCATACCAGGCCGATGCCGTGTCTGGCCACGGCGGCCTTGACGGCTTCCAGGTGTTCCAGCCAGCCCGTGGTGCCGATCACCATGTTGACGCCCAACGCCGCGATTCCTTCGACGTTGCGGGACACCGCCGAAGGGATGGAAAAATCGATGGCCACGTCGATGCCCCGGAAGTTTTCCGGCGTGAGACCTTCAAAGGCCGTATTGTTGAATTCGTCGAGCTTGAGCGCCACGGCGAAACCGTAATCGGGCGCAAGCTGCTCGACGAGCCTTCCCATCTTGCCGTAGCCTACGATTGCCAGCTCAGGCATTCGCTGCCTCGTTACGCTCGAACACTTCCGGATCAAGCTCGGCGAAGAACTCCCGGTGCAGCGCTGGGACCGCGCGGAACAGGTCGGATTCGGCCACCACCAGGCTTATGTTCAGCAGCGACGCGCCCTGCGAAATCATGCGGATGTTGATGCCGTCGAGCGCGTTGAAGACGCGCCGGGCCACTCCCGGCGTATGGCGGATGTTGTCGCCCACCAGGCAGACAATCACCTGCTCCTTCTCGATATCGACCTCGGCGAACTGCTGGAGCTCGGCCACGATGTCGTCGAGGCGCGCGGGATTGTCGATGGTCAGCGACACGCTGACCTCGGAGGTGGCCACCATGTCCACCGGCGTTTCGAAGCGGTCGAAGACCTCGAAGATCCGGCGCAGGAAGCCGTGCGCCATCAGCATACGGGTGGAATGGATGTTCACCAGCGCGATCTTGCGCTTGCAGGCGATGGACTTGACCACGTTGGCGCACGGGACAGCCTCGGCAACGATGCGCGTGCCGGGCACTTCGGGCCGCCGCGAATTCAGGATCAGCACAGGGATGCTCTTGCGGATGGCGGGCACAACCGTGGCGGGGTGCAGCACCTTGGCGCCGAAATAAGCCAGCTCGGCGGCTTCGGCGAAGGAAATCGTTTTGACGCGATGGCCGCCGGGCAGGATGGTGGGGTCGGCGGTGAGCATGCCGTCCACGTCGGTCCAGATCTGGATTTCTTCGGCGCCGATGCCTGCGCCCACAATCGAGGCCGTGAAATCGGAGCCGCCGCGGCCCAGCGTGGTGGTGACGCCGTCTTTGGTCGAGCCGATGAATCCGCCCATCACCACCACGGCGTCGCGGGCCAGGGCGGGGATGGTGGCCGCCAGCCGTGCATCGGTCTCGGCAAAATCGGGCGCGGCCTGGGTGTGGCGCTTGTCGGTGACGATCACCCGGCGTGAATCGAGATGCACGGCCTTCATACCGAAGCGCTGGAAGGCCAGCGTAACAATGATGCTGGAGAGCCGCTCGCCGTAGCTCGAAATGGCGTCGATGGAGCGGGGCGTCAGCTCGCCCAGCACGGCCAGGCCCTTCACCAGCTCGGTGAGTTCCTGGAAGTGCTCGTCGAGGGTGCGATCCAGCTCGGCGCGCTGGTCGAGGTCGGTCGCCAGGCGCGCCTCGCGGGAGTGGTAATCGCGCAGGTCCTGGATCTGGCGGATGTATTCCTCGCGGTGGCCGGCAATTGCGGCCGCGGCAATGGCCAGCAGCTTGTTGGTGGTCTTGCCCATGGCGGAGACCACCACCACGGGACGGCGCTCGCGGCGCGCCTGGACGATTCCGGCGATGCGCTCAAGGGCGGCGGCGGACTCCACCGAGGTGCCGCCGAACTTCATGACGATCATCAGCCCAGCATCCCTTCCGAATGCATCAGCTCGGCATTCAGCACGGCCGCGCCGGCGGCGCCGCGAACGGTGTTGTGGCCCAGCGCGACGAACTTATAATCCAGCGCCGGGCAGGCGCGCAGCCGGCCGATGAAAGCCGCCATGCCGCGGTCGCGCTCGGCGTCCTTGCGCGGCTGCGGGCGGTTGGCCTGGTCCAGGTAAATGACGGGCCGGAGCGGCGCGCTGGGAAGCTGGCGTTGCTGCGGAACGCCGGTGAAAGCGTCGAAGGCGCGCCGCAGATCGGCTTCCGTGGGCTTCGCGGAAAACTCCACCGAGACGGTGACGGTGTGGCCGTCCACCACCGGTACGCGATTGCAGTGGGCGCTCACCCTGGCGGGCAGCGGCTCGATGTGGTCGCCGCGAAATTCACCCAGGATCTTCTGCGTCTCCTGCTGCATTTTCTCTTCTTCGCCGCCGATGAAGGGGATCACGTTGCCCACAATGTCCATGGAGGCCACGCCCGGGTAGCCCGCGCCCGAAATGGCTTGCATGGTGGTGGCAATCACCCTCGATATGCCGAACGGTTTGAGCGGCGCAAGGCCCATAGTCAGCACCACCGTAGAGCAGTTGGGGTTGGTGACGATCTGCCCTTTCCAGCCGCGCGCGCGCTGCTGCAGCGGCACCAGCTTCAAGTGATCGGGATTGATCTCCGGAACCAGCAGCGGCACATCGCGCTCCATGCGATGATTCCTGGAGTTCGAGACCACCACATGGCCGGCCTCGGCGAAGGCGCGCTCAATCTCCGTGGCCACCGAGGCATCCATGGCGGAGAACAGCAGCCGCGGGGCGTTGCCGGGCTTGCAATCTTCCACGGTGAGATCGGCGACGGTGTCCGGCGTGGCGCCGGCCAGGTGCCAGGTCATGGCGTCGGCGTACTTCTTACCGGCGGAGCGGTCACTGGCGCCCAGCCACTTGAGGTGAAACCAGGGGTGGCCCTGCAAGAACTTGACGAAATGCTGCCCCACCATTCCGGTGGCGCCCAGGATGCCTACTTCGATTCGCGTTTGCATAAGTGCCTTACGATTCGTTGATAGAGTTCGACTGCTTCGGTCAATTGCGGTTTGGCGACGCGCTCCTCGAGCGTGTGCGCCACGTGGATGGAACCTGGCCCGATCAGGAACGGCTCGCCCCACTGGCCGCCGAACGCCGGGATATCGGTGGTGAAGGCCACCACCGTGGTGGGGATGCCATCCACCGAGTTCAGGCGGAGCGCCGGGATTTCGATGATCTCGCGCAACTCCGCGCGGCCCTGAGCGGCGCGGGCCAGGGCTGCCTTGGTTTCGGCGGAATCGCCTACCAGGCGGATCATGATATCGGCGCGGGCTTCATCCGCGATCACGTTGGGCGCGCGCCCGCCGGAAAGCGTGCCGATGTTGAGAGTGCTCGGCCCCAGCAGCGGATCCACGGGCAGCGGAATGCGGCGCATATCGGTGAGCGCGTCGATTAGTTTGTGGATCGCCGAATCGCCCAGCTCGGGGTAGGCGGAGTGCGCCATCTTGCCGGTGGCCACCACCTCATAGCGCAGCGCGCCCTTGGACCCCAGCGCCATCTTGTTTTCGGTGGGCTCGCCGTTGACGATGTAGCGCCCGCCGCGCGGCGTCCGGGCCGCCCCGTAAGCGCCCGCGCTGTTGCGCTCTTCACCCACCACGAAGAGAAGGCCGAAATTGCGCTGGCCGGCTTCGAGCAGCGCTTCGGCGGCCTTGATCATACTGGCGATGATGCCTTTGGCGTCGCAGGCGGCGCGGCCCCAGATCTGCTCGCCATCGTCGCGCGATGTGAAGAAGGGAGGCACGGTATCCATGTGGGTGGAAAGCGTGACGGCGAGCGGCTGGCCCCACTGCGCGAACACGTTGAACCGGCGCGGCTCGACTTCGAGGCGCTCCAGGCGGCCGCCAAACCGGGCTGCCAGCGGCGACAGGCAGTCATAGAGGTAATGGCCGATGCGCTCCTCGTTATTGGTGATCGATTCGATATCGACCAGCGCGCGCGTGAGTTCGAAAACGTTCATAAGCTGCCAACCGGGGGAGGAAAGCGAAAGAGAAGAAGAGAACCGCCGGGTGCACGCGGCCTTCATTCCCGATAGCGCTCCACCCGCCGGAGGAACGGGTGACAGTGAGCCGGTATTAGCCGGGCTCCCCAACCGGAAGGAATGAGCTTTCCACCCCGGTTTCGGCGGAAAAACGATCGGCCCCTTTCGGCCCAGGCTTCCGAAGCTCTGTCGGAATTCCAGCCAGGCTACTGATGGCCGCCGCGCCTCTACCGCGAAAAATTCAGGATAACGAAGCTGCGGAGAGCAAGTCAAATTTGGGAACGGGCATTCGCCGCGCCACGCGCGCGGCCCGTGCGGTGTAAGCTAGTAATAGTGGACACCCAGAAGCCCGACCCGAATCTCTCCGGCGTGTCTTCCGAAGACAACGTTCCCGCTACCACCGTGGAAGGACAACTCGCGGCCGTCACCGCCGAGCGCGATCGGCTGGCGGCGGAGAAGGCCGATCTCTACGACCGGCTGCTGCGCGCGCGCGCCGAGTTCGACAATGCCCGGCGCCGGTCCGAGCGCGAGCGCTCGGAGTTCCTTCAGTTCGCCGCCATGGACCTGGTGCGGGAGATCCTTCCGGTGCTGGACGATTTCGAGCGCGCGCTCAAGGTGGAAACGGGGGATCGCGACTACGCCAAAGGAGTCGAGCTGATCTATCAGAGACTCTACGAAACATTGAAGAGAATGGGACTCGAACCCATCGAAACGGAGGGAAAGCAGTTCGACCCCAATCAGCACGAGGCGGTGCAGCGGGTCCAGACCGAAGAGGCCGAAGACCAGGCGATTCTGGGCGAGTTGCAGAGAGGCTATAATTTCAGAGGAAAGCTTCTCCGGCCCGCATGGGTCAGGGTCGCGGTCAGGCCGTAACGCATTGAATCCCGTGTCGAAGAGAGATTATTACGATGTGCTTGGTGTCGGCAGAGAAGCCGGCGAGCAGGAGATCAAGGGAGCTTACCGCAAGCTCGCGCTGCAGCACCATCCGGACCGTAATCCCGACGACCCCACGGCCGAGGAGAAGTTCAAGGAAGCTTCCGAGGCCTATAGCGTGCTGAGCGACCCCCAAAAGCGCGCGGCATACGACCGCTATGGCCACGCGGGTTTGCAGGGAGTCGCGGCGGGCGGATTCAGTCCCGACGTGTTTGCCGATTTCGGCGACATCCTCGGCGATTTCTTCGGCTTGGGCGATCTGTTCGGCGGTGGACGCCGGCGCAGCCGCGCGCAACGCGGCGAGGACATCCGCTACAACCTCGAGCTGGGATTTGAAGAAGCCGTGTTTGGCATGAGCGCCGAAATCCAGATGCCGCGGATGGAGCTGTGCGACCGGTGCGACGGCTTGGGATCGGAGCCGGGCAGCTCACCGGCCACCTGCCCGACGTGCCATGGCCGCGGGGAGGTTCTTTACCAGCAGAGTTTTCTTTCGATCCGCCGGCCGTGCAGCACTTGCGCGGGATCGGGGAGGGTGATCCGCCACCCGTGCAGCCAGTGCGGCGGCAACGGCTATCGCCAGGTGCAACGGAAGCTCAAGGTCAACATCCCCGCCGGGGTGGACGACGGCACGCGTCTGCGGCTACCGAGCGAAGGCCAGCCGGGCGCGAATGGCGGGCCTCCCGGGGATCTCTACGTGTTCCTGAAGGTGAGGGAGCACCCCTTCTTCGAGCGCCACGAGCACGATCTGCACTGCACCATCCCGATCGGCATCGCGCAGGCTGCACTGGGCGCGGAAATCGAAGTGCCCACGCTCGAGCAGCCGCACAAGCTCAAGATCCCGGAGGGCACGCAGACGGGAGCGCAATTCCGCGTGCGCGGCAAAGGCGCACCGGTGCTGAATGGCAGCGGCCGGGGAGATCTCTACATTCACGTCGACGTGCGTGTGCCCACGCGGCTCACGCGCGAACAGCGGAAATTGCTCGAGCAGTTGCGCGAAACCCTGCCGGTGGACAACGCCCCCACCGAAAAAGGGCTGTTCGAGAAGGTGAAGGACTACTTTATGTAGGGAGCGGGCGTGCCCGGCCCCTCCGGCAAGAGTTGATTCAGCTGAGCGGCGGGACAGCCGAAATCCCGCGATACCGAATCCTTCAGTAGCTGAGCCAAGTCCCGGCGCCCGGCACGGAGATACAGCGGGATGGTCGCAGCCGCGGCGGCGCAGGTGTGCCGGCGAACGATTTCGCACGACGGGTTGATGGCCGGGCCGTTAGGGCCTGGCACGGTCGCACACCCCTTGGAATCGAGACCCTGCCGGTAGAGACTCAGCAGGTCCTGTCTCAGGCTCATGTCGGACGTCGCGAGCGCGCCCCGCATCAGGGCGACCGCGGCTTCGTCGGCACGGCTGTCGGCGAGATATGCGGTAGCCAGTTGCCAGTACCTCTGGGCATTCAGCGGGTCCAGTTCCAGCGCGGCAGCCGCGGCATCCACCGCCTTGGACGGGTCGTTCAACTTCAGGTAGGTATCGGAAATCGACCGTTGGAGATCGGCAAACTTGGCCTGATCGGGTTGGGGAGTTTCATGGCCGAGCGCCCGCTCCGTCGCCACCAGATGTTCATAGCTTGCAGTCATCATGGTCTTCGAGCGCAGCAGCAGCTCGAGCGCCCGGTGGTAAGCCCGCAAACCTTCCGGCGCGGCCAGTGAGTCGCCTTTGGTAATGTAATAACCACTCGTCCGGCGATAGACCTCGAAGTTATTGCGCCAGTCCGGCACTGAGTCGAGAATCGTCAGGCCCTTCTCGGCTTCGGCGATGACACGGTCGATGTGGGCATGGGTCGAGTCGGAATCGTCCAGCGCAGCAGCCAGCCCCATGTGACTCTTGAAGCTATGGGGCGAGGTCTTGGCTGCGGCGGTCATGAGACTGAGATCGTCCCGCCAGTCGGAATTGCGAGTCCATGTGCGCGCGGTGAATGCGGCCACAATCAGGCACAGGGTAACTGGGGCCAGCCAGGCTAGGCCGGCGCGGCGGCCGATGGCGTCGAGAGCCAGGACGACGCACACAGCCAGCGCGATGGATGGCAGGTAGAGGAAGCGTTCCGCCATGATGGTGCCAATGGGGAAGACCAGGTTGGAGGTGGGCAGGAACGTGACGAACGCCAGGCCGGCAAAGAAGAATGCGGTGCGGTTGAATCGGAACATCAGCAGCGCCGCGGCGGCCACCGCGGCAACCACGGTCCACGCCAGCCAGTCTTGCGCGCTGCCGGTTTCGAGCGGAATCTGCGCGTAAGAGTAGTCGCAGGAGAGATGAGCGGGCCACACCAGCAGCCCGAAATACCTGGCCATGACCTGAATGGCGGTGAGCTTGGCCGTCCGGAAGCCGGCGCCGACGAGCGGGTTATCGCAGAACGGAATCACCGGCGGCAGGAGCTTGGCGAACACGGCTGACCGCGCGTACCACATGGCCGCGAGGGCCGGTGAGATGGCCAGACATCCCGGAAGAAGCGCTCTGCCCCGGCTCTGTTTCCACCAGGTCAGTTCGTAAAGCGCGATCACGCCCAGGACGGTGACCGCGCTTTCCTTGGAGAACACTCCCACCGTGGTCACGGCCATCAAACCGGCCAGCCAGGCCCATCGGCGCGGGCCCTGGGTTTCGGCGCTCTTCAGGTACATCCAGAATCCGCTCAGCAGCGCCATGCCCGCCAGCAGGTCCGCGCGTCCGACGATATTGGTCACGGACTCGGTCAGGACGGGATGGACGGCCCAGATGGCGGCGATGAAAACCGCCGGCCACAGCTTCCGCATCAGCCGCAGCGCGAGAGCGTACACCAGCAGGACGTTGCCGGTATGCAGCAGGGAATTGATCCAGTGGTAGCCGGCGGGCTGGTCACCGTTGCCGAGGATCGAGTAGTTGAAGAGATAGGTGAGTGTGGTGATGGGCCGATAGAGACCGCTTTCGCCGTAGGGCCACCAGTAAGTTCGCTGGAAAATCAGGCCGATGTTTTGTGCGGTGGCTTCGCGAATGCGCGGATCCTGCAGAAGAAGGCCCTTGTTGTCAAAGGCGAAGCCGGCGCTGAATGAGTTCGAATAAGCCAGCAATGTGACGGCCGAGAGCGCCAGCACCACCAGCCATTGCCGCATGTGCGGCGCCGGGCTTCGGCGGCCACGCGAGGGTTGGCTTGCCGGCGGTGCGGCGCCGCGTTTCTTGGGGGCCTTCATGAAACCGTGAAGGTATCAGGTTAACAGACGGCAAATGCCAACCGGGTTCCAAACCCTCCGCTGTGTATAATAAGTACCAATGACGGCGGCTACCGTGGAGGCGCCTGCTCCCTACCAGTTCAAGCCGGGGCCTTACAGCAGCCACGCGCTGCTGTTGAGGGAATTCCCGCGGCAGGGCGCTGGGCGTCGCGTTCTCGACATCGGCTGCGCGGGCGGCTATCTGGCGGAGATCCTGGCGCAGCGCGGTTTTTCCGTCACCGGCATCGACTTGCCCGGCACGCCGCACCCGTCCGGCATTCATTTCGTCGCCGCGGACCTGGATCGGGGTTTGCCTGTATTGGACGCCTCGTTCGATTACATCGTTTGCGCCGACGTGCTGGAGCATCTTCGCCAACCGGAGCGATTGTTGCGCGAATGCCGGGAGCGGCTGGCGCCCGGCGGCGCGCTCATCGCCTCGCTGCCCAACAGCGGCCATGCCTATTTTCGCGGGCAGGTGCTGATGGGGCGCTTTCCTCAGCACGATCGCGGGCTGTTCGACCGCACCCACGTGCAGTTTTATATGTGGCATGGCTGGGTGGATCTGCTGGCCCGCGCCGGCTTCCTCATCGAGACGCTACACTGTTCGGGTGTGCCGGTTGGGTTGGCGCTGCCAAAGTGGGAAGGATCGGTCTGGGTGCGCGCCCTGGAGCGTCTCTCCTATGAATCGGCGCGGGTGTGGAAGAACCTTTTTGCGTACCAGTTTATCGTCCGCGCACGGGCGGAACGCATGACATGAGCCCTTCAAAACCCAAGGTCGTGGTGGTGATGCCGGCCTACAACGCCGCCAGGACACTGCACCTGACCTATGCCGACCTGCCCCGGGACGTGGTGGACCTGGTGATCGTGGTGGATGACGGCAGCTCGGATGAAACCGCGCGAATCGCCCGTGAGCTGGGCCTGGAGCTGTTCATCCACGACCGCAACTACGGCTACGGCGCGAATCAGAAGACCTGCTATCGCGAGGCGCTGCGAGCCGGAGCCGACATCGTGGTGATGGTGCACCCCGACTATCAGTACGATCCCACGCTTTTGCCGGAAATCATCCGGCCGATCGAGGAGGGCCAGGCAGACGTAGTGCTGGGATCGCGTCTCATGGGGATACACCCCATCCACCAGGGAATGCCGTGGTGGAAATACTATTCCAACCGGTTCCTGACGACGCTGGAAAACTGGGTGTTCGGGCTTCGCCTTTCGGAGTACCACACGGGTTATCGCGCATTCCGGCGGCAAGTCCTGGAATCCGTAAATCTCCAGATGGATTCCGACAAGTTCATCTTCGATCAGGAGATCCTGGCCCAGATCGTCAACCTGAAGATGCGCATCACCGAAGTTCCAGTGCCGACCCGGTACTTCGCCCAGGCGTCGTCCGCGTCGTTCTTCCAGAGTAGTGTTTACGGGATTTCGATCCTATGGCTGCTGGTGCGGTACCTGCTGGACCGCGGCGGCATCGTCCACCAGCGCCAGTTCGACAGCCTGGAGCGCCGTTACCACAGCGCCGCCGAAGACCAGCATCGGGCCAATTGACGTGAACTCAGACGAACGATTGCGCGTTCCAGAGGTGATTCGGGCGGTCGGATACGCGGCCTTACTCCTGTGGCTGAACGCTTACGTCTGCCGCGAGATGTTTGTCCGATATACCCCGCACATGACCTCGATGCAGGGCTTTTGGATCGCGATGGCCCGGCTCGGTGGAGGCTGGTTCCACTCCGAATGGTGGCGCTACTGGGATTGCGGAGCACCGCTCGAGTTCGTGTACGCGCCCCTTGTGCCTGCCTTGAGCGCATGGATAGCCGCGGTTCGCGGAATCCCTCACGACGTTGGGTTTCAGACGGTCTCCGGCCTGGTCTATTGTCTGGGTCCGCTCACTCTGTTTGTGATGGCATGGTTGTGGACGCGGGCGCCGGGGTACGCCTTTGCGGCCGCGGCGCTCTATTCGCTCACCGCGCCGTCGCAATTGTTTTTGCCCGATGCTCAGTTCTCGCTCCAGCATTTCTGGGATGCCCGCCGTCTCTACCTGATGGTCGTATGGGACGAAACGCCGCATATGGCCGCGTTGGCAATCCTGCCGCTTGTAATCTTGTTCCTCTCGCTCTCCATCCGAAAGCGCCGCCCGGTCTACTACGCCTTGACAGCGCTGGCGATAGCCGTTTGCACGCTCGCCAGCGATTTCGGCCCGGTTCTCGCGGCCATGGCGAGCTTGTGCCTGCTGTTTGTGCTGCGCCGCGAGGATTGGGCCCGAAACCTGCGGGTGACCGCCGCCATCGGCCTGTTCTCGTATGCCATATGCTGTCCATGGCTTTCGCCATCCAACATCCTGGCGATCGGTAGCGCTTCCAATGGCGGAGGTGGGGGATCCTGGACCATCGGATCCTTCACCGCGCTGGCAATCGTGGCAACCGGGTGGGCGCTGCTTTGGCACTACTTGCCCCGATGGGCCGAGGACTGGCGGTTGCAGTTCTTCGCGCTTTTCGCCTGGCTGACCGGCAGTGTGCCGCTCATGTTCACGTATTTGAACCGTCAATTCCTGCTGGAGCCGGGCCGTTATAAAGTCGAAATGGAGTTTTCGCTGTCGCTCCTGGCCATATTCGCGGCACGCCCGGTTCTCGCGAGAATCCCGCGCTCTTTGAGGGCCTGCTTGCTATTTCTGTTGGTCGCGCTCGCTGCGGAACAAATCGTTGCCCAGCGGAAATTCGCCAAGGCCGTGCTGGCGCCGGCTGACGCCACCCAAACGATTGAATACCGCGCCTCGATCTGGGCGCGGGACCACCTTTCCGGCATCCGCGTCATGATGCCGGGATCTATCGGGAAATGGACCGACGCGTTCACCGATATCGAGCAGTTCGGCGGCGGTTCATGGAGCGTTGCTTACAATCCAGTCCAGCAGCTCGCCACCGAAGGCATTTACAACGGAGGCGACACGCCGGAGCGGGATGCGCCCGTCGCCATCGCCTGGTTGAAAGCGTACGGCACCGGCGCGGTCGCGGTGTCGGGCCCCAACAGCCAGGAGCTTTGGAAACCATTCAGCCACCCGAAAAAGTTCGATGGGATATTGCCCGCCCTTTGGAGCGCCGACGGCGTGACGATCTATCGCGTCCCGCTGCGATCGGATTCGCCGGCGCATGTGGTGCCTGTGTCCGCTATAGTCCGGCGCGCACCCTCCGGTCCGCGAGACACGGGGGACGTGGAGAAGTATGTGGCCGCCCTGGAAGACCGATCGCTTCCGGCGGCGGAGTTTCGATGGGAAGGCGGGAATCGGATTCAAATCTCGGCCGTGGCATGGCCGGGCCAGGCTGTCTCTGTGCAGGTCACCCATCATCCCGGCTGGCATGCCAAAGCCAATGGCGTCTCCCGCCCGATCCAAGCCGACGGCCTCGGGTTGATGTGGATTCAAGCGGGGTGCCATGGCCCTTGCGATGTGCAGCTTGAATACGAAGGCGGAACGGAACTGCGCATTTGCCGCCTGCTGAGCGCTGTCGCGCTCTCGGCGCTGGTCGTTTTTTTTGGTTGGTCGGCGGCGCGCGCTCCGCTTCGTTCCCTTTTGGGGGTCCTCGCCCGCCGCTGGGAGCACCGGGCGTGAAGCGCCGGCGTCAAATCCTGCTCGATTCCCTGCTTCTGTTCCTGTTCGCCGCCGCCCTCGTCCGCCCCTACTTCATCAACAAGTACACCGATCAGTGGGCGTCCATCGAGAGCACTTTCATTTCCGACGCGCGCTTTCTGATGGCGCACTGGCCGCATCCCCAGTGGCAGCCCCTGTGGTACACCGGCACGCGCTTCGACTACATCTATCCGCCGGCCTTGCGCTACGGCACCGCTATCGTCTCCAAGGTAACCGGCTTTTGGCCCGTCAAGGCGTACCACTTCTACACCATGTTCTCCTACTGCCTGGGCATTGCCGGCGTCTATTTCCTGATGCGCGCCGCCGGCCCGGCGCGCGGATTCGCATTTCTCGGCGCGGCGGCCACTGCGCTCATGTCGCCGGCGCTCCTCTTCATGAAGGATATGCGGCTCGACTCCCAGCATTTTGTGCCGGTTAGGCTGACCGTCCTGCTCCGCTATGGCGAGGGGCCGCACATCGCCGCGCTCTCGCTCATCCCCTTCGCTCTGGCATTCACGTGGCTCGCACTCGATCGCCGCCGCTCCGCCTGGATCGCCCTCGCCGCCATCTCTTGCGCTGCCGTGGTGTCCACCAATTTCTATGGCGCCACTGCGCTGGCGATGTTCTACGCCATCCTCGTCTGGAGCTTCTGGATTACCCGCCGCCATTCCAAATTCGCCGCCACCGCCATCGCCATCCCGCTGCTGGCCTACGGTCTTACCGCGTTCTGGCTGGTGCCTTCTTACCTGCGGATCACCGCTCACAACATGCAGTACCTTCCCGGGCACGGAACCACGTGGTCCCTTTGGGTGGCCATCGTAGTGGCGATCGCCTTCGGAGTCGCGGCCGGCCGGTGGGCGCTCAACCGGGCGCAGCGGACATGGGCGGTCTTTGCGATCGGCTGTGTGCTTTTCTTCTCGCTCGACGTGCTGGGCAATTACTACTTCGGTTTCAATGTGGCCGGCGATCCCCACCGCCTCGTCCCTGAGCTCGATCTGGCACTGGTGCTCGGCGCCGCGCTCCTGCTGGAGTGGCTGTGGAACCGCCGCCACCGCGCGGCGCGCGTGGCCGTATGCGTAATCTGCGCCGCCGCCATGGCCACCACTACCGGTTACATCCGGCGCGCCTGGCACGTGGTGGCTCGATGGCCGGATTACCGCACGCGCGTCGAATACCGCGTCACCGATTGGCTGTGGACCCACATGCCCGACGCGCGTGTTTGCTCCGCCGGCACGGTTCGATTCTGGTTCGACGCCTGGCACGACCTCGCGGAACTGGGCGGCGGTTCCGATCAGGGACAGCTCAACCCCATCGTTCAGGACGCGCAATGGCAGATCAAAGAGGGCTCCGATCCCGCCGTTGCCCTGCTTTTGCTGCGGGCGCTCGGCGTGGATGCCATCTATTTCGCCGGCCCCACTTCCGAAGAACGGTATAAGGATCTCAAGCATCCCGAGAGGTTCGCCGCCGTCCCCGTGCTGTTTGACGATGGCCAGGGCAACGTGCTCTACGGGATCACGCGCCGTTACGCCGCCCGCGCGCGCGTGGTGGAATCCGCGCGCCTGAATGCCCAACAGGCCCCGCGCGACATGGTGGACCTGGAGCGCCTGCGCGCTTACGTGGACGTGGTCGAAAACGGGCCGGATTCTCCCGCCGCCCTCGAGCGCAGCGGAACCGACGCCATGGTGGTGCGTGCCAAAGTGGGCCCTGGGCAGTCGGTCCTCGTACAGGAGACCTTCGACACCGCGTGGCAGGCGTGGTCGAACGGCAAACGGCTGCCTTTGCGTAAGGACGTGATGGGCTTCATGGTAGTCGATGCTCCGCCCGGCGACGACGAGATCCGCCTGGTTTTCGTCACGCCGTTGGAGAATCGCGTAGGCTGGGCGCTCACCGCCATCTCGGTACTGTTGCTGGTGTGGCTCCTTATCCGGCGGGAGCACGCTCGATGAACAGCCTACGATGCGCTATTCGAAAAGCTCCGCGACATGGCCGGGCCGATTCCCGAGACCCTCGCCGACGCGCTATCCCCGCTTACTGGACGTCGCTCACCTTCCCGTCCGTGAAGGTGATCTTCAGATCCTTGTACATATAGATCTTCTTGGCGCCGAGATCGATGATCTTGTCGGGTTTCCCATTCATCGATTCCACGTCGGCCATCGATTGTCCAAGAGAAATGGTGACCGGTCCGGCCGCATTCGTGTCGGCTGCCGCGCTCTGGCCGACCACGTCCTGCTCCCCTTGGTTGGCTTCCTGCGCCGCCTGGCTGAGCTCGGTCGAAACATTCGCGTCCGGCTGAACGGCGGCGGCGATGGGTGAATCCACGGGGGCGCTCGCGGCGGCGGCGGGCAGCGGTGGCAGTCCGCCCCTGCCCTGGCGGGATTGGAGCTCCGCCAGACCCTGATCCATGATCTCGCGCATGTGATTCTGCATCTCCTGCAGGTCCTGGAGCTGGACCGAAACCACGCTGCCCCTGCGGCAGTCCTGACCCTTGCTGGCCAACACGACCACGTCCGCGGCCGGCCCGTTTCCCGATCCCGGGCGGAGTTGCAGCACATCGCCTTCACTGACCGCGCACCCCGGTCCACGGTCGTCCACCATGAGGCTGCTGGAGACCACGAAAACATGCGGAACATTGTCGGAGAATACCGGGGCCGTCACGTCGCCGGAGGCTGCATTGGCCGTCATGGACTGGCCCTCGGCCCTTTCCTGATCAAGCTGCCGGTGCACTTCATCCGCGACCGCCTGCTTCACATCGGGCGTGAGGCCGACCGGGCCGCCGGCGGGGTAAGGGGCGGCTTGCAGGTTGGCGTCCATGCGTTCCTGATACGCCTCCTGCAACGTCATGGCGATCATGTAGTCCGTCAACCAGAATGCCGGGCCCAGGTATTGCGGGTAGGGCGAAAAGAATCCTCCATAGAAGCCAAACCAGGGCGTGCCGGCCCATCCCCAGCCAAAAATCACCGGCCTGGCCCATGGGCTGAAGGCGTAGGCGTAGAACGCCGGCCGGTAGAAACGCACCGGCGTGTATATGTTCAAGACCACTCCCCGGTAAGTAAACGGGCGGTAGACGCGGGCATAGGCCACCCCGTGCACGTAGTATGTCCGTTGCACGAACGCCTGGTTGTGAAACATGAGCGGACGCTGGGCATAACCGCCGCGCCCTCCCGCGTTGGTGACAATGAGCCGGTTGCCCGGACGCACCACTGCCACGCTCCGCACGCCGTCCGGCCGATGCGTGATCACCGCTCCTCCCGGCGTGTGCACCTCGCGCACTCGACCACTTTGATCCCGGTTGACCATTCCGCCGTTCGTGGTGCGGATGGTCTGCGGCCGGCCGTTGGGGTATCTCGTAACTTGCGGTTGCCCGGACTGGCGGCCGCCGGTCGGTGAGCCGAACTGGCGCGGAGAGGTGTTCTGAGGCGTGGTCTGACCAGTGTTCGGACGGCCGAACTGTTGGCCGGTATTCGGACGAGCGGGCTGGCCAGTGTTCTGAGGAGCGGTCTGACCGGTGCTCGGACGAGTAGGCATGTTCGGGGCTTGACGAGCGGGCTGACCGGTGGACTGAGGAGTCGGCTGGCTCGGGGCTTGGCGAGCGGGCTGAGCAGGGGTCTGGCGCGCGGGTTGAGCCTGGTGACTCGCAGCGGGGGCGGGGGCGGACGATTTGGCTGGCTTGGAGGCAGCCCCGCCTTTTTTCTCTTCTTTTCTCTCTTGGGCGTGCACGGCGGCGGAGAATGCGAACAGCAGCACCATGACTGCTGTCCCACTCCACCTGTGGGAAGCGGCTTTACAAGTTCGAACATTGTTCATTAGAATATTCCCATTCTGGAATGCCGGACAACCCAGATGTACACCCGTTGGCCCCCTGTTGGCAAGCGGTCCAAATGATTTCAGCCGTTGATCTCCCATTACCAAACCCGCGCATTCGGGAAGGAAATGGCTTAAAATCAAACACAGCACCCCGATGGGCGGTTAGCTCAGCCGGTTAGAGCGCCTGCCTTACAAGCGAAAAACCATCTTCCAACGGCTCCATTCCTTGCCTCCTCTTTCCTTAGTTTTCAACAATTTGGGGAATCTGCTTTCGCTCGGTAGATAACCCATTAGCCCTCAAAACGATGGGGTCTTGAGACAGTTTTGATAAGGAACGAGGCTATGAACCTTGCACAAATCATCGAAGCGCTCCCGCTCCAGGTGTACGTCCGCCGCGGCGAGCTGGTCATTCACTTTTCAACCCCGGCTGATCTGGTCAACCGGCTCACCGAGACATCAGCGGCGCTGTCCGACCTGGATCGCCGGCCGCGCGGTCGAGTTGTGTGTGTCCGAAGAAGTGCTCGCCGAGTACGGCGAGGTTCTTGGCCGCGCCAAGTTCGCAGGTCTTGACCCGCACCGTGTCGCCCGCCTGCTTGCCGTGATTGCCGAGGAAGCCACCCTGGTAGGCCAGCGGATCGGCTGGCTGAATCTCGCGACGAGTCCGATAACAGCTTCTACGAATGTGCTGCAGCGGCCGAGGCCGAGTGTATCGTGACCGGCAACGCCAAGCACTTCAACAATCCTTACAGGACGACGAAGATCGTCACGGCTCGACAACTACTCACGCTGTTGGCAACGGGGAAGAAATAACGCATCCAGAAACGGAGTATACCGTCGCCAAAGCGTAAAGGCGGCACCTTCTGCGGCAGCGAAAGCGCTGCAACGTGGCAAGCAGAAAAACCAAAACAGTAGTTCTCAGTCCTTAACCTTCAGCCGCCCGGCTCAACAAGCCAGGTGGCTTTTCCCTATGCACAGCATCGTGAGGTTTCGGCAAGCTTGCATGACTCTCCTTGACCGTAGTTGCTAATGTCGGCTTGATGCCCGACAGGGCAAGGATGGCCGCTGATGGCTACCAACGATGCGGGCGAGATTCCGATCGGTATCGGTATGCGGAGGGTGTGCCGCCGTTTCGAGCGCTGGCGGAGTGGACACAAGGCGCGGTTGCCGATCCCAAACGCATTATGGAGGGCGGCAGCTGAGGCAGCCCGGGAGCATGGGGTCTTCCGGGCGGCCAAGACTCTGCGCCTGGACTACACCAAGCTCAAGCGAGTGACGGAAGCGGATGCAGCGTCGGCCCGGGTGACAGTGCCGCCGCTTAGGTTTGTGGAACTGGCGCCGGCCAATGGGATTGCAGTGGCCGAGTGCGTGATTGAGTTGGAAGGGCCGCGTGGCAAGATGCGCATCCAGGGTCCAACCGCACATCCAAGTGGCGGTACAGGAGGAATTCAGGCGGCAATTCCACGTGCTGCTCGACCGAGTTTGGAGACGCCGCCAAAAATGGCCCGGCCACCAAACGAACCGTGTTACACGGAATATATAGACGCCCATCAAAACGGAAAACCCGATCCACTCCGCTCGCCATTAGTGTGGAATCAAGGTTATCAAAATGCGACGGGAAAAACGCAGGTCCTCGACCTACAGCTTACGCACACCCGCCGAAATCTCACAACACTCCACGATCCATGGTTGTCGCGAAAAATTCCGAGATTGACCGGCCAATCTTTCCTCATTTTTCGGTTGTAGTGATTTGCGCGAGTTGATCCGCTACCGCACGGAGGCGCCGATCGAGAAGTTGGAACTGGCGCCGGGCCTTTTCAT
>JBEKTU010000028.1:0-111700 GCA_049515735.1 Bryobacteraceae bacterium
TTCCACCGCTGTGGCGTGCTGCGGGTCAACAACGTCTCCGACCTCTTCCACATGGCCGAAGTTCTCTCCAAACAGCCCAGCCCCAAGGGGCCGCGCCTGACCATCGTCACCAACGCCGGAGGCCCGGGCGTGCTGGCCACCGACGCCCTCATCACCGGCGGCGGCGAACTGGCCGAGCTGACGCCCGAGACCATGGAAGCGTACAACGCCGTGCTGCCGGCCACGTGGAGCCACAATAACCCCGTCGATATCATCGGCGACGCTTCCCCCGAGCGTTATGCCAAGGCCCTGGAGATTGCCGGCAAGGATCCCAACAGCGACGGCATGCTGGTGATCCTCACCCCGCAGGCCATGACCGATCCCACGCAGATCGCCGAGCAGCTCAAGCCGCTGGCCAAGCAGGAAGGCAAGCCGCTGCTGGCAAGCTGGATGGGCGGCGTGGATGTAGCGGCGGGCGAGGAAATCCTCAACCGCGCCAACATTCCCACCTTCGCGTACCCCGATACCGCCGCCAAAGCCTTCAACTACATGTGGCAATACAGCTACAACCTGAGGGCCCTGTACGAAACGCCGGCCATGCCGGAAGATTCCGCCGATTGGACTCCCGACCGCAAGCTGACCGGTGAGATTATCCAGAAGGCGCGCGGCGAAGGGCGCACCATCCTGACGGAGTTCGAATCCAAGAACGTGCTCGGCGCTTACGGGATGCCCACCGCCAAGACCATCATCGCGGCCGACGCCGGCGCCGCGGTCCAGGCCGCCGGCGAAATCGGCTACCCGGTGGTGCTGAAGCTGTACTCCGAAACCATCACGCACAAGACGGATGTGGGCGGCGTGCAATTGAACCTGGGCAGCGCCGAGGCCGTCGAGCGCGCCTTCCGCGCCATCCAGACCTCCGTCACCGACAAAGTCGGGGCGCAGCATTTTCAGGGCGTGACGGTGCAGCCCATGATCAAGCTCAAGGACGCCTACGAGCTGATTATCGGCTCCAGCCTCGATCCGCAGTTCGGGCCGGTGTTGCTGTTCGGCACCGGCGGCCAGCTCGTGGAAGTGTTCAAGGACCGCGCTCTCGGGCTGCCGCCGCTGAATACCACGCTGGCGCGCCGCATGATGGAGCAGACCAAGATTTACACGGCGCTGAAGGGCGTGCGCGGGCGGAGGCCGGTGGACCTGGCGGCGCTGGAAGTGCTGCTGGTGCGGTTCAGCGCGCTGGTGGCCGAGCAACGCTGGATCAAGGAAATCGACATCAACCCGCTGCTGGCGTCTCCCGACGGGCTGATCGCGCTGGACGCGCGCGTAGTGGTGTACGGCCCCGAGGTTTCTCAAGACGAGATTCCGAAGACCGCGATTCGGGCCTATCCCTCCCGCTATGTGTCGCCCTGGACCATGAAGGACGGCACCGTGGTGACCATCCGTCCCATCCGGCCGGAGGATGAGCCGGCCATGGTGCGGTTCCACGAGACGCTCTCCGAGCGCAGCGTGTACCTGCGCTATTTCCATTTCATGAACCTCGAGCAGCGCATCACCCACGAACGCCTGACGCGCATCTGCTTCATTGACTACGATCGCGAAATGGCGATGGTGGCGGAGCGCCGCAACCCCGACAGCGGCGAGTCCGAAATCCTGGGAGTGGGCCGCCTGAGCAAGATACACGGAACCACCGAGGCGGAAGTCGCCGTGCTGGTGAGCGACCGCTACCAGGGCCGCGGGCTGGGCAAGGAGTTGCTTGCCCGGCTGCTCATCATCGGCGCCAATGAAAAGCTGACCAGGCTGACCGCCGGCATTTTGCCGGACAATCGCAACGTGCTACGGATCTGCGAAAAGCTCGGGTTCTCACTGAAGCACTCGCTGGACGACCAATTGGTCACCGCCGAATTCAAGCTGTAGCGCTTCGCCTGCTATCATGAAGTCTCATGTCCAATGCCACCCCCACAGTGGTCATTGTGGGCAGGCCCAACGTAGGAAAGTCTACCCTTTTTAATCGCATCACGGGACAGCGGCGCGCCATCGTCGGCGACGAGCCGGGGATCACGCGCGACCGCATGCACGGGTTGGCCGAGCACCACGGTCTCCGCTTCGAGGCGATCGACACCGGCGGCATCGTCATTCATGACCAGGAGTACATACCGGCGCAGATCCTCCGCCAGGCCGAGGTGGCGCTCAAGCAGGCCTCTCACATCATCTTCCTGGTGGACGGCCGCGGCGAAATCACGGGCGCCGACCGCGACCTGGCCCAGATGCTCCAGCGCTTCGGCAAGCCGGTCACCCTGGCGGTCAACAAGATCGATACCGCCGAGCGCGACAACCTGGTTCACGAGTTCCACCGCCTGGGAATCGCGGATGTATACCCGGTTTCGTCGGAGCACGGCATCGGCATCGACGCCCTGCTCGACCATGTCACCGCCGGGTTCCCCGCGGCCAGCGAGGAGGCGGAGGCTTCCGAAGAGGGCATCAAGGTGGCCATCATCGGGCGTCCCAACGTGGGCAAATCGACGCTGCTGAATGCCCTCACCGGCCAGGAGCGCGCCATCGTTTCGCCCATCCCCGGCACCACCCGCGACGCGGTGGATGAGAAGGTGACTCACGACGGCACGGAGTACGTGTTCATCGACACCGCCGGCATACGCCGCAAGGGCAAGACCAAGCTCATGGCCGAGAAGATGAGCGTGGTGATGGCCCGGCGGCACATCCGCATGGCGCACGTGGTGCTGCTGGTGCTGGATTCGACCGAGGGTGTGGTCGCGCTCGACTCCACCATCGCCGGGTACGCCCACGAGGGCGGCCGCGCGCTGATTATCTGCGTCAACAAGTGGGACCAAATGAAAGGGCAGGCGGGCCAGAAGAAGCGCGAGTTCGAGCGCGCGGTCCGGGACCAGTTCAAGTTCCTGGATTACGCGCCCGTGGTGTTCCTCTCGGCCCAGACCGGCGCGGGCGTGGCGCCGCTATTCCGGCTGATCCGCGAGGTATACGAGTCGGCTTCGCGGCGCATCTCCACCGGTGAATTGAACCGCTTTCTGGAGGAACTGCGCTTCGAAGAGCGCAAGATCTTTTACATCACGCAGCACTCCATCCGGCCGCCCGCGTTCGTGGTGTTCACCGATCGCGGCGGGCCGCTGCACTTCTCCCACCAGCGCTACCTGGTCAACCAGCTCCGGCGGCGATTCGGTTTTCGCGGCACACCCATCTCCCTCGAGACCCGGGCCAAGGGCGCATCCCGGCGATCCTGACAATTTGGGTTTGCCTTTTCCCGGCTCTCGCCTTTAGACTGGAGTAGCAGTACCATGAACTTCAACTTTTCCATATCCCATTCAGGAGGGCGGCCATATGTGGAATAAACGCCGGGAAGAGGAACCGCCAAGGCCTTTTATCCCGCCGAGTCCAGCTCCAGTGGCGCCAGAACCCATAGAACCGAAGAAGGAGATTACACCTGTGTCCAGCACGCCCATCGGGAAATTCGAGCCGGAGAATCGCATGAACGCGGCCAGCGTCGGAAAGGCCGTCAAGATTGTGGGCCAGATTTACAGCAAGGAAGACCTTTACGTCGATGGTGAAATCGAAGGCACAGTGGAAGCGCTGGAGCACAAGCTTACCATCGGGCCCCACGGCACCGTGCACGCGGGCATCAAGGCGCGCGAGGTCGTAGCCCTGGGCAACATCCAGGGCAACGTGGAAGCCTCCGACAAGATCGAGATTCACAAGGAGGCCAAGCTGATCGGCGATATCCGCACCGCCCGCATCATTATCGAGGACGGGGCCTATTTCAAGGGCAGCATCGATATCGTAAAGCCCGAACCGGCCAAGGTGACAGCCAAGCCGGCGACCGCCCCCGCGCCGGCCGCTGCCGCCAGCCCGGCGGCACTGCCGTTCGGCGCTGCGGAAATCAAGCGGTAAGTTGCCGAGGGCCTCGAATGGAGCTTCCAGGGCCGCTGAAGGGAATGCTGGGCGGACCCCGCGGCGCGCCGCCGGCGAACGGGCCGGCCAAGCCCGCCGGGGTGCCCTCGGGGCCCGGGCGCCAGCTCGATTCTTCGCGGCACCCAGGAGGCGCGGGCAACGCCGTGCGGATCAGCCGGGGTCTGGAGGAGTTCTTCGGCTACATCCGTGGCCAATCGGGCCTGACCATTCTCGATCTCGGAGGCGCCAGCCAGCAGAACGTCAGTTTCATCACCGGCCTGGGCCACCGCCTCTATTCCGAGGACTTCCTCAGGATTCTGAGCGACACCTTCGGGGAAGCCGGCGCCGCCGATCAATCCAACCCCGGCCGCATCGATTACTTCCTCCGCCAGACGCTGGATCATCCCCGCGACCACTTCGATGGCGTCTTGATCTGGGACGTTCTGGAATACCTCGCGCCCGCCCTGCTGAACGCCGTGGTCGAGCGGCTCCACAAGACCGTGCGCCCCAAGAGCTACATGCTGGCTTTCTTCCACTCCGACGACAAGCTCGAAGCCGTGCCGTCGTACACCTTTCGCATTCAGCAAATGAACACGATCGAAGTTGTGCAGCACGGTATGCGCCGCCCCGCGCAGTTGTTCAACAACCGGAGTCTCGAAAAACTCTTCGGGCGTTTTGAATCCCAAAAGTTCTTCCTGACCCGCGAGCGGCTGAGGGAAGTCATTATCAAGGCGTAGTCGATCACGGTTCTGGCTCCGAGCCGAACCGCGCGCGTCGGAAAGCGGTTCTCCCGCTTCAATTCCACCTCGATTGGCGCTATGATAGCGGACGCTGTTAGCGCGAAGGAGATCTTTCTAAAATGCGTCTACTGCCTGCTGTTCTTCTCGCCTCGATCTTGTCCTGGTCCGCATGGGGCCAGACCTACACCATCTCGACATTTGCCGGCGGCGGGTTACCGGTCAATATTCCAGGAACCTCCGCCAGCCTGGGCCCCGTCGCAAACGTTGCGGCTGATCGGGCGGGCAACGTGTTTTTCGTGGATCAAAACACCGTTCTGCGATTGGACGCCACAACGGGTGTCCTGGCCCTGGTGGCGGGGAACGGGACGGGAGGGTTCAGCGGCGACAGCGGCCCGGCCACCGCCCGCGGCGCCAGGCGCAACAGCCGCGTGTACGGTCCCATGAACCTCTTCGACGGCCGCTGCGCCGCTGGAGGATCAGCCCGTGATTAACACCGGGGGCGCCGCCAATGGGACCAGTTGTTCGCCCGCTGGCCTGCTGAACTCAGCCATTGTACGAGGGTCCATTTTTGGGAGATTTGCGCCGTTCGCCCTGGCGCTGCTCATCACCGCGGTTGCTCTTGCTCAAGGCAATCCCACAGTGACGAGCATCGGGTCAGTCTTCAACCACGATATGTACCAGAATAGTAGCGGCGGTCTTCTTACCGAGGTTACGGTTCCCTTAACCCTCGCCGACAACGCCGGAACAACGAGTACGGTAACCATATGGCTCGACAAGAGCGACGGCAACGGCCCCCAAAACCAGGGGTGGTTCTCCATCACTGGAAATTCCGGTGTCGTCCTTCTTGGTGGGGAGGGTAACCCCAACAACACTAGTGTCTGGATGCCCACCACGGCCACGGCGGTGGGTTGGGTGGTCCAAGCGTGTGTTGGCCGGATAGCTGGTAGCACCGTTCCTACATATGCAGCCATCACCACTTTTATGATTCAGTGGTACTGTTCGTGGTGTGAGTCAACGTACTCCTTTTATTATCAGATCGGCGGTCCACTGCCCCAGACAGTCTCCTACAGCCTTAGCGCCCCCACAGGTTGTCCAGCTTGTCAATGGTCGTATAGTAGCAATCAGCCTTGGCTTCTCACTTCCCTGAGTAGCCTGACGGGTTCAACGACGGCGACTGTCTCTGTCAACCCAACGGGCCTACCCGTAGGTGTATATGACGGTACTGTGCGTGTTTTCGCGACAACTTCCGGTCTTCCCACCGCTTACAACTACCAAATGCCAGTCGCCTTGCATGTCCTCAACCCGGCTCAGTTCACCGTGAGCACCAACTCACTGTCGTTTTCTTATGTGGCTCCAGGAAATGGGCCTCCTAGTCAATCAGTTCTGGTTGCGACGCCGGGTGCGACGTTCCCATTTACAGCAACGGTCCTAAACGGCACTAGTTGGCTTTCTGTAACACCAACAAGCGCCAGTACACCTGCGTCTCTGTCAATTGCAGTTAACTCGGCTAACCTGCCTAGCGGCTCATCAAGTGGCCTCATCTCGATCCTGTCCACGGACAAGATGGTAAACCAATTGGTGACAGTGGATGTCACTCAGCCAGCCGTAGCGCCGGCGTCGCTACCCACCATGAAGGCCGTCGCGAACGCGGCCAGCTACGCCACCGGGGCGGTTTCCCCAGGTGAGCTGGTCACGATCTTTGGCACGGCCATCGGACCAGCAACCGCGGCGGGCGCGACCATAGACCCGTCCACCGGCAAGCTGGCGACCACCATCGGCGGGGCGCAGGTGCTGTTCAATGGTATCCCGGCTCCCATGATTTACGCCAGCAGCACGCAGGTGTCGGCGGTTGTGCCGTACGAGATGGCTCCCGTTGTCAGCCCGTCGGTGTGGATCAAGTACGCGGGACAAACTTCCAACGCGTACCAGTTGACCACGGCGGCGACTGCACCGGGGCTCTTCACGCAGAATGCGTCGGGGAGCGGACCGGGGTCTATCTTGAACCAGGACTACAGCGTGAACGGGCCGAACAATGCGGCGGCCAAGGGCAGCATCGTAATGGTGTACCTGACGGGCGAGGGCCAGACCAGCCCGCCGAGCGTCACGGGCACGATCACGACCGCGACCTTGCCGCCGCCGCAGGTGACGCCGGCGCCGGTGCTGGCAGTCGGGGTCACTATCAACGGCCAGCCGGCGCTCTATGTGTACGCCGGGGAGGCGCCGGAGCTGGTGGCGGGGATGATGCAACTTAACGTGCAGATCCCGGCGAATGCGCCGTCGGGTGACTTGCAGATCGTAGTGTCGGTTGGCGGCAACGTCACCCAGAACGGCGTTACAGTGTCGGTGCAGTGAAAGGACATGTTAGCGTTGGAGGTATGAGGTACTCAGTTGCTTTGATGCCAACCGAAGAGGGGTACAGCGTCTCGTGCCCCGGTCTGCCCGGGTGCTGGTCCCAAGGCGCGACGGAAGAGGAAGCTCTGGCGAACATTCAGGACGCGATTCGCGAATACCTCGAAGTCGCTAAAGAACTGGCCGGCCGGCAGAACTTGAGGGAAGTGGAAATTCCGGCGTAACTTGTGCCGAAGATACCTGGGGTCACCGGTACTTGCCCCTCACCCCGTTCCAGCGCACTTTCAGCGGGTCCAGAAACGCCATCATCCCGCGCCACAGGCTCACCTTGGTGCCCGCCACGTCGTTCCATCGCACCGGCACTTCCACGGCGCCGTAACCCAGCCGCCGCGCGATGTACAGCACTTCGACGTCGAAACCGAACCCATCCAGCCGCTGCCGCCCGAAGATCTCCCGCGCCGCGCGCGCTTCAAACAGCTTGAAGCCGCACTGCGTGTCCTGGAACGGCAGCCCCGTAATCAGGCGCACCACCAGGTTGAAGAAGCGCCCCATGGCCTCGCGAAAGAACGGCTGGTGCACGCCGATGAGCGAGCGGTCAACCGCGCGCGAGCCGATAGCCACCTGCGCCTGCGCGCTGGCGGCCGCGCTCCACAGCTTGTCCATCTCCTCGATGGGCGCGGAAAGGTCGGCGTCGGTGAACAGCGCCCAATCGCCCTGGGCCTCGAGCATGCCGTGGCGCACGGTATATCCCTTGCCGCGATTGCCGGGGTTCCGGAGCACGCGCGCGCCCGCCGCCCGCGCGGCCTCCGCCGTGCCGTCGCGCGAGCCGTCGTCCACCACCACGATTTCCGCAAAGTCCCAGGCGGAACGGCCCAGGTACTCCAGCACCTTCTGCATGGTGCCCGGCAGCCGCTGCGCTTCGTTGTAGGCGGGAATGATAATGGAAATGGATCGCCGCAAAGGAAATCTTATATTATCGTAGTTCCCCCAAAGGAGACGTATTTGTCGCTGGAAGACGATCTACTCAAGCAGCGCCTGTCCCGCATCCGCGAGATTGAGGCGCTGGGATACCACCCCTACGGCCGCCGTTTCGAATTCACTCACACCATCCCCGAGATCGTCTCCGGCTACGGCGGAAAGACCGCGGAAGAGCTTTCACCCGAAGTGCGCGTCCGCGTCGCCGGCCGCCTCATGACGCTCCGCCACATGGGCAAAGCCGGCTTCGCCCACCTGCAGCAGAACGGAGAACGCCTGCAGATCTACGTGAAGAAGGACGCCGTGGGCGAGCGCGATTTCCAGCTCTTCAAGCTGGTCGATATCGGCGACATCATCGGCGTGGAGGGCTATCTCTTCCGCACCCGCACCGGCGAGCTGACGATTCACGCGGAGAAACTCGAGTTTCTCTCCAAGACCCTGCTTTCCATGCCCGAAAAGTGGCACGGCCTGGAGGACGTCGAAATACGCTACCGCCAGCGCTATCTCGACCTCATCGCCAATCCCGAGGTGCGCAAGGTGTTCGTGGCGCGCGCGCGGATCATCAGCTCGCTGCGCCGCCAGCTCGAGGGCCGCGGCTTCATCGAAGTGGAAACCCCCATGATGCAGCCGCTCTACGGCGGCGCTGCCGCGCGCCCCTTTGTGACCCATCACAACACGCTCGATATCGACCTCTACCTGCGCATTGCGCCCGAGCTTTACCTGAAGCGCCTGGTGGTGGGCGGCCTCGAACGCGTCTACGAAATCAACCGCAGTTTCCGCAACGAGGGCCTTTCCACCCATCACAACCCCGAGTTCACCATGCTCGAGTTCTACCAGGCCTACACCGATTACCGCGGCTTGATGGACTTTTCCGAGGAGCTGCTGGCGCAGGCGGCCCGCGACGCCACGGGCACGTGCGCGGTGGAATACGAGGGCCACCAGCTCGATTTCAGCCGGCTCGCACGCTACAGCATGCGCGAAGCCGTGGTGCACTTCTGGGAAGGGGACGGCCGCCCCACGCTCGACGACGTCGCCAACCCCGACTGGCTCCTACGCCATTCCGACCGGCCCACCGCCGGCGAGGCCCTCACGGGTCTGTTCGAGCGCCGCGTCGAGGCCCAGCTCATCCAGCCCACCATCATCTACGATTACCCCGTCGAAACTTCGCCGCTTTCCAAGAACAAGCCCGAGGACCCGGCCTTCGTCGAACGCTTCGAAATCTATGCCGCCGGCATGGAGATCGGCAACGCTTACACCGAGCTGAACGATCCCCAGGAGCAGCGGCGCCGCTTCGAAATGCAAATCGCCATGCGCGAGCGCGGCGACGAAGAAGCGCACCAGATGGACGAGGATTACGTGCGCGCGCTGGCTTACGGCATGCCGCCCGCCGGGGGCGAAGGCATCGGCATCGACCGCCTCACCATGATCCTGACCGGCTGCCGCTCCATCCGCGACGTCATCCTGTTCCCGCTGCTGCGGCCCGAGGGGCCCATCGGGCTGGCCGGCCTGCTGCGCGAGCTCGACAAGCTGTGAACTCGCGCTTCGAGCTGTTCATCGCCAGCCGCTATCTGCGGGCCCGCCGCAAGCAGGCGGTGATCTCCGTCATCACCGCCATCTCGGTCGTGGGCGTGGCCGCGGGCGTGATGGCTCTGATTGTCGCCATGGCCGTCAACAACGGCTTCCACAACACCCTCCAGCGCAACCTGCTAGGCGCCATGGCTCACATCAATGTGCTTGAGAAAGAGCCCGGCAATGGCATCGAAAACTGGCGCGAGATGGTGGCGCGCCTGCGCAAGCTGCCGCACGTCACGGCCGTTTCGCCCGCGCTTTACGCCCCCGTTTTCCTCTCCGGCCCGCTGCAATCCAAGGGCGCGGTGCTCAAGGGCATCGACCTGAATTCCGAGCTGGCCATCAGCGACACGCTGCGCCATCTGAAGGCCGGCTCGCTCGACCGCTTGCGCGACTCCGGCGCAACGCCCCCCGGCATCATCCTCGGCTCGCGCATCGTCGAGGACACCGGCATGGTGCTCGATTCGCGCATCAACGTGGTGAGCCCGCAGGGCGAGCTGACGCCTTTCGGCGTGCGGCCTAACATACGCCCGTTTCGCGTCGCCGGCACCTTTGAAACCGGGTTCTACGACATCGACGACAATTGGGTTTTCACCTCCATCGAAGCCGCGCAGAAGGCGCTTTCGCTCCAGGACGTCATCAACCAGATCGAGCTCAAGGTGGACGATTTGAACCGCGCGCCGGAGATTGCCCGCGACGTGGAAAAAGCGGCCGGCCCGCGCTACACCACCACCACCTGGATGGAACGCAACCGCCAGTTGCTGAACGCGCTGCGCATGGAGCGCGCGGTAACCATCATCACCATCGGGCTGATCGAGCTGGTGGCCGCGCTCAACATTCTGATCGTGCTGGTGATGATGGTGATGGAAAAGTATCGAGATATCGCCATCCTGATGTCCATGGGCGCGCGCCGCCCGCAGATCCGCCGCATCTTCATGCTGCAAGGCGTGCTCATCGGAATCGTCGGCAGCGCCATCGGTCTGGGGGTGGGCTACACGCTCTGCTACTTCGCCGACAAATACCGCTGGGTGCGGCTGGACGAGACGGTCTACTCGCTGAGCTTCGTCCCCTTCGAAGCGCGCTGGGTGGATGGCGTGTGGGTGGCGGCGGCGGCCATCCTGGTGAGTTTCCTGGCCACCATCTATCCCGCCCGCAATGCCACGCGGATCGTGCCGGCCGAGATTTTGCGGTACGAATGACCGAAAGGTGCGACCATAGCCTCAGGAGAAACTTATCATGGCTGCCAAAAAATTGCTCATGCTGGTCGGAGATTACGTTGAAGACTACGAGGTGATGGTTCCCTTCCAGGCGCTGCTCATGGTCGGGCATGTCGTCCATGCGGTCTGCCCCAATAAGCGGGCCGGCGATTCCGTGCGCACCGCCATCCACGATTTCGAGGGCGATCAGACCTACAGCGAAAAGCGGGGTCACAACTTCGCCCTGAATGCGACTTTCGACGAGGTTCGCCCCGAAGATTACGACGCGCTCATCATCCCCGGCGGACGCGCGCCGGAGTACATCCGGCTCAACCCCCGTGTTTTGGAAATAGTACGCCATTTCGCCGAATCCGACAAGCCCATCGCCGCCGTCTGTCACGCCGCGCAGTTGCTGGCGGCGGCGGGCGTGCTGGCCGGAAAATCGTGCAGTTGCTACCCCGCGGTAGCACCCGACGTCGCCGCTGCGGGCGGAACGTATGCGGAGGTCGCCATCGACCAGGCGCACACCTGCGGCAAGCTCGTCACCGCGCCGGCCTGGCCCGCGCATCCCGCCTGGCTCTCGCAATTCCTTCGGGTTCTGGGCACGCGCATCGAGCTTTGATCCCGCGGCGCGCCTTATCGCCGCCGTTCCGCCACAACGGTGATCTGCATGTCGCGCGCCTGCCGTACCACCTGCTGGACGACGGTGTAGCGGAAGCGCCTCCACCAGGGCCGGGGCTGGGAGCGTCCCATGAAAATTTGCGTAATGCGCTGGGCGCGGGCGAACTCGGTGATGGCGCGCGGCACCTCGCCAGCGCCAGCTTCCACGATGTGCGTCTGAATCCGCAGGTTGCGCGCGAAGTTCATGTGGCGCTCCACGGCTTCCCGGTCCTGGGATGGGCCGCCATCCCCGGAATCGGGAGGCACCACGTGAATCGCCAGACAGTCGCCTTGCAAGTAGTCGGCCACGCGCTTTCCTCTTCGAATCAGGATGGCGGAAGCCGGCCGCCCCGTGAGACAGACGAGCAGGCGCTCGTGACGCGCGGGGGCGCCCCCCGAATCCGGCGGCGGCGGCGCGTGCAACTTGTCTTCCACCTCGTGGGCCGTGTGCCGCATGGCCATCTCCCGCAGCGCCGTGAGGTTGGTCTCCGTGAAGAAGTTCTCCATGGCCCGCTGCGCCTTCTCCTGCGCGTAAACAACGCCCCGTTCCAGCCGGTTGCGCAGCGCTTGCGGCGTGAGGTCGACCAGCACCACCTCATCGGCCTCGTCCACCACCCAATCCGGGATGGTTTCCCTCACGCGTATCCCGGTAACGTGCCATACCTCGTCGTTCAAGCTCTCCAGATGCTGCACGTTCATGGTGGCGAGGACGTCGATGCCGGCTTCCAGCAGCGCGTGGACATCCTGCCAGCGCTTGAGCCGCTCCGATCCGGGCACGTTGGTGTGCGCGAATTCGTCGACGATGGCCACCGCCGGCCTGCGCCGCAAGACCGCGTCCGTATCCATCTCCTCGAAGCGCGAGCCGGCGTAAGGGATCACGCGCCGCGGGACCGATTCCAAACCTGCGGTCTTGGCGATGGTTTCCTGGCGCCCGTGCGGCTCGAAATACGCGATGACAATGTCCACGCCCTTCTGCCGCAGGTCCTGGGCCTCTTCGAGCATGCGATACGTCTTGCCCACCCCGGCGGCGTATCCCATGTAGACTTTGAGCCGGCCTCTGCCCGCGTGCGCCATCCCCTCCAGGATAATCCGCCCGGCGTGCGGGTAGCGGCTACTTCTTCGCCCCGAAGAACGCGACCATACCGAGCAAGACCGTCGGCTGGCTCCTGGAGCTGCCGTTGCCCTTTTGGAAGAACGCCTGGTTCGACCAGTCGTTGCGGAACTCGAGCCGGCTCAGCAGCCAGTCCGTCATCTGGTATTCACCGGTCAAGGTACCTTCCTTGAGGGTCTGCGCCGTGCCGGTGGTGAAGCCGTTCATGTCGTCGAACCACTCGAGGCGTGGAGCAATGGCAAACTTCTTGCCGACTGCAAAACGCGCCGCCGCGGCGATGCCGGTCCACTGATTCGCTCCCGGGCCGATGTTCTTATCGCGCCCGTAATCGAAGTTGACGTAGTAGCTGATCGCATCGGTGGGCTTGACCAGCACCGTGGTGTCGTAGAGATTGCGTAATCCCTGGTTGGTGTGGTCCTTCTCGGGTCCTACATAATATACGTTAGTCCAGGTGACCTTTTTCCACGCGTAGGCTCCATTGACCCCGACCGTCTTGCCGCTGTTATTGTCTTTGACGTTATTCCAGCCCTGCACTACCTGGACGCCGCCCGTGAAATGGGCGCCGATTGGAAACGATGCGCGGATGCCGAATTGGTAATAGGGAATCGCCCAGGCGAACAGCAGCGACCGGGAGTAATTCCAGTTCTGGTTGGTGGGGACTACTTCGGCGCCGGCGGACGACCAGAACTCGCCGGCATCCACCTCGACACCATCCCATGACTTCGGCTTGAAACTGACATAAGCCTGCTGGATGTACTTCAGTTCGTCCGGAGCCTTGTCGGCGGCGTGGATGATATCGAATGCCTCTCCGAACCCGGCGTCAAGATGAAATCCGATTGGAGCTGGTCCGTGGTCGAGGGTAATCATGCCCATGCTGAAATGCATGGTATCGGCGCGTACATCGAAGTTCCGGAGGCCGTTGAATCCGGATGAGGGGTCGTTGAAGCTCCCGTCTATGTAACCGTCAGCCAGAAAGCTGAAGTCGGTGCCCCAGTGCGTCCAGTTGGACGGTGGAGGAGTGTCTGCTGGCGGGTCGTCCGCCCGCGCCATCACCAGGGATCCGGCTAAGAGAATCGCTATACCAATCGTCCGCACATGGGCCGTTTACTTGCGCAGTGGCGCGGCCTGGTCGAGCGCCAGGTTGATTTCGAGCACGTTCACGCGGGGTTCGCCGAGGAAGCCGAAATCACGTTCTTTGGTGTGGCTCGCAATGAGATCCCGGACCCGCTCCACCGGGATGCCGCGCGCCTTTGCGATGCGCGCTGCCTGAGCTTCGGCCGAGTCGGGGCTGATGTCCGGATCGAGGCCGCTGGCGGATGATGTCACCAGGTCAGCCGGAACCGGCCCGGTGTAATCCGGGTTGTTCTTGCGGAAGGAAGCCACGGAATCCTTCACGCGGTCCGCCAGCTTCTGGCTTGTTGGGCCAAGATTAGACGGACCGGAAGCCATGGGATCGTACCCGTCGTTGCCGGCCGCGGAGGGCCGAGGCTGGAAGTACTCGGGCCTCTTGAAGTTCTGCCCGATCAGTTCGGAGCCGATGGCATGGCCATTAGCCACGATCAGGCTACCGTTGGCCCTGGCAGGGAAGAGGAACTGGCACAGCCCGGTCACCACGCCGGGGTAAAGCAAGCCCGTCAGGACGGTCAGCACCAGCATCATTTTGAAACCAATTCCGAGTTGCCGCCACATATTCTCCTCCTTATGCCAGCCCCAGCCAGCCCAGTATCCTGTCGATAAACCAGATGCAGGGGAAGGGCGCAATGAAACCGCCCACCCCGTAAATCCAAAGGTTCCGGCGCAGCATCTCAGCCGCGCTTTGCGGCTTGTACTTCACGCCCCGCAACGCGAGCGGCACAAGGGCAACGATGATCAACGCATTGAAGATTACCGCGGCCAGCACCGCGCTTTGGGGGTTGTGCAGGTTCATGATGTTGAGCTTGGCCAGCGGTGGGTAGGTGGCCATGAACATCGCCGGGATGATGGCGAAGTACTTGGAGACGTCGTTCATGATAGAGAACGTCGTCAGCGCGCCGCGCGTAATCAGCAATTGCTTGCCAATGGCGACGACCTCGATCAGCTTGGTTGGGTTGCTATCGAGATCCACCATGTTCCCGGCTTCCTTGGCGGCCATGGTGCCGGTGTTCATGGCCAGGCCCACGTCGGCCTGGGCCAGCGCGGGGGCGTCGTTCGTGCCGTCGCCGGTCATGGCCACCATGCGGCCGCCCGCCTGTTCCTTGCGGATATACTCCAGCTTGTTCGTAGGCGTCGCCTGGGCGAGAAAGTCGTCCACGCCCGCTTCGGCGGCGATGGCTGCCGCGGTCAACGGGTTATCGCCGGTGACCATCACCGAGCGAATCCCCATGGCTCGCAACTGCGCGATGCGCTCCCGCATCCCGCCCTTGACGATGTCCTTGAGGTGGACAATGCCGAGCAGCTTCGGACCATCGGCCACCGCCAGCGGAGTGCCACCGGTCCTCGAGATCCGGTCGGCGGCGTCGGTGAAACCCAGAGGGACGGTGCCGCCTTCTTCCTGCACGAACTTCAGGACAGCGTCAGTCGCGCCCTTTCGAAGGCACCTGCCGTCGATGTCCACGCCGCTCATCCGGGTGTAAGCGGAAAACGGGATGAAGTGCGCCTCGTGCTCCGACACCTCGCGGCCACGCAGTTGATATTCGTTCTTGGCGAGAATTACAATCGACCGGCCCTCGGGCGTCTCGTCCGCGAGACTGGAAAGCTGGGCGGCATCGGCAAGTTCCTTCTCGGTCGCGCCGTTGACGGGTAAGAAGGCCACGGCCTGCCGGTTGCCGAGGGTGATTGTGCCGGTCTTGTCGAGCAGGAGCGTGTTGACGTCACCGGCGGCCTCCACGGCCTTTCCGCTCATCGCCAGCACGTTGTGCTGCATCACGCGGTCCATGCCCGCGATTCCGATCGCCGAGAGCAGCCCGCCGATGGTGGTCGGGATGAGGCATACCAGCAAGGCCACGTAGACCGCGATGCTGGGCACGCTCCCCGCCCCAGCGGAGTTCACGCTGTAGATGGCGTAAGGTATCAGGGTGGCTACGGCAAACAGGAAGATCAGCGTCAGGCCCGCGATCAGGATGTTCAAGGCGATCTCGTTGGGTGTCTTCTGCCGCTGGGCGCCTTCCACCAGCGCGATCATGCGATCGAGGAAAGTTTCGCCGGGGTTCGAGGTGATCTTCACCCGGATCCAGTCGGAAAGCACCTTGGTGCCGCCAGTGACAGCGCTGCGATCGCCGCCGGACTCGCGAATCACCGGCGCGCTCTCTCCCGTGATGGCCGATTCGTCCACGCTGGCGATGCCTTCGATTACGTCGCCGTCGCCGGGGATCAGCTCGCCCGCGTTGCAGATCACCACATCCCCGACGCGCAGCTTCGAAGCCGGGACCTGCTCGATGCTCCCGTTTTCCCGGACGCGGTTCGCCAGCGAATCGGTCTTGGTTTTGCGCAGCGTGTCCGCCTGGGCCTTGCCCCGGGCTTCCGCCATGGCCTCGGCGAAGGTGGCGAACAGGACCGTGAACCACAGCCACAGATCGATCTGCAGCTCGAATGCCAGGTTGTGCGCTCCGATGAAAGCATCGCGAACCAGGAACACGGTGGTCAGCGCGGCGCCCACCTCTACCACGAAAATCACAGGGTTCTTCATCAGCGTAACGGGATTCACCTTGGCCAACGAACCCTTCACAGCGCGCCGCAGAATCTCGGGGTCGAAGAGCGGGCGGGACCGCATCAACTTCTTCGGAATGAGCGTCGTCGAATCTTCGACCACACGAGGAGGAGTTAAAGTCCTTGGCATCGGCTAGCTCCCAAGAGGAAACATCGCGAAAGAGAAGAGTTTTCCCGCGTGCATGAAGAAATGCTCCACTATCGGGCCGAGCGCCAGCGCCGGGAAGAAGGTCAGGGCGCCAACCACCAGCACCGTGGCCGCCAGCAGGCATATAAAGAGGGGACCGTGTGTGGGAAACGTGCCGCTGGAGGATGGCACCTTCTTCTGCGCCGCCAGACTGCCCGCGACGGCCAGAAGAGGCACGATGAACATGAAGCGTCCAAACTGCATGGCCAGCCCGGTGGTGACGTTGAACCAGGGGCTATTGGCGCTGAGGCCGCCGAAAGCGCTGCCGTTATTCTCGGAAACGCTCGAGTACGCGTACAGCATCTCGCTTAACCCGTGCGGCCCCGAGTTGCCCAGGCTGGTGATGGCGGGCCCGGTCGAATTCCAATAGCTGCCCTTGGCGAACGGCATGACGATACTGACCGCCGTGAACACGAGGATCAGGAACGATGTCGCCAGAATCGGCAGCATCGCCATCTTGACCTCCTTCTGCTGGATCTTCTTTCCGAGATACTCCGGCGTTCTCCCCACCATGAGCCCGGCAATGAAGACCGCGACGATGGCATACAGCAGCATGCCGTACAAACCCGAACCGACGCCGCCGAAGATCACCTCGTCGGTCTGGAGGTTGAACATGGTGACGAGACCGCCAAGGGGAGTGAGGCTGTCATGGCCGCTGGTGACGGCGCCGCAGCTCGCATCGGTAGTTACGGTCGCGAACAAGGCCGACGACGCGACACCGAAGCGGGTTTCCTTTCCCTCCATGTTGCCGCCGGCTTGCCCGTCGGTGGAGGCGCTTTGCAGGCCGAGTTTGGCCAGGATGGGGTTCCCGGCCTGCTCGTAGCCATAACAGACGAAGACGCCGATGAGAAACATGGCCGCCATGGCGCCGAAGATGGCACAGCCTTGCCTGGTATCTCCGACCATGCGGCCGAACGTATAGGTAAGCCCTGCCGGGATCACGAAGATCAGGATCACCTGGAGGAAGTTGGTGAGCGGTGTCGGGTTCTCATAGGCGTGCGCGGAGTTGGCATTGAAGAACCCGCCGCCGTTGGTCCCCAGCATCTTGATCGCTTCCTGAGAAGCGACCGGGCCCTGCGGAATGGTCTGGGTGGCTCCTTCGACGGTCTTGACGGTGGCGTAAGGGTGGAGGTTCTGGATGGCGCCCTGGGAGCAGAGCAGCAGCGCGGCGACCAGAGCAATCGGCAGGAGCACGTACAGCGTCGCGCGCGTGACGTCGACCCAGAAATTGCCTATCTTGTCGGTCTGATGGCGGGCAAAGCCGCGTATAATGGCCACCGCGGCGGCGATGCCGACTGCCGGGGAGAGGAAGTTCTGCACCGTAAGGGCGGCCATCTGGACGAAATAGCTCAGCGTCGATTCGCCGCTGTAGGCCTGCCAGTTGGTGTTCGTCATGAAGCTGATGGCGGTGTTGTAGGCCAGGTCGGGCGACACCAGCTTTCCGCCGAAGCCCTGCGGGTTCAACGGCAGAATGCCTTGCATTCTCTGGATTACATACACGAACAGGAAGCCGAAGACGCTGACCCACAGGAGACCCGCGGTGTATTGAGTCCAGCGCTGTTCGGCCTCTTCCCGGATCCCGCATAGCTTGTAGATCAGTGACTCCACGGGGCGGAGGATGGGGTGGAGAAACGTGCGCTCTCCCTGGAACAGTTTGGCCATGAACAGGCCAAGTGGTTTCGTGAGGAGGAGCACGACGCCCAGGAATACGGCGATTTGGAAAACTCCTATGCTCGTCATGTGGCCCTCAAAACCTCTCCGGACGCAGCAACGCAACCGTCAAATACACCAGGAGAAACAGAGCTGTAATGCCTGAAAGCAGATAATCCATAAGCGTCCTCCTTACAGCCGTTCGCAACCTTTCGTGATCGCCCACAGTAGCGCGAAGCCGGCCAGGCCGATCAATATGTAGAAAGCGTCAAGCATGTTGTCACCTATTCGACGTGCAACAGTACCACTTTATGCCCATTGCGAGCCAGGGTACGGGCCAGCTTCTCTTCCTCGGTGCGCCACCAATGTTTCCGGGCGCCCAGCAACACGATGGATTCCGCCTTCAGCACGTAGGCAAAGCCTTCGGCGCGGCCTCGCGCCAACACCACCTGCGGGTTGACGGGCAGCGGGCAGCGGCTGGCAAGATCCACCAGTTGCTCCACCAGATGGGCGTGCACCGCCGCCGGACATCCGAACGGCGCGGCATATGGCACGGTATGCACAGCCACCAGCGTCAGCCGGGCATTCAATCCCGCGGTCAAGGCGACGGCGCGCTTGAGCAGTCGATCGGTGACCGACCATTCCGTATAGGGCACAACGACATCCAGCTCCCCGGCGAAGCCATCCGTCTCGAGAGATCCCGGATCGATTCGAAGCCTGTGGCGAGTGTCCATGCTTCCCACGGTAGGGGGCGGCGCATAAAGAAGTCGTAAAGAAAGGATCAGGATTGAGTTAAGGCGGTGGCCAGCGTCCTGTTTCGCGCGCGCGCATATGCGTAGCCTCACCAGGCAGGAAATCGGCAACTCCATGTATACTGGCAAGAGCGTGAGACTGTGACCGGCGGACCACATCGGGAACTGCCCCCAACCGACCTGCGCAGCCTGCGGACGGAACGTATCCGGCGCCTGTTGCTGGTGGCCGCTTCCTGCGTGTTCGCACTGGCTCTCTTCGAGGCTCCCGCGCTGTTCAATATCGTCAATTATGGAACCCTCATAGGAAGGGAATTTCCCCTGTGGGCCAGTGGCAACGCGACTGACCCCGAGTTGCTGCACATTCACCGTCCGTACTCCCATCTGAGAGGATCGACGCTCGGCGGGAACATTGTCATGGAGTATCGCGTTCCGCAGTTCGATCTCACGCAGTACCAATGGGATGCAGCCTATGATCTCCATGGGTTTCGCAACCGGAGCGATCTGCAGAGAGCCGGCACCGTGGTCATCGGAGATTCGTTCGTAGAAGCCATGACGGTCCCTGATGAAGCGATGATGACCTCACGGTTGGCCCGTCTCCAGGGTGACGTGGTCGCCAACCTCGGGCAGAGCGGATACGGCCCCCAGGAGGAGTCACTGGTGCTCAAGCGGTGGGGATTGGCCTTGCAGCCCCGTACCGTCATCTGGATGTTCTACGAGGGCAACGACCTCTCGGACTTGCTGCGCTATGACGCGATCGTACATCATCCGCCGAGTTTCTGGCGAGCGTACCTGGGCCGCTCCTTCGTCAACAACCTTCGCAGGCTCCTGTTGTCTCGGCTGAAACCATCCGGTGAGCGGGTGTCAGGCGTCTTGCCGGCCCGCGACGGCGCCGCAATGAAGGTATATTTCGCCGGGATGGATGCGACTTCCTCTCTCCGTCTGGACGCCACCCACCTTCGCGCCGTCGAGGAAACCGTTGGCATTGTGGAGACCGCGCGCTCTCTCGCCGCCGCACAGTCTGCCAGACTGGTCTTCGTGTTCATTCCCGACAAGTTTCGCGTGTTTCGTCAAGTCTGCCAATTCCCTCCCCAGTCCATGCTCTTCAAACGGGAGGTGAGTGACTTGCCGGACCGCCTGCGGCGCGCAGTAGAATCCATGCCGCCAGGTGTCGGATTCCTGGACCTCACGCCCGCTCTCATAGCCAGTGCAAGAGCCGGTGGCCTCCCGTACTATCGGGACGATTCCCATTGGTCGGAAGAAGGAAACCGGGTGGCCGCAGACGCCGTTTATGCTTATCTCTCGTCGAACCAGGCCGATCGCTGAGCGGCGGCTCCCAGGAGCATGACGGTTCGGCCCAACCAGACCAATGGGCAAAAGAAGTGCCTCGCTGAATTCTGGCGGCGAGTCGGAAGGGCCTGTATCACCGGGGCGCGGCAAAAAGTCTACACTTGAACAGATAGAACCGTGCACAAACGGCTGCCATTATTATTCCGCCACGTCATGTACAACCTGCGTGGCGGGTTTCTGGTCCGTCCGCTGACCATCGCGCTGGCGCTGGGCGCCGCGGGCGCGTTCCTGTCGTGGTTGGAAGAGACCGTCCCCGCCATCGGCGCCTGGGTGCCCAAAGCGCTCTTCCCCTCGAACGCCGACCCGCAAGTGGCCCAGGTCATTCTGGGAGGCATCGCCGCCTCCATCATGACCGTCGTCTCCATCGTCTTCGCCATCCTTTTGATGACGCTCACGCTGGCCTCCATGCAGTTCTCTCCGCGCATCATCGTCAGCTTTGTGAAGGACCGCGTGACGCAGTGGACGCTCGGCATATTCCTGGGCACCTTCAGCTACTGCATGGCGGCGCTTCCCGCGGCGCGCTCCCAGCCCTATCCGTTTGCGCCCGTCGTCACCGTCCTGGGCGCGATGCTGCTGGCCATAGTCTCGGTGGCGTGGCTGCTCTTCTTCATTCACCACATCTCGCAGGCCATCAGCGTCAACTACATTGTGGACAGGATCGCCTCCGAGACGGAAGCCGTGCTGGATGAGATCATGCCGTGGCCTCACCGCGTCAGCCGTCTGGCGGGCTCCGGCCCCATCCCGCCGGGCGTCCAGGAGGTTGCGGTGTTGAGCGATGTCTCCGGCTACATCCGCTTCATCGACACCCGGCGGCTGGTCTTCCTGGCGAAGTCCTGCCGCGTGAAAGTGCGGCTGCTCCGGCGAGTCGGCCAGTTCGTTCCGGCGGGCATCCCGCTGCTGATGGTGTCTAAAGGAGACCGGCTGTCTCCGGAGAACAGCGACGATTTCCGCGGAGCTTTCGACTTCGGCCCGTCCCGCACCTTGCAGCAGGATGTCGAGTTCGGCGTCCTGCAAATCGTCGATATCGCCTTGAAGGCCATCTCGCCGGCGGTCAACGACCCCAGCACCGCCATTAGCTCGGTGGACCAACTGAGCCGCATCCTGATCCGCTTCGCAGCGCGGGAGCCGCCCGAGTCTCTGCTCTACGACCCTCCCGGCGTGGTTCGCGTCAGTCTCTCCTGGGTCGACTTCGACGGGCTGGTGGACTCCGCGTTCGAGCAAATCCGCATGTACTCGAAGGGCGATGTCGCCGTCAGCCTCCGTATGCTGCGGGCCCTCGGTGATATCGCGACAAGCACTCCGGACCCGGCGTATCGCCGCACGCTCGCCGAGCAGGGCAGACGAATTCTCGCCGGCTGCGCCGAAAAGCTTGGCGAAGGCGAGCTGGCGAGAATCCGCGTCCGCCTGGCCGCGCTCGAGCAGCTCGTCTCGGTTGCGGCGGGAACCGACATCACTAAGACAGAAAGGAGTCCCTCGCCTTGATCGTCGCCCACGAGAACATGGCCAAAGTCTGGCAGGGGTACCCTATCGGCGAGCCGAAGAATTGATTTGAGACCACGCAAAGTCCCATGTTGTGATAAAGTCACAAATCATGAAAACCCTGCCACTGATTTTGCTCGGCGCTCTGGGCGCGTTTGCGCAGAAAGTCACGGTCGAATTCGACCAGGCGGCCGACTTCAGCAAGTACAAGACATTCGCCATCCGCGATGGCCAGTTGAACAGCAAGAACCCCGCGCTGAACAGCGACCTGGTCAAGAAGCGCATTGACGCAGACATAGAACGGGCTTTGACGGCGCGGGGTCTGGCGATGGTCACCGGGCCGTCGGATCTCAACGTGCGATACCGATTCGGAGCGGCCCGCAGAACGGAGGTTGAGGCGTACCCTGCCGGATGGCGCGGTTGGGGCACGCGCGTCGTGAGGGTGCCGTACACCGAGGGTACCCTGGTCATCGATCTGCGCGATCCAACTACTCGTGCCCTGGTTTGGCGCGGCATTGCCAGCGAGGACAAGAGCGAAGCCAGCAAGATCGAAGGCAAGCTCGACGACATGGTCAGGAAGTCCTTGGAGAAGTATCCGCCTAAACCGAAGTAGCGATGCGGACGTCGTGCTGAGCCGGCAGGGCCGGGCACGCCCGGACCGGCCGCTTCGCTGCTATTATCGGAATTGGAGGTCTTAATGCTGGACGAACTCAATCGCCGTAATTTCCTGAAAGCCGCTGCGATCGCCGCGGGACCGGCCGTCCTTCCCGCGCTTGGCGCCAACGGAAAGGTCAATATCGGCTGGATCGGCGTGGGCACGCGCGGTTACGCCAGCCTCGACTGGATGCATACCGCAGCGCCCAACGATGTGCAGATTACGGCCATCTGCGACACCTGTCAGGGCTACATCGCGCGCGCCAAGGACCGCATGCAGACCATCTGGGGGAGCGCGCCCGCCACCTACGTGGACTACAACGACCTGCTGGCCGACAAGTCCGTCGACGCCGTCTTCATCATGACGCCCGAGCACCTGCACCACGACATAACCATCGCGGCGCTCAAGGCCGGCAAGCACGTCTACATAGAGAAGCCTCTGGCCCACACCATCGAGGAAGGTTTCGATCTGGTGCGCGCATGGCAGGAGTCCGGCAAGATCGTGCAGGTGGGCACGCAGAACCGCAGCTCGTCGCTCTACAAGAAGGCCAAGGAGCTCATCCAGCAAGGGTACATTGGCGACGTGCACTACGCGCGCGCTTTCTGGTACCGCAATTCGCTGCCCAACAATCCCGCGTGGCGCTACGTGATTCCGCCCGATGCCACCCCCCAGAACACCGACTGGAACCGCTTCCTGGGCACGGCTACCAAGCGGCCGTGGGATCCGCGCCGCTACTTCCAGTGGCGCCTCTACTGGGATTATTCCGGCGGCATCTCCACCGACCTGCTGGTGCACCAGACCGACATCGTCAATTTCATGCTCGACAAGACCGTGCCCCGCTCCTGCATGACGTCCGGCGGCATCTACCGCTGGACCGACAAGACCGACGACCGCGAGGTGCCCGACACCCTCAGCGCCGTCTACGAGTACGGCGATAACTTCCACATCAACTACTCCTGCTATTTCGGCAACGATCACTATGGTTACGGCGAACAAGTGTGCGGCAATGAAGGCACTATCGAGGTGATGAACCGCCAGGACCTGTATTTCACGCCCGAGGCTTTCCAGGGCAGGCCGCCCGCCAGTGTCAAGGCGCGCCAGCCTATCCACCTCAACGGCCAGAAAGATTTCAAAGAAGCCGACGGCGCCATCAACCACTTCCGCAATTTCATACAGTCCGTGCTGGGCAACGAAAAGCCCATCGCGCCTCCTCCCGTGGGACAGCAGGCGGCCATTTCCGGACACATGGCCACGCTCTCGTTCAAGAACCAGAAGAGGATTGTCTGGGACGAAGCCGCCAATACCTACCACTTCGCGTAGAGCGGCGTGGTGATATTCTGTTGAAGGCAACCCTACCCTATCTCTAAGGAGTGACCGCGTGAGAGTCGGCGTATTCACCGCATTGCTGGCGCAGTTGTCCCTGGACAACGTTCTCAAGAAGCTGACAAGCCTCCATATCGACACCGTGGAACTCGGCACCGGAAACTACCCCGGCGATCCGCACTGCAAGCTCTCGATGCTCGACAACCGGGCGGAGCTCGACGAATTCAAACAGAAGCTGAACGATCAGGGCTTCACTATCAGCGCACTGAGCTGCCACGGGAATCCGCTCCATCCCGACCCAGCGCGCGCGAAACACGACCAGGAAGTAAGCCGCAAGACCATTCGGCTGGCGGAGAAGCTGGGCGTGCCGGTGGTAGTGGACTTCAGCGGCTGCCCGGGCGATTCCGCCAAGTCCAAGTGGCCCAATTGGGTGACCTGTCCATGGCCGCCCGATTACCTGGAGATCCTCAAGTGGCAATGGGAAAAGGTGGTGGCGCCGTATTGGACCAGGCAGGCGCAGTTCGCCGCCAATCACGGCGTGAAAATCGCCATCGAGATGCATCCCGGGTTCGTGGTCTACAGCCCCGAAACCATGCTGAAGCTGCGTTCCATCGCGGGACCGTCGATCGGCTGCAACTACGACCCGAGCCACATGTTCTGGCAAGCCATCGACCCGATCGCCGCCATACGCGTGCTGGGCGACGCCATTTTCCACGTCCACGCCAAGGATGCCCAGATCTACGAGCGCAACCTGCCTCTGAGCGGCGTGCTGGACACCAAGCCCTACACCGACGAGCGCCACCGCGCGTGGATCTTCCGCACGTGCGGCTACGGCCACGGCGAAGGATGGTGGCGCGAGTTCGCCTCTACGCTGCGCATGTTCGGCTACGATTACACACTCTCGATCGAGCACGAAGACAGCCTTCTCTCGGCGGAAGAAGGGCTCACCAAAGCGGCGGCGTTCCTGAACGGAATCGTCATGAAAGAGCAGCCCGCGGCGGCCTGGTGGGTGTGAGGCGCAAGGGCTTATAATAAGATCTTTCAATCCGCAAGAAACCCACATTTTCAAGGAGCAATCATGGGCGTGAAACGTATCGGTATACTCACGGGCGGCGGCGACGTGCCGGGGCTGAATTCCGTGATCAAGACGGTGGTCTACCGTGGCAGCGAGATTGGCTGCGAGGTGATCGGGATCCGCCGCGGCTGGGAGGGCCTCACGCATGTCAACTTAGAGGACCCGGCCAGCCGCACCCGGTATGTTCTGCCGCTCGACCGCGAGAACACCCGCACCGTCGACCGCACGGGCGGCACCTTCCTGCACAGCTCGCGCACCAACCCCTCCAAGATGAAGAAGCTCCCGCCGGTTCTGGAGGGCCAGGAGTTCCCCGCGGTCGAATCCACCAAGAAGGGCGTAACCACCAAAGCGTTCGACGTGACCAGGGCGGTTAAGAAGAACATCGAGACGCTGAGCCTGGATTACCTAATCGCCATCGGCGGCGACGATACGCTGAGTTACGCGGCGGAGCTGGACCGCCAGGGTGTGCCCGTCATCGCGGTGCCGAAGACCATGGACAACGACGTGCGCAATACCGAGTACTGCATCGGCTTTTCGACGGCCGTGACGCGCGCCATGGACGCCATCGGGCGGCAGCGGACCACGGTCGGCTCGCACGAACGCATCGGCATTTTCCGCGTGTTCGGGCGCGACGCCGGCTATACCGCGCTCTACACCGCCTTTGTCACCTCCGTTCGCTGCTGCATTCCGGAGTACAAGGTCAACCTGAAGCACCTCATCGAGCTGCTGATGACCGACAAGAAGAACAATCCCAGCAACTATTCGCTGGCCATCCTCTCCGAGGGCGCCGAGTGGGAAGGCTACACGATGCGGGAGTACGGCGAACCGGACGCTTTTGGGCACCGCAAGAAGATGAGCGTGGCCGAGGATCTCAGCAGCGAAATCAAGGCGGCCACGGGCGAAGAGACGGTTGTCAGCGACCTGACCTACGAGCTGCGCTCGGGCAGCCCGGACTTCGTCGACCGGATGGTGGCCACCACCTTCGCTAGCATGGCCGTGGACGCCATTGAGGAGGGCAAGCACGGCCTCATGACCGCCATCAGCAACGGGTGCTACTCCATGGCGCCGATTCCCGATCCGAAGCTCGGCCCGCGCCGGGTGGACGTGGCCACCATGTACAACACCGAGCGTTACCGGCCCACCTACGATCGCAAACTCGGTCTTCCGATCTTCCTGATCCGGGCCTAAGCTTGAACTGGAAGCGGCTGTTTTCCGGACTTCGAGACGCGCCGGGAGGCCTGCGCCGCCACGCGCGGCTGACTCCCGAGCTGCGCGCGCGGATTCAGTCCAGTTTCGACGAAGCGGCGCGCGACGAGGAACACTTCCCTTCCACCATCGATCCGCGCATCTACCATGTGAAGCTGATCCGGAGTCATCTGGGCGATCTGGGCGGCAAGCGTGTGCTCGACGCCGGCTGCGGCAAGGGCCGATTCGCGCGCGTGTTGAAGGAGCAGGAGCCGGCCTCCGAGATCTGGGGCCTGGACATTTCCGAGGAGATGCTGCGATTCGTGCCCGCGGGCATACACACGCGCGCCGGCTCCATGACCGAACTGCCGTTTGAGGACGGATTTTTCGATGCGGCATACGCGACCGAGTCGCTGGAGCACGCCGTGGAAATCGAGAAGGCGGTGAGCGAGATCTGCCGCGTGGTGAAGCCGGGCGGGCGCATCGCCATCATCGACAAGAACGCGGAGCAATGGGGAAAGTTGAAGACCCCCGATTGGGAGCAATGGTTCACGCGCAGGGGCCTGGAGCGGCTGCTTCGGCGCCATTGCCGGCAGGTGTCGAGCCGGTACATCTCGTATTGGGAAGACGTGGAACCCGACGGGCTGTTCTTGGCTTGGCTGGCGGTGAAGTGAGGCCTGCGCGGTGAACGCGGTTTAGAGGATGCACTTACCGCGGTTGAGCCATAGGCTTGACGCGAGTGCACTGCGTCCGCCTATGACACATCGGTTCCCCTTTTTTGGGCATGGCGAGTACGGGGCCGGGAGGAGTCGAGACGCGGTTGCAAGGGCGATTATGGGGACGTATTCTCCGCGTGGCAAGAATCGGGGTTTTCCGAGCGGCCCGTGACCAAGGCATAATCGGAAAGGTGGCAGGCCTGCGCGGCGGGCGACATTGGTCATCTCTAACCGGGAGCTAGCTCTATGACCGGACCCATCGTGGTGGCCCTTAAAACGGAAACCGAAAGGCCAGTGCTGCAAAAGGTTTTATATCAATGGAGTAATTTGCTGGCGAACCCTGAGCTCCTTCAGAAGGCCGTATTCTTCAACAGGGCTGATTACACTGACATCCGGATACCTGAGGGAAAGCGCATATGGTGGAGCGGGAAGATACGGCTCAATTTTGCAGATGCGGGGAAGTGGAAGCGAGAAACGGAAGACTATGCGGTTGCAATTCCAGCAGGCCGACAGCGCAGGGTCGGAATGGAATCCTGCTTTACTGAGCCTTTGCTATCCATCGCGCTGGATGAATTGGCGAAAAGATCCCTAGATTTTCCGAAGTTGCGGCATATTCCGAGCGAATTTGGAGTGGGCGAAGACATCTGGTGGGGTGAAGACATTTCAGAGCTTTGGGCAGATCGAAGAACGACTGAGACTCATCGTGCAATAGGGCGTGCATTCGGATACCGCGAAGATCGCATTTCGGAAGCTTATCCTGATACGTGGCTCAACCGTTGCCGCAAGCTATGGCGAAAGTAGCGACGTGATGCGACGTGGATGGTCGTATGTCATAAAGGCCGAAGTCTAACGGCACGAGCGTAGCGAATGAGCGGCCCTCATTTGCGGCATAATGGTCGAGAAGGCAGGATATAAAGACAGTGAAAAGAGTACTGGTGAACGGGGCTGGTGGTTTCATCGGCGGGCACCTGGTGAAACGGCTGAAAGCCGAGGGGTGCTGGGTCCGCGTGGTGGATCTCAAGCGGCACGAATTTGCCGAACCTCCGGCGGATGAGTTCATTGTGGACGATCTGCGCGATCCGGAGGTGGTTCGGAACGCCGTGAGCGGCATCGATGAGGTGTATCAGCTCGCCGCCGACATGGGCGGCGCCGGGTATATCTTTACCGGCGAGCATGATGCGGCCGTAATGCACAATTCCGCCAGCATCAACTTGAACACCGTCGAATTCGGCGTGCGCGCCGGAGTGAAGAAGTTTTTCTACTCGTCGTCGGCCTGCATGTATCCAGAGTACAACCAGCTTGACCCGGACAATCCGAAGTGCTCGGAAGACTCGGCTTATCCGGCGGCGCCGGACAGCGAATACGGGTGGGAGAAACTGTTCAGCGAGCGTCTCTACCTGGCGTACATGCGGAACCACGGCGTCGAGGTTCGCATCGCGCGGTTCCACAACATCTTCGGCCCCGAGGGCACCTGGCAGGGCGGACGCGAGAAAGCCCCGGCGGCGTTGTGCCGCAAAGTGGCCGAAACTCCGGACGGCGGAGAAATCGAAATCTGGGGCGATGGAAAGCAGACCAGGTCGTTTCTCTATATCGACGAATGCGTCGAAGCCGTGCGGCGGCTGGTGGAATCCGATTTCACCGGCCCGGTGAACATCGGCTCGGAAGAGATGGTCACGATCAACCGGCTGGCCCAGTTGGTCATGGAGATCGCAGGCAAGAAGCTGGCCATCCGCCACATTCCGGGACCTCTCGGCGTTCGCGGGCGGAACTCCGATAACCGCCTGATCCGCGAGAAGCTCGGATGGGCGCCCAGCCGGCCGCTGCGCGAAGGCCTGGAAAAGACCTACGCGTGGATCGCCGAGCAGGTGGAGAAGGCCGTAGTGAGTTGATCCCACCTTCCCCGCTACAATAGAGTCTCTATGCCATTCCAGGAAGTGGTGGAAGCCGAAGGCCACCTGATCGACTCCCACATCATGGAGAACATCTTCGATAAGGTCGTGGAGTATAGCGGCCGGTTCGAAGTGGAACAGTTCCGCATTGGCCGCACCAACAGCGAGCCTTCCTATCTGCGGCTGAAAGTCGAAGCGCCCGACGAGCAGGCCATGGAGCGCCTGTTACAGGAGTTGTTGGGGCTGGGCTGCGCCGCCGCCGATACAGGGGACGCCGCGCTGCGCGAGGTGGAGCGCGATCAATGCGCGCCGGAAGATTTTTATTCCACCACCAATCACAGAACTTTCGTGCGCCACGGCCAGAAGTGGATCGAAGCCGAGAACCAGCGGATGGATGCCATGGTGGTGGTTCGCGAGGGCCGCGCGGCGTGCCGGCGTCTGCGCGATCTGCGCCAGGGCGACCGGATCGTGGTGGGGCTGCGCGGCATCCGCGTGATTCCCGAACCCAAGGAGCGCGACCGCCTGGCGTTCGCCTTCATGGCCAATGGGATTTCCTCCGAGCGCCAGGTGGAAACCGCGGTGCGCCAGACCGCCGCGCTGGTGCGCCACGCCATCGAGCAGAAGCAGAAAGTGCTGGTGGTGGCGGGACCGGTGGTGGTGCACACCGGCGGCGTGGCGGGCCTCGCCGCGCTCATCCGCAACGGCTGCGTGCAGGCCGTGCTGAGCGGCAACGCGCTGGGCGTGCACGACATCGAGGCGGCCCTGTTCGGCACATCGCTGGGCGTGCGGCTGGCCGACGGCCGCCAGGAGGAGCACGGCCATCGCAATCACATGCGCGCCATCAACGCCATCTATCGCGCAGGCTCGGTCCGGCAGGCCGTCGAGTCCGGCCGCCTGCGCTCGGGCATTCTCTACGAGTGCGTCCAGGCCGGCGTTCCATTTGTGCTGGCCGGCAGCCTGCGCGACGACGGCCCGCTGCCCGAGACCATCACCGACATGAACGCGGCCCAGGATGCCTATGCCGCCGAACTGAGAGGCGCGGGCCTGGTGCTCTGCCTGGGAACCATGCTGCACTCCATCGCCACCGGAAACATGCTGCCAAGCTGGGTCAAAATCGTGTGCGTGGATATCAACCCGGCGGTCGCCACCAAGGTCAGCGACCGCGGCACGGGACAGGCGGTGGGTGTGGTGGCCGACGTCGGCTTGTTTCTGGATTTGCTGGCCAAAGCCTTATGAAACGCGCCTACACCGATGAACATGCGCGCGCCGGCGTCCACACCGAGCTTCCCGAGATTGAGACCTGGCCCAATCAGTACGCCGGTTACGAGATCGAGATCGTCATGCCGGAATTCACTTCCGTCTGCCCCAAGACCGGTCTTCCCGATTTCGGCAGCATCGCGCTGCGGTATGTTCCCGGCAGGCGCTGCCTGGAGCTGAAGTCTTACAAAATGTACCTGTTGGCCTATCGGCAGCTCGGCATCTTTCAGGAGAACGTGGTCAACCGCGTGCTTCGCGACGTGGTGAAGGCCGCCAATCCGGTCACGGCTACTGTAGTCGGCGACTTCACGCCGCGCGGCGGGCTGAGCAGCGTGATTACCGCGACCTGGAGCCGGGCAACACATGGAAAGCGCTGAGCTGATCGCTATTCTGCGGGAGGTTCGCGAGCGCGTGCGCGCGCAGCGCCCGGAGAACTCCGCGGGGGGCCCTTTGGACCCGGCGGGGATCGCCCTGCCCGACCTCATGCCGCTGGTGCGGGCGCGCGATTCGGCGCTGGGCAAAGTGGCCGCTATCGGCACGGTGAACCCGCGCCCCGGCGGCCTGGCCAACTCCCTGGTCCAGGCCTGGAAGCGGCTGGTGGCTCGCGTGCTCGACTGGCACGTCCGCGAGCAGGTGGAATTCAACCGCCAGGTGCTGGCATGCGTCGATGCGGCCATCGAAGCGCTCAATGAGGACAACCGCGCTTTGGTCGAGTTGAGCAGCCGGATTCGAGCGGGGCAAGAGAATCTCCGGGCCGCCCAGGAAAGCCTCGGCCAAGACATTCAGGCGGCCCAGGAAAGCCTCCGCCAAGAGTTCAAGGTGATTCAGGATAGCCTTGGCCAGGATATGCAGACGTCCGAGGAAAAGCTCGGCCAGGACATCAAGGCGGCCCAGGAAGGCCTCCGCCAAGAGATCCAGATGGTGCAGGAAAGCCTTGGCCCGGAGCTGGCGGACATCCGCAAGCATTGGGCCGAGTGGCGCGCGGGGTGGGAATACAAGCTGGCCCAGAATGAGATCCAGTTTCTGCGCAGCGTGGCCGATCTGCAAGGCGCTTTTCAGCACCGCACCACCCTGATGGACACCAGCTTCCGCGAGACGGTTCGCGCGCAGCACGCCGATTTCACCTTCGCGTGGGAGCGCAGCGTGGCCGATATTCAAGCGCGGCTGCGGCTGGAATTCGAGCGCACTTTTCATTCCGAACTTCGCCTCATCCGGCAGCGCACCCAGTTGCTGGCGGCAGGCGGAGCGCCCTCCGGACCTCCCGTGCCGGCCGGACCAGGGGCCAGTCAAGACTCCGCCCCATTGGCTCTCGACTTGGCCCGTTTTGCGGAGCGTTTTCGCGGTCCCGAAGAGCACGTGAAGGCGCAGCAACACCTGTATCTTCGGGATTTTGAGGGATGCCGGAACGTCCTGGACATCGGCTGCGGACGTGGCGAATTTCTGGAGATCATGCGCGAGGCAAGTATTCCCGCGGTGGGCATCGATCTCAGCCATGAGTCGGTCGCAATCTGCCGCCTGAAAGGACTCCAGGCGGAGACCGCGGACTTGTTCACGTACCTGGCCGGCCTTCCGGAAGAGTCCCTGGACGGCATCTTCTGCGCTCAGGTGGTGGAGCATCTTCCGCCCGAGCGGCTGCCCGAAATGATCCAGCTCTGCGCCGGCCGCCTGATGCGCAGCGGGGTCATGGTTATCGAAACGCCCAACCCGGAGTGCCTGGCCATTTTCGCCACGCACTTCTACCTCGACCCGACGCACGCGCGGCCCGTCCCGCACCCGCTGCTGGCCTTCTATCTGGAGGAGTTCGGTGTGGGCGTCATGGAGGTGCGCAAGCTCGCCCCCGCCGTGGAATCGATGCCGTCGCTGGCCTCGCTGCCCGAGGCGTTCCGCGAGGCATTCTTCGGCGGTCTGGACTACGCCATCATCGGAAAGAAGTTCTAGCAAGGCGGAAAACCGCCCTTTCCGCGCCATGGGGGCCGTTGACAAGCCCAATCAGTCGGCGTATATTTGCTAACATACTGATCTCTCAGTGGTTTGCTGGTAATTGGCCCATGGTCTCGTCCACGATGGTGCTCGGTGATAACAAAGCGTGTCGGATTTCCCGTGCCCGCTGCCTGCCGCGGCTGATCCAGTGCCTGCAATCATTGGTGGCTCAGTGACCGGCGGAGGCATAATGGCCGTGGAAGAGGAGAGCGGGCGGGTGGACCAGGGAGTCCCGGAAAGCTACGAGAATCTTCTCGACGATTACAGCCACTTCGCCCCACCCGCCGCAGACGAGGTTCTGCAAGGCACGGTCCTGAGTATCACCGCCAAGGATGTCATCATCGACTTCGGGTACAAGTCGGAAGGCATCGTCCCCATCGAGCAGTTTCAGACTCCCGGCGGCGAGATTACGGTACGGCCCGGCGACGCCGTGGATGTGATGATCGAGCATGGCGAGCAGCCGGAAGGATATGTGCTGCTGTCGCACACGCGCGCCGCGCGACTGCGCATCTGGGACAACCTGGAGAAGGCCTACCAGGAGCAGCTCATCGTCTCCGGCCGCGTGCTCGGACGCGTCAAGGGCGGGCTGGCCGTGGATGTGGGCATCAAGGCCTTCATGCCCGGATCGCAGGCCGATCCGCGCCCCGTTCATAATCTGGATTCCCTGACCGGACAGGACATCCCGGTCAAGATCATCAAGCTCAACCGGCGCCGCGGCAACGTCGTGGTCTCGCGCAAAATAGCGGTGGAGGAAGAGATCAACGTCCGCAAGAACGCCACGCTCGACCACCTTGCCGAAGGCGCCGTAGTCACCGGTGTGGTTAAGAACCTCACCGAGTATGGGGCCTTCATCGACCTGGGCGGCATTGACGGCCTGCTGCACGTCACGGACATGTCCTACGGCCGCGTCACGCACCCTTCCGAGTTGCTGCACGTGGACCAGGAAATCACCGTCAAGATCCTCAAGTTCGACCGCGCCAAAGAGCGCGTCTCGCTGGGCATCAAACAGCTCGAGCCCGACCCGTGGAGCGCCGTCGCCGCGCGCTACCCGGTCCGCAGCCGGGTGATCGGCCGCGTGGTCAACGTTACCGATTACGGGGCTTTCGTCGAGCTGGAGCCGGGCATCGAGGGTCTCATCCACATCAGCGAGATGACGTGGTCGCGCCGCATGAAGCATCCGTCGAAAGTGGTCAAGCCCGGCGACCAGGTGGAGGCCGTGGTCCTCGAGGTGCACTCCAAGGACCGGCGCATCTCGCTCGGCCTGAAGCAGCTCGAACCCAACCCCTGGACCACCATCGACACGCGGTACAGCGTCGGCTCGGTGGTGGAGGGCCGGGTACGCAACATGACCGACTTTGGAGCCTTCATCGAAATCGAAGAAGGCATCGACGGACTGGTGCATGTCTCCGATCTGTCCTGGACCAAGCGCGTCAAGCACCCCTCCGAGGTTTTGAAGAAGGGCCAGATGGTCCAGGCCGTGATTCTCAATATCGATTCATCGGCGCACCGGCTTTCTCTGGGCATCAAGCAGCTCCAGCCGGACGCCTGGGAAAGTTATTTCCAGAATCACCAGGTGGGCGATACGGTGCATGGCCGCGTGTGCCGGCTGGCCAGTTTCGGCGGTTTCGTGGAATTGGCCGAGGGCGTGGAAGGCTTGTGCCATTTCTCGGAGGTGCCGGGCTATTCGGGCCGGCGCGGGTCGGAGGAATCGCCGCTGGCGACAGGCCAGGAGTTCGATTTCAAGATCGTCAAGATGAGTGAAGCGGAGAAAAAAATCGGGCTGAGTCTCCGCGCCGTGACGGAAGACGAGGAGAAAAACCGTCTGGAAGACTACCAGCGCCAGGCCGCCGCCGCCACCACAACTATCGAAGAGGTTATGAGCCTGAAAGACCGCAACCAAGGGTAGCTTGCAAATTTCCTTTATTCAAGCGATACTGCGGTTTCGTAACGGATTGACACCAAGGAGAGTGCGATGACGAAGGCCGATCTGATTGAAGAAGTCTCCCGGGTGGTGGAGATGACCCGGAAGGAATCCGAGGTCATTGTGGAGGCCATTTTCGACAGTATCGTTCGTTCCCTGCGCTCCGGCGATAAGATCGAGATCCGCGGATTCGGCAGTTTCCGCACTCGCCAGAGGCAACCCCGGATCGGCCGCAACCCGAAAACCGGTGCGCGGGTCGAAGTGCCCGCGAAAAAGATCCCTTATTTCAAGCCCAGCAAGGAACTGAAGGACGTGGTGAACAACTCGGCCGCGCCCGGCGCCCCGGCCGCGCCTTCCCCCGCGCCCGAGCAGGTTCCGAACCCACAATAGGCCTGGTCCCGGAATAGCATGGACTATCTCTGGACCCCCTGGCGGTATCAATACGTCACCACGACAGGGGATCGGGGCGAATGCATCTTCTGCGCCGCTGCCCAGGCGTCCGACGACCGCGAGCCCCTGGTGGTGCACCGCGCCGCGCGCAGTTTCGTCATTCTCAACCGGTTCCCTTACACCAGCGGGCATCTTATGATCGTGCCGTACGAGCACGCCGCCGCGCTGGAGGAGCTTCCCGACGAAACCCTGGTGGAGTTGATCCGCCTGGCGCGCGACAGCGTGAAGCATCTGCGGACGGTCTACCATCCGGACGGCTTGAATCTGGGGATGAACCTCGGCCGCAGCGCCGGCGCCGGCATCGCGGAACATGTGCATCTGCATGTGCTGCCCCGCTGGACCGGCGACGCCAGCTTTATCACCACGGTGGGGGAGACTCGCGTGGTCCCCGAGGACCTCGAAGTCACCTGGGAGAAGCTGCGCCGCGCATTCCGCGGCGAGCCGGTTTGAGCGCGACCGCTTGGCCTGCGGCGGTGCCGGGACTCCGTTACAGGCGCGGCGGGGATGGTGCGGTCACCTGTTGCCGCTGTTCAAGGTAGGCAATTCCGAGCAGGGCGGCGAGCGCGACGGACAATAACAGGACAAGCCAGAAGGCCGGTTCGTAGCTGGGTTCCAGACCAAGCCCTTGTGCAGCCACCTCATTGTCGGCCCTGGCTTTCAATGCGAGAAGCGAAAACGCGCAGATGCCAGCGGCTATTGCGGGCGGCAGAGTGGTTCTCAGTGGCTTGAGGAGAATCAACACCAATCCGGTTACGAGGGAAGCAAGCGCAATGGTCGCCCAGAACTCAGGTTCAATCCTTCTCACCTCCCCGGTCTGGCCAAACATGCCCGGCGATCTGATCTCCCCGCCAAACGACAACTGAATACCTGTCAAGCTCACGAGCTTGTGACCTTGGCAGGATATGTTGACAAAGGGCATGAGGAACAGCACTATTCCGAGGGCAAAGACGGCGGGAGACACCTTCTTCAGACGTTCGGCCGTAGAAAGCACAGAGACCTCTACTGGACGTCCGAAGGATCCACGGCCTGGCGGGCGCCGGTGGCTACGTAGCGGATATAGGCGACGATGTCGGCCATTTGCGCCGCGGTGGGCTTGTTGACCGCCGGCGGGTGCTTCCACCGAGCTGTACTGGTCATCGAATCGATCTCAGTCAGATCAACTTTGCGCAGTTCCGGCGGCGTCTTGGAAAGGTCGAAGAGCTGGATGGTCTTATCGTCCTTTGCGCCCGGCATCGCCGGAAACGTCTCCTTGGACTTCAGCCTGACGTCCTGCACGTACTGCGCAGCGGTGGAATGAACCGCCATCACAATCGCCGCCGGCGTGAGGCGCCCGATGCCTCTCAGGTCCGGCCCGACCGCCGTACCGCGCCCCTTCAACGAGTGGCAGTTCGAACAACCGTTTTCGGTTCCAAAGAAGAGAGCTTCGCCCCGATCGATCTGTGGCGTAACGGTGGCCTGGGCCAACATCAATACTATCCAAAACATGTCCGGACGTTCCTTTCGGTGTTAGTTATAGTAGCACCGGGCAGCGCCGGCTAGCACAAAGCCGCCCCCCGAACGTTTTACAATTAATCCATCGCCATGCCTCGCGAACTCCTGATCCAGTGCCCCGACGGCTCGATGAAGACCGTCCCGCTCACCGGCGGGCGGCTTTCCATTGGCCGCTCGAGCGCCGCCGACCTGTGCTTTCCGGAAGATGCCGGCCTCTCTCGCCAGCACTTCGCTTTCGAGGCCGAGGGCGACGAGTGGACGGTGCAGGACCTTGGCAGCAAGAACGGCACCTTCGTCAACAACATTCCACTCAAGGCCCGGCTCGTCCTCAAGCCCGGCGACCGCGTCACCGCCGGCCATATCGCCATCGTCTATTCGCCCGACGCCGCCGCTTCCAACGTGGTGGTGTTCGAGGGCGGCGAGAGCGCTTCCCCCACCACTTCCACCGTGTTCACCAGCCTAGAAGGCGCGCTCTCCAACCAGACCATGGCCGTCGAACGCGGCGGACCCAAAGCCTCCGCGCCCATGCAGGCGCTCATTCGCGCCGGCCAGGAGTTGGCCGAGAACCGGCCGCTGGCCGATCTCTTCCCTGTCATCCTCGACCTGGCCATCCAGGCGGTCAACGCGCAGCGTGGCGTGCTTCTCATTTTGGAAGGCGGCACGCTCGTTCCCCGCGCGCACAAGGGGGAAGGTTTTCGCATCAGCACGGCCGTTCGGGATCGCGTGCTCAACGAAAAGTCCTCCATCCTGGTGCGCGATGCGCAACTTGACGACGCCTTTAAGGGCCGCATGAGCATCGTGGAGCACAAGGTCCATACCATGATGGCGGTGCCGCTCCAGACCAAGCAGCGCATCATCGGCCTGATCTACCTGGACTCGCCTTTCGTCCTCCGCGAATTCACCACGGACGATCTGAGCCTGCTCACGGTGATGGCCAACGTAGCCGCCATCCGCATCGAAAACGCGCGGCTGGCCGAGGTCGAGGAGGCCGAGCGCATTATGCAGCGCGACCTCACGCAGGCCGGCGAGATCCAGCGCCACGTGCTGCCCGACGAGGCGCCGCGGGTGCCCGGCGCCGACCTGGCGGGGTTCAACGCGGCGTGCCGCACGGTGGGCGGAGACTACTACGATTTCTTTCCGTACGCCGGCAGCCGCGTGGGCCTGGCGCTGGGCGACGTCTCCGGCAAGGGCATGCCGGCCTCCCTCATGATGATGGCCCTGCACGCGCGGGTGCAGGTGCTGGCCGAAGATCCGGGCGATCTGGCGTCTCTCATGACCCGGCTGAACAAGGCCACCTGCGCCAAGTGCCCCGCCAACCGGTTCATCACGTTCTTCTTCTCGGTGCTGGACACGGAAACCGGCGAGCTGGCATTCGCCAATGCGGGGCACAATCCGCCGATCGTGGTCCGCGCTGCGGGTGAATTGCAGATGCTGGAAGGCGGCGGCCCGGTCCTCGGCATCCTGCCGGCTGCGCCGTACACCGAACAGTGCGCGCATCTCGACCGGGGCGACCTGCTGGTGCTCTACAGCGACGGCGTGACCGACGCCAACAACGCCAACTTCGATGAGTTTGGCGAAGACCGCTTTATCGAGGTGCTGAAGCGGCATCGCCACCAACCCGCCGCCGACATTGTGGCCGCGGTCACAAACGCGCTGGCCGAATTCGCCGCCGGCGCCCCCCAAGGGGACGACATCACGTTGGTAGTGGCCAAGAGAGTTTAGCAGGGCAAGCTAAAGCATGCCCACCTTGACTTCCGCGGCCGCCTGTTCTCATAATCGGCTAGCCCTTGGGAGGCAGCCATGCCAGAAACACCGCAGGCCGGCGAAGCACCGAAGAGCCACGAGCGGAAACTTTCCGGCGTCGGGGCCACCGAAGATCAGATGGATGCGCGGGGCACCATCCCGCAGCGCATCGACCGTATCGGCACGAAAATCGAGGACCTGGCCGGCACCGGCCAGCACGATTCTCCGGGAGGATGATCTCAGCGGTATAGCAGGTACGGCTCCCGCATCTTGACGAACGCCGCCACGGCATCCTGAAAGCCCTGCTGGATACTGCGCGGGTCGTCGCCCGCCTGGAGCCGGCGGATCGCCTCGGCGCTGCCGATCAGCAGCTTGTTCACCGAGAAGTCGATCTTCCCCGGATAGATCTTCTGGATGGCCGCCGCCACTTCCAGGCCCAGGCGCGTCGAGTCCAGCAGCTCGCGGTCGACGATGACGAAGCGCACACCCTCGACCGTGCCCACGCGCGCCGGATACACGCGCACGCCGGGGATTTCGCGGCGATTCAGATACGCCGCCAGTTCGCGTCCGCCGATGAAATCCGCCCCAATCTGTTCAAACGGGGAATCCGTTCCGCGCCCCACCGAGTACCCCTTAGAAGATTCCAGAAGGCACAAGCCGGGGTACAGCGTGGCGGCGTTCAGGCTGCGCAGGTTGGGCGAGGGGTCGAGCCACGCGAGGCCCGTCGAGTCGAACCAGTCGCCGCGATTCCAATCCTCGATCTCGATCACGGTGAGCGCCGCGCCGATCTTGTTCTCCCCGTTGAAGAGGCGCGCGAGTTCGCCCATGGTCATACCGTGGCGCACCGGAAGGCCGGGAAAATAGCCGACGAACGACTGGTTGGCGGCGTCCAGCAGCGGGCCTTCCACGTGCGTCCCGGTGATGGGGTTGGGCCGGTCGAGCACGTAGTAGGGAATACCGGCCTTGGCCGCCGCTTCCATGGCGTAGGCCATGGTGGTCTCGTACGTGAAGAAGCGCGCGCCAATGTCCTGAATATCGAAGACTAACGCGTCGATGCCGCGCAGCATCTCCGGCGTTGGCCGCAGCGTCTTGCCATACAGGCTGAAGACTTTGATGCCGGACGCTGGATCGGTAAAGTCGGGAAGGCCGGGCCGGTCTTCCCTGCCCTCGAGCCCGTGCTCGGGCGAGAACAGTGCAACCACTTCCACGCCCGCCGCGCGCATCAGGTCGATATTGCGGCGGCCCAGGCGGTCCACGCCGCTCTGGTTGGTGATGAGGCCGATACGTTTTCCCTGGAGCGGCTGAAATTTCCGCGCCACCAGCACATCCAGACCCGTGAGCGTTGCGCCAGTGCGGCCGATCTGGCGGCGCGCGCCCGCCCCGGCCAGCGTCTCGTTGTAACCGGTCAGCGTGACGCCCTGCGCGCCGATGCCCAGCGCCGCGGCTACGATAGTGGCGACCTTCCCGCGCAGCGGCGTGAGCGCCGGCCGCGCGTCGGGATGCACGCTGTTGGCCAGCAGGATGACGTAGCTCTTAGTGGAAGGGTCGATCCAGATGGAAGTGCCGGTGAAACCGGTGTGGCCGAACGAGCCTATGGGAAACAGCTCGCCGCGGTTGCCAGAGTAGGGCGAGTCGATGTCCCAGCCCAACCCGCGCAGGATGGGCTGGTCGGGCGGGCTTTGCGGCTCGGTGAACTTCTCGACCGTGAGCGGGCTGAAAAGACGGACGCCATCGAGCGAGCCGCCGTTGAGCATCATCTGGGCGAAGCGCGCCAGGTCGGCGGCGGTGGAGAACACGCCGGCGTGTCCCGCCACGCCACCCATCGCCCGCGCGGAGGGGTCGTGGACCACGCCGCGCAAAGGCGGCCCGGCCTTTTCGAGGCGCTCGGTGGGCGCAATGCGCGGCGCCAGCGACGCCGGCGGCTGGAACATGGTTTCCTTCATTCCCAGCGGCAGGAATATGTTCTGCCGCGCGTAATCGGAAAGCATCTGGCCGCTCAGCCGGTGAACGATTTCGCCCAGCAGGATGAAATTGATGTCGCTATAGACGAAGCGCACGCCCGGCGGACCGGCGGGCTTGGTGGCGCAGGCCAGACGGATGCCGGTTTCGTAGCCCGTCCATGCCGGTTTGAGCGGCACGTCGGGCTGGAGGCCCGAAAAATGCGTGAACAGGTTGCGCAGCGTGATGTCGCTCTTGCCACCCTGAAACTCGGGGATGTAGTCGGTGACCTTGTCGTTCAGCCGGAACTTGCCCTGCTCGAAAAGCTTCATCAGAGACGACGTGGTGGCAATGACTTTGGTGAGGGAGGCGCAGTCGAAGATGGTATCGAGGGTCATGGTCTCCGGCTGCGGAACCAGCGCACGCTTCCCGTAGGCCTTGCGGTAGACGATCTGGCCGTTGTGCCCGACGAGCAGAACGGCGCCGGGGAGCCGATCCTGTTGGATGGCTTGGTCGATGGCCGCATCCAGTGCCGGCGCGCCGGCGAAGGTCTGTGCGGAGAGCGAAGCGGCGGCCAGCGCGGCGCACCACGGCAGCTTCATATCACTTCATGATAGCCAAGTGGCGCCGGTGGTTTTCCGTCTCAGCGATTTTCAGGCCCGTGTAACCTATTCTGCCTTCTGCTAATCTTTAATGAGTTGAGACTCCAGAAACCTGAACACGCCCCCTAGGCCGCTCGGGATGAGGATCGTTGTTCAATGAAGCATCTGCTTGTTTTCCAAGCGATTGTGTGTCTAGGTTTGGCCCTCATCCTCACCGGATGCGAAAGAACGGTGACAGCCCAGCGAAGCGCGGACGCCGGCATTGGTCCAGCCCCCACAACCATCCAGCCCGACATGGATTCCACCAACTTCAAGGTGGATCACCCGGAGCAGTTTCCCCTGGCGACGGCGGGTGAACACGTTGCCGCGCCGGAGCTGAATGTAACCGGAGTGGTGAATCCCGACGTGTCGCGGCAGGTGCCGGTGCCGTCGCTCGCCAGCGGGCGAATCGTGGAAATCGACGCCCGGCTGGGCGATGAGGTGAAAAAGGGCCAGCTTCTGTTCAAAGTGCGCAGCACGGACATCTCGGGCGCGTTCTCCGATTACCGCCAGGCCGTCAAGAACGCGCAATTGGCGAAGATCCAGCTTGATCGCGCCAACCTCCTGGTGGAGCATGGCGCGATTCCCAAGAGCGTTCAGGAGATTGCCCAGAATGCCGCGGATGACGCCCAGGTGGTTCTCGATACGGCGCGGGAACGTCTTCAAGTGCTGGGCGCCGACCCGGATCATCCCACCGGCATCGTGGAAGTTTTCGCTCCGGTATCGGGAACCATCACGGACCAGCAAATCACCGATCAATCGGGCGTCCAGGCGCTGACGCCGCCGAACCCGTTTACGATTTCCGACATGTCGCGAGTCTGGATTATCTGCGATGTGTGGGAGAACAACATGGCGCAAGTTCACATCGGCGAGTATGCGGACATACATCTGGTGGCCTATCCGGACCGCGTCCTCAAAGGGCGAATCAACAACATCCTGCCGATCGTAGACCCCAACATTCGCACCACCAAGGTCCGCCTGGAGGTGGAAAATCCAGGGCTCATGCGGGTAGGGATGTTCGTCACTGCGACGTTCCACGGCGAAACCAGGGAACGCCGCGCCACCGTGCCGGCCACCGCGATTCTGCACCTCCACGACCGTGAGTGGGTCTACACACCGTTAGGAAATGGCCGCTACCGGCGCCAGGAAGTGGTGGGTGGGAACATGCTCCCCGGCAACCTGCAGGAGGTGGTCTCGGGCCTCAAGCCCGGCGACCAGGTGGTGGCAGGCGCGCTGGTCTTCCAGAACACGGTGGAGCAGTAAATAGATGATTCGCCGGGTAGTCGACTTTGCCCTGAACAAACGCCCCTTCGTGCTGGCTTTCGCGCTCCTCCTGGTCGGCGCGGGGATCGTAGCGTTTCACGCCCTTCCCATTGAAGCCTATCCCGACGTGGCCGACAATTACGTTGAGATCATCACCCAATGGCCGGGAATCTCCGCCGAACAAATCGAGCAGCAAATCACGATTCCGCTCGAGATCGCGATGAACGGCATCCCATACGTAACCCATTTGCGCTCGTTCTCGCTGTTCGGTCTCTCCGACCTGAGGCTGATTTTCGACGACGCGGAAGAGAATTTCAAGAACCGCGAGCGGACCCTCGAGCGGCTTTCGCAAGTGACTCTTCCGCCCGGTGTGACGCCGCAACTGGGTACGGACTGGAGTCCCGCCGGCCTAATCTATGTCTTTACGCTGCACAGCACCAATCCAGCTTACGATGTCATGGAGTTGAAGTCTGTCGAAGACTGGGTGGTGGAGAAGAATTTCAAGGCCGTTCCCAACATCGTGGATGTCCAGAGTTTCGGCGGACCCACTCGCGAATACCAGGTTCGCATCGACCCCGACAAGCTGATCGCTTACGGACTGAGCATCGGCCAGGTGGAGCAACAGCTCACCAACAACAACGCCAATGCCGGTGGAAGCTTCATCGAAGCCGGCCAGCAGCAGGTCAATGTTCGGGAAGTCGGCCTGGTGCGGGATGTTCACGATATCGAGAACACGGTGATTCTGGCGAAGAACGGCACGCCGCTGCATATTCGAGATATCGCCCAGGTTTCGCAAGGCCCGAAGATACGCCTGGGCCAGGTTGGCCGGTCGACCCGGCTCGCGGACGGACGGCTCATCAATGACGACGACGTGGTTTCGGGTACGCTGGCCCTGCGAAAGGATGCCGAGGCGGACGCGGCGTTGCAGGGCGTTCACAAAAAAGTCGCCGAGCTGAACGATCAGATCCTGCCTGCCGGCGTGAAGATCGACCCGCTCCGCGATCGCAGCGACCTGGTGCGCTACACAACGGCCACAGTGCTGCACAACCTGGCGGAGGGCGTCATCCTGGTCACGATTGTTCTGATCCTGTTTGTGGGAAATGTGCGCGCCGCCCTCATCGTTGCCATCACCATCCCATTCTCACTGTTGTTCGCCTCCATTTGCCTGCGACTGAACCACGTTCCAGCCAACCTGTTATCGCTGGGAGCTTTGGATTTCGGGATGGTGGTGGATGGAACGGTGGTTATGGTGGAGAACATCGTGCGGCACCTGGGTCAGCGCGAAGGGCCATCGAGAACCGTCCCGGAACGGATCCGGGCCGCCGCTCACGAAGTGCAGAGGCCGGTATTCTACGCGATTACGATTATCATCACCGCGTACCTGCCTATCTTCACCCTACAGCGGGTGGAAGGCAGGCTCTTCAGGCCGATGGCCTGGACGGTGGCATTCGCGCTCCTGGGCGCGGTGATATTCTCGATGACCATCGCTCCGGTACTGGCAAGTATGCTCTTCCGCAAAGGGACGCGCGAATGGCGGAATCCCGTGCTGGTCCGGATTACCAGCCTATACCAACATGCCGTCACCTGGACCGTTCGTCACCATTGGGCGATGGTTGCGGTCTGCCTGGCCGCGGTGGGTTTGAGCCTCTGGCTGCTACAGGGCGAAAGGATCGGATCGGAATTTCTGCCGCATCTGGATGAAGGCGCGCTGTGGGTGCGCGGCACGCTGGCTCCCAGCACCGGACCCACGGAAGCCATCCGGCTTTCGAACCAGGCTCGAATCATTCTGTGTTCATTTCCCGAAGCGACCCAATGCTCCAGCCAAACGGGGCGTCCGGACGACGGAGAGGACACCACCAGCTTCTTCAATACGGAGTACTTCGTCGATCTGAAGCCCAGGGAGCAATGGCGCCCGGGATTTCACCAGAACAAAGAAGAGCTCATCGCGGCCATGAACCGCGAGTTGCAGAAGCTGCCGGGAGCGGTGTGGGGCTTTTCCCAGCCGATCGCCGACGACATTGAAGAAGCCATCAGCGGGGTCAAAGGGCAGCTTGCCACCAAGGTCTATGGCGAGGACTTGCGCGTTCTCGAGGACAAAGCCAGAGAGGTCGCCAGTGTCATGCGTCAGGTCAGGGGAATCGAGGACTTGGGAGTTTTTGAAGTTACCGGCCAGCCTAACGACAACTTCATAGTAGATCGTGAGCAAGCCGCGCGCTATCAGATCAACGTCGCGGACGTTCAGGACGCCATCAATACCGCCGTGGGAGGGAGTGCTCTTACTCAGGTATTGCAAGGCGAAGCGCGCTACGACCTGGTGATGCGCTATCTCCCCCAGTTCCGCAACACCAAAGAGGCCATCGAAAATATTCGCCTGCTGGCGCCAACCGGCGAGCGGGTATCGCTCGGTCAACTGTGCAAACTCGAAGAGCGGGACGAAGGCTCTGAAATCTACCGGGAATCGAACGAGCGGTATGTCCCGGTAAAGTACAGCGTCCGCAATCGCGACTTAGGCGGCGCCGTCGAAGAGGCGATCGAGAAGGTAAACAAGCAGGTTCAGCTTCCGCGCGGCTATCACATTAACTGGGAGGGCGAATACGAGAGCCAGAAAAGATCCCAGGCGCGGCTGTTGATTATCGTCCCCTTGACCGTTTTCTTCATTTTCATGATCATCTATGGCGCCTTCGGTTCCGCCAAGTGGGCGTGCCTGAACCTGGTCAACCTCGGCGTCGCGCCCCTTGGAGGCCTGCTGGCGCTTTACGTCACGGGGACGCACTTCAGTGTATCGTCGGGCGTCGGCTTTTTGGCCTTACTCGGGGTTTCGGTTCAGGTCGGCGTAATCATGGTGGAGTACATCAACCAATTGCGCGGGCGCGGGTTTTCCATCGAGGAAGCAGCTATTCAAGGGGCGGTAAGAAGGCTGCGGCCGATCATGATGACTATGTTGGTCGCCACGCTGGGCCTGTTACCAGCGGCGATGTCACATGCGATTGGCTCGGACTCACAGCGGCCGTTTGCCATTGTCATCGTGGGCGGTTTGATAGTGGATTTGATGATGAGCACGTTCCTGCTGCCGACGTTCTACGTGTGGTGGGCGCGCCCGACCGACCGTCTGCCGGCGGCGGAAGAGGCGAATAGCGTACACGCCTGAGCGGGCTCCGGGAAAAATCTGTCAACATGGAAAGTTCATGCGGACTTCCATCATCCTGGTTTTTGTTACAGTTCTGCGACTGTCCGCGCAGGACCCCGTGCAGTCCGAAAAATGGAACCTGAATTTTCAGGCTACCTCCATCGGCCAGTATCACGGCAGCTTCAACTCTCCGTACGCGGACGTTTTCAGCTTGCAAGGCCATCCCGAAGCCGAAGCCTCGCTCACCTCTACGCTCTACTTCGGATGGCAGTTGGCGCGCGACACGCAATTCTATTTCGACCCCGAGTTGGCCGGCGGCCGGGGTTTTAGCGGCACCAACGGAATCGCCGACTTCCCCAATGGCGAGATGCCGCGCGTGACTGTCGCGACACCCAAACCGTACCTGGCGCGGCTGTACGTGACCCAGGATTTCGGATTCGGCGACGCGCGCGAATCTTTCACAAGCGACGAAAATCAGCTCGCCGGCAGCCGGCCCATGACCCGCTATTCGGTGACCATGGGCCGGTTTAGCCTGACCGACTTCTTCGACAACAACAGGTACACGCACGATCCGCGGACGCAGTTCATGGGCTGGGCCATCATGTACAACGGCGCGTGGGACTACGCGGCCGATACCCACGGCTACACCTGGGGCTGGGTACACGAGTTCCACACGCGGCGTTGGTCGCTGCGGTACGCCAGCGCGGCCATGCCGCGCGTCGCCAACGGTATGCGCTTCGACCGCCGCGTGCTGCGCGACCGTGGCGATAATCTCGAGGGCGAGGTGCGCGTGAAGCCCCGCGGCCATGACGGCACGGTCCGTGTTCTGAGCTACCAGAACCACGCCCGGATGGGGACCTATGCGGAGGCCATCGATCTGGCCGAGGAGACTGGCACGAAGCCGGACGTGACCGCCACGCGGCGCCCCGGCACGCTGAAATACGGCTTCGGGGTGAACGTGGAGCAGGAGCTGGCGAAGGACATCGGCGTATTCGGACGGCTGGGGTGGAACGACGGGAAGACCGAGAGCTTCGTCTTTACCGCCATCGACCGGCTGGCTACCGCGGGCGTGTCGGTAGGCGGCGCGCGATGGAAACGGCCGCACGATACCGTGGCCAGCGAGCTGACAGTGAGCGGACTTTCCGCAGTCCACGCCCAATACCTGGCGCTCGGAGGCCTGGATTTCCTGATCGGCGACGGGGCGCTCCGCTACGGACCCGAGTACGTCTCCGAAAGCTATTACAACGCCCGTGTGATGCCCGGTGTCTTCGCCACCATCGACCTACAGCACGTGAACGACCCGGCCTTCAACCGCGACCGCGGTCCGGTATGGATCGGGGCGCTGCGCCTGCACGTGGAGTGGGGCCGGTAGGGCAGGCGCGCCTATAGTTTCTGAGTTCCCTCGATCTTGCCGAGGCCGCGGTCAAAGGTGCCAAGTGGAAGATGGCCGGCCTTCCGGGCAAGTTGCAGCATCAGGCAGTCGGAGAAACCGAGGGCCGGCCGGGAGCGGAAGAGATCGAGCGCCGCTGCGACGACGTCCGAATCCTGCAGTGTCAGGTCCTTGTGATTCAGCAGCATTTCGACGGCAGTGACCAGGCCGGCGGCTTTCTGTTCGTATACGGTGGCAAGAACCCAGGTGGCTTCGGCCAGCGCGAGAACCGATACCCAAGCCCCCTTTTCGACGAAGGCGTCGGCAGATGCGGCTTGCCGGGCATCGTCACGCGTGATGAGCCGAACGAGAACATTGGTGTCAACGGCGCGCATGACGCTCCCGGACGCGCCGCCGGATGCCCTCTTTCATGTCATCGACGGTCCGCGATTTCGGGGCCCGCTCAGGAAACAACGCCCGATGAATGTCCTGGGACGTGAACCGGGCCGAGCGCCGCACTACGACCTTTTCACCGTCTTCGTCCCATTCCAGGATCGACCCTGGGCCGATGCCGAGCTTTCGACGAACTCCGGCGGGAACCGAGATCTGTCCCTGCGCCGTGACCTTGGAATGAGCGAGTGCCATGCTCTCAGATTACCACGGTAATGCAATGGGCAGGCACGCCCGGCCCTTACTTCACTTTGGCGAAAAGCTTCCCCAGCGTCTTCACCGCCTGGTCGACTTCCTTCTCCGTCACGATGTAGGGCGGCAGGAAGCGCAGCACGGTTTCGTGGGTGCAGTTGATGAGCAGTCCCTCGGCCATCGCGTCCAGCACGATCTGCTTGCCGGGAATGGCCAGCTCCATCCCCAGCATCAGGCCGAACCCGCGCACTTCCTTTACGAAGCCGTGCTTCCGTGCCAGCTCGTTCAGCACCACGTGGAAATACCCGCCCACTCTCTGAATGGAGGGCAACAGCTCGTCTAGAATGTCGAGGAACTCGAGCGCCACGCGGCAAACCAGAGCGCCGCCGCCAAAGGTGCTGCCGTGCATGCCCGGCTTGATGGCGGCCGCGGCTCTCTCATTGGCCACGATCACCCCCATGGGGAGTCCGCAGGCCAGCGGCTTGGCCACCGCCATCACGTCCGGCAGAATCACCGGCTGCAAGCGCTGATAGGCAAAGTAGGTTCCCGGCCGGCCCACGCCGCACTGGATCTCATCCGCCACTAACAGGGCGTTGTGACGGTCCGCCAACTCGCGCGCCTTGGCCACGAATTCGTGGGTCAGCGGATAAATTCCGCCCTCGCCCTGGATCATCTCCAGCACAATGCCCGCGGTGCGCTCGCTGAAGGCCGCCTCCAGAGCCGCGATATCGTTCACCGCAACGAATTTCACGCCGGGGATCAGCGGTTCGAATTCCTCCCGGTACTTGGCTTGCCCGGTGATCGAAAGCGCCCCTAGCGTGCGTCCGTGGAAGGCGTTCTCCAGCGAGATAATCTCGTACTTTTCGGGGTGGATGGCGCGGCCGTGGGCGTGCACCATCTTGAGCGCGCCCTCCATCGCCTCCGTGCCCGTATTGGCGAAGAAGGTGCGCTGGAGGCCGCTCATTTCCGCCAGGCGTTTGGCCAGCGGTCCCTGGTACTGGTGGTAATAAAGGTTCGAACAGTGGATCAGCAGCCCGGCCTGCGCGCGAATCACCTCGAGAATCCGCGCATGCGCGTGTCCCAGCGCATTCACGCCAATGCCGGCGATGAAATCCAGATAGCGGCGGCCTTCCAGATCGTAAACATAGCAGCCCTTTCCGCGGGCGAGGACCAGCGGATAACGGGCGTAGTTCTGCAACACATATTCCCGCTCCAGGTCCATGGTCTGCTGGGCGGATTGATCCACGGCGGGGGGAGAAGCGCTCGACATTTACTCATCATAGCGCGGCCCGCGATGGTACAATGCACTTCATGAAGCGCCTACCGATTCTCACCGGATTGTTGCTGGTGCTGGCTGCCCTGCTGTACTCCGCCGATGCCACCGGCAAGTGGGAAGGAAAGCTCGACGCGCCAGACGGCACCCACGACCTGACCTTCGACCTCAAAGCCAGCGGCGACACCCTGACCGGCGCCATCAGCGGCGTGATGGTCGAGCCCAGCGAAATCAAAGAGGGCAAGGTTGAGGGCGATACCGTGTCTTTCTGGGCCATGGCGGAATACCAGGGCCAGCCCATCAAGCTGGTGTTCAAGGGCCAAGTCCTGGAGAGCGAGATTCACTTCACCATGGGCCTGGATGACGGCAGTTGGAGCACTGAACTGGTGGTCAAAAAGGCTTCCTGAGCGGGCCTCCATTCAACCGGCTCACTCGCCGTACAACCAATAAATCCAACGTTTTAATGGCAAGCAGTACCATTTCGCCCCGTTCCTTGCCTATACTCTTTTCAAGCGCAGTCGAGTCACTCAAAGGAGATCAAACGGGATGCACAAACCTATTAAGTATGCTGAAAAAGCCCTGACATACGCCGCCGGCGCGGCTTGGTTTGTCTTCGACAGACTCAACCAGATTCATCGGAATCCGGGGTTCGTGCCGAGGTGGTCGGATAAGCCCCTTCTGAAATCGTGGCAAAAGGTCAAACCGCCTCTGGGCTGGCCGCGCGAGACCGATTCCCTCTGCCCGCGATGCGTCCCCGAAATCCGCCGCCGGATCCTCGACGGCAAGACTCCCCTCGAAGTTCTCTACACGGATAAGCCGGGCGAGATCAAGGCGCAGATCGTCGAGCGCGATGGCAAAGTCATGATGGTCAAGGAGTGTCCCATCCACGGCCGTTTCGAAGACGTGATGGCCATCGACACGGCGTTCTACCGGCACATCGAGCAGGTCTTCCCCGGCCGCGACATCCGCGCGCACAACGATTCCACGCTCCACAAGCACGGCTCGAGCACCATCACCCACGGCCGCGGATCTGTGCTCACTATCGACCTCACCAACCGCTGCAACATGATGTGCGATCCCTGCTTCATGGACGCCAACCAGGTGGGCTTCGTGCACGAACTGAGCTGGGACGATATCCGCACGCTGCTCGACAACGCCATCACCATCAAGCCCAAGCGCCAGATGTCGGTGCAGTTTTCGGGCGGCGAGCCGACCCTCTCGCCCTACTTCGTGGACGCCGTGCGCTATGCGCGCGAAGTGGGCTACACCTCCGTGCAGGCGGCCACCAACGGCATCGAGTTCGCCAAGAGCCCCGAGTTCTGCCGCCAGGCCGCGGAGGCCGGCCTGCGCTACGCCTACCTCCAGTTCGACGGCATCGGCAATGCCGCCAACCAGCACCGCAAGGTCGGCAACCTGTTCGACGTGAAGCTGCGGGCCATCGAGAACCTGTACGCCAACGGCGTCGATATCATCCCGGTCATCACCATCGTCAACGGCATCAACAACGAGCAAGTCGGCCGCATCGTCCAGTTTGCGCTTGACAATCCCAAGAAGATTCCCTTCCTTTCTTTTCAGCCGGTCTCCTTCACCGGCCGCGACGAAGCCATCACCGACGAGCGCCGCGCCGCCCAGCGCTACACGCTCTCGCACCTGGCGCACGACGTGAAGAACCAGACCGGCCTGGGCGAGCCTGCCCGCGACTGGTTCCCGATTTCCTTCATGTCCACTTTCTCCGACTGGAGCGACCTGGTGCACGGCCCGCAGGCCGACTGGGGCCAGTTGAGCTGCGGCTGCCACCCCAACTGCGGCGTCGGCATGGCCGTGATGGTGGACAAGAAAACCAAGGAGTCCGCGCCCGTGACGGCGTTCCTGAACGCCGACCGCCTGGCGCGCGACGTGGCCCGCATCAACGACGCCGCGCGCGGCAAATGGCTTTCGGTGGTGGGCATGGCGCTGGCCGTGACGCGCAATTACGATCCCTTCCAGGCGCCCACTCACTTCAGGCTCAACGACATGCTGAAGAAATTCGACAAGACTTTCGGCGCCACGGGCAAGAGCTACGGCAAGGTGGGCAAAGACCGCACGTTCGCCGACATCGAGCAGCGCCGCCGCGACCGCTGGAACTTCCTGTTCATCGCCGGCATGTGGTTCCAGGACCTGTTCAACTACGATTTCCGCCGCACCGAGCAGTGCATCATCCCTTACGCCACGCAGGAGGGCGAAATCTCTTTCTGCGCCTACAACACGGGCGTCGGCTGGCGCAACATCATCGAGAAGATGCACATGACGGCTACCCTCACCAAGTGGTACGAGGAGCACGGCCGGCACGAGATCTTCGCCGGCGGCAAGACCGTCCCTCTGAACAGCCTGGACCACTCGCTGGTGCTGCGCCAGGAGATTATCACCACCGAAGAGCAGCACGACCTGGACCGCCTGGGCATCGCCAAGAACGCCCGCGAGGAAAAGACCCGCGCGCGCGACGCCAAGCTGAAGGAGCGGCAGGAGCACGAGCGCATGATGAAGCTCTACCGCGAGCACGTGCTCAAAGAGCAGCCGGGCTCCGAGCTGGTGCAGATCGGCGGCATCCAACCCGCGCCCCAGCCGGCAGAAGATCGCGAAGAAGTCGGCGCGTTCGGCGACTAGACGGAACCGCTCGCCGCAGTGGTCGGAGATCCCGTCCGAACGTATAGCTCCGGAAGACAAACAGATAACCCCAAACCCGACATTTTGCCACCCGCTTCTGAGATCATGTTTATGATGTCCGATCCACAAACTCTCTTGCAACTTATCCAGGTGGCTCCCGGGGAGTCGACGGCGATCATTCTGCCGGAGGCCGGCATTCGCGTGACCTACAATTCTTTGCGGGAACACGTAACGGCCGTGGCGGATGCGCTGGCGGCGCTAGGCATCGCGCGAGGGGACCGCATTGCGACCTATCTTCCCAACGGTTTGCCGGCTATCGTCGGCTTCTTGGCAGCGTCGGTGGCGGGAACGGCCGCGCCGCTCAATCCCGGCTATCGCGAGGATGAGGTCGCCTTCTATCTGGAAGACACCGGGGCCAAGGTCCTGCTTTGCCCGCCCGACGGCGCCGAGGACGCACGCAAAGCGGCGGCGGCTCGCGGCGTGCCGGTGTTTTCCCTGGAGATGGATTCCGCCGGAGCAGTTCGCATTGGCGGCGCCCCGAGTGGAAAAACAGCTTCCGCTCCTTCGCGCGAGGACGTAGCCCTTGTGCTGCACACCAGCGGCAGCACCGGGCGCCCCAAGCGCGTGCCCATCCTGCATCGCAACATGACCGCCTCGACGCATAACATCGTGGCGCATTACCAGCTTTCGCCGGCCGACGTTTCCCTATGCGCCATGCCGCTATTCCATGTGCACGGGCTGGTAGCCTCCACGCTATCCACGCTGCTCTCCGGCGGCACCGTGGTAGTTCCGGGCAAGTTCAATCCGCTCTCGTTCTGGCGCACCGTGCGCGACACCGGCGCGACCTGGTACTCAGCGGTTCCAACTATCCACAACCTGTTGCTGACGCGAGCCGGAGCCGAGCGGCCCGCGGGCGGCGAGGGCCTCCGTTTCATCCGCTCCTGCAGCGCCTCCCTGCCCCCGGAAATGATGGAGCGGATGGAGCTCGTCTTCGGAGTGCCGGTGCTCGAAGCCTATGGCATGACCGAGGCTTCCCACCAGATGGCGTCGAACCCGGTGCCGCCCGGCGAGCGCAAACCGGGATCGGTCGGCCCCGGCACCGGGCTGCGGATCGGCATCATGGACGAGGCCGGTGCGCATTTGGCAACCGGCCAGCGCGGCGAAGTAGTCATCCAAGGCCCTAGCGTGGTGTCCGGTTACGAGAACAATCCGGAGGCCAATGCGAAGTCCTACACCGACGGCTGGTTCCGCACCGGCGATCAGGGCTTCCTCGACAGCGATGGCTACCTGACACTCACCGGCCGCATCAAGGAGCTGATCTGTCGCGGCGGCGAGAAAATCGGTCCGCGCGAGATCGACGAAGTTCTGCTCAACCATCCGGCAGTGGCCGAGGCGGCGGCCTTCGGCGTGCCCCACCCGACTTGGGGCGAAGAAGTCGCCGCGGCCCTGGTGCTCAAGGCCGGCGAACCCGCCGACGAAGCTGGCATCCTGGCTTACTGCAAAGACCGGCTGGCGGATTTCAAGCGTCCCAAGAAACTCTACATCGTCACCGCCATCCCCCGCACCTCGACCGGCAAAATCCAACGCGGCGCGGTTGCCAAGGCGCTGACGGGGGCATAACCATGCGGTTTCTGATCGCCGGTGCGGGGGCCATCGGCGGCTACATGGGGGCCTGCCTGGCGCGCGCCGGCGAGGATGTCACTCTCTTTGCCCGCGGTCCGCACCTGCGGGCTATCGAGCAGCGCGGCCTCGCCGTCATCAGCGCCGAAGGCGACTTCCACGTGCACCCACCAGTCACCGGCGACCTAGCCGACTTGACAAGAGCCGGCCCCGCGGACGTAATCGTTCTGGGTGTCAAAGCACATGCCCTGACCCAGCTCGCGCCGCGCTTGCGACCTCTCATCGGCGAGGGCACCACCGTGGTGAGCACGCAAAACGGCATCCCCTGGTGGTACTTCCAGGTCGGCGAGAGCCTGCTTCCGGGGCTTCGCTTAGAGCGCGTCGATCCCGGCGGCATCATCGGCGCCGCCATCGACCCGGCGCGGGTGGTCGGCTCCATCGTCTACCTCGCTACGGAGATCGTAGAACCCGGCGTCATCCGCCACACCGAAGGCAAACGCATCTCGCTGGGCGAGCCGGATGGCAGCCGTTCGCCGCGCTGCCGGGCCATCGCCGAGGCGCTCATCCAAGCCGGACTGCGCTGTCCCGTGACCACCCGAATCCGTCAAGAAATCTGGGTGAAGCTGCTGGGCAATGTGGCGTTCAACCCCATCAGCGCTCTGACGCGCGCCACCCTGGCCGGCATGGCCCGCGACGCCGGGGTGCGCGACATTGTTCGGTGTGTCATGACCGAAGTCGAGGCGGTCGCGAGCCGGTTGGGAATGGAGATTCCGATCTCGATCGAGCAGAGGATAACGGGGGCCGAAAAGGTAGGCGAGCACAAAACCTCCATGCTGCAGGATATGGAAGCGGGCCGTCCACTGGAACTGGAAGCCGTGGTGGGCGCGGTCGTCGAATTGGGCGAACGGCTGGGTATCGGGATGCCGCATACGCGCACGGTGTACGCCTGCGCCAAGCTTCTGGAAACGGCAGGCAAGCCGAGGAGTACGGCAGTATGAACCGTTGGGTGCGCCTCGGCGCGGCCATGGTGGTGATGATTCTGATCGGGAACCTTCAATATAGCTGGACTCTGTTTGTCAAACCGATCGTTTCCGCCACTGGATGGACGCTCGCCGAAGTGCAGTGGGGCTTCACTTTCTTCATCGCGTTGGGCACCTGGGCGATGCCGCTTACCGGCTGGCTGATCGACCGCATGGGACCGCGCGTCTTCATCGGCATTGCCGGCCTGTTGTGCGGCGCCGGCTGGGCCGCCATGGGTTTCGCCCGCGGTCTCACCGGTTTCTACGCGTTCTATTCCATGGCCGGCTTCGGCGTGGCCTTCGCCTACTGCGGCGCCCTGGCCATCGCCTTGAAATGGTTCCCCGACAAACGGGGCCTGGCGGTGGGGCTGATCGTGGCGGGTTACGGTTCCGGCGCGGCGCTCTTCAATCCGGTCTTCGCCCATCTCATCCGTACCACGGGTTATCGGGCCACGCTTCTCCACACCGGCGTGGCGCAAGGGCTCTTGATTCTGATCGCGTGCACCTGCCTGCGGAATCCGCCGAAGGGAGCGGTATTGGCGGCGGCGCCCTCCAGGCCCCGGGTGCGGCGCCACTCGGAGGAATTCACCGGGTGGGAGATGCTTGCCACGCCGCAGTTTTACGTCTTGTACTGCATGATGCTGATGATGGGCATTGGCGGCCTGATGGCCACCGCGCAGGTGGCCCCGGTAGCCGCCAGCTACGGCGTGGGCGCCACCGGACTGGCGATTGCGCTCTCGCTGAATCCTCTGGCCCTGAATCCTCTGGCCAACGGAGCGGGCCGCGTCTTTTGGGGATGGGTCTCGGACCACATGGGCCGGGAGCGCACCATGTTTGGCGCCTTCCTGCTGCAGGCCCTTTTTCTGATGGGCGTGGCCACCGTGGGACGCTGGGGTGCGCGCTGGTTCGTGCCGGCGGTGGCGCTGGTGTTCTTTACGTGGGGCGAGTTGTACGTGCTGTTTCCAGCCGTGCTGGCGGACATGTTCGGCGCCCGCCATGCCGCCGCCAACTACAGCATTCTTTACAGCACCAAGGGAGTGGCGTCCATTCTGGCCGGCGGCCTGGCAGCCGGCCTCTTCGAAAGGACCGGCACGTGGGACTACGCTTTTTACGGCAGCGCCGCGCTGGCCCTCGGTTCCGCGCTGGCCGCTATCGGGCTGCTGAAGATGCCCGCGCCCAGGAAGCCCCGCGCCGCCATGGTCGAGCCCGCCACGAGCCCGACGAGCGCCCGCTCCGGATGAGGACTCATCGGACCACCACGTCCCAGATTTTCGACCGCCGCGAACTGCCCGCAGGCCCCTCCACGTTCAGCACCACAATGTACTGTCCCGCTTTTTGATATGTGTGAATCGGGTGCTGTTCGGCAGAAGATGTTCCGTCGCCGAAATCCCATTTCCAGGACGTAATCTTGCCCACCGACTGGTCCTCGAACGCCACCAGCCGCCGGTTCATGTCCAGTACCTTAAACGACCATTGCGCGTCGATGGCTTTCTGAAACTGCGGCTCCAGCGGCATCAGCCTGAATGCCACCAGCTCGTCGGCCTTCCCATACATAGTGTGCTTGCGTGAGAGATTCCAGAAGGTATGCGCGTTGCTGTTGACATCGTCGTAATCCATCACCGCCCAGCTCAACCCGATGAGTTTGTTCTCGGTGAGCACCGACTCCACGGCGCGCTGTGGGCCTTCGCAACCGGCGTAGTCGAACGGCGTGATCCAGAACTCCAGAATGAGCTTCCCCGCTTCACCCGGCTTGAAGTTGTAATTGTATGCGGCGTTGGCATAGGGAAGCTCCTTCACATAGGAGTTGCAGCCCCACGCCAGCGCCCAGTCCTTGCCTACGGCCGGCGTCATGATGTGATAGTTCTGGGCCTGCACGCCGTGCATGGAAAAGTGCGCGTCCCACTGATCGAGTTCCTTAGTCGGCTGGAACTGCGGGATCAGCGGCCCGCCGGAAAGGTCCCCGTCCACAACCAATTCGAAGGTGTCGTTGTGCAGGTCGGGATGCGAGAAGTCCCAGTAATTGTCGTAAGCCTCATATAAGAAGTACAGGCGGTTCAGACCCTTGACCCACCCGACCTTGACGCGCACGTCCAGGTTGGTCTTATCGGGTGCTTTAAACTTGCCGGTGTCATCCACAAGCTGGTCGATGCCGATCACGTAATCTTCGGGCACCATGGCCCAGTCGTCGGCGTTTCCGTCGATTCGCGGGATCATGTTGGGCGGAAACTGAAAGATCTTGAAGGTAGTCCCAGGCCGGTCGAGGGCCATGGCCGGGTAGCTGAGCAGCACTGCCAGCGCCAGAAGCGGCAAACGGGATGAAGTCATGGTTGGTCCGTAAATCGACGTTAACATACCTCGGAGTTCCACTTTTTTCTGAGGTGTTCCGCCAAGCGGGTCCGTGGCCGGGCGGTAACATTCCTTCGCCCTTTATCGCCCTGATATTGTAACCACATGGCTGCGAATCTCCTTTCCAAACATCTGGGGCGGCTTATAGTCGTCTGGATCGCCGTGAGCGGCCTGATGGCTGCGGAGCACGACGGCGTTGTCAAATCCGGAGGATTAGCCGTCCCCGGCGCCACCGTAACCGCCATACAAGGCGATAAGAAGATCGTCACCACTACCGACGACCAGGGTGCGTATTCGTTCCCCGAGTTGGCCGATGGCATATGGACCATCGAAGTGGAGATGATGGGTTTCGCCAAGCTCACGCGCGAGGTGGGGATTGAGTCGGATGCCCCTCCCGCCGACTGGGACCTGAAACTTCTCCCGCCGGGAGCCGATCTTACGCCCAAGCCGCCTGCTCCCGTTGCACCGGCCCCAGCTACGCCGACGCCCTCAACTGCGGCGCAGAATGCACCCACGCCAGCCGCTCCTGAAACCAAGGTGCCCAGCACCACCGGGCCGGAAGGGCAAACTGCCGCCAGTGCCACAGCGAAAGCAGCGCCGGCCGCCAAAGGAAAGGGGCGCAACAATCAGACGCCCGCGAAAGGAACTCAGACAGCCAATGGGGACCGTCCGTCGCTGGCCCAGGCCATGGCCGCGTACCAGCGCGTAGACGTGAACGCATCAGAGGGCGGCATGGCCTCTGGAATGGAAAACGGAATGGGCAACGAACTGGCCTCGGCCGATCTCAACCAGAGCGCCAACGACTCGCTCCTGGTGAACGGCAGCGTCAGCAACGGCCTGAACACACCCCAACAGAATGACTGGTTCGGCGGCCCCGGCGGTATGGGGGGCATGGGTGGCCCCGGCGGCATGATGGGCATGGGCGGACCCGGCGGCGGCATGATGGGCGGCGATGTCCCCGGCGGCGCGGCTGGAGCGGGTGGACCCGGCGGTGGTCCCGGTGGAGGTGGTCGCGGCATGGGCGGACCCGGCGGCGGTGGTCGCGGTGGCGGCGGCGGTTTTGGCGGCCGTGGCGGCGGCGGTTTTGGCGGCGGCTTTGGCGGTGGACGCGGCGGCCGCGGCGGTCCGGGCGGTGGCCGGGCCGGCCTGGCATCCTTCGGCAATGCCCGCAGAAACCGCCAGATGCAGTACACGGGTAATGCCAACTTCACTCTCAACAACTCCGTCTGGGATGCGCAGACTTACTCTCTGAATGGCCAGCAGGTGCCCAAGCCGGCCTATGCCGCCTCAAGCGGCAGCGTCATGTTTGGCGGCCCTCTCAAGATTCCTAAATTGCTTAAAGGCAACAACGGAATGTTCACCATCAACTATCAGATGAGACGAAGCCGCAACGGTACCACTCAGATTGGCACCATGCCCACCGCGGCGGAGCGCTCCGGAGATTTTTCGCAGGCCTACGCGCAGGGGCCGGTAACCATCTACGATCCTCTGAGCGGTGCGCCCTTCCCCAACAACCTGATTCCAGCCAACCGCATCAACCCCGCGGCTCTGGGCCTGGTGAACTACTATCCGCTGCCTAACGCCCCCGGCTACACGCGCAACTACTCGGCGCCCATCACCACCGTGGCCAACTCCGATAACATCAATGCGCGCCTGATGAGTATCTCGATCACCAAGAAAGACCGGCTTTCGGGCGGCCTGGGATATATGGGCAGCAACAGCACTACGCCCAACCTTTTCGCCTTCGTCGACACCGGGACCACGCGCAGCATCAACACCAATGCCGCGTGGATGCATAACATCAACACCCACATGATCAGCAACCTGCGCTACACCTTCAGCCGGTCTCGCAGTCTTATGACGCCATTCTTCTCGGACAAGCAGAACGTCGAGGCAGCACTGGGCATTAACGGCGCCTCCACCGATCCCATCAATTGGGGACCGCCCAACCTTTCGTTTACCAGCGGCATCAACGGGCTTTCCGACGGCGCCGCCACTCTCAGCCGCAACCAGACCAGCGCCGTGGGCGAGAGCGTCATCTTCGTGCACAATACCCACAACTTCACCTTCGGCGCCGATTTCCGCCGGCAGCAGATCAATCCTCTGTCCGACGCCAACGCCCGCGGAGCCTTCACCTTCACCGGCCAGACCACCAGCCAGATTGTCAACGGCGTGGCCGCCGCCGGAACGGGCTTCGATTTCGCCGATTTCATGCTGGGCCAGCCGGACACCAGCTCCGTGCAGTACGGCAACCCCGACAAGTACTTTCGCACCAACTGGTACGACGTGTACATGACCGACGACTGGCGCATCAGCACCAAGTTGAGTATCAACGTGGGAGCTCGCTGGGACTACACGCCGCCCATGACCGAGCTGTACAACCGCATCGTCAACCTGGATATCGCACCCGGCTTTACGGCTATCGCGCCGGTCTTGCCTGGCCAGACGGGCACGCTCACGGGCACATCCTATCCCTTGTCGCTGATCAATCCCGACAAACGCAATTTTTCGCCGCGCATCGGGTTCGCGTGGCGGCCCTTCCCCAAACATTCCACCGTGGTTCGCGGGGGGTACGGCATCTACTACAACACCTCGATTTACGGCTCAATCGCCAATAACCTGGCGGCGCAACCCCCCTTCGCCGAGACGTTATCGGTGGCCTCCTCCCCCGCCAGCCCGCTGACGCTCCAGAACGGTTTCGTCTTCCCGCTCAACACCATCACCAACACCAGGGCCATTGATCCGAACTATCGCGTGGGCTACGCGCAGATCTGGCAGCTCTCGCTTCAGAACGACCTGGGACATGCCCTGGTGGGGACCATCACCCTGCGCCGCACCAAGGGGACGCGGCTCGATCAGCAGTACTTGCCGGACTCGCGCCCGCCCGGGTCGACCGCCATCGCCACCGGCCCTGCCGGCTACATTTACGAACAGTCGAACGGCGATTCCTCCATGAATGCGATCGACCTCCAATTGCAGCGGCGGTTCCGCAGCGGGATTTCGGCCAACGCAATCTATAGCTTCTCGAAATCCATCGACGATGCGTCCACCCAGGGCGGCGCAGTGGAGGCGCAGAACTGGCAACTCCTGACCGCCGAGCGCGGGCTTTCCCCGTTCGATGCGCGCCACACGCTGACCGCGATGTGGCAGTACAGCACCGCCGTTGGCACCAGCGGCGGAACCCTGGTGAACGGTTTTAAGGGCGCTCTGCTCAAGGACTGGACATTCCAGAACAGCATCACCCTCCACACCGGTAATCCCCTCAACGTCATCAGTGGCGGCAATCGCGCCACGACCACCGGAACCGGTATCACCGGCAGCGTCCGCGCGGACGCCACGGGCCTCCCGCTGTTCCCCGCGACTCCCGGCGACGGCTTCAATCTCGACGCCTTCTCCGCCCCGGCGGCGGGCATGTGGGGCGATGCCGGCCGGGACACCATTCCGGGGCCGATCGTGGTGTCCATCAACGCTTCTTTGGGCCGCGTCTTCCGGATCGGAGAACGGCGCAGCATCGACCTCCGCTACGATGTCACCAATGCCCTCAACCACGTGACCATTACCAGTTGGGGCACCACCATCAATAACTCCACGTTCGGGCTGCCGACCAACGCCGCGGCCATGCGTTCCATGACCCTCAATCTTCGATTCAGGTTCTAAACTATGCGAGCCACTGTTCTCACATTCCTCACCGCGCTGCTGCTAGCCTCGGCGCAAGACTCGCCCCGGCAGACTCCGCCCAGACAGAATGGGACCGCGCAGAATCAGCCCGCGCAGAATGCCCCCAGAGGCGGCTTCAAGTTTGAAGCCACCACCCAGTTGGTGGTCGTGAACATATCGGCCAAGGACAAGGATGGCAACCCCATCAAAGGCCTGAAGCCCACCGATTTCACCGTCACCGAAGACGGCAAGCCGCAGAGCATCAAGGTTTTCGAATACCAGGAGTTGGAAGAGACGCCGGCCCCCGCGCCCGCGCCGGCCCCCGCAGCCGCGCCGGGCCCAAAGGGCACCCCCGAGCCGAAGAAGGAAGCCCCCAAACCCGAAGCTGCCCCTACCGCCCCGGCCAAAGCGCTGGACGCCAACGTGGTCAAACCGGTGGTCGGTACCCAAATCGCGCCAGCCCGGCCGGGCGAGATCAAGTACCGGGACCGCCGCTTGCTGGTGATGTTCTTCGACCTGACGGGAATGCCCATCCAGGACCAGATGCGTTCTCAGAACGCCGCCTTGAAGTTCCTCCAGAGCCAGATGACGCCCTCGGACCTGGCGGCCATCATGACCTTCTCCACCGATCTCAGGGTCATTGAAGACTTCACCGACGACCGCGACCTTCTCTCCAAGGACATCAAAGGCCTGTCTGTCGGCGAAGGCAGCGACATGCAGAACACCACCACCGACGATAGCGCTGAAGACACCGGCGCCGCCTACACCGCGGACGACACGGAGTTCAATATTTTCAATACCGACCGCCAACTGGCCGCGCTGGAATCGGCGGTGCGCATGCTTGGCTCATTGTCCGAAAAGAAAGCCCTGGTGTACTTCGCCAGCGGCATGGCCAAGACCGGCCTGGACAACGAGGCGCAATTGCGCGCCACCATCAATGCCGCCATCCGAAGCAACGTGGCGTTCTATCCCATCGACGCGCGCGGGCTGGTTGCGCAAGCTCCGCTGGGCGATGCCACCAAAGGATCGCCGGGCGGTCAGGGCCTGTATTCCGGCAGCTCCTCGCGCTCGGCCCAAAGCGACTTCCAGGGCCAGCAGGAGACGCTATTCACGCTGGCGGCCGACACCGGCGGCAAGGCGCTGCTGGACAACAACGACCTGGGGCTGGGCATCGTGCAGGCGCAGAAGGACATCTCCAGCTACTACATCGTTGGTTACTACAGCACTAATGAGACGCTCGACGGCCATTACCGCCGCATCAAGGTACAACTGAATCCGGCCATGGCCTCCAAGCTGGGAAAACCGCTGGATTACCGCACCGGGTATTTCGCTTCCAAAGAGTTCAAACAGTTTAACTCCTCGGACCGCGAGCGCCAGCTTGCCGAGGCGCTGCTGCTGGGCGATCCCATCACGGACCTCTCCATCGCCATGGAGGTCGATTACTTCCGCCTGGCGCGCACCAGCTATTTCGTCCCCGTGTCCGTCAAGATTCCGGGCAGCGATATCGAACTCGCCAAGCACGGTGGCTCCGAGTCCACGCGCCTCGATTTCATCGGCCAGGTGAAGGACGCCAAGGGCGCTATCGCCGGCAACGTCCGCGACTACATCGAAGTCAAGTTGAAGGACGAAACCGCCAGCCAGTTGTCCAAACGCACTCTGCAATACGATACCGGGTTCACGCTGGCTCCGGGAGCCTACACCCTGAAGTTTCTGGCACGCGACAACGAAACCGGCAAGATGGGGACGTTCGAAACCAAGTTCACCATCCCCGACCTGACCACCGAACCGAGGTTCCTGCCGATCAGCTCGGTGGTGTTGAGCAACCAGCGGGAGAAGCTGGATGCGGCCGTCGCCACCGCCGAAAGGGACCGCAGGCTGCTCACCTCCGACCCGCTGGTTCAGGACGGCGTGAAGCTGGTTCCCAGCGTGACGCGCGTGTTCAGGAAGGACCAGGACATGTACGTCTACCTGGAAGCCTACGAGCCCACCGCCGAGACCACCCAGCCTTTGGTGGCGACCGTGAGCTTCTATCGCGGCAAAACGAAGGCTTTCGAGACCGCCCCGCTGCAGGTGACCGAAGGCTTGAACAGCAAGTCCAAGGCGCTGCCAGTGAGGTTCAGCGTGCCCATGGCCAAGCTCCTGCCCGGCCGGTACACCTGCCAGGTGAGCGTGCTCGACCCCACCGCGCAGAAGTTCGCCTTCTGGCGCGCCCCCATGGTGCTGGTGCCGTAAGGGCCGCCGCCGTGGAGACGAGGCTAACGGATTCAAAAGGGACCTACGCGAGGAGTGTGGTTCCTGCCTGAACGGCAGCCAGCGCCTGGTCCATAGTGGCTACCGAGCCGCCGTGTTTCCGCGCCAACAGCACAAGGTAAGCGTCAGTGACCCGCCTATGCCTGACGATTCCTGTGGTTGGCATGTCCAGATAAGAAGCATCGTCCGGCCAGAATTCGTGCCGCGGGAGGGAGGAAATGGATTCGAGAAGCAGCTTTGCGGATTCCGGCGTCGCCTCCGCACCGGCGCGCAGGTGGAAACGAAAAAGCGCGCCTTGCGTGATGGGGCATGTTGCAAACCGGTGCCCCTTGCGGAACCACGCCGCCGCGCGCGCGTTTAGACTGTGTTCGGGCGTCGCCAGTGCAATGAGGACATTGGAGTCGAGCAGGTAGACCTTACTCTTCGTCATCGAGAGCCTTGACGTCCTCGGTGGTCACGGGCCGGGCGCAACGGAAAACGGGGAAACCGTAATCGCTCATCTTTATCGATGCGCCTTTCGCCCCTTTCGACGACTGCAGAATGAGGTCGCCAACCACTCGTCCGAGGCTGCGATTCCGATCCCGGGCGATGGCCTTGGCGAGGTAATAGGCCTCATCTGGAATGTCGAGCGTAGTTCGCACGGCAACATGATAGCACAAGCGCACAAACCTCGGTCGGGTTGGCCAGCGCCCTCGCAGGCGTCTCTGGGCGAGCGCGGCCATTCTTGGGATTTGCCTCCCCAGTCTGGACACGTTTCGAACTTTTGTGGGCCAACTGGCACTATGATCGAACCCATAAAAGTCTCGCATGGCGTGCAACTTCCGAGTAAAGGGCGAGGGCCCGTCCATGCTGGGCACCCAACGCAGAACTCCGCTGAAATGATATAATCCCGTCCAGATCCCAACTCGGAGGCACGCATGAAGAAGCCTGGCCCGAATCAAAGGCTCCGTCACAAAAAGCTTGTTCGTGTATTCGTCTTTCTGGGAGTAGTCGGCTGCGCCTCAATTGTGTTGGCGCAATCCGCCGGCCCGTTCTCTGTTGCGGGGAACATGACCACGCCCCGGTGCTTTCACACGGCAACCCTGCTCGGTGATGGCAGAGTCTTGATCGCCGGGGGCCGGACCGCTGACCAAAGCGCCTTGGCCAGTGCCGAGCTTTACGATCCCTCCACGGGCACTTTTTCTCTTGTTGGACAAATGTCCACGCCGCGGGCAGAGCACACGGCAACGCTGCTCGCCAATGGCAGGGTCTTGATCGCCGGCGGCAACCCGGGGCCGCCGGATGGCGACCCGACGCCCAGCGCGGAACTCTACGATCCAACCACGGGAACCTTCACGCCGACGGGAAGCATGAGTGCAGCCCGGGGTGGGCACACCGCTACCCTCCTACCCGATGGCAGAGTCCTCGTTGCCGGCGGGTACGGCCCGGCGCCTTACCTTGACTCGTTAAGCGCCGAGCTTTACGATCCAATTGCGGGAACCTTCACGCCCACAGGCAGCATGCATCGCGCGTGGTACCTGGCGGGCGGCGCGACACTGCTTGCAGACGGCACGGTCCTGGTCGGGGAAGAAGTCTATGACCCATCAACCGGCCTGTTTACGGATACCGGCCACTCCGGCCACTATTATGACTTCACCACCACCTTGCTCACGAATGGGACAGCCTTCATCGCCGGCGGCGGCGACGCCGATTGGGGCTTCTCTATATCCCAAACGGACCTGTACGATCCTCCGAACGCTACTTTCGCCGCTGCTCCCAGTATGACGCTCGGCCGGTTTTATCACACTGCAACGCTCCTTCCCTCCGGGATCGTCATGATAGCCGGCGGAGCCTCCTACGACTTGGGGCCGTACCAGGCCTATTTGGCGAGCGTCGAGATTTACGACTTCTCGAGTGGCGCGTTTGGTTGGATTGGGAACATGAACGCCGGCCGGCAAATCCACACAGCTACGCTCCTCGGAGACGGCCGAGTCCTGATCGCCGGCGGCGTAGGCGCGCCGGGGTATTCTGCGCTTGCCACTGCAGAAGTCTACACTCCGCCAGTATTGGTGCCCGCGCCCGTGCTGTTCTCTCTCTCGGGCGACGGACAAGGACAGGGGGCCGTCTGGAACGGCGTGACCGGGCAGATCGTATCGGCCGACAACCCGGCCACCACTGGAGACGTGCTGTCAATGTACACCACCAGCCTGTTTGAAGGAGGCGTGATTCCTCCTCAGGTCGCCATCGGCGGCCAGCTTGCTGAAATCCTCTATTTCGGCGACGCTCCCGGATATCCGGGTTATTACCAGGTGAACTTCCGAGTGCCAGGTGGCATCGCGCCGGGATCTGCCGTCCCGGTGCGCTTGACCTATATTAGCCGCCCGAGCAATGCAGTCACGATCGGCGTGCGGTGAATCGCTATAGCAAAGGGGTAGCGTAAGGGCTGTAGCTCTTACGCGTGCGGCGGCCGCGAGTTCGAATCCAGCCTGGATTTTTGAAATCTGCCTCCCCAGGTAGGACTCGAACCATCTCCCACCGTGTCATAATAGGCCGCATGTTTCCCAGGGTCCTGTTCTGGATCGCTCCGCTTGCCTGCTGGGGCGCATCCGCCATGCCGCCCGAAGCCGACCAGCGCCTGGCTCACGACATCTACAAGGAGATCATCGAAATCAAGTCGGGTTTCACCACCGGGGCCACCACGCCCGTTGCCCAAGCCGTCGCCAAGCGACTCCGCGCCGCTGGGTTCCCCGATTCCGACATCTTCATCGGCGGCGCGATTCCCACCAAGGCCAACCTCGTCGTGCGGTTTCACGGCACCGGCAGGCTCAAACCGATTCTGCTGCTGGCCCACACCGATGTGGTTGAAGCTCGGCGTGAGGACTGGAGCATGGACCCCTTCGCGTTCATCGAAAAGGACGGCTATTTCTACGGCCGTGGCACTTCCGACGATAAAGCCCAGGCCGCCGTGTGGATCGCCAACCTGATTCGCTACCGGCGTGAAGGTTACAAACCGGACCGCGACATCGTCGTGGCACTCACTGCCGACGAGGAAGGCGGCGGCCCCTACAATGGCGTCGCCTGGCTCCTCAAGAACCATCGCCAACTCATCGATGCCGAGTTCTGCCTGAATGAGGGCGGCAGGGGCCAGATGGTCGACGGCCGGCGTGTCTCAAACGATATCCAGCCAGCCGAGAAGTGGTATCTGGATCTGCGCCTCGAGGTGCGCAATAAGGGCGGGCACAGTTCCCTGCCCGTGCCCGACAATGCCATCTATCGCCTGTCCCATGCGCTGGTGCGCCTCAGCCAGTTCGGCTTCCCGCTCAAAACCAACGAAGCCACCCGCGCTTATTTCGCCGGCATGGCGAAGATCGACACCACCCCGGCCCGCGCCGACCTCGCCAAGGTGGAGACCAACGATCTGCCCGCCATGAGACGCATCGCCGAGGCCTCCCCGGCCTGGAACTCCATGCTGCGCACCACCTGCGTCGCCACCATGCTGGAGGGCGGGCACGCCACCAATGCGCTGCCGCAACTCGCCGCCGCCAACGTGAACTGCCGCATACTACCCGGCGATTCGCTCCAGTATGTCCTCGACACGCTCAAGAAAGTGATCGCCGACGATCAGGTGGTCATCTCCATCGCGAATCAGGAGGAAAATTCCCCCAGTTCGCCCCTTCGGCCGGACCTCGTGCGCACCATGTCCCGCATCACCGACACCATGTGGCCGGGCGTCATCGTGCTGCCGACCATGAGCACCGGCGCCACCGATGGCCGTTCGTTGCGTGCGGCGGGCATCCCCACTTACGGGGTGCAGGGATTCTTCAACGAGCGTGACGACAATCGCGCTCACGGCCGCGATGAGCGCATGATGGTAAGGTCTTTCTACGAAGGCCAGACCTTTCTCTACGAGCTGGTCAAGGCCCTCGCGGTTACCTCCCAAAATCGATGAAGCCGCGCTGCGGGTCGGTGCTGAGCAGCGTGACGCGCAGGCGGTCGCCCACATCCAGGCCGTGATCGCCGCGGACCAGCCGGCCCTCCACCGGAGGATCGAACACCCGGACGAACACGCCTTTGGGGGTCACGCCCGTGACCACCGCGGAGAACGACTGGCCCACGCGAGGGTGGAGCGCCACGGCGGCCATGCGCTTGCCCATGGCGCGCTCGACTTTCCGCGCATTGTCCTCCCTCAGGGTGCAGTTGCGCGCGATGGAATCCAGCTCATCGTCCGAGTAGGCTGCCTGGACCTTGGCCGCCAGCGCCTTCAGCAAGCGTTGAGTCACCAGGTCCGCGAACCTGCGATTGGGCGCGGTGGAGTGCGTGTAATCGTGCGCCGCCAGGCCGAAGTGGCCCTGCTCGGGGTCGCCGGGGCGCATCAAGACATACTCGCCGGGGCCCATCAGTTTGAGAACCGCCAGCGAAATGTCGGGGTAGTGTACGGCATCGGCCTCTTTGCGCCGCACCAGGAACGCGTTCAGCGCTCCGGGGTCGGGCGTCGCGGGCAGCTTCTCGCCGAATTGCGCCGCCAGTTCCATGATGCGCGGCCAGCGCTCGGGAGCTTTCACCACGCGCCGGATGGAGGAAACGCCGGCGCCGCGCAGCGTACGGGCCATCACCTCGTTGGCGCCGATCATGAAGTCTTCGATCAACTGCGAAGCGCGATTGTGGCCGCGAGCGGTGATATCCACCACCACGCCGGCGGTGAAGACGGGCTGTGCTTCAAGGCGGTCGAAGGTGAGGGCGCCCAGCCGGTGGCGGCCCTCGCGCAGCGCCTGGGCGGCTTCGTCCTGCAGCTTGAGCTGCGCCTCGAGATCCGCCGAAGCCGCCACTTTCGGCGGCGGGGCGGCCGTTCCTTCGAGCCAGGGGCCGACGGTGCTGTACGTCAATTGCGCGCGGTTGCGCAGCAGCGCCCGGTAGATGCTGTTCGAGGCGATGGAGCCGTCCGCGGCCACTACCATTTCGATTACAATTCCGGCTCGGTCCTGGTTTTCGGAAAGCGAGGTGAGGTCGGTGGAGAGCCGCTCGGGCAGCATGGGGAAAGTGTGCACGCCGGCGTAAACCGTGGTAGCTTCCCGCGCCGCGTGGCTATCGATGGAAGTGGCCTTGGCTACCGCCGAATCGACATCGGCGACGCCCACCAGGACGCGAATGCCACCGGAAACCCGCTCGGCCCACTCGATTTGATCGAGGTCGCGCGAATCGTCGTTATCGATGGAAGACCAGAGCGGCGAAGTTAGATCGCGCAAGCTGCCATCGGGCTGGAGCCGAATGGTCTCAAGCTGCCGCTCGGCTTCGGGCGGAAAATCGGGCGAGAAGCCGTGATCGATCATTTCCTGGCGCGCCGCCGCCGCGAGGTTGAAATTATCTTGGGGCATAAAACCCGAGGGTAGCATGGGGCCGCCGGCTCGCTTACGGTGGCGGCTCTGTGTGAAGCATCTCACGGAGCCACGACCGTGAGGGAGCGGAGGACCTCTGCGGGATTCCTGCTTGTGCTGTATGGACAAAGGGTATACGCTCAAATCTGGATGGCGGAGTCGAGAAAGCTGGCATTAGATTGGGACGGCGCCAACGTAGCCCATATTGCCCGCCATGCCGTAACGCCGGCTGAAGCGGAAGAGGTTATTTCCGGTGCGTCGCTGCCGTTGGAGACCGTGGAGCGGGCCGGTGAAGAGAGACATGCCGAGTTAGGCGCGACTACCAGAGGGCGGCTGCTGATTGTAGCGTGGACTTGGAGGCGCCGGAAGATTCGAGTCGTGACGGCTTTTCCAGCCAACCGAAAATGGCGCGCGCTTTGGCGCCGTTTAAAGGAAGGAGAGACCGATGCCTAAGAAGGGACTGGCGAGTGCTCGAACCGAGGCCGCGGAGGCGCTCTGGTTCGAAAAGAATCAGGATCGGCTCCTGAAGCTCTTTGAGGAGGCCGGAAGGAAAGGCACGCTGCGTATCGGCGGCAAGAGTATCGGTATCACCGTCTCGAAGAGCACCGGCGGCATTGCGAAGGCGCCATCGCGGAAGGTCATGCTGCGCATTCCGGCGGACGACCTTGATCGCGCGCGGCGTGTGGCCGAACGCATGGGGCTGCCTTATCAGACCTACATGAAGCTGCTGTTGCGTGAGGGTCTGGACCGGGAGGAAAAGACCAGGCGGCGCGCGTAGCCGGCAATCCGCCCCGGGCGGAATGATACTCTTGAAACGTGAACTTCGTCACCGGCCTCAAGTGCGTCTTCTGTGGGACGGTTCATTCGACGCGCGTGCCCTATACCTGCCCGCGTTGCGGCATTTCGGGGATTCTCGACGTCGAGTTCGACTACCCGGCCATCGCCCGCCGGCTGACACGCCGCCGGCTGGCCGGCCGCTTCGAGCAGTCGCACTGGAGATATCGCGAGCTGCTGCCCATCGGCGCGAACGCCGCACTGCCGGCTCTCTCGGTGGGGTGGACGCCGCTGACTCCAGCCTTGTCGCTTGCCCGCCACTTCGGCGTGCGCACTCTCTTTCTGAAGGACGATGGCCGCAATGCCACCGGTTCGCTGAAGGATCGCGCCAGCTCCGTGGGCGTGGTAAGGGCTCGGGAAAAACGCCGCCAGATCATCGCCTGCGCCAGCACCGGGAATGCGGCATCGTCGTGCGCGGGCATGGCGGCCTCGATGGGGCTGCGCAGCGTCATCTTCGTGCCGGAACGCGCGCCGGAGCCTAAGGTTACGCAGTTGTTGATTTTCGGCGCGACGGTTTTTCGCGTGCGCGGCAGCTACGAGCAGGCTTTCCAGTTGTGCCAGCAGGCCTGCGACCGTTGGGGCTGGTACAACCGCAATTCCGGCATCAATCCCTACCTGGTGGAAGGCAAGAAGACCGTGGGCCTCGAAATCGGCGAGCAACTCGGCTGGCAGCCCCCCGATTGGGTGGCCGTTTCGGTGGGAGACGGCTGCACCATCGCCGGAGTCTGGAAGGCTTTCCGGGAGATGAAAATCTTGGGGCTGACCGGGCGCGCGCCCCGCATGTTGGGCGTGCAGGCGGAAGGCGCCGCCCCCATCACCACGGCTTTTCGCACCGGCGAACCGATGCGGCCCATCGAGCCTCACACGCTTGCCGATAGCATCGCCGTCGGCGTCCCCAGGAACTGGAAGAAAGCCGTGCTGGCGGTAGCGGAATCCGGCGGCGCCATGATCAACGTGAGCGACGAGGAGATTCTCGAGGCCATGCGATACACCGGCCGGCTGACCGGCATTTTCGCCGAACCCGCCGCCGCCACGGCCGTCGCCGGCCTGCGCCGGGCAGTGGCGGAGGGCACGGTCGCGCGCCGCGCCAGCGTGGTGGCGGTAATCACGGGGAATGGCTTGAAGGACGTTCAGTCCGCGCGGTCCGCGGTCACACAGACATTCGACATTGCGCCGGATGGAGATGGCTTGCCCGATATTCTACGCAGGCAACACCTGATTACCTGAATGCCGCGCTCCTTGCTCATCCGCGATATCCACACCCTGGTCCTCATGGACCCGGAGAACACCATCCTCCGCCACGCGCACGTTTACATCGAAGATGGAGAGATCCGCCAGGTGGGAACGCGGCTGGCCAAACTGCCGCGCGCGGACCGCACCATCAGCGGGCGCCACGCGGTGGCCGTGCCGGGCCTGGTCAACACGCACCATCATCTTTACCAGACGCTGACGCGCGCGTGCCCCGCGGCGGCCGATGCCGAGTTGTTCGATTGGCTGCGGACGCTCTATCCGCTGTGGGCGCGGCTCGACGAGGAATCCGTGCATGTGGCGGCGCTGGCGGGGATGGCCGAGTTGCTGCTCTCGGGCTGCACCACCACTACCGATCACCATTACCTTTTCCCGCGCGGCCACAGCCGGCTGATCGATGCGGAAATCGAAGCCGCCCGCCGCATCGGCATTCGTTTCCATCCCACCCGCGGAAGCATGAGCGTGGGCCGCAGCAAAGGCGGGCTGCCGCCCGATTCGGTGGTGCAAAGCGAAAGCCGTATCCTGGCGGATTCCGAGCGGCTGATTCGGAAATATCACGACCCCGCGCCGGGTTCCATGCTGCGCATCGCGCTGGCGCCGTGCTCCCCCTTTTCCGTGTCCCCGGAGCTGATGCGCGCGACCGCCGCTCTGGCCGCCCGTTACGACGTTCGCTTGCATACCCACCTGGCCGAGACTCGCGACGAAGAAGCGTACTGCCTGAACCGTTTTGGGAAACGCCCCCTCGATCTACTGGAAGATGTTGGCTGGCTCAATGCCAATACCTGGCTGGCGCACGGAATCTATTTCAACCGCCATGAAGTGGCGCGTTTGGGCCGCGCCGGCGTGGGCATCGCGCATTGTCCCAGCTCGAACATGCGCTTGGGCTCGGGCAGCGCCCCCGTGCTGGCTCTGCGCAGCGCCGGCTGCCCGGTCGGACTGGGCGTGGATGGCAGCGCCTCCAACGACAGTTCTCACATGCTGGCCGAAGCCCGCCAGGCCCTGCTGTTGCACCGCTTGCTGCACGGCGCGGCCGCGCTCAACGTTGCCGACACGCTGCGCATGGCCACGGTGGAAGGCGCACGCTGCCTGGGCCGGGACGACATCGGAAGCCTGGAAGCAGGCAAGCGCGCCGATGTAGCGCTCTTCGATCTGCGGGACGTGGGCTACAGCGGCGCCGGCGATGCCGTTTCCGCCCTCCTGCTATGCGCGCCCACCCGCGTGAGCACGCTGGTAGTGGAAGGCCGCGTGGTGGTGGAGGACGGCGAGTTGAAGACCATCTCGCTCGACCCGGTTCTGGCGCGACACCGGCGGCTGGCGGCGCGAATGCAGGGAACCACCAACGCTATGGAGTGGAAATGATGGCTGGCGGAGAGGGGGAGATTCGAACTCCCGGTACCCGTAAAGGTACTCCCGCTTTCGAGGCGGGCGCGATCGACCACTCTGCCACCTCTCCGCGTTGAGAATTCCAGTTTAGCATGGCGGTGATTTTGCAGTTCGAAGCGACCACGGCGGGGGCCGTGCCGTCGGATTTATGCAAGTTACAAATCCCTGCCGTCGTCGAAGAGCAGCTACCATGGGTACGTTGTGGCAAACTCCACGAATAGCCCACCACCGCCTGTGTGGCTCCGCTTGGTGCGACAGGTCGACTCTGCTGTGCTGACAAGCGTTGAACGCGCCCTTGACCGGCATCACCCGAACCCTGATCTCGGCATCGTACCATACGCGGCGGTACTGCATCTTCGCGCCTGTTTGGAAACTGGTCTTTGGGCAAATGCCCAGGGATACCATTCCGCAGCGATTGGTGTGCTCCGGCATAGCGTTGAGGCTCTGACCCTCATCGATCTGGGGTTTCAAGAGCCGGAGTACAGCTCGCAGTTACTGGAAGGCTGGAAAGCTGGCAACAAGTCAGCCGGAGAGATTCGAAAATACTTGGAGCGGGATGTGTGGCCCCGTTATGGGATTGGCCTCTGGTCGGAATCGTGGGCTGATTTCTTTGGCAACCTAGCCCGTGCTGTCCAGCCGTTCGCTCACTACTCGAGAGAATTGATGTATTGGCAGCTTTTCGTTCCGAGTCAGCCGGCTCCAACTCTCTCCGAGGCGACCCATAACATTCTGGCGGCCCTGCGGTGTCCCACAAACGATCCCGTGAAGGCCGCGTTTGACGCTGTTGAGCGCCATGATCGTCTGGACGTTAGGGAGGATTCTCATGGCGAATCGACCCTCATGGCGCGGCCCCCGCAGCGAACTCGATGCTTTAGGCTTGGCGATCGGCGGCTCCAAGCTGCTCGACCAGGGAGAAAACTGGAGTGACCAACTGCTGGGGATGTACTACTTTAGACCAGGCTTTGACTGGGTAGACCCGTGACATCTGGTTCTCTGGGTCGCATCTCAAGGCATCTCACTGCCTGTGAACGATTTTGTACAACGATTCCGTCACTACTTGCGGAACTCTGCAACACCCACTAAGAGAGCCCTGCAGAAATCAATCACCTGCCTATTTTAAATATGCTACCTGGAGACCTAAATCCGACCCTCACAGCCATGATTTCGATCGCGATGCGACGTTACCATGAGCGTGCTTCCGCCGGCCCAAGTTGAGCTGCGGATCGTCGTCGGCGATGCCGGACAGCACGACCGGAGCGCGGTCTGGGAATTCAGCGACAAGAGACAGATTGCCGCCCATCGCTTCGACGGCCTTCCGAAGTGTCGACAGCAGAAGATCGCTGCGCCTTTCGAGACGGGAAACGCTGTCCTGGGTGATCCCGAGAGCCTTGGCCATGCGAACCTGCGTGAGCTGCCGTGCCGTCCGGAGCTCACGCAACGTCATTTCTTCTTCAATCAGTTCCGCCGCGCGGGCCTCGACCTTCTTGCGCTGAACGGGGTCCAGCTTCCTGATTTTGTCATTCACGTTCACCGCCATGCTTATTTCCTTTCCTTTTTCAGCCGGGCAAGATGGCTGTCGAAACGGTGGTCGGCCTTCCGAATCATCTCGCGGTAAAATCGCTTTTCGCTCGCCCCCGATTTATCGCCGGCAACGACTTGCCGCGCCCGATGGCTCGGCAGCTATTCCGCAGGCTACCCCGCCGCAGGCCCCAGGAAAGCCTTCGTCCAGCGGATGCTCGCTTCCACATCTTCAAGTTCCCGGGCGGCGGCAGCTTCTCCGGGAAGCCGCGGCGGCCCCTCGCGTGGCGTTCCTTTTTCGGCCAGCGCCACGATGATGAAATCCAGCCGGCATCAGCCTCCCATTACACCGTCATCGGCGCACGAGATGGATGAGAGCGAACATCGACCAATGATGCGGCCACCTGCAAAACCCCGATTCGAGGTTGCGCCAAAGATTGAACGTCATTTCCGGCATCAACTGACGCATGGAAATCCCTCCGGAAACGAGATAGCGAAACGGCATAAAGGGCCGCACCGTCCGAATTTGAAGTTCGCGGAATTTCGATTCGAAATCCCGCCGGTCGCGTTGAAAAACGATCCACGGCAACGCAACGTTGGCGCACGAGAGAGGACCCGTGCCGGGGAATGTCCAATCCTCGGCGCCTGGGTCGAACGGCTCGTGGTGCAGACCGGCATAGATCAGCCGCGACCACGTCGAAACCCAAGGCTCAATCATCGCCACGCTGCCCCCGGAACGCAGGCACCTCTGAGCTTCGGTCAGGAAGGCGCGATTGTCGGAGATGTGATGGAGGACGTCGACCAGAACGATAGCCTTCAGGCTGCCGGACGAAAATGGCAGCCTGCGGGCATCGAGAACGAGCTGAATATCGGAACATGGGAAAACTTCCGACGCGATCAGACCCGGTATATACTGCGCCAGAAAACCAGCCCCGGAACCCAACTCGAGCACTCTGCCGGGCCCCCCCGGTACGCAGGCTGCAATGAATCGGTACCATTCGTCGTAAATCCGCCATAGGAACCTGTTGCTCTGGACGATGCGTCGCCGCCCTTGGGTGGTGCGCGGATCGTCGATTCCGAGGTCGCGCGTGTCGGGGTGCGCCAGCAGTCTCTTGATGGCTTCGATCATTGGTTCCGGCTACATCTCACCTGACCGGCGGGAACCGATCATTCGACGATGACCACGGGCGAAGGCTCGTACGCATTCAAATCGGACACAATAGTTGTCGTACCAACCGCTTGGTAGATCTTCGTCGTGTAGGTCCCTGGCGGTAGCCGGATGCCCGGCTCCTGGCACTTGATCCCGGCCATGCGGATTGACGGCAGTTTGAACGCGCCGGCCAACTCCGGGCGGCTGTATCGGATGGCTCGCCAATAGTAGTGCTGGCCCGTGACCGAATGGGTCAACTCGATCCACACCTCCTCCGGCGTGGAATTGTCGGCGTCGTCGAAAGCCCACCCAAGGCAAGATTGCAGATCTCCGCCCTTGACCACGAATATACGTCCTCGATGGCCCTGCGTCGGCAGTTTACCGTTCACCCACCCTAAGGACGATTTTCCACGGCTCAGAGGCTTGCCCCGCGAGACCGCCTCCGGTGTGCTCCCAGGGTCGACAAGAACCGGCTTGACCCGGTTGTCTGTCCCGCCCGGTCCCTCCTGAATCGCCTTGGTGCCGGGGTCGAATCGAAATATCACCACACCATTCCGGCTCTCGAAAGGAACCTGCGTGAATCGCGAGTCGCTCCGCATCCGCTCCAATACCCGAGACGACACCACGTTCAAAAAATTCGGCGTACTGCTCTGGTGGGATTCGTCGAGTGTGATCAGGAACCGGGTTTGAAACTCTTCGATGCGCCGCATCGTTGCGCCGATGTCCGTTTGGGCGTAGCCGACGGAAGTGTAGTAGCTCCGCGGTCCGCCCTTCAAGCTTCGCTTGGCCGCAAAGAACGACGCGGAATTTGCATTCAACCATGGCTCCTCTACCGCCACGATGTTATATTGCCCCGGAGAATCGGTCAATTGAACCGCGCGAGTCATCTCATCGTATTGAGACCGGTCGGACTGGGCAGGCTCAAGCCATTGGGACTGATCCGAAAGGTCCGCGGCGATTCCCAGGGAGACGCCGTTGACCAGCGCCCACTGCACGGCGCCGACGGCCATCAATGCCGCTAGCGCTTTCCCCGGCAGGAAGGCGCAAATCTGCATGAATAGAATCGATGCGCATGGAAGCAGGGCATACATGTATCGGGAATCGACCGTTATGTTCAAAGAAAAGACGAAAAGCATCAAGCCGATCTCTACAGCGCTCAAAACGGCCACGGGGTGTACCGATAGCCGATGCTTGCCGCTCGAGGGGCTTCCGAAGGAGGGGTAGACCACGCTTGCAACCAGGATTGCGATGAGGCAGCCCCATGAGAGGCAGGGGCCGAGGAATGACTGCACTAGCAGTCCCCACCAGACCACGAGCTTGTGGGATATCGGTTCCCGGCTGCCATAAGCCAGGGCAACATCGCCGGAGGAGGCATCGCGAACGTGCTGCCATACATCGGCAAGGTGCCTGCAATACCAGAGTGCGCACACCATTGCCAGGCACCCGAAGACCACTATGAGAATGCGCGAAGGCCACAACTTCCATTCCGCCTGAAAATCCGGAGCCCCGGGCTTACGAACCAGGAAATAGCCGCAATACAGGCAGGGTGCCAGGCAATAAAGAGGAGTGGTGGCTTTTGCTAATAGACCTAATACGAGCGCTGCTCCCAAGTGAACCATAATCCTGGATTTCGGCCAGTCCGGACACTTCACGGCAATGTAGAACACCCATACTGTCGCCAGCCCCTGCAAGGGTTCGACGAACATCTGGTGCGAAAGACCGACGAATAATTGAGATGCAGCGGCGAAGAGGACACCGGCCGCCGGAATCAGGCGCCTGCCCGGGACGATCCCGACTCCGACTCGGAAAAGAAAGAACAGCATGGCGACTTGAGTCAGGAGAACGGAGAGAAGCAGTGCTGCCTCAGTGGACCCGAATACGGCCCCTAGCGGCACGAACGACTGCCCGAGCCACGAGATCCCCGGCGGTTTCATGTAGAGAGCATCGGCCATTGTGGCAAGCCACTGCCTTAACGAATGCCCCAACCAGAACCAGAGATCGGCGCACACCTGCCCGTACCAGGCTTGGTCCCAAGGCCAAACCGAATGATCTTTGCAAATCCAGATGAAGCTGGGCGCGATCAGGAATGCAATCCAGAGGTAGCTCCAGTAGTTGGTTCTAAACAGATCCCCGAGATACGATACTGGTAGCGTGATCGATATACTTTTCCTCCGGTGGTCTTCCATCTGAACTGTCGAGATCTCCTTTGGAACCCTAATTCTAGCGTCTGCGCCACCCCGTGACAAGCGGGTCGGGCAAACTGACCATCGCGAAGAACCCTTGGACCATTTCAGCCCTAAAGCAGAAACTCGTGCCAGCCGATCCTTTACATGCATGAGCTGGAATCTTCGGAGAAGTCTCAGTTGCTGCATTAGGATCTGTGAGTTGCTCGGTTGCCTGAGCGCTGTCGCGATGGCGTCGGCAGGCGGCGTCTCCCAACGCTATGGAAACCTTCCGTTGCGATTTGAGCGCAAGCTCGGCCAAGCCGCGCCAGGGGCCCGGTTTGTCATTCGCACCCAGGGTGCGGAACTGTCTTTGGACTCGGGCGGATTCACTCTGGCGACCGCTACGGGTACTGCCGCCGCACCGCTTCGGACGCGTTTTGTCGGCGGCCGGACCAATGTTGCCCTTACTGGCGAAGACCAGCAGGGCGACAGCCACTACTTCTCCGGGGATCCAACGCGGCGGCATACCAATATAGAAACCTATGGGCGAGTCCGTTATGGCGGTGTTTACGCTGGGGTAGATATCGTTTGCCACGGCTCCCAAGGCCATTTTGAGTACGATTTCGTGGTCGCCCCGGGCGTGGATCCTGGCATAATCCGCCTCGCGTTCGACGGAACGGCGAGCATCCGCCTGGATCCCGCCGGAGATCTTGTCCTGGAGGCGGGCCAGGGAGAGGTCAGGCATCGCAAGCCATTGTTGTATCAAGAGCTTGCGGGCGCAAGACGGCCCATCGCGGGCCGCTACGTGCTGGATTCCTCCAACCAGATCGGCTTTGAAGTAGGCTCGTACGATCCAGCGGCAACACTGATTATCGACCCGGTACTGAGTTATTCCACGTATCTTGGATGGTCTGAGTTCACTGAAGGGAATGGCATCGCTGTGGATGCAACTGGCTGTGCCTATATCGTCGGGGACACTTGGCTCTCGGACAAACCCGCGGGCGGAAACTCGGCCGTATTCGTTACTAAACTCAACGCGGCTGGTACCGGAGTGCTTTTTACGTCGTTCCTTTCGGGCAGTTCGCGGGATGTTGGCAACGCTGTCACTTTGGACGCGAACGGTAACGTTTACATCACCGGCTTTACCTTGTCGCCCGATTTCCCCACAACCAGCGGGGCTTTCCAAAGGCAGCCGGGGGGACAGGAGGACGCCTTCATCGCCAAGCTCAGCGGCAGCAACGGCACTCTTCTATATTCCACATATCTAGGCGGCTCAGGGACCGACATAGCGACCTCCGTGGTCGTGGATGCGGCTGGAGCCGTCTATGTGGCGGGGTATACGAGCTCACAAAACTTCCCTGTGTCGGCAACTGCCGCTCAAAAAACCTTTGCAGGGGGGTATTACGATGCCTTTGTATCGAAGCTGAACCTGTCCACTTCCACTTTAACTTACTCCACTTATCTGGGAGGCAGCGGCTCCGATGTTGCGTATGGAATCGCATTAGACAGCAATGATGACGCCTATATTACGGGCTACACGGATTCAACCGACTTTCCTTTGGTGGCGTCGATTCAGCAGTATGCCGGAACAGGGGACGCGTTTGTCGCAGAGGTCAATGCCACCGGCTCGTCGCTGATTTTCTCGTCATATTTCGGCGGCATCGGAGCAGACTACGGCACTGCCATTGCCGTGAGTTCTTCTGGCATTTACGTTGCGGGAACCACGTACTCTACAGACCTGCCTACGACGACTGGTGCCTTCCAGACCTCACTGGCCGGCGGTTGGGATGCATTCGTTCTCAAAATCGCTAACGGCGCCGTGTCGTACTGCACATACTTGGGAGGATCGGCCTCGGATGCGGCCACCGGCATCGTGGTAGACACCTCCGGCAATGTTTACGTCGCCGGCTATACCTACTCATTCGATTTCCCGACTGTCAATAGCTTTCAAACGGAGGCGGGAAAACAAGACGCATTTGCTGCAACCCTAAACAGCGCAGGATCGGCTCTGCTCTTTTCATCCTATTTGGGCGGATCTGGGGACGATGCTGCCACTGGGCTTGCAGTGGATTTGAACGGCAACACGTACGTCACGGGCAGGACGGCATCCGATGACTTCTTGGCGGCTTCCGGAGCCACTCGGCGAAGCTCGACAAGCACAAACACCGACGCCTTCGCAGTGAAGATTACCGCGGTTGCCGCGCCCGCGGCGCCCAGCGCCATCTCTGTGACTCCGTCGTCCGGCAGCGGTCTCAGCCAGACGTTCGGCTTTCGATTCTCCGATCCCGGGGGTTACGCGACGATTGCCTCAGCCGCCATTCGCTTCCTGGGAACCGATGGTTTGGATTGCACCTTCGATTACTCGCAGAGCGGCAACAACCTGGAAATGTACAATGATTCAGACACGGTCTGGCAGGGGCCGGTGACGCTGGGCGGCAGCGGCACGCTCCAGAACAGCCGGTGCGTGGTGAACGCAGGCGGAGTCTCGGCAACCGGCTCCGGCACCACGCTGACTTTCAACTTGCCCATCGCCTTTCAAACGGTGTTCGCGGGCACCCGGACGATCTCGGTGCAGTTGGTCGGCACCAACGGCCTCGTCTCGTCCTGGCAGCAGATGGGTTCCTGGACCATCCCGCAGACTTCCGTGGCGCCCAGCGCCATCTCGATGACTCCGTCGTCCGGCAGTGGCCTCAGCCAGACGTTCAGCTTTCAATTCTCCCATCCGGGGGGATACGCCATGGTCGCGGCAGCCTCCATTCGTTTCCTGGGTACCGATGGTCGGGATTGCACCTTTTATTACTCGCAGGGCGGCAACAGCCTGTACATGTTCAACGATTCGGACACGGTCTGGCAAGGGCCGGTGACGCTGGGTGGCAGCGGCACACTCCAGAACAGCCGGTGTGTGGTAAGCGCAGCCGGAGTCGCGGCGGCGGGTTCCGGCGCCACCCTGACTTTCACCCTGCCCATCGCATTTCAGTCGGTGTTCGCGGGCACCCGGACGGTTTGGGTGCAGTTGACCGGCGGCAATGGCCTCGCCTCGTCCTGGCAGCAGATGGGTTCCTGGACCGTTTCGCAGTCCTCCACACCCGTGGCGCCCAGCGCCGTTTCGGTCACTCCGTCGTCCGGAAACGGCCTCAGCCAGACGTTTAGCTTCCTGTTCTCCCATCCTTTGGGGTATGCGATGGTCGCGGCAGCCTCCATTCGCTTCGCGGGTACCGATGGTCAGGATTGCACCTTTTATTACTCGCAGGGCGGCAACAGCCTCTACATGTTCAACGATTCGGACACGGTCTGGCAAGGGCCGGTGACGTTGGGTGGCAGCGGCGCACTCCAGAACAGCCGGTGTGTGGTAAGCGCAGCCGCAGTCGCGGCGGCGGGTTCCGGCGCCACCCTGACTTTCACCCTGCCCATCGCATTTCAGTCGGTGTTCGCGGGCACCCGGGCGGTTTGGGTGCAGTTGACCGGCGGCAATGGCCTCGCCTCGTCCTGGCAGCAGATGGGTTCCTGGACCGTTTCGCAGTCCTCCACACCCGTGGCTCCCAGCGCCGTTTCGGTCACTCCGTCGTCCGGAAACGGCCTCAGCCAGACGTTTAGCTTCCAGTTCTCCCATCCTTTGGGGTATGCGATGGTCGCGGCAGCCTCCATTCGTTTCCTGGGTACCGATGGTCAGGATTGCACCTTTTATTACTCGCAGGGCGGCAACAGCCTCTACATGTTCAACGATTCGGACACGGTTTGGCAAGGGCCGGTGACGCTGGGTGGCAGCGGCGCACTCCAGAACAGCCGGTGTGTGGTAAGCGCAGCCGGAGTCGCGGCGGCGGGTTCCGGCGCCACCCTGACTTTCACCCTGCCCATCGCATTTCAGTCGGTGTTCGCGGGCACTCGGACGGTTTGGGTGCAGTTGACCGGCGGCAATGGCCTCGCCTCGTCCTGGCAGCAGATGGGTTCATGGGTGGTGCCGTAGCTGGCGGCTTATGAACCTGGCGAGCTTAGGCCTGCCCCATCGGAAGCCGAGCCCGGATGTAAAGGGAACCAGAAAACTCTCGCGCGATCGGAACGGCCTCAATCACTCGCCCGATTCCCTGTACCAGTCCGATCATCCGCTCAGGAGTGGAGGGATGGAGCCAATCGAACGGCTTGATCAGAATGCTTTCGAATCCGGCTTGGCGCAACTGCTTCTCCAGTCGCCAGCGTATAAATGCGGTCTCATCCGCCGAGGTATAAGCGAATGTAGGGAAAAAATGAAACTTTCTTTCCAGAAAGACCTGCGGATTCAACATGTTCGGCTCAGCAAAGCTGATGGTGCCGCCGCCTTTCAGAAGGGACTTGATTCGCGGGATGGCCAAGTCGATATCCAGATGATGGAGAATGGAGGAGCCTATAATCGCATCAAACGGCCCATCTACATCGCAATCTTCGAATCGTTTTTGGTGGAAGGTTACTCGGTCCGAGGGCAGGTTCCTCTGTCCGGCCTTCTGCAGCAGGTCGAGTGAGATGTCGACCGCTAGAATCCGGGCTCCCGTTGCCGCAAAAATCTCGGTGAAATTGCCGGTACCGCAGCCAATCTCGAGAACGCGGCTGTTCTTTGTCAGCTCAGCCCCTGAAAGGATCAACTCGGCACGGCGTTTCGCACGCAGGCGCCCGGCAGGAGTATCCCATCCCCAAACCTTTTCCGTGTGCTGGCTAGCCAGCCACTGACCGTGCCTGATCTCCCGTTCTGCTCTGGCAACATCCACTCCGGCGCCTTTTGCTGACTTCTTCGAAATCATAGACACAACCCCGCTCTTCTCGCCTGCCCCACATCGCAACCACGCTGCCGCGAGTAACCATGCTGGTGGGCTCGCTTCCTGACTATCGCCGCGGCAGACCACTCTCGTTGCTTAAATCCATTCACCGAATCCCAAGGGGCCCGATGACGTCAAGCCTTGGCTGCTGAGCGCCTGCATAGGCATCCAGCAGTTCGGAAACGCGACCCGTCATCACCACTTCGCCATGGTCCAGCCAGATGGCGCGATCGCATAGGTCCCGCACCATGCCCGGCGAATGCGAAACGCAAAGCAGCGTCCGGCCCTCGCGGCGGAAATCGTGAATCCTTTTGAAACACTTGGCCTGGAAGGATTGGTCGCCGACCGCCAGGACCTCATCGACCAACAGGATATCGGGGTCGCAGTGGACTGCAACCGCAAAGGCCAGCCTCATCATCATGCCGGACGAGTAAGTCCGCAAAGGTTCATTGATGAAATCGCTCACGCCCGAAAAACTGACAATTTCGTCGAACACCTCTGAAACGCGCTTTCGCGTAAGCCCCATCAACGACGCATTGAGCCGAACATTCTCGGTGCCAGTCAGGTCCGGATGGAAGCCGGCGCCTAGCTCGAGAAGAGCTGCCACCCGTCCGTTGACCGTCACGCTGCCTTCGTCTGGACTGGCTAACCCCGCCACCAGCCCGAGCAACGTACTTTTCCCCGCGCCATTGGCTCCAATCACAGCCGTGCTTTCGCCGCGGTCCACACGAAAAGACACGTGTTTGAGGGCGTAGAACGGATCCTTGCGGTGCCCTCTTAATAATGATGCCAGTCGATGGCGTAGCAGGGATCGGCCCCCTGCGCGGTTGAACGCCTTGGACACATTGCTGAATTCGATCACTGGCATCTTCGCTCACAAGTAATCGTAAAACCGCCGCTTCACCTTCGCGAAAAATACGAACCCGACGCCGAGTACAAAGGTGGAACTCAGGGCCAATTTGATGAGCAATGAGTTCGGCGGAGGCACGCCCTCGAGCAGCACGTTCCGCAACGCCAGTACCAGCGCTGCCACAGGGTTGAACAGGTATAGATCCTTGTACCGCGCTGGAACCGCTCCAAAAGGGTAGAAAATCGGAACCAGCCAGAACAGAATCGTATTGGCCGATTCCACCACGTACCGTATGTCCCGCACGTATACATTGCACGCCGACGTGATCATCGACAGACCGCACACAAACACGACCTCGAATCCCCATACCACCGGAAGCCATGCCCAGTACCGGTTTACCTTAAGGCCGGAGCCGAATACGAACAACAACAAGAGGCCGATTTGAATGATGAGGTGCAGACAGTTCGAAAGCACAGCCGTTACCGGGATCAGTTCCCGCGGGACCGGGACCCGCTTGATCAGGCTTGCGCTGTCCACCAGCGACACCGTCCCCGAAATCCACGCCACGGAAAAAAAATTGAAAGGGACCAGTCCACACAACACAAATACCGCCAGGTGAGGGCTGAGGTACTTGTTCGCAAAAATGTTCGTCAGGATAAAAGCCATCACGCCCATGAGCACCAGGGGATTCAGCAGCGACCAAAACACGCCGAGCGACATGTTGCGGTAGCGTATCTTGAAATCCTTTTGGGTCAGGTTGGCGATGACAAAAAGAGGATCACCTTGCCACATGGAGCGTCCGGCTTCAAGGTCTCAGTGCATGGAACAAGCGGATTATAGCATATGAGTTGACTCGTCAGAAGGATTCACGGGTGAGATCGGCCGTTTCGGGATTCCGCTTGGCGAGCGTAATCCGAATGGCGACACATCTGCTTCTGGAGAGATCTGGGGCGGGGCTGCGATTCCTGCGCCCGTTTTCAAACAGTGATTTCCCTCGGGCTGTGGCCCGGCTTCGATGTTCACGCGGAACCCGGCATTGTAACGCACGCTACCGGGCTGCTACACTGGAAGCGTCACTGCGAATCGGGGCCCACGCCCTGTGCCTGCGTTCTTGATCTTGGGTGACCCCGATGCGCGTAGTGGGGCCGCAGCGGATGTGGCTGGATCGCGTGAAGCTCATGAATTCCTCCAGGCAGGAGCTCCGAGAGAATTACCCGGATTCATGGCGGTGGATCAGTCTGGCGCGGCGAATCTCGGGCTGGTTGACCGATCGTGAGGCCAATGCGCTTTTCGAGATCGCGCGCGAGCGCACCACTAGCCACGAGCCCATCGTCGTCGAACTGGGATCGTGGCAGGGAAAGAGCTCGATCCTGCTGGCCGCCGGCGTGTGCGCAAAGCCCAACGCACGGGTGTTTTGCGTAGACCCGTTTGGATCTGATGAGGATCCGGACATCCAGGCTAAACACTATAGCCCTCTGATCGAGAAGATGCGCCACAGCCTTGAAGAAGGATTTCAACGCAATGTCCGTCGATCTGGCGTGGGGCACATTGTGCGGGCGCTAAAGGGTTATTCGTATGAAGTTGTTCGGTCATGGAAGGACCCGATCGATCTTCTCTTCATCGACGCCAGCCACCACTACGAAAACGTCCATCGCGATTTTGCGCTGTGGTCGCCATTTGTCAAGGTGGGTGGGATTATTGCTCTTCACGATGTTCAGGCGGCCTGGCCCGGGCCCTCGCGGGTAATGGCTGAGGATCTACAACCGCCTCAGTACGCCGATCTGGAGCAAGTTGACTCTCTGGCTTGGGCCGTGAAACAACCGTACGATCCCGCCTCGCAAGCGGTTTCCTCAACTGCCCGACGCAGGTTTGTGGTCACGCGGGTTGATTTCGAAGCGCGGCTTCAGGAAATCGTGCGCTTATCCAACGAGGTAGAATCGCTGTCGAGTGCTCTGTCTGCCGCGGAGACGGCACGGTGTCAGGCACTCGAACGGGTAGGAGTCTACGCTGAAGAGATCCGCAAAGCTACAGCTGAAATTGGGCGGCAGGTTGAGACCCAAAACGAGCTAAAGCGAGAGATCGACCAACTGCGTGTCAAGGCCGCAGAGTTGCGCGATAAGGACGCTGTTATTGATTCGCTTCGACGGTCCTGGTCTTGGAGAATAACGGCTCCGATTCGTCTATTGATCGACGCAGTTCGGGCCACCCCTTGGTCTTCGTCGCGGCGGCCGGGATAAGATCGGCGGATACCTCCCGTGGATTCTGTTTGGGACGCACCGGAAGAATTCATCGGCCGCGTCGAGTTCCGGCCGGCTATTCCTTAATGGGGCTACTTGCCGGCGGATCCCCTCTCCGCTTCGCCGGCACATGCACATTGACGACTTGGGCCCCCAAAGTGACTGGGACGAAGGAAAGGTTTCCACTGTGCCCCGGCATCGGTGGTCCCAGGGGCTTGATACGGGAGCGTTTTAGAGATACCATCGAACACATTAGGGTGCGGGCGCGGAACGGCATACCTCTGCACTCTAGGCAGAGCATTTATGTCCAAAGGAATCGCGGGCGCAAGGGGCTTCATTGGTTCGTATCTCGCAAGATATATCATTGCCCGAAAGCCTGAGGGGCTCCGTTTGCTCGTTCGGAACACAGCCGATTACGAGAGTCCGGAAGGGGCAGAGGTCTTTTGTGGCGACCTGTTGTCGCGCAAGGATTGCGAGTGGTTTGCCGCGGGCCTGAAGCTCATTTATTACCTCGCCCATGTCAATACGCCCGTGGATTCGGATTTCGACCTGCCGAATGACGCGTTGGTCAATCTTGTGCCGCTGTTGAATCTGCTCGACGCCATTCAGCATCTTGGCACCAGGCCGCACATCGTGTACTTTAGCAGCGGCGGCGCCGTTTACTCCCCAAGCCGGAATCGGCTCCCCTACCGCGAAACCGACCCATGTTCCCCACTGTCTTCCTATGGAATTCAAAAACTTGCTGCGGAAGAATACCTGCGCTTGGCGGCATCTAAGGGATATCTCACAGCCACCGTCATGCGTGTGGGAAATGCATATGGCACCCTGCTTTCGCAACATCGGAGGCAAGGCCTGATCGGCGTCGCTGTCAGTCGCATGCTGCGGGGTCAACCAGTGCGGATCTTTGGCAACCCCGATAACGTGCGCGACTACGTGCATCTGGAGGATGTTTGCTCCATGGCGGAGCGTGCGGCCATTCCGCGGCGGGAGTTTACCATCGTCAATGTCGGCAGCGGTCAGGGCCATTCGGTGACTGATGTCCTTCGCTTGATTGAAGAGTGTCACGGCCGGCCGCTTGCCATTCAGCACGATGAGAGTTGCGGAAATAGGTTGGCCGGCTGGGTCGTGCTGGACAACACAAAAGCCATGCAGGAGTTTGGATGGTTCCCGGCAATCGACCTCCGCTCTGGTATCGAGAAAATACTCGCCGGATGGCATACTCCTTCGGCGGCTGCCACCACAGCTTAGATGACATGCGCCGTCCTACTTCCGGTCTATAACGCTGGCTCTTCTTTAAGTCAGTCCATTGAGTCCATCCTGAGGCAGGACTATGCCGATTTCGAGTTCTGGATCATCGACGATTGCTCCAACGACGGTTCAGCCCGCGTGATTCGCTCTTATGCCAGCGCCGATAAGCGCATTCGCGCCATCTTTCACCAGCGGAATTCGGGTCTCCCATCCACGCTCAATGAGGGGTTGGCCGCTGTCCGGCATGACCTGGTCATTCGCATGGACCAGGATGATGTGGCGTTGCCGAGTCGGGTTGCCACACAAGTTCGCTTTATGCGGACCAGGCCCGAAGTCGCGGTTGCCGGCACGTTCGTTTACCATATGGGCCGCACGCCATCTCATGACCGTTTGGTCACTCTTCCCGTCGAACACGAGGAAATCGTGCGCGCCCTGCTGCGGGCGAATTGTATCTACCATCCGTCCGTCATTCTGCGCCGGGAGGCGATAGTGGCCGCCGGCGGTTACCGGGCTGAGTACCGCAACTCGGAGGATTACGACCTCTGGTTGCGCATGAGCAAGCACCACCGGCTCGCAAATATCCCCGTGCCTTTACTGCGCTATCGCTTCTCACTCAGCGGAATGACTTTGGGAAATAAGTGGCAGCAGGCACTGTTCGCGCAGATGGCCGTGGTTTCCCATGTTCATCCCGAGTGGGACTTCGGGGAGGTGCGGCGGCAAGCCGTTGCGGAATTGGAAGAACTGGGGAAGAATTATTTTCTAGAACAGGTCGCCTTGGGCACCATCCGGGAACTGACGTGCCTGGGACTGCATTGGGATGCCATCCGGGTCCTGTGGCGCTTTTCGCGCGAGCTCGACCGCGATCGCGTGGTACGCCTCGTTCGCGAGCTCGGACTGGGATGGCTGCGCGCTTGGCGCGCCCGGCACGTCGAGGCCATTCGATGATCGAGCAAGATGCTTGCGAGGTCTTCGACCTCAAACCGACGAACAACCGGCCCCGGGATTCCGTAGAATCTCAGGCATGGCGAGCATCCCCGAACTGCTGAGTGGACACATCTCGTTGGAAGTGGAATGCCTGGACCGGAAGGGCGCCTACATATTGATCCGCTGCTCTCTCTTCCCCTTCATGTACCAGCACGGCCCGTACCCAAAGTGCGGAAGCAGCGCGCGCACACACGTGCGGTTCTCCGGGTCGAGCATCATGAATTCGATTTTGCCGTCACGCAGCGGCACGGCGTAATACGGCTGCACCTGCACCGTGCCCAGCGCGCCGGCGCCTCGCAGGCGCGCGGACAGGTAGTCGCCCGCGTAAACCGCGGCCACCGCCAACGCGACGAAAGCCGCCGCGCGCTTGACCTGGAACACTCTTTCAGCTTATCGCTACCGGCGTGGGTTCGTCTCATCAGCCCTTGGCCGGAAAAAGCCCTAGCCCGGCAGGTGCGCCGGAATGTACGCCCGCTTGTACGGAAAACGTTTCTTGAACTCCGTGAAATTGACGGAAATGCCCAGGCCGGGGCCTTCGGGCAGGGCAATCGTTCCGCCTTTCTGCACGGGGTACTTGCCATCCGTCAACTCGAGGTAGAGGTCGTCGTCGGCCGACTCCCATTCCTGCACCAGGAAATTCCGGCACACGGACATGGCATTCACCGAGGCGACATGCGCGATCGGGCCGCTGCATTGATGGGGCGCCACCTCGACGCCGTACGTCTCCGCCAGGTTGGCGACCTTGCGGATCTCCGTGATGCCGCCCGCGTGCATCACGTCCGGCTGGATGATGGAAGCTCCCTTTCGATCGAGCAGTTCCTGAAACTCGTACCGGGTGAACAGCCCTTCACCGGTGGCGATCGGCACGGGCGACCGGGCGGCGACGTCACCCATCCCGCGCGCCGATTCGCGCCAAACCGCCGGCCAGGCGCGAAAGACACGTCCTTCGGGTCAGCAGGCTGGTCTTCCTCGTTCGATTCATTGGCCCTCGTTTCTTTGTACTACGTTTGGCCGCACTTAGCGGCCTCAGTCCCCCGGATGATACTCCCGCTCGGTGTGCCCCTTGAGCTGCGGGCGATAGAAATAAACCTCCCGCAAGTCGCCGGTGGCGTACCGCCTGGCTTCATCGTTGAAGTGCGGGGACGCCGGATGCCCGCTTTCTCCGCCGGCCGTCACCGCCTTGGCCCGCACGGTCTGGCCGAACTCCACCACCGCCACGAAGCTGTTCCCGCTGGTGCCATACCACTTCTTCGTCGCTGGGTACGCGCGCGCCGCGAATGACGCCAGCGAGCCCCACTGCGCGGATGTGAAGCCCACCGGAATGCTCGGCCCCGCGTCGTCGAAACGCGGCGCGATATCGTCGTTCAGGCGCTGGAACCGGTTGATGTCGCCCCACGGCGTCTTCCATGTCCCGAAATCGGCTGCCAGCCTGTCGGAGGCCGCCGCGAGCGATTGCAGCAGCTCCTCCGCCGGCGCCTTGGCGATTTCGCCGGCGGGGGCGCCCCCTGGGCCCCGACGTACCTCCTCACCCCAGAACACCGCCAGCGACGTGGGTATGGAATTCACTCCCCAGCGCAGGTCCCACTGCCGCAGCATGGCGATCTGCTCGGTCGTTTTCGCCTTCAGCGGATTGGAGGCCGGCGTCTCCTCCCAGGCGTGAATCAGCGCCGGGATGGGCTTCTCAAACCACGTGAGGTAGCTGTCGAATGCCGCCGCAATCAACGAGTCGAGTGTGAAATCCTTCTTGTTCTCGAGAACCCGGATGGCGTGCAGCCCGCGCGCCGATTCGCCGCCGGTCTCGACATAAGGCGGATAGTCTTCCTTCCTGGGGCTGCTCGGCCCCGCCGCCGACCACGGCCAGTTGTTGGAGTTGTAAAGCCAGCCGCTCTTCGGGTTCAGCAGGTGCGGCGTCTCGTCCACCGAAAGCAGTCCTTGCCACTCCGTCGCCGGATTGCTGCCATCCACCGGCTTGGTCCAGTCGAAGCTGGTATCGCGCCTGGGGATGAAGTTGCCGTGAAAGTAGGCGATGTCGCCATCGGCATCCGCGAAGATCGTATTGTTCGAGGAGTTGGCCTTCAGTTCCATCGTCTGCCGGTACGCCTGGTAGTCCCTCGCCTTGGTGCGCGTGTAGGATTGCGTCAGCGCCTTCACCGGCTCCTGCATCAGCCGGATGGCCACCCACTTGCCGTTCAACTCCCGCACGATCGGCCCGTGATGCGTGCGGTAGACCATGAATTTCTTCTCCGCCATCCCGCCGGCGGTCTGGTATGGCACCGCGATCTCCGCCGCCGTCGCCGGGCGCTCCTCGCTCCCGTACTTGTAGAAAAAGCGGCCGCCCTTCTTCACCACGGTCTCCAGATACTCGTCCACCGCATCCACGCCGCTCGAAGTGTGCATCCACCCGGCGCGGTCGTTGAACCCCTGGTAGATGAAGAACTGGCCCCACGTCACCGCGCCATAGGCATCCAGGCCCTCGTCGCTCGCCATCTGCAGTTCCGAGCGGAAGTAGAACAAGGTGTGGGGATTGATCAGCAGCAGCGCGTGATGGGCAGCCGTGTTCGAGGGCGCGACGGCGGCGCCGTTCGATCCGCCGGGCTCCGGCTCGTGCTCCTCCGCAGACGCCCGAATGGCCGCAGCTTTGCCGTAAAACGCCGCAAGCTGGTTGAGGTTGACCCTCTCGATATCGCCGCCGATGCTCCCCTCGGTGAAGCTCAGCGCCATCCACGGTTCGAATCGCCGGATGACCCGCGGCTTCACCTCCGGGTGCTTATAGAGGTAGTAATTCAGGCCGTCGGCAAACGCGTCCATGAGCTTTCGCAGCCACGCAGGGCTGGCCGCGTAGTCCTTCTTCATCTCGGCGGGGTCGATGAAGAGCTTCATCCGCAGGTCCTGGTAGATCCTCGACTCCCCCTCGGCCTCCGCCAGGCGCCCCATGGCGTTGATGTAGTTGGTCTCGACGCGATTGAAGTCGTCCTCGGCCTGCGTGTACTCCATGCCGAAGACCGCGTCGGCGTCGGTTTTTCCGTAGACGTGGGCGATGCCCCAATCGTCCCGGATAATGGTGATTCTCGCCGCCTCCTGCTTCCAGCGCGCCACTTCCGCGCCCTTGTCCGCCTGGAAAGCGACAGCCGCGGACGCCGCCGCGACAGCGAGAACCAGCCTCTTCAGGGAGAGCTTGCTTCTCATAAGTTGCCTGGGCTGCCCACCAGAGCTTTCCGCATCGCTAAGATTGTAACAAGGAACGCCAATGAGCCTGGCCTGCCGTATGCTACAGTGTCGCTGGGAAGCTGCGACTGGAGGTCTCATGAACTTACTGTCTCGAAGCCGGTTTCTGCCGGCGCTCTTACTTTTCGCCGGCGCGAATGCGTGGGGCGCTGGTCCTGGGTTCAACATTCTGGATTACGGCGCCCGCAACGACGGTTCGGCCAGCGCCACGACAGCCATCCGCTCCGCCATCCAGGCAGCTAAAGCCGCGGGCGGCGGAACGGTGTACGTCCCCGCCGGCAAGTATGTCACCGGGCCCATCGAGCTGGTGAGCAACCTGGTATTGCAAATCGACGCCGGGGCGGTGTTGCGGTTCGAGGCCTCCCGCGATGGCCTTACGTACACCAAGGGGAGGCTCGAGGGCACCGAGTGCATCACGCCGGTACCCCTGATCGGCGGGCACGACCTGGAAAATGTCGCCATTCGAGGCCGGGGAACCATCACCACCGACAACGCCCAATGGATGAACCTCGTGCGCCAACCGGACGCGGCCGCGGCGAGGACCGTCTGGACGGGCATATTGAAGGCGCTGGACTTGAGGCGGCCGGTCGCGCTGGAAGATTTCCAGAAAGCCGCGCCGTCCCTCCGGCCCTCGTTCATTCGCACCATGGAGAGCAAGAATATTCTCATCGAGGGCATACACATAGTGGGGTCGCCGATGTGGACCATCCACATTCTGTATTCGCAGAACGTCGTTATTCGCGGCCTCACCATCGAGACGTTTCCAGGAGTGAACACCGACGGCATGGATATCGATTCCAGCCAGGATGTCCTGATTTCCAACTGCTACCTGGACACCGGCGATGACGCCATCTGCCTGAAATCGGGAAAGGACGCCGACGGGCTGCGCGTCAACCGCCCCACTGCCAACGTCGCCATCGCCAATTGCACGGTGCACCACGGACACGGGGCGGTGGTGCTGGGCAGTGAGACCTCCGGCGGCATCCACAATATTGTGGCCAGTAACTCAGGTGAACCCCGAATTCGGACCGGCTTTCCTGATACGGGATTCCAAGGAGCTGGAACTGGACCAGGTGTCCACGCGCACACCGGTTGCGGGAAGTCCTGTCGTGCGGCTGGACCGCTGCCCGGACGCCATCGTGCGGGCGAGCAGGGCTTTTGCGGGCACGGGCACGTTTCTGGCGGTGGCTCCCGGCGAATTAAAGAGCATCGTGCTCGAAGGCAATGCACTCGGCAACGCCAGGAAGGCCACCGAAGAAACCGGCGACGACATCTGGAAGTTACCGTTGCCGGTGCCTACAGTAAGATAGCGAGGGTAACCTTGGCCCCAATCGCCCCGCCATCCCAGTTAGCCATTTGAGCGGAGCCGGAGAGGAGTGCGCCCGGTTCGAGAGGAGATCCATGGATCGAAGATACTTTCTTATGGGCGCCGCGGCGGCGGTGACTGCCGGAAAGCGCGTGCTGGCCAGTGCCAACGACACCGTGCGTATTGCCATTGTGGGGTGCGGAAGCCGCGGAGGCAGCCACCTCCGGGAATGGACGACCCTGCCCAACGTGGAACTGGCGGCCATTTCGGATGTCGACCAGTCGCGCATGGCCGATTTCGTAAAGCGCGTGGAATCCAGCGGGAAGAAGGCGCCGCAAGGCTTTCAGGATATGCGCAAGATCCTCGACGACAAGTCCATTGACGCCATCTCCATCGCTACCACGAACCATTGGCATGCTCTGCAGACCATCTGGGCCTGCCAGGCGGGCAAGGATGTGTATGTGGAGAAGCCATGCACTCATAACATCTTCGAAGCCAAGCAGATTGTGGCGGCCGCGCGCAAGTACGACCGCATAGTGCAACAGGGCAGCCAGAGCCGGTCGTCAACGGCTTTGCAGGAAGGCGTGCAGAAGATGCGCGAGGGCGTCATCGGCGACGTGTACCTGGCTCGCGGGCTGTGCTACAAGACGCGCGACACCATTGGACGCACGCCGGTCTCCGACGTCCCCGAGGGCGTGGATTACGACCTTTGGACCGGACCGGCGCCGAAGCGTCCGTTTTCGAAAAATCGGTTCCACTATAACTGGCACTGGTTCTGGGATACCGGCAACGGCGATATCGGCAACCAGGGCATTCACGAAATGGACAAAGCGCGCTGGGGCCTGGGCGTCAAGTATCCGGTCAAGGCCAGCGCCATCGGCGGGCACTTCATGTTCGACGACGACCAGGAGACTCCCAACACCCTGAACGCCTCCTTCGAGTTCAACGAGAACGGCAAGACCAAGATGCTCGAGTTCGAAGTCCGCCACTGGATCACCAACCGCGAATACCCCAGCTCCGCGCCTGGAGGCGGCATCGGCGGCACCGTCGGCAACCTGTTCTACGGCTCCAACGGCTACCTGGTGATCGACAACTACAACAAGTATTTCAGCTTTATCGGCAGAGAGCAGAAACCCGGTCCGACGGCCACCAAGAGCGATACCCACTTCCAGAACTTCCTGGACGCCGTGCGCGCTCACAAGCGCGAGATACTCAACTGCGAGATCGAGGAAGGCGCGGCCTCCACGGTTCTGGTCCACCTGGCTAACATCTCCTACCGGCTGGGCCGCACCATCCATTTCGATCCCCAGACACTGACTTGCGTCAACGACCCGGAAGCCAACAAGCTGGCGACGCGGATCTACCGCAAACCCTATATCGTTCCCGAGAAGGTGTGAACAACATGAAACGTGGACTGCTGGTCCCTTGCTCCGCCGCCTGGCTGGCCCTCTCCGCAGCCGCGCAAGTCAAGATCACGCCCGGCTCCGATAAGATCGAAATCGAGATCGGCGGCAAGCCATACAGCACTTTCTACATGAGGGGTGAGGAAGTCACTAAACCGTATCTCTGGCCGGTGCGCGCGGCGACCGGCACTTACATAACTCGCGCGTGGCCCATGGAAAAGGTGGCCGAAGAAGAGAAGGCGCCGAAGGACCACCCCCACCAGCGCGGCATCTGGTTCGCGCACGAGAGCGTCAATGGTATCGACTTCTGGAACAACGAGGCCAGCTACACCGAGCCTCCCAAACGCGGCAAGATGGTGTTGAAGAAGGTGGGCCAGGTCAAGAGCGGCAAGGACCAGGGGTCCTTGGCCGTTACGTTCGACTGGACCGACCGCCAGGGGAACGTGGTACTCACCGAAGATCGGGTCATGACCTTCCATGCGGAGCCGAAGCTGCGCACCATCGACTTTGACATCACGCTGACTTCCGTGCAGACGGTGGTGTGGGGTGACAACAAAGATGGCGCGTTTGGTATCCGGCTTCGCCCCGTGCTGGATGAGCAGGGCGGCACGGGGAAGATTGTGAATGCCGATGGACTGGCCGGCGAGAAGCAGCTTTGGGGCAAGCCCTCCAACTGGTGCGATTACTCGGGGACCATCGGCAACGAAAAGGTCGGCGTGGCGATCCTCGACCACCCGCAGAACCCACGCCATCCCGTCCGCTGGCACGCACGCGGATACGGCTTATTTGCCGCCAACCCGTTCGGCGTGTCGGCTTTTACCAACGGCCAGTCGCAGAGTGGCTCGCAGACAGTCGAGCCCGGCAAATCGCTGCGTTACCGGTACCGGGTGATCGTCCACCCGGGCGATGTTCAATCCGCCGGCATCGCGGCGCTGTACGCCAGCTACACTTCCGGAAAGTAATCTGGCACCGTCTCGAAGTCCGTGCCTTGTGAGAAATCGCACATGCCACGTCGATTGGCGCATCCGGCTGCGCTAATCTGAATCTAATCGCCAGGGATGCCGGAGAACACTCAGCGCCGCGTGTGCGCCACTGTGGCGCTACTCTTTCTGAACGCGATTGTTCCGGCGCCGCGGGCGGCTGCGCAGTCTGCTGGCGGCATCTCACTGAACTATATTCCCAGCTCCTCGGTTAAGCTCGAGCAGGTGATCGGCGATTGTGACTTTCAAGCGCAAGCGCAACAGATCGTGAAGGGGCAAGCCGTGACTTGCTTACCCACCACCAGCCAAACCGTGACTCGCTTCAACATTCTCGGCAATGGACAGGGCGGCGCGTTCGAAGCCAATGGAAAGATGATTTTCTTCTTTGGCGACACAATCAGCAGCGATCCGAGCGTGGTGAATTATCACGCCGCCGATCCCATAGCCTGGAGCACCAGCACCGATCCCGAAGCCGGGCTGCTTCTGAACTTCTACACCCTCAGCGACGGCTCGCCGCTGTTCGTCAAACCGCCGGGCATCGACATGGGACCGGACGATATCCCCAACTCCGGCATCAGCCTCAACGGCCAGATTTATTTCATTTGCAACACCGGCTCCGACACCAGTCTGGCCAATCCGCAAGCGCCCGATTTTTCTGTCCTGGTGCAGTTCGACGGCGTGCAGACCTTCACCGCCGGGCGAACCATCTCTCCAACCGGCGGACGTTTCATCGGCACCTCCCTTCGCGCATCGGGCACGAATGTCTTCATCTTCGGGGCAGGCCCCTATCGCGCTTCCGACATCTACCTGCAAATGGTTCCCGCCAGTTCGTTCGCGAGCGGCGTGGGCACACAGTATTTCGCCGGTCTCGTGAATGGCCAGCCAACGTGGGTTAACTCGGAGGCGGGAGCCGTGCCCGTGGTCGAGGACAATCCGCTCAATGGCCCTGCCTGGCCGAACGACAGTCCCACGGTTGGCAATCTCTCGGTGGTGTATTCGAGCGCTCTGAACCTGTGGCTTATGACCTATGACGGCGGCCGGCAGTCGAACAAGACCCGGGGGATCTACTTCACTTACGCGCCGCAGCCCTGGGGCCCGTGGGCCACGCCCCAGCTCATCTTCAACGACGTGCGCGACAACGCTTACGGGCTCGGAGGATTCATCCACGATCCGAGCATTGTCCCCGATCCTCCCGGAGATGGTCTCAATGGCCCCGTCATCGGCAGCAACGATCCATACCTGACAGCCGGCGGTAGCTTCGCCCCGCTGATGATCGAGCGCTTCATTACTGTCGCCGGCAGTACGCTGAAGATCTACTACAACCTTTCGACGTGGAACCCATACACTATCGTGAGGATGCGCTCGGAGTTCGAGATCACGCAGATCAACAGCGGGGGCGTGGTCAACAACGCCAGCTATAGCCTGGTGTCTTCGGCCGTCGCTCCGGGCGCGATCGCCGCTGTCTTCGGAACCAATCTTACCGACGGCACCTCCTGCCTGCCGCCCTCCTGCAACCCCACTTTTGGAAGCAATGGGACGTTGAACACCACCATGGCGGGCGCCCAAGTCACCGTCAACGGCACACCCGCGCCTATTTTCTACGCATCGCCCGCGCAGCTCGGCATTCAGATTCCGTTCGAAGTGACTGGAGCATCGGCTACGGTCGTAGCCTCCGTCGCGGGGCAAGCCGGCACCACCCCCGCAACCATTGCGGTCGCCCCGGTTTCTCCCGGCATTTTCACGGCCACCGCGGACGGTAAAGGCGCTGGCGCTATTACGCATGTGAACGGCTCCGCGGTTACAACCCAGAATCCGGCGCAGCCGGGAGAGCTGGTGATCCTCTATGCCACGGGACTGGGGCCGGTCGCGCCTGCCGTCCCCACTGGCGCGTTGCCGGCCGTAGCATCGAGCACCGTGTCACCTGTCACTGTGACCATCGGAGGAATTGGGGTCGTCCCGGATTTCGCCGGCTTGGCGGGATGCTGCGTCGGACTGAATCAAATCAATTTCCACGTCCCCGCGGGTGTCACCCCCGGCAATGCCGTCCCAATAATGTTGACCATCGCCGGCCAATCCTCCAACACCGCCACGATTGCCGTGCAGTAGCGCCGATTTGTCCCACGCCGCCCTTGCTATCCTCAAAGTAGCCCAGGAGCGGCGACCATCGTGAGAGCACTTCGTCACTGTGCCATCCTGCTGACGGCGGCCATCTGTCTTCCGTCGCAGGACCTCAAGGAATTTGAAAAAAAAGTCACCGAGTTCACCCTTTCCAACGGACTGCACTTCATCGTCGCCGAGCGGCACGAGGCTCCGGTGGTGTCATTCCACACGTATGTGAACGCCGGATCGGTGGACGATCCGTCCGGTGAAACGGGCATCGCCCACATGTTCGAGCACATGGCCTTCAAGGGCACGGAAACCATCGGGACCGTGAACTGGGCGAGCGAGAAGAAAGCCCTGGATGCCATCGAGGAGGTGTACGACCGCCTCGAGGCCGAGCGCAACAAGGGACCCAAAGCCGACGAAGCCAGGATCGGTGTGCTCCAGGCGCAGTTGAAGATGGCCATCGACGGCGCGGAAGCCTTCGTGGTGCCGAACGATTATCTCCGCATCATAGAAACCAACGGCGGCGCGGGTGTGAACGCCGGCACCTCGCTCGATTCCACCGAGTACTACTACAGCCTGCCTTCCAACCGGATCGAGCTTTGGTTTCTGATGGAGTCGCAGCGCTTCCTTCGGCCGGTGTTCCGCGAGTTCTACAAGGAGCGCGACGTGGTGCTGGAAGAGCACCGCATGCGCGTCGAATCGGACCCGCAGGGCAAGCTCACCCAGGACTTGCTGTCCACCGCGTTCGCGGCCCACCCCTATCGCAATCCACCGGGTGGATGGCCCAGCGACATCGTCAGCCTGCGGCGCGCCGATGCCAAAGAGTTCTTCGATAAGTACTACGTCCCGGCCAACATCACCATGGCGATTGTGGGAGACGTGAACCCGGCGGAGGCCAAACGCATGGCCGAGCGTTACTTCAACCCGCTGCCCGCGCGGCCGCTGCCGCCGCGGCTGCATACCGAGGAGCCACCCCAGCCGGGACCCAAGACCGCGGTGGTGGAGTCGCCCACTCAGCCGATTGTGGCCGTCGCCTACAAGCGGCCCGACCAGTATGCCAAAGAAGATCCGGTCTTCGACGTCATCTCCCTGATCCTTTCCAGCGGCCGGACCGGCTTGCTGTACAAGGAACTGGTGCAGGACCGAAAAATTGCGCTGGTGGCCCAGGCCAGTGCGACATTCCCCGACGGCCGCTACCCCAACCTGTTCGTGTTCTTCCTGGTGCCCTCGGTAGGCCACACTGTGGACGAGGACCTGAAGGCGCTTGACGATCTCCTGGGCCGTTTCGAGGCGCGGAAGGTGGATGCTGAAACGCTGGCGCGCGTGAAAACCAAAGCGCGCGCCGGGGTGATCCGCCGCCTCGACAACAACGCAGGGCTGGCCCGAATGCTGGCCAGCTACTATGCCAGCTACGGCGATTGGCGGAAGCTGTCCACATCCATCGACGACCTCAATCAGGTGACCGCCGACGATGTGCAGCGGGTGGCCCGGCAGTACTTCGTTTTGCCCAGCCGCACGGTGGCATATCTGGCACAGCCAGGCGTGGGGGTTACCCCGGGAGGGCGGCAATGAAAAAGACGCTGGTCATACTGCTCATTGCGGCCGCTTCGGTGGCCGCGGGCCAGCCGGCGGCGCGGCCGGCGACTGCTCCTTCCTACAAGGACCTCAAGTTTCCGCCGCTGCGGCCCATCCAGATTCCCAAGGTGGCCAGTTTCACGCTGCCCAACGGCATGAAGCTCTATCTGCTCGAGGACCACGAGCTGCCGATCATCCACGGTGTGGCGCGGGTGCGCACCGGGAACTTGTTCGATCCCGCGGACAAGATCGGCCTGGCCACCATGACAGGCATGGTGATGCGCACCGGCGGCACCAAAACGAAGACCGGCGAACAGTTGGACGAGCAACTGGAAAACATCGCGGCCAGCGTGGAAAGCGACATCGGAGAGACTACCGGCAGCGTCTCACTCTCCGCCTTGAAGGAGAACACCGATGAAGTGCTGGGCGTTTTCAAAGATGTGCTCACCGCTCCCGAGTTCCGCCCGGACAAGATCACCCTGGCGAGGACGCAGTTGCGCGGCGGCATCGCCCGCCGTAACGACGACGCGCGCGACGTGGCGGAGCGCGAATTCGCCGCCATCGTGTACGGCAAAGACACGCCGTACGGATGGGATATGGAATACGCCACCGTGGACCGCATCACCCGCGCCGATCTTCAGGACTTCTACAAGCGTTACTTCTTCCCGGCCAACATCGTGCTGGGGGTGTGGGGCGACTTCGATACCGCCGGCATGAAGGCCAGAATCGAGAAGCTCTTCGCCGACTGGACCGTCGAGCAGCCGCCCGTGCCGGAGTTCCCCAAGGTCGGCGGCTCCCCGGCGCCGGGCACCTATCTGGCGGTGAAGAAGGACGTCACGCAGACTTTCTTTGCGATCGGCCAACTGGGCGGCGAATTCAAGGACAAGGACTATCCGGCGCTGGTGATCATGGCCGACATTCTGGGCGGGGGATTCCGCAGCCGGCTGGTCGAGCGCGTCCGTACGAAGATGGGGAACGCCTACGAAATCGGCGCGGACTGGGACGCGAACTACGACCACCCCGGGCTGTTCGAAATCTCGGGCGGCACCAAATCGCTTTCCACGGTGGAGACCTTCAAGGCCATTCAGGAGGAGGTGGACCGCATACTTACGTCGGAGGTGACGGAGGAAGAACTCAAAACCGCCAAGGACACGGCCCTCAACAGCCTCGTGTTCGCGTACGACACCAGGGCCAAGACCTTGGGGCGGATGCTGACGTACGAGTATTACGGATACCCCCCGGATTTCATCGAGCAGTACCAGAAGGCGCTCGAGGCGGTGACGCGCGCCGACGTGCTGCGAGTGGCGAAGGAGCATTTGAATCCGGCTGCCTTCACTATCGTGGCGGTGGGAAACCCCGATGACTTCGGACACCCGCTGGACACCTTGGGCAACCCGGTCAAAATGATCGACCTGACCATCCCGCAAGAGAAGCTGGATGCGGCCAAAGGGGACGCCGCCAGCCCGGAGGAGATCCAAACACGGCCATGAACTGGAGATTTCCGATTCTGCTGGCATGTTGCGCGCTGGCTTCCGCCGCCGCGGAGACCGCCGCCGAACGCGGAAAGCGCGTGGTCGGCGAGGCCTTGCAAGCCCTCGGCGGCGACGCATTTCTGCACATGCAAGACCGGGTGGAGAGCGGGCGTGGTTATGGGTTTTACCGCGAACAGATCTCTGGCTTGGCGGTGATCAAAATCTACACGCGCTATTTGGCGCCGGTCCCGGGCCAGATCGCCGTGCGGGAACGGGACGCTCAAGGCAAGAACGAAGACAGCATCGTGCTGTTCACGGAAAACGGCGCGTGGGAAGTCACCTATCGCGGCGCCCAACCGCTGTCCGACCTGCGTTATGCCAACTACAAGGACAGCGTGCTGCGAAACATCTTTTACATTCTCCGGCAGCGGCTGGATGAGCCGGGGCTGTCCTTCTACTCGCAGGGAACGGATATGTACGAGAATCGGCCGGTGGAGATTGTGGACATCACCGACGCCGCCAACCTCACCGTGACGGTCTACTTCGACCAGCTCACCAAGCTGCCCACGCGGCAGTCGTTCAAACGCCGCAACCCGCAATACAAGGACTTCGACACGGAGGTGACGGTTTTTTCGAACTTCCGCAATGTGGGCGGCGGAGTCCAGTGGCCGGGCGCCACCGTGCGCGAGCGCAATGGAGATAAGATCCTCGAGATTTATTCGGACTCGATAGTGATCAACCGCGGCCTCAAGGACGATTTGTTCGCCCTGCCGGGGAACCTGAAGATTCTGCCGCCGGAGAAGTAGTAGTTTCGACGTGCAGACGATACCCGTCGCTGCGGACGGTGATGAGGCCGTCCTGGTCGGTGCGGTAAACCACGGCGCGATGCTGGCGGAGGCGCTCCACAACATCGCGGTTGGGGTGGCCGTAACTGTTATCGAGTCCCACTGAAATCACCGCGAAAACCGGCTCGACGGCGCTCAGGAAGTCTTCGGTGCTGGAAGTCCGGCTGCCGTGATGCGCCACTTTGAGGACGTCGGTGCGCCGGATTTCATCCTCCGCCAGCATCTCGCGCTCGATGGGACGTTCCGCGTCTCCGCTGAGCAGGAACCCGTTACGCCCGTACCCCACGCGCAAGACCAGCGAGTCGTCGTTCCTGGGGCTGTCCGTGGGGACGTAATCGGGGGGCGGGGCAAGCACCTCGATTTCGGCGCCGCCGAAAGCGAAGCGGCGCGGAAAATGCATGGGCACGATTTTGACGCCGTTGGCAGCGGCCTTCGCGCGCAGCGTCTGCCAGGTGGGGCTGTCGGGGGTGGCGCCGGTCCACAATTCCTTGGGATGAAAATCGCCCACCAGCGCGGGAAGGCCGCCGATGTGGTCTTCGTGGGCGTGCGAGAGCACCACCACATCCAGGTTGCGGATGCCGCGGTCCCACAGGTAGGGCGCCACAACGTCCTCGCCGATATCGAGCTGCGCCTTGGTTTGGTGGCCGAATGTGGCAATGCCGCCGCCATCGACGAGTATGCGTTTTCCGTCGGGGAAGGCGACAAAAATGCTGTCGCCCTGGCCTACGTCGATGGCCGTCATCTCCAGTTCTCCGGGATGGATATCGGGCGGGAAGGGATGCCAGAGCAGCAGCGCCAGCAACACGCCCACGGCCAGCCCCGTCCCCATGCGCCACCAGCGGCCGCGCGCCATGGCTGCGGCAATCAGCGCGGCCGAGAAAGCCACACCCAGCCACACCGGCGGTGTGGGGATGCGCCAGTCAGGCTCGATGCCGGCGTGCCAGTACACCACCTTTTCGGAAAGCCACAACAGCACGCCCGCGATCTTCGCGACCCACACCCACCGGGTGAAGACGGCGACGAATCCGACGGGCACCGCCAGGCCCATCAGCGGAACCACGAAAGCGTTGGCCGAGAGACCCGAGAGGCCGACGCGGTGGAAGTAGACCACCATGGGCAGCGCCAGGCCGGCTTGAATGACCGCGGAGATGACCGTAATTTCGTAGAAGAACAGCAGCAGCCGGCCGGTCACGGTGACCGCCAGCGTACCGGCGCGCGGCGGGAGATGCGCCACGCGGCTCACGGTTTCGGCGAGTTGCCGCATCTCTATTCGAAACTGGGCCACGCGGGGAGCGCAATGGATGTCGCGGCCGGTATCGCCAAGATCCTGGAGGCCGCGCGCCAGCGGGCCGGAGGTGGCCCGGATCAGCGGCATGGCGAAGGCGCCCAGGAAGGCCACGGCCAGAAATGTGAGCTGGAAGCTGGCGTCGAACAACTGCTCCGGGTCGAACACCAGGAAGCCCAGCGCCACCGCCGCCAGCAGGTTGATGGGCCGGCGCACGCGGTAGAAGTAGCCGGCGATCAACACCAGCGTCAGACCTGCGGCGGAGCGCGTGCACGGCGCCAGCCAGCCCGTCAGCAGGGCGTAGAACCACGCCGCCATAACCGTAAGCAGCAGCGCCAGGCTCTCGGGAACGAAGCAGATTCGCAAGAAGAAAAGGAAAAAGGCGGCCAGGATGGCGACATGCGTCCCGGAGATGACCAGGGCATGGAAGGTGCCGGTGGAGCGGTAATACTGGGTCCAGACTCTCTCGAGCTGGAAGGACTGGCCAATCATGAGGGCCTGCATCAACCCGCTCCGGTAATTGTCGCCGTGGTAGAGGCGCTCGATGCGAGCCAGAACCAGCGCGCGAAGGTCCATCACGGCTTTTTGAAATCGCGAGCCGCAGCGGCCGGGAAGGATACGGACGGTGGTGGCTGCGCCGGATGCGGTCCAGAAGATGTTCTGGCGCGCCAGGTAGCGGGCGTAGTCGAAAGCGCCGGGGTTGCCGTAGTTGCGCGGCTTCCGAACCCGCGCGTCGAGCTCGATCAACTGGCCGTAGCGCAGCGGTGGCAGCGGCTCGTCGCCTTTGGTGTAGAGAGTGACTTGCGCGCGGGCGCCCGGCTCCAGTTCCAGCAGGAAGCGTTCGCGCTCGCCGGAGATGGCGGGAGGCTCCACCACGCAGCCGCCCAGGATGACGATTTCGCGGCCTTCAGCATCGAGCTCCGGCGGAGGCCAGGGGGCGTGAGCCGAAGCGGTGAGCGCCCCGGCAAAGAAGAGGCCCAGGCAGCAGCAGGTCCCAGCCAGCACGCGGGAACTCCAGTGCAACGCCACCACGCCGAGCACAAGAAAGGCGGCGATCGCGAGAAGAAGCTCGGATTGCTGGAACGTTACGAAGCGGGAAACCAGGATCCCCGAGGCAATGGCAGCCAGAGGCCCGACCAGCGGATCCTTCACGGCACCCCGATTGTAGCAGGGCAATGGGGCAGGATGGCTACTGCGAACGCCGCTGGATCGAAACCACGCCGTGATCCACCAGCACGGCGTCGGTCGGATTCAGGCGGCCGTAGGATTGCCCATTCACCAGCAGTTCGTCGCCGCGAATCAGCACGTCGGCATCGCGGCACGGCATAAATCGGTAGACCGCCCGGCCCCCGGCGTCCTCGAGCTTTTGTGGCGGGGGGACGCTGGTCCGGTAGCAGTCCGTCACCACCACCTTGTGCGATCCCACTTCGCTCTCGACTCGCCCCAGCAGTAAGTTGTTGGACCGGCTGCACCCCGCTAGCACGACCATCGCCGCCAGTACGCCAGACTTCATCGATTCCCCTCCCTTGTCAGCGTAGACCGCTTTTGCCTGGATTACACGCGCAGTTCGTAGCCTAGCTCGCGCATCTTCTCGATGATGTGCGCGCGAATCTCGCCCACTTCTTCGGAAGAGAGCGTGCGCTCGGGCGACCCCACCGTCAGCCGGAATGAAACGCTCTTGTGGCCTTCCTCGAGCGGCGCGCCAGAGTACTGGCGCACGAACTCAATGGATTCCAGCAACGGCCCGGCGAAAGATGCCACGCTGGCTTCCAGGTAGCCTGCGTGCTCGCGCAGGCCGGCGACGACGGAAAGATCGAAGGCGCTCGATGGGTAGCGGCGTATGGGCGTGTACTTGATTTCGCCGGCGCTCAGCGACTGAACCACGTGGAGATCCAGATCGAGCACCGCCGCGCGGCCCGATTCGACCAGCGATGGGTGCAGCTCGAAGAGGCGGCCGGCCGCTTGCCCCTTCCACAGGATATCGGCGGAACGCGCCGGGTGTTCGAACGGACGCGGCTCGGCGGGGCATGCCCGCGCGCCCGGCATGAGGCACTCGGCGGCGCGCTTGATCTCGAACAGGCCAGCGGCGCCATCGCCCTGGCGGTCGTAGAGGGCGGCCACCAGGTGCGGGATTTCTTCGGGCAGGCCGCCGCCGCGCTTGTGAATCTCGACGCCGATTTCAAACAGCCGGAAGGCGTCCTTGTGCTTGCTGTTTTCGATGATGTTCTTCCAGATGCCCGGCAACAGCGAGGTGCGCATCAGCGCCTGGTCGGAAGCAATGGGATTGGCCACGCGCTCATGGTCCGCCGGATCGAAGCCGAACGCGCGCGCCGACTCTTCGCTGATGAACGAGTAGTTGTAAACCTCGGTGAAGCCCTGGTCCACAAAAACGTTGCGCACTTCGTGCTGGAACTTGCGCTCGGGATTGCCGGGCGGCACGGAGGACGGAATCAGCGGCGCGCGCGGCGTGATGGAATCGTAGCCCACCATTCGGCCCACCTCTTCCACCAGGTCGTCTTTGATGGCAACGTCCTTGGTGGCGCGCCACCCCGGCACGGTCACGGAGAAAATGCGCGGCTGCAGCTCGGCAACGCCAAATTCCAGCCGTTCCAGGATGCGGCGCACCACCGCGGGCTCCACTGCGCGGCCGAGCTTGCGCTCGAGCCAGTCGAGTGGCAGTTGGATGGCCGGCGGCGCGGGGATGGCCTTCTTCTGGTCGGCCACGCCGCCCACCAGCCGGATGCCGGGCGAAATCTCCCGTAGCAGCTCGATGGCGCGCGCCAGGCCGCGCACCGTGTTGGCAGGGTCCTGCGCCTTTTCGTACCGTATCGAGGCGTCGGTGCGCAGCTTGATAGCGGCCGAGGTCTTGCGAATCGAGGACGCCTGGAAGTTGGCGCTCTCCAGCACCACGCGCGTGGTCTTCTCGCTGATGGCCGTGTCCAGGCCGCCGATCACGCCGCCCAGCGCGATGGCGCCGGCGCTATCGGCAATCACCAGGTTGTTGGCATCCAGCGTGTATTCCTCTTCGTTGAGCGCGCGGAAATGCTCGCCCGTTTTGGCGGGACGAATGAAGATGGTGTCGCCCTTGAGCAGATCCGCATCGAAGGCGTGCATGGGCTGCGCCAGCTCGGCCATGACGTAATTGGTCATGTCCACGATGTTGTTGATGGGGTTCAACCCGATGGCGGTGAGCCGGCACTGGAGCCACCAGGGCGAAGGCCGCACGCGGACGTTTTCGAAAACCAGCGCGCTGTACCGCGGACAAAGGTTGAGATCTTCGATCTGGATCTTGACCGCGGCCGGCCCCTCCGGCAGCAGCTCCAGCCGCACCGGATTCTTCAGCTTGTGCCCGAGGATGGCAGCCACTTCACGCGCCATTCCATGGTGCCCCCACAGGTCGGGCCGATGCGTGATGGACTTGTTGTCGATCTCGATCACGCTGTCGGGAGCGCAGCCGGGCACCGGCGCGCCAATGGCGGCTTCCAATTCGATGATGCCCGAATGGTCGCGGTTGATGCCCAGCTCGGCGGCGCTGGCCAGCATGCCGTCGCTTTCCACGCCTTCGATCACCTTCTTGCCGACTGGAACATAGGCGCTGACCACGCCGGGGCGGCAGTTGGGCGCGCCGCAGACCACCGTCTTGCGGCCGTACGGCCCGGCGTCCACCATCGCCTTGAGGTTATGGCTGCCGGGCATCGGCTCCACGGATTCCACGCGCGCGGCGCGGGCGCGATCCAGCCATTCGCCTGCCACCTCGATGCCTTCGCACTCGGCGGTCTTCATGGTGATGAGCTTTGCCAGGGGACCGGGTGCGTGATCCAGATCCTCGACCAGCTCGCGTAGCCAGTTGTAAGAGAACCTCAAGGTTAAAACTGCTCCAAGAATCTAAGGTCGCCGCCTTGCAGGTGGCGGATGTCGTCAATCCCGTAGCGCATCATTACCAGGCGCGTCAGGCCCAGGCCGAAGGCGAAACCGTTCCACTCTTCGGGGTCGATGCCGCTCATGCGCAGCACATGGGGGTGCACCAGCCCGCAGCCCAACTGTTCCACCCACCCGCTCTGCTTGCAGACCGGGCAGCCTAAGCCGCCGCAGATCAGGCACTGGATGTCCAGCTCGAAGCCGGGTTCCACGAACGGAAAGAAGCCCGGGCGCAGCCGCACCGTGACCTCGCGCTGGAAAACGGCGGTGAGCAGTGTCTTCATGAAGTAGATCAGGTGCGCGACCGAGACTTCGCGATCGATCATCATGCCCTCGATCTGGTAGAAGGTGTGCTCGTGCGACGCGTCCACGCTTTCGTTGCGGAAGACGCGGCCGGGCGCGATCATGCGCAGCGGCGGTCCCAGCCGTTCCATGCCGCGCACCTGCACCGGCGAAGTGTGTGTGCGCAGAAGGTTGCCGCCGTCCAGCCAGAAAGTGTCCTGGGTGTCCCGCGCGGGGTGATCGGCCGGAATGTTCAGAGCGTCGAAGTTGCGATATTCGGTCTCAACTTCGGGCCCGTCCAGCACCGTGAAGCCCAGCGAGACGAACAGCTCCTCCAGCTCGCGCTGTATGCGCGTGATGGGGTGCAGGTGCCCGCGGCGCGGCCCGGGAGCGGGCAGTGTGAGGTCAATCCATTCGGCGTCGAGGCGGGCGCGGAGAGCCGCTTCGGCGAAGTTCTGCTTCTTGGCGTCCAGCGCCTCTTCGAGCTTCTGCTTGGCGCTATTGAGCAGTTTGCCGATGCGCGCGCGCTCGTCGGGCGCGAGTCTTCCCATCTCCTTGCTGATTTGCGCCAGCGCGCCCTTCCGCCCCAGCGCCTCCACGCGAACCGCCTCCAGCTCCTCGGGCGAGCCTGCGGATGCGACTCGCGCCAGGGAACGGGATTCCAGTTCCTGTATAGACTGATCGACCATGGTTACGGAGTTTTCCATTGTAGCAAGGGACGGAAGAAGAACTGCTGAGGCTACTCCCCCACCACCGTCACCACCACTTGACGGTCGCGCGGGCGGTCGTCGAAATCGCACAGGACGATCTGTTGCCAGGTCCCAATCAGAATCCGGCCCTTGCCGACGGGAAAACTCTTGGCGGTGCCCATCAGCGCGCTGCGCAGGTGCGCGTAGCCGTTTTCGTCGCCCCAGCGCGCGTTGTGGGCGTAATCGGTGTTGGAGGGCGCAATCTTCTCCAGGGCGCGCTTCAAATCGGACACGCAGCCAGGCTCGAATTCCAGCGTCGTGATGCCCAGCGTCGAGCCCACCCCGGAGATGTTGACGATGCCGGTCTGCATCCCACTCGCGGAGATCGCGCTGGAGACTTGCGGGGTGATGTCCAGCACGTCGCAGCGGCCCCGCGTCGAGATACGGAAGTCCGTCTGAAAGGTGGTCATGGTTCACTTGCCGAAATCGGCTTCGAAAGCCGCGATTTTCCCCAGCCGCCGCCGGTGGCGCTCGGCCCCGGAGAAACGCGCATTCACGTAGTCGCGCACCAGGTCGGCGGCCAGCTCGGGGCCGATCACGCGCGCGCCCAGGCAGAGTATGTTCACGTCGTCGTCCTCCACCGATTGCCGCGCGGAGAAACTGTCGTGGCACGTGGCGGCGCGGATTCCGCGAAACTTGTTGGCAGCCACGCAAGCACCGGCGCCGCTGCCGCAGATCAGTATTGCCCGCTCGGCCCGCCCTTCGAGCACGGCCTCAGCCACGGCGCGCGCATAGTCGGGGTAGTCCACGGCCTCTGTGGAGTCAGTGCCCAGGTCGGTCACTTGGTGGCCCATTGTGCGCAGTTCCTCTATCACACGGGCCTTCAGCGGAAAGCCGCCATGGTCGCTTGCAACAGCCAGGTTCATCGATCCATGATACCAGCGGGAAGGCGCCCTAATCCTTCTGCCGGAAGCCGCCGATTAGTCAATTATGACGGAGGCGGACGACCTCGTCGAGCGGGAATTGATGCTCAACCGGTTCAACCGGCTGATGGGAGAGCTCGTGCGCGGGGCCATCATCCGCAACTCGTTCCAGCCATGGGAGATCGATCTTCTGCTCGATATCGATAATTGCCCCCTGGACCGGCGCCGGCGCCTGGAGATCTTGCGCCAGTATCAGAAGGCCGTCGAGCGGCAGTTGGATACCGGACCCGGTCCGCCCTTGAAACTTTCCGAGTATTTGGCTATGCGCGCAGCGGCCAAAGAGCGCCGCCTCAATGGTTAGCCCAGAACCACCCGCCGCCCCTCGATCCGGTAGTCCCCGCCAAGCACGATGCGGATCGCTTCCGAATAGATGCGGTGCTCCTCCTTGAGAATCCGGGCCGAGAGCGTCTCCACCGTGTCGTCGTCCATCACCGGAACGGGAGTCTGAATGATGATGGGGCCGGCATCCAGGTACTCGTCCACAAAATGAACCGTACACCCGGTGATCTTGACGCCGTGCTCCAGGGCCTGGCGCTGCGCGTCAAGACCTGGAAAGGCCGGGAGCAGCGAAGGATGGATGTTGAGGATGCGGTTGGGATAATCGCGAATGAACGTCGCGCTCAGGAGCCGCATGAAACCAGCCAGGCACACCAGCTCCACGCCGTGCTTGCGGAGTTCTTCCAGAAGCATGCGGTCGTAAACTTCGCGGTCCAGGCCTTTCGAAGGGATCGAAACCGCGTTCAATCCGCGCTGGCGGGCTATTTCCAGGCCGCGCGCCTCGGGGCGATTGCCGATCACCACGGCAATTGACGCGTCCATCGCGCCGGCGGCGATGTTGTCCGCGATGGCCTCGAAATTCGAGCCGCGGCCGGAGATCAGAATGCCGAGACGTTTCATCGGTACTCCACGCGGGGGTAGCCCCGCTTTTGCGCGACTACTTCGCCGGCGCGGAACGGGGATTCGCCCAGCTTCGCCAGCACGGTTTCGGCGCGCGTCGCGCTGCGCGCGGGAACGGCCAGGATCATGCCCGCGCCCAGGTTGAACGTGCGGCGGTAGTCGTCCAGAGGAATGTTGCCGATGCGGCGCAGCACCTCGAAGAGCGGCGGAATGCGCCAGCGGGCTGTGTCGATGGCCGCCGCCAGACCCTTCGGCAACATGCGCGGGGTGTTATCGGTGATCCCTCCACCGGTGATATGGGCGGCGCCGCGCAGCAGGCCCGCGGCCATCAAGGCGCGGATTGGCTTCAGGTAGCTGCGATGTACGGCCAGCAGCGCATCGCCAACGGTTGCGCCAACTTCCGGGAGCAGCGTCTTGGGACTATAGCCCGCCGTGTCGAACAGCAGTTTGCGCGCCAGCGAATAACCGTTGGTGTGCAGCCCCGTCGATGGCAGGGCCAGGAGAATATCGCCAGCTCGGATGCGCTTGCCGGTGAGAAGTTCGGAACGCTCGGCGGCGCCCACGATGAAGCCGGCCAGGTCGTACTCGGATTCGGCATACAGGCCGGGCATCTCGGCGGTCTCGCCGCCGATCAGCGCGCATCCATTTTGCCGGCACCCGCGCGCGATCCCCGAAACCACGGCAGCCGCCACTCGGGCGTCCAGCTTGCCCACGGCGAAGTAATCCAGGAAGAATAGCGGCGCCGCGCCCTGAACGGCGATGTCGTTGACGCAGTGGTTCACCAGGTCTTCGCCCACCGTGTCATGCCGGCCGGTGAGAAACGCGATCTTCAGTTTTGTGCCCACGCCATCCGCCGAGCTGACCAGGATGGGCTTGCGAAGACCGGCGAGCTGGTAGCAGGCGCCGAACGTGCCGATGTCGGTGAGCACGCCGCGCGTGAATGTCTGCCGGGCGAGTTTCCGGATGGAAGAAACCGCGCGATCGGCTTCGTCGATATTCACGCCGGCATCGCGGTATCGAACTTGTTTAACTTTGGGCAAGTCCCAGTATAATAGGCCCATCAGGATATGAAACTACCACTAACAGCGCTGCTCCTTTTCGGTGCGTGCGCCGCCGCCCAGGAGCCATCGGCCGCGGCGGTCCATAGCCCGGTGATTTGGCAGTCGCTTACACCAATATTTTCGGCCTGATGACGGCCACGCCGATGGCCTTCATGTAATCCGTGAGCCGGGCGAACATAGCGTCGTCGGTGTAAGTCCCCACGATTGCTCCTCCGGAGCCCGCGAAGTTGGAGCTGGCGCCGGCCTTGCGGGCGGTTTGAACCATCTCCAGGTTGCCCTGGTCAATCCGGTAAATGCTCGCCCGCAAATTAAAGTTGGCGTTGATCAGCTCGCCCAGCCGCTGGTAGTCGCGGCGCAGCAGGCATTCCCGGCCTTCGGCGGCGTAGCCCGCCCAGGTTTTCATGGCTTCCACTACTTGGGGGTCGCCGCGCCGCCAGCGCTCGCCCAGATTGGAGTGAAACACCTCGGTTCCTTCGCTGAGCGAGGTGCGATAAGCCACATAGACGTTCGGCATGAGGGCCGGGTCCAGGCGCTCATATTCGCCGTAACCACGGGACTCCATCAGATTCCGGGAGAAATCCATGTAGACCAGCCCATGGTAGGCCTGAACTACGCGGTCCTGAAGCCCGGCAGGGACATCGAGCTCGCGGGTCTCCGTCTCGAGAACCAGGTTCGCCTGAATGGGAAGCGGTATGTCGAGGTTATAGTACTGACACAGGGCGCGCAATGCCGCGGTGATGATGGCGCTCGATCCGCCCATACCGAGACGCTGAGGAACATTGGATTCGTACTCCAAAGTGAAGTTTCGATCCTCCAGCTCAATCCCATTTTCGTGGCAGTAATCGATTAGCCTGACAATCAGTGCCTGGATGATCCGGATACCGCCGTAATAACCACGCCAGCGCGTAGTCCGGTAAAGGTCATCCAGGTTCTCGAAGACCGGCAGGTCCGCCTTGGAAAGTTTGATTTCCAGCCGGCCGCTGGGGTAGAGCAGGACGCGCGCGCGGAAGTTGGACATGACAAAGGCAATGGTCTTGCCGAAGTAACCGTCGCTCGGATTCCCCAGGAGTCCGGCGCGGGCATAACCGTAAGTTTCAATCATCGTTTAGCTCGCTCTGCGGAATCGATCAGGATGGTCACTGGCCCGTCGTTCACAATGTAAACCTCCATCATCGCCTGAAAAACGCCGGTTTCCACCGGAACCTGGCCCCGTTTCGCGGATTCCACAAAGTAATTATAGAGAACCTGCGCCTGGTCCGGCGGCGCGGCCTGGTCGAAGCTGGGGCGCCGTCCTTTGCGGCAGTCGCCATAGAGCGTGAACTGCGAAACAATCAGCAGCGAACCACCGGCTTCCTGCACGTTGCGGTTCATCTTTCCATCCTCATCGGGAAAGATCCGGAGGCCCAGAAGCTTCCCGGTGAGATAGTCCGCATCTTCGACGGTGTCGGTCCGGGAGACTCCCAGAAAAACAAGCAGACCAGTCCGTATAGAGCCGGTAGCACCATTATTCACAGTAACGTGCGCTTCGCTTACACGTTGAATTACCAATCTCATGTTTCTCTATATTGACACAGACAGAGCTGCCTTATGTTATAGTGTTCGAGGGTGAACCATGGCACAAGGCAACATAAAAGACGTGGCCACGCTGGAGATGGCGCTGGTTGGTTATCAAGTCGAGAAAGAGAAGATCGAAAGCAAGATTCGCGAGATTCAATCGCAACTTAAGGGAAAGCCGGTCGTGGCGCCCGCAAAGAAGGCCCGTGGCGTAAAACGCGCGCTCAGCGCCGCGGCGCGCCGGCGCATCTCGGTAGCACAGAAGAAGCGCTGGGCCGAACACCACAAGCGCATGGCGCAAGCCGCCAGACAAGGGTGACCGGGCGCTCAGCGCAGTGACTTGCTTCGCCCCGGGGCAAGCTCCCAACCGAAGCGGGTCACGATATCCTCCACCGGGCCTTCGGCCGCAATTACTCCTCCCTGAAAGAACACCGCGCGGTCACACAAGGCCCTGGCGAAGGGAACATCGTGCGTGGCCAGAATCTTCGGCTGCGGCAGGCGGACCAGCAGCTCCGCCAAAGCGCCCTGGCCGGGCGGATCGAGAGAAGTAGTAGGTTCATCGAGCACCAGGATCTCGGGATCCATCGCCAGGATTCCGGCGATGGCGACTCTCTTCTTCTCGCCGGCGCTCAAGTGATAAGGCGCCTTGGCCGCCGCCGCGGACATGCCCACCGTCTCGAGAGCGGCCTGGGCGCGCTCGACGGCCTCCTCACGGCTCATGCCGCCGTTGAGCGGCCCGAATACCACGTCTTCCAGGACAGTGGGCATGAAGAGCTGGCTTTCCGAATCCTGAAACACGAGACCGATTTTCCTGCGAATTTCCGGCAGATTCTGGCGGTTCACGGGAAGGCCGCAAACCTGGACGCTGCCTTCGCCGGCAAGCAATCCGTTCAGGTGCAGCACAAAGGTGGTCTTGCCGCTCCCGTTGGCGCCGAGCAGTGCCACGGTCTCGCCGCGCTCGAGGCGGAAATCGACTCCATCGAGCGCGCGGGTGCCATCCTCGTAGCAAAACCGCAGGCCGCGCACTTCGATGAGAGGCGGCATCACATAGCCCTTTCGACGGCGGCGCGCAGGAGCACCGGCGCCAGCGAGGCGAAAATTGTGAAGACCGCGTCGGTTCCACGAAAGTGGAGCGCGCCGGCCGGTTGGAAGCGTCCCATGAAACCGCGCGCGAGCATGGAACGGTGAATGTCTTCGGCGCGCCCGTAGGAGCGCGCGAATAGCACGGCCAGCGCTCCCGCCGCAGCGCGAAAGCGGGCGCCGGCCATGAAACCCCGGACGGTGGCCCCGCGCGACGCAGCGGCCTTGGTCATGTGCTGGGCTTCTTCGGAAATCACGAATAAGTACCGATAGAGAAACTGCGCCACCATGAGGAGAAAACGCGGAGCGCCGCTCATTTCGAGCCCGCGCAACAGGGCGGGAAACGGCGTGGTGGAGACTACCACCAGAACGGCCAGGGCCGAAAGATAGCTCTTGAGCAGTAGGGCGAAGCCGCGCGCCGGGTCGCCGGACAACCAGCAGACGGCGGCGAAAACCAGGGAGAAGGGAAGCACGATGGCCGAGCGGGCGAGCGCGCTGAAGAGCGGCAGCCGAGCGCAGATCAAGGCCGCGGAAAGCAGGAGAACGAGCGCCAGGCCGAGCGCCGGAAGAGCGCGATGCGCGGTGGCCAGCACCACCAGGAAAACCATCAGCGCGGCAACCTTGGCGCGCGGATCGCGGCGGTGCATGACGCTTGCGCCCTGGCTCCATCGCTCGAGAACCACGTGGTGCAATCAGACGCTCCTCTTGCGGGCCACCGCGCGGCCGATCGCCAGGCACGCGCCATAGATCAGCGCCAGGCCGGCCAGCCCGGCGCTGGCTTTGCGCAGCCAGCCGGCTTGGAAAAAGGCAACCTGGTAGCCGGTCAACGGAGTGGTTACGAGGCTTCTGACATGCGAGGCGATGCCCGTCTGGAGGCCCAGTTTTTCGATGCCATCCGGGGCGGTGGAAGCTACCAGCACGCCAACCGCGGCCAGCAACACCGCTGCCAGACCGATGGCGCCCAGGGCGAACGAGCGGCCCGTTTCGGGCTTGCGGACGAAACCCGGCTGAATGGCTTCGAGAGCCTGAATGACGGCCAGAGTGATGGCGCCCTCCAGCAGAGCCGACACCAGAAACAGGGCCAGCGAAACGCCCAGCACGGAAGCCGGCATGGGGACACCGGAAACCAGCAACTCCGCCAGCGCGAGCACGGCGCTGGCCAGCAGGGAGAGCGCGCCGCCGGCGAAGATCGCCAGCTTGCGCCACGGGCTTCCGCCCCAGAGGTAAAACGGAAGATAGCCCGCCAGCACGCCCACCAGGGCCATGTTGATGAGATTGGCGCCCATCGCCAGGATGCCGCCGTCTTGAAAGACCAGCGCCTGAATGGCGATGATGGCGGACATCACCACGCTGGCCGCGGCGGGTCCCAGCGTGTAAGCCAGCAAAGCGCCGCCCACCAGGTGGCTGGTGGTGCCAATTCCCACTGGAAAGTTGATCATCTGGGCGGCAAACACAAACGCGCCCATGACGCCCAACAGAGGGACTCTGGCGTCGTCGAAACCGCGTTGCGCGCGGCGCACAATGTAGCCGACTGCCGGCGCCGCGGCCACGTCCATGGTGGCCCACACGGGCGTCGAGAGAAATCCATCCGGTATGTGCACGATCGCCTTCCACAGTAGCACGATTGCCAGGATCGTGCCACCTTCGACGGGATTTTGCCGGTGCTAAGATTGTGTACGCATGAGCGATCTCAGCCGTATTGGCGTGGCGATTGATGCCGACCTGCTGGACAAGTTCGACCGGCTGATTGCGCAGCGCGGCTATACCAACCGGTCGGAGGCGTTCCGCGACCTGATTCGCGACGGGCTGGTGGAAAAGGCCTGGGAATCGCCCGACAGCCACGTGGTGGGCACCGTCACCCTGGTCTACGATCATCACGTGCGGCTGCTGAACGAGAAGCTGACGGGGATTCAGCACGACTTTCACCGCTCGATCCTTTCCACACTGCACGTGCACCTCGACCACGACAATTGCCTGGAAGTGCTGGTATTGCGGGGCACGGCGTCGGAAGTGCGGCAGGTGGCGGATGCGCTGATCAGCACCAAGGGAGTCAAACACGGGCGGCTGACCATGACCACCTCGGGCGCGGAGATGAAATGATCGTCGGAACGGGCGTCGATCTGGCGGAAGTGCCGCGCATCCGGGCCTCCATCGAGCGGTTTGGCGCGCGGTTCATCGAACGCATTTACACGCCGGCGGAAATCGCATACGTGGAGCGCAAGGC
>JBEKTU010000029.1:0-58193 GCA_049515735.1 Bryobacteraceae bacterium
GCCGACCAGCATCGCGTTATGCGGGAATTGATCGCCCACTCGACCCGGCTGGTGGTCATGACGGAGCGGGGACGAGCGATCTTGCAAGAGGTGTACCAGGCGCCACCGGCCAAGATCGATCTCATCCCGCATGGTATTCCCGACGTACCGTTCGTCGCCCCGGATCATTACAAGGACCAGTTTGGAGTGGGCGGAAGGAGGGTGCTGCTGACGTTCGGGCTGCTGTCGCCGAACAAGGGCATTGAACATGTGCTCAATGCCCTTCCGGATATCGTGGCGGAGTTTCCCGACATTGTCTACATCGTGCTGGGCGCCACGCACCCCAACGAGTTGCGCACGCGAGGCGACGCCTACCGCCTCGGCCTCGAAGCCATCGTCAGGAAAAACAAGATCGAGAACAATGTCATCTTCCACAACCGCTTTGTGGAGTTGAAGGAGCTGACCGAGTTCATTGGAGCGGCGGATCTTTACATTACTCCTTATCTGGACGAAGCCCAGATTACGTCGGGAACATTGGCTTATGCGTTTGGCGCGGGCAAAGCCGTGATCTCGACCCCGTATTGGCATGCCGCCGAGTTGCTAAGGGATCAGCGCGGCGTACTGGTGCCATTCGCGGACCCGAAAGCGATTGCGCGCGAGGTGAGCGCGTTGTTGCGCGATGGAACGCGCCGCAACGCCATGAGCGATAACGCCTACAAATTGGGCCGCACAATGGTGTGGAGCAACACGGCGGGGCGGTACATGCGCTCCTTTAAGCTGGCGCGACGGCAGGGGGCAGCGGCGCCCCGCGAATCGGTCGCCGCCGGAGAGTTCGGCCATCGGCCGCATGAATCGCCGGAGTTGAATCTGGATCATCTTTACCATATGACCGATTCGACGGGCATTTTCCAACATGCGAATTTCACTGCGCCGAATCGTTCCGAAGGCTACTGCACGGACGACAACGCCCGCGCACTCATTCTGGCAGTGTTGCTCGGCCAGTTGGATGAAGCTCCCAAGCGGGTTCGGGCGCTGGCCACGACCTACGCCGCGTTCCTGGACTATGCCTTCGATCCAAAAACGACCCGTTTCCACAACTTCCTCAATATCGACTGCCGTTGGCTCGACGAACAGGGCTCCGAAGATTGTCATGCGCGGGCCATTTGGGCGCTGGGCACGGCGGTGGGGCGCTCCCCGCATTGGAGTTCCCAGATGAGGGCCGAACAACTCTTCACGCAGGCGCTGCCGGCCGTGACGGAGTTCACTTCGCCGCGGGCCTGGGCATTCAGCCTGATCGGCATTCACGAATATCTGCACCGGCTGAAGGGTGACCGGATGGCCGGGGATGTCCGCGAAGAGCTGACCGGCCGCTTGGTGGCGATCTTCGATAAGGTCGCCGAGCCCGGCTGGACCTGGTTTGAAGAAAGTCTGACTTATGACAACGCCAAGCTGGCTCACGCCCTGATTGTCAGCGGACGCGCCACCGGGCAAAGGCGCGTGTACGAACGAGGCATACAGGCCTTGCGCTGGCTGGTGGGCGTACAGACCTCGGAGCATGGTCAACTCCGGCCCATTGGCGCCAACGGATTCTATAAGCGCAACGGCGCACGCGCGGACTTTGACCAGCAGCCCATCGAGGCGCAGAGCACGGTCTCGGCTTGCCTGGAAGCGTACCGCGCCACAGCCGATCCGTGGTGGTATGAACAGGCGCAATGCGCCTTCGACTGGTTCCTCGGCTGGAACGATCTCGGGCTGGAACTCTATGCCCGCCAGACTGGCGGCTGTCGCGATGGGCTGCACGCGGACCGGAGCAACGAAAACCAGGGAGCCGAATCCATGCTGGCCTTTCTCCTGTCGCTGGCGGAAATGCGGCTGATACAAAACACCGCGAATGGTGCGCAACGAGCTGGTCTGGCAGCTTCGACCGCCCAATGAAGCCCATCGACGTAAGACGCAGCACCGTCACATTGGACCCGGACCCCACGCATGTGCTGGCCCGGCCTTTTCGTTTCATGAGCGACCGGCGCTCCGTTAAGATTTCCGCCCGGGTTATGGCTCTTCCCGAGAACGAAGTCCATACCCTTTTGGAGGGGGTGCGGGCCGAATTCGCCGACCGCCAACTGAAGATCGACGAATTCCTTCGCCGGCGGTTTGACGAGGTCAGCCCCTATCTGCTCAATGGCCACCAGAATCTGTCCGAAGAACGGAAGTTGTTGTTGGGCGGGTATTTTACTCACGAGTATTCGCTCGAAGCCGCTGCCTTGTTCAATCCCTCGATGGTGCCACGCCTGGACCAGTCAAACGTGCCGCCCGGATCGTTGCGTTTCATTCTGAGCTTACGCGCCACGGCCGAGGGGCACGTTTCCTCGATCGCTTTTCGCAGCGGAACATTGGACGCCAACAGCAACATCACCATGGACTTGCCCTCCCGCTACAGCCTCGAGCCGACACAAGTGCCCAACTCGACGTTTGAAAAACCCCTGTTCCAACGGAAGCTTCAGGAACTCCGTCTCATGGGCAACTTCAACCAGGAGGTCCTCAACGGCTTACCGGACGCATTCACCCTGGAAGAACTGCGCGCCAGCATCAGTCGCACCGTAAAACAGCTCCCGGAGCATGAACAGGAAACGACCAAGAATGTAGCCAGGGAAACCCTGATGCTCGCCAGCTCCAATTACGAAGTGCAGTTCGCGCCGGAGTCGGGTTTGTCCGAGCGGGTTTTGTTCCCCGTCACTCCATCGCAGAGCAACGGGATCGAGGACGCTCGCTTTGTGCTCTTCCACAACGAAGACGGCACACGGACTTATTATGCGACTTACACCGCGTACGACGGAAAAATGATCCTGCCCCAATTTCTGGAGACGTCCGATTTTCTCCGTTTCAAATTCATCACATTGAACGGCCCGGCCGTCGAGAACAAGGGCATGGCGCTCTTCCCCCGCAAAATCAAGGGCCTCTATGCGATGCTTGGCCGGCAGGACGCGGAGAATATCTACGTGATGTTCTCCGATCATCTCCATTTTTGGCATACCATGCAACTCATTCTGGAGCCGAAGTTCCCCTGGGAATTCATCCAGTTAGGCAACTGCGGATCGCCCATCGAAACCGAAGCCGGCTGGCTCGTAATCAGTCACGCAGTGGGGCCCATGCGAAAATACTGCATCGGCGCCTTCCTGCTTGACCGCGACGACCCGACAAAGGTCATCGGCCGCCTGCCTGAACCGCTGATCAAGCCGAATACAAACGAGCGCGACGGCTACGTGCCCAATGTGGTTTACTCGTGCGGCAGCCTCGTGCATGGCCGCCAACTCGTGATTCCCTACGGGATATCCGACTACGCCACGACGTTCGCCACGATTCCGCTGGACCAGGTATTGGCTGCGATGGAATAGCGCAGAACCTGCACTTTCCATAGCAAAACCTGCATTTGCTGTAGCCGCCCTTGCTCTTCTGTCGGCGCCGATAGCCTGCCGCAGTCGCCAAATTCCCCGCAACTCCCTTTGCATGCATGGCTGCGGCCTTGCCCTTCATCGAGCGACTGAGGATGGTGCCAACCGTGCATTGACAAAGAAGTCGCAGCGCACGTGCGACAGAAAAGGAATAACCAGACGAAGGGACGATTTTATGAGAATGAATGTAAATCGCTGTATCTGGGTTCTGGCAATTGCCGGTTCCACCGCCGCTTTCGCGGCGGAGAGAGAAATCAATGTTAACGACAGGCTGGACGCTTCGGCCGACACGCTGACCGATATGATGAAGGCTGCCGATAGAGGCATTCCCCAAGATCTGATCGACAAGGCGCACTGCGTCGTGGTCGTGCCGGGCATGAAGAAGGCCGGATTCATCTTCGGTGCGGAGTATGGCCGCGGGTTCGCGGTGTGCCGCCAGCAAGGTGGCTCGGGTTGGAGTTCTCCAGCCGCGATGCGGGTTGAAGGTGGAAGCGTCGGGTTTCAGATTGGCGCTTCGGACACCGATGTTGTGTTGCTCGTGATGAATGACGGCGGAATGAGGCACCTCTTATCCGACAAGTTTACGCTCGGCGGAGACGCATCAGCGGCGGCGGGCCCGGTCGGCCGCGACGTGAGCGCTCAAACAGATGCCCAGATGAACGCCGAAATGCTTGCGTATTCCCGTTCGCAAGGCCTGTTCGCAGGCATCTCAATAACGGGCGCGACGCTTCGTCCGGACGGGGAAACCAACAGGGAACTCTACGGCCGCGACACAACCAATCGTGAAATTCTGACCAGCCAATTCGGAACTCCAGCGGCCGCTGGAAGGTTTGAAAGGGCGCTGAATCGGGAGTCGCCCCAGGCCAAACGGTAAGTGGTACGGCTTTCGGATTCGGACGGGCGCTGGCGGCCGCATGCGATCTCGCCGGAGCCCGGCTGCAATCCGGAAGTCGGCGTGGCATTCTTCGTTCTGCATGGAATCTTCGGCGAAGACGGACACGATCCAAATCGGCCGACCCTGATCGCTCTCCTGAACAAGTACTCGGCGCGAGAGTGCTAGCCGAGTTGGGGAAAGAAAAGGACAAAATGAAGATCATTAGTACGTTTCTAACGGTATGTGCGTTCGCGGCGGCCCAGTCGTCGCAAGCGCCGAACCCGGTTCAGCAGTCAACCGAGAATGCGGCCCGGATGGCCGCCGATGCGATGCCCATCTATCGCATCGCCGTGGTCGAGCGGACCACAAAAGCGGTCAACTACAATCACCGCACCGGATCCACCAAGATCGATTTCCGCGGAACGTCACTCTTACCCGAGGTCCGCGGCGAGGCCACGGTGGAGAGCAAGCAGGGCGCGATCAAGATCGACGCGCACATGGAGGGAGTGTGGCCCGCCGCCAAGTTCGGTCCCGAGTTCCTGACCTACGTGATGTGGGCCATCACCCCCGAGGGACGTGCCATCAACCTTGGCGAGTTGCTCTTGAACGGAAACAAGACCAGGCTGGATGCCACCACGGAGTTGCAGCCGTTCGGCTTGATTGTAACTGCCGAACCCTATTTCGCGGTAACTCAACCCAGTGACCTCGTGGTTATGGAGAGTTTCATCGGGCACGATACGGCTCAAACGATTGAACAAGTCGACGCGAAATATGAGCTCTTGCAGCGGGGCCAGTACACCCTCAACGTGAACCCGGCCGAGATCAAACCCGTGCAACTGAACTCGAAGGTGCCATTGGAGCTCGACGAGGCGCGAAATGCCGTCCAGATTGCACGCTGGACCGGCGCTGAGAGGTACGCCCCCGAGACCTTTCAGAAGGCCGTCCAGGACCTGGAGAATGCCGAGGGCTATCTGACGGGAAAGGCGGGAAGGAATCCTATTGGCACGGTGGCGCGTGAGGCCGTCCAAATGGCCGAAGATGCCCGCATCATCACGGTAAAGAAGATCGATGAGGAGCGGCTGGCCAGCGAGCGCCTGGCTGCGGCGGATCGTCGGGCGCGCGGCGAAAGCGAACGTAACGAGGCACAAGCCAATGCCGCGCTCCTTACAGCGGACGCGGACACGGCGCAGCTTGTTGCGCGGTCTGAAGTGGATCGCGCGAAGGGTGACAACGAAGCAGGGATAACCGCCGCTCAGAACGAAGCGGACCGGCTGAAGAGCGAGAGCGCCACGATAGCGGCTGCTCAAGCCGAAGTGGTCCGGCTGAATAGGGACTATGCGCAGACGGCTGGGGCCGACGTCGTACCGGTTCTGGGAGCGGCGCAGAAGCAATCCGATCGTCTGGAACGCGAGGCCGACGCGCAGCGGGCCGGCGCCGAAAGGGAACTGGATCGCAAGATTGAGGAGAAGGCGCAAGCGGAGCCGGAGAAGGCGGAACTGCGAGCTCAACTCCTGACGCAATTCAACGCCATTCTACAGACCCGCGACACGGAGCGTGGCTTGATCGCGAATATGTCGGATGTCCTTTTCGAGACAAGCAAGTCTTCGTTGCGGCCTTTGGCGCGCGAGAAACTGGCCAAGGTGGCGGGCATTGTCTCGGGGCATCCGGGTCTGAGGCTGGATGTGGAAGGTTACACGGACAGCGTCGGCGGTGAGGGTTACAATCAGCGGCTTTCCGAGCAACGCGGCACTTCCGTACGCGATTACCTGATACAACAGGGAATGCCGGAGAGTTCTGTGACCACCAAGGGTTTCGGCAAAGCCGAGCCAGTGGCATCTAATGACACGGCGCAGGGCCGGCAACAGAATCGTCGGGTGGAACTGGTGATCTCCGGCGAAATCATTGGCACGGAGATCGGCACGCCGATCGCAGCCAGGTAATCGGAGGGTGATGCGAACCGGGGGCCGGCACGCTGGCCCCCGCGGGCTGCGGGAGACTTGCCGAACGAAGGAGGTTACGAACATGATGAGCAATAGACCTGTTGCCACTGAATTCCGCGAAGGCGACGAAGTCGTGCTGGCCGAGGGCACATATCAGGGCACCCCGGGTGTTTTTGTCCGGTTGACAAAAGACGCCAACTGGGCCGACATCAAGGAGCGTGATGGCAGCGTCCGCAGCCACCCGGTGGCATGGTTGGACCATTCCACGGGCGCGACGAGCGGTCCCGCGAACTGATGTCGGCCGAGCCTGGAAGCCGCCCGAATCCTGTGGTAACGGCAATCCCATGAAAAGACTCATGACCCGGCACAATATTCCGTTAGGCAGGATTCTGGGAATCCCCATTGGTTTGGATTATTCCTGGTTCCTGATCTTTGCGCTGCTCACCTGGACGCTGGCAGGCAGTTACTATCCCGCCGAGTTTAAGCACTGGCCGCCCCTGTTGTATTGGTTCATGGGCGCCGCCACTGCCATCATGCTCTTTGCGAGTGTGCTGCTCCACGAACTGGGACATTCCGTGATAGCTTTGCGGTTCAAAGTGCCGGTGCGCAGCATCACGTTGTTCATTTTTGGTGGCGTGGCTCAGATTGGCGCGGAACCGCCCAGCGCCAAGGCGGAATTCCTCATCGCTAGCGCCGGACCAATCGTGAGCCTGGCGCTGGCGGTGTTCTTCTCGGTGGCACAGCCGGTAGTTGCCGGCATTCAGCCTCTCTGGGGTCTGACGAAATACCTGGCCTACATCAACTTTGCGTTGGTGCTTTTCAACCTGATTCCCGGCTTCCCGCTGGATGGCGGCCGCGTGTTCCGCGCCCTGGTTTGGGCCTCCACGAAAGATATGCGCCGCGCCACGCTAGTCGCGGCCAACGCTGGCCGTTTCTTTGGTTTCCTGTTCATCTTCGTTGGTGTCTGGCAAATGTTCAATGGCAGCTTCGGCGGCGGACTCTGGATTGCTTTCATCGGCTGGTTCCTTGACAATGCCGCCTCACAGCAGGTGCATCAAGTGATGTTCCAGGGCCTGTTGGCCGGCCACACAGTTTCGCAAGCTATGAGCAGTCACTGCGTCACCGTCCCTGACGACCTGACGCTCGAACAGTTGGTGGACGAACACATCCTCGGCGGCGGGCAGCGCTGCTTTTTGGTTACTCGCGAAGCAGACACCGTTGGCATGATCACTCTGCACCGGATCAAGGAAGTGCCGCGGCATCACTGGGCGACGACAACCGCGGCGCAGGTCATGCTTCCCCTGGAGCAGTTGAAACGCACCGACCCAGACACCCAGTTATGGACCGCCCTCCAACAGATGGACCGCGATGGCGTCAACCAGTTGCCCGTCACACACGATAGCCACGTCCTCGGCATGCTGAGCCGGGAAGGTGTCATTACTTTCCTGCGCACGCTGCAGGAACTGGGGGCCTGATTGGTCGTGATAACTAGCGGCGGCTCGTGCAGACTTTGCCCTTTGAGATGCACATTTAGCTGAGCGAAGAGGCCGGATGGGGCGACTCGCTCTTCATGATCCGCGCAGAACCCGGCAAAGATCATCGGCGTAGGGGCTCATGGATCTTGCAGCCGGAAGATCCCTGGGAAATCGCGGAATACGTCCACAACAGTCGTGTTCATCTGTGGCGCCGTCGCGGAGTCCGATGCCTGGACCACGGCAGACCGGCTAGTGGTCGGGGCGAGTGGATTCGAACCACCGACCTCCTGGTCCCGAACCAGGCGCTCTAGCCAGGCTGAGCCACGCCCCGACGTTTCCAGTGTACCATCGAATTCGTGGGTGAAATCGACAAGCTGCGCGATTTGCCGGCGGTGCACGAAGTGCTCGAACGCCTCTTTCCTTTCCGGCCCTGGCGCGGTTCCCGCGCGCGCTGGTGGCGGCGGAAATCCGGCGACAAGCTGCTGGGCGGTCCCCAGGCGGGGATTCTGGCGGGAAATCGGGGATCGTCGCCCGCTTGCGGCGCAACCCGCTCTACCGCGCCTTGCGGCTCGACAAAATCATCTACCAGGCCCTACCCAGTTGGGATCTTGGTCTATGACCCCTGCGCCGGGCCTATTTTCCCAACATAAAGTTGCCGATCACCAACACATCCAGCCCGCTTCGGTAAAAGCTGGAGATAGCGTTTCCTGGAGTGTTTACGATCGGTTCGTCTTCCAGGTTGAAACTCGTGTTCAAGACAGCCGGGCAACCGCTCAGCTTCTCAAACCGTCGTATTGTCGCGGCGAAGATTGGATTCGTACTGGCCACCACAGCCTGCGGGCGCGCGGAACCATCCACGTGCACCACCGCCGGAATGCGGCGGCGCCAAGCCTCGCGAACCCGACTTGCCAATAACATGAATTCTGACGGAACACGGCTCACGAACAGTTCGGCATAGCGTTCTTTGAGGACTGCCGGCGCCAGAGGCCGCCAGGACTCTCTACCCTTGATATCATTCACGCGCTGTACATTGGCGGCGTGTTGCGGGTTGGCCAGAATGCTACGGTTACCCAGCGCGCGCGGTCCTACTTCGGCGCGACCCTCGAACACGCCGACGATCTGGTTCTCGCACAGCGCCGTGCAGATGGCGGCCGCAGGGTCGACTTTTCGAAACGGCACTTTTGCAGTTATCAGGGCAGTCCGAATCTGATCGTCGGAGAACGAAGGCCCCCAATACGCGTGTTCAAAACCCGCGCGCGGCCACGAGCCTGTCAACTGGCGATGCGCAAGGATGGCCGCTCCCAATGCCGTACCGGCGTCGTGACTGGCAGGCTGGACGAAGAGGTCCTCCACCCATTCCTGAGCGGCGAGGCGACCGTTGGCGGAACAATTCAGTGCGACGCCGCCCGCCAGCAAAAATCGCGAACTACGGCTGCGATGCCGCAGCATGGCAGCGATTTTGAGCAAAGAGCGCTCCAGGTAGAACTGGAGGGTTGCGGCAAGGTCGCGGTGTCTTTCCAGAAGGGGTTCAGCCCTGTCCCGGCCCACCACGTTCTTGGCGAAATGGGCAGAGTAGCGTTGCGTATCGGGCAGACCAAGATCCGGGTCGCACCAGTCCGGAAGCACTTCCGGCTTGACCTTGCCGAAAGCGCTTAGGCCCATGGTCTTACCTTCGCCGGAGTGTGGCCGGAATCCCAGATAAGCGGTCACTAGCTCAAACAGCAGGCCCCAACTGTTAGCAACGGGAATCTCAACATACACGTCCATTTCGGAGCCGTTCCAGAAACCGATCAGGCCCGCTTTCGGTCCGCCCCAGCCATCTAGCGAAATGAAGTTCGCGGCCGGAAAACCGGAAGGGATTGCGGCGCTTGCGACGTGGCAGAGATGATGGTCGAAGTACAACCGTCTGCCGAATGAGTTGATCTGGAGGTCCCGGTCCAACAAGGAGAGGTTCAGGACTAAACGAAAGTTCCGTTCCGGGGAGAGGGACCCCTCAAAATAACCCTCTATGTCGTCCCGGCGGAGACCATCCTTAGTGGGCGCGGAAAATCCAACAGCGGTGACATCGACCTGCGCCTTGGTGACCCCTGCCGCGCCCAAGCAATACTCGATAGCCTTCTCGGCAAACAGGTGCGGGGCGTGCTTCAAGCGCAAGAAACGCTCCTCCTCCGCGAACGCAACCAGGCGCCCGTCCACAAGGACGCAGGCCGCGTTGTTCATGGAGATAGGATGGGAAACGCCGAGGATGACCATTGAGAAAAGCAATCTACCTTGCTATTCTTCTTGTGCCCTGAACCGCTCTATCAGTCAAGCGCTGAGTGTAACACACAAGGACCGGATCTGGTGTGGCGTAGAGCCAATTTGGAAAGGACATTTGGTCGGGGAGAGTGAATTCGAAACACCGGCCTCCTGGTCCCGAACCAGGCGCTCTAGCCAGGCTGAGCCACGCCCCGACGTTTCCAGTGTACCATCGAATTCGTGGGTGAAATCGACAAGCTGCGCGATTTGCCGGCGGTGCATGAAGTGCTGGAACGCCTCTTTTCGGCCTTGGCGCGGTTCCCGCGCGCGCTGGTGGCGGCGGAAATCCGGCGCGCGTTGGATGAACTCCGGGCGGAAATCTTGAGCGGCAAGGGCGGCGGACCGCCGGTGGAAGCGCGCGTCGAGAGGGCGCTGGCAGCGCTTGAGGGGCCGTCGCTGCGGCGCGTCATCAATGCCACCGGGGTGGTGCTGCATACCAACCTGGGACGCTCGCCTCTGGGCCCCATCCACGTGCTGCCCGGCTATTCCAACCTGGAGTACGACCTGGCGGCCGGACGGCGCGGTCAGCGCGATGTCCATGCCGCGGGCCTGCTGGAACGGCTGCTGGGCGCGCCGGCGATCGCGGTGAATAACAATGCCGCGGCTATCTTTCTGGCGCTGAACGAAATGGCCGCGGGGGGCGAAGTCGTGGTCTCGCGCGGCGAGCTGATCGAAATCGGCGACGGTTTCCGCATTCCGGATATCATGGCGCGTTCGGGCGCGGTGGTTCGCGAAGTCGGGACTACCAACCGGACCGGGATTGCCGACTACCGCGCGGCCATCAACGAGCGCACCCGGCTGCTGCTGCGCGTCCATCCCAGCAACTTCCGCATCTCGGGCTTCACCGCGCGGCCGGAGTTGCGCGAGCTGGTGGCCTTGGGGCGCGAGCGCGGCGTGCCGGTGTATGAGGACCTCGGCAGCGGCTGCGTGGTGGACCTGCTGGCGTTCGGAATCGAAGAACCGCTGGTCTCCGACAGCCTGAAGGCCGGCGCCGATCTGATTTCCTTCAGCGGCGACAAGCTGCTGGGCGGTCCCCAGGCGGGGATCCTGGCGGGGAAAGCGGAGGTCGTCGCCCGCTTGCGGCGCAGCCCGCTCTACCGCGCGCTGCGGCTTGACAAGATCGTCTACCAGGCCCTCGGGAACACGCTGCGCAGCCTGCTGCTGGAACGGTGGGACGACGTGCCGGCGCTGGCGTTGATCCGCCGGACGGCCAGCGGGATTCGAGCGCGCGCCGAGGCGCTGGTGGCGTGCGTTCCGGGGCTACGCGCGGAAATCGTGCCCGGAAGCTCCGTGACCGGAGGCGGGGCCACGCCGGAGCAATCCATTCCCACCTGGCTGATTGCCATAGAGTGCGCGGACCTGGTGGACGCCGAGCGCCGGCTGCGGGCGGGCGATCCGCCGGTGGTGGCGCGCATCGAAAACGACAGGCTCATCCTGGACTTGAGGACCGTGTTTCCGGAAGAGGAGGAAGAACTGGCGGTGGCACTGCGGAGGCTGTGAGGCGAGTGGCTACGCGCGTTCCTGATAAGTGCCTTCGGCGGTGTTGACGCGGATCTTCTCGCCTTCGGTAATGAACGATGGCACCTGCACCACCAGGCCGGTTTCGAGCTTGGCCGGCTTGGTGACGTTGGAGACGGTCGCGCCCTTCATGCCCGGCTCGGTTTCCACCACCGTCAGATCGACGGTGGCCGGCAGCTCCACGCTCATGGCTTTGCCTTCGTAGAATTCCACTTTGACCATCAACTGCGGGATGAGGTATTGGGTGGCATCGCCCAACAGGTCCTTCATCAGGTGCATCTGCTCGAAGTTCTCCGTGTTCATGAAATAGTAGTACTCGCCATCGTCGTACAGGTACTCCATTTCGTGCTCTTCCAACAGCGCCTTTTCGACGCGGTCCTCGGAAGAGAAACGGTGCTCGGTCATGGAGCCGGTGCGCAGGCTGCGCATTCTGACCTGCACGAACCCTCGCAAGTTGCCGGGCGTACGGTGATTCACGCTGAAAACCGAGTACAGCTCGTTGTTGAACTTAATGACCATCCCAGGGCGCAGTTGGGTTGCGGAGATCATGAAACTCCTCAGTAGTTGTGGGTTAGAAACTTCAGTATAGCAAGCCGTCAAAACGGCAGAATCTCTTCGCGGACCGGGTCGAAATCGATGCGCCGCTTCTGTATATACGAGATATTGCCGAGGTGCGAAGCTTGCGCCGAGCGGTGGCCGATGAGCACGTCGCCGTTGGGCAGCTTGCGCGAGCGGATGCACTCGAGGAAGTTCTGCACGTGATCGAGGTCCAGGTCGCTCGCCGCCTCGACCACGGTGGCTTGCGCATTGCGGCCGGGCGGGTGGAATTCGTAGCGCGAGCGATCGATCCACAGGCGGCCCTGGGTGCCGCACATCTCGATGGCATCCCCGGTGACGCCGGGAGCCAGCGTGGCTTCGAAGGTGGCGGTGAATTGCGACGGGTATTCCAGCAGCACGTTGATGGTATCGGGCGCGGTGCGGCCGTCCTTGTAGTGATAGACGCCGCCCGCGGCGGATGCCGAAATCGGATTGTCCTGGCCCATGAACATGTGAACCACGTCGATCCAGTGAGTGAAGAGGTCGGTGACCTGCCCGCCGCCGAAATCCAGGTAGGCGCGCCAATTCCAGTACTGCTGCGGGTCCCAGTCGCGCCACTTGAGGGGGCCGAGGAAGTGCGCCCAATCGAGGTTGGCGGGCTGCGTCTGGAGCGACGCCGGCGCCTTGCGCAAGTGATATGAATTGCCGTGCCACCAGGTGCGCGCCAGCGTGATTTTGCCCAGCTTGCCGGTGTCCATGTAGAGCTGTTTGGCTTCCAGGTAGTGCTTGCCGGAACGCTGCTGCATGCCCACCTGGCAGATGCGGTTGTTGAGGCGCGCGGCCTTGACGATGACGGGGCCTTCGTCGATTTTCAGCGTCAGCGGTTTCTCGACGTACACGTCTTTACCGGCATTCAGAGCGTCGATGGCGATGGCCGCGTGCCAGTGGTCGGGAACGGCGATCAGCACCGCATCCACGTCCTTGAGAGCGAGCAGGGCGCGGTGGTCGGTGAAGCTCCTGGCGTTGGGCGCGTCTTGTTTGGCGCGGTCGATCTGCGCGCCGTAAATGTCGCACAGGGCCACGACATCGGTGTCGCCCGCCTTAATGAACCTCCCCATGTCGCTGCGGCCGCGCTCGCCGCAGCCGATCATGCCGAGTTGCACCCGGTCGTTGGCGCCGAGAACTCGGGAATAGGAAAGCGCCGTGGCGGCGGTGACGCCACGAAGGAAGGCCCTGCGGGGAACGTCGGTTTGAGACATAGCTAGATTATATCCGCTCTATTTCACCGGCGCCCAGGCGAGGCCGTCCGCGCCGCTTCCGGCATCGATCAGCTTCACCTTCCAGTCGGTAAGCCCGATCTCGGCCACCTGGTGGCTGGCGTCGCAGGACACGTACGCCGCCCGATTGTCCGGCGAAATGAGAACTTCCTGCGGCGCGCGCGGAACCTCGATGGACCGCGCGACCTCCATGGATCGCAGGTCCACCACCGCCACCCGGTTGGCGCCCGGGACCGCCACCAGCAGGTAACGTCCGTCGCCGGTTGCGGCGGTGCCATAACCCAACCCCGGCAGCGCCACCCACTGCTTGACTTTATTCGTGGCAGTGTCGATTACGGCAAGCTGAGGCTTGGTTTGATCGGCTGTAAACGCCATGCGGTCGTCCGCCGACAGCGAAATGCGCTGGGTCTTCCCCGATATCGGAATCACCGCGAGCGTTTTCCTGGCTTCCAGATCGAGCACCGAAACGGAGCCCGGCCCGACGTTGGCCGTATAGCCGCGCCGCCCGTCGCGCGTGATCGCCAGCATGTGCGATTCCGTCTGGCCGGTGGGGACCGTACCGGCCACTTTCAGCGTGCGCGGATCGATCGCGGTGATCGAATTATCGAGTTCGGTGGTCACGTACAGCAGCCCGTCCTTCGGCCCGAACACGGGACAGTGCGGCCGCACGCCTCGCCCGAAATCGAGATTGCCCGTCACCTTGCCCGACGCTATATCGACTACCACCAGGTTGCGCCCATCCGTGCCGGCCATGCCCACGCCCGAGTTTCCATAGATCGGGACATACGCGAACTTGCCGTCCGGAGATGCCGTCACCTCATGCCCCGTGACGCCGCCCTCGGCGACCGCCGCCAGCGTCCGCCCGGTTTCCGGATCGATAATCCCAAGCGTGCGGTCGCCTTTGTTGGCGACCAGAAGAAGCCCTGTGGCACCACTCCGGGCTGACTGCCCTTCCAAGAATTGCCCCGCCAGCGCGAAGAACACTACCGTCCCTAAGACCTCCGTGAGCCATGCCATCCCCAAACCCTCTCTTTCCGACAGCGCCCTCGGGATCGACGACCGATGCCCGTGGCAAAATTATAACAAAGTTTCGTCTCGACCCAACTCTGAGCAGCAGGCTTGTGTCGGCACGCTTGCCTAGCCACGGCGGGCGGTTTCTTCTTTGGGGGTTGGGTAGCCTGACACCAGATTCATCTCGGGCTCAGCCAGCCTGCCTGAGCGCCGGCGCGTTCTCCACAATGATGCGGGGCCGTGGGTTGGGGAGTGGAACGGGCAGGCCCTGTTCCTCCAGCAGGAGTACACTCATAATATGATGTTTCGCGCGGACTCACGGGGTCGCGCCAGCCGAATTCGTCGAATAGCTCTCCTGGCCCTTGTTGGGTCGTTCACTTTCTCAGGCAGCCCGGGGGCACAGGCGCCTCCGCAGGCGGAGCCACCGAAAGCCGAGGCAGCCAAGACCGATGCGCAGAAGGCTCAAAACGAACCTGCCCTTGAGCAGATCAAGAAATGTGTGGTGTTCTTGATCGGCGACTATGAATTGACCAGGACTGAGGCCCAGAATGGCGCTCCGACGCAACGCGGGATTCAGATGGGGACTGGTTTCTTCGTCGGGGTGCCAGAGCCGCGGCTGGGTTCGGATCTGAGTTTGACGTATCTCGTAACCAACAGGCATGTAATTCGAGAGCCTGATGCTGCAGGCAAACCTGGGCTGGGGCCGTACTTCAAGGCCCTTTCTGCCAGGGTAAACACGAGAGAGGTCAAGCCGGACGGCACGCAGTACACCACGGTTCCCGTGACTGTCGTGACTGATAGAGGCGACCTTGTGTGGTTGGTCGATACGGACGATGACTCGGTCGATCTCGCGATAGTGCCGATTGGTTTGATGGCAGACGTTCTGGATGTCAAATTCATCGGAGCCGACGCGCTCGCCACGAAGAAGACTCTCGCTGACCTTCGGATTACGGAGAACGACGAAGTCCTGTTCACCGGTTTATTCGCATGGCATCTGGGGGCCATGAAAAATTACCCCGATAGTAAGACACGGCAAATTGGCACGCATCTCCCAGGAGCGGATTCCCCTAGACAGGAACGATCCGACCAAGACGGTAGATGTGCACTTGGTCGACGTGATGTCTTTCGGAGGTAACAGCGGTTCCCCCGTTTTCCTCCGTATAGGTGGCATACGTGACGACGGAACACTCGCGGGTTATTCCTATCGCCTTCTTGGCGTAATGCAGGGCTTCTTTCCTGAGGGCCTGGACGTCACAATCCAGATTGCCGAGCTACACGGTGTTGCTGCGCAGAACAGCGGGATTGCGGCCGTTATTCCCGCGGAGAAAATCACCAACATCCTCGACAGTCCCCGGGGGAGGGCGTTTGTGGAGCGCAGCGTTGGGGCCGCGCTGCTCGCACGGGGCGACCTTGAAGGAGCCGAAAAGTGCCTCAACACCGCAATCCGGCTCCTCGAAACGTCCTCGCCACACCACAGTGATTTGGCAGATTGCCTTGGCCTGTACGCGATGGTTTTGCGAAAAACGAATCGCTTCGGACTGGCAGCGTTGGCTGACAGGCGGGCTACGCTAATCCGGAATGCTCCTGCCGCGGACCGCCTTCATCCACGAATGTGAGTCTGGATGTCCTGAGCGGACGGGGCCAATTCGGCTACTCGACCCCAATGAAGAAGCGGCCTACCGCGCATCGCCGGCTCAGCCAGCCTGCCTGAGCGCCGGGGCGTTCTCCACAACGATGCGGGGCCGTGGGTTGGGGAGTGGAACGGGCAGGCCCTCCTCCTCCAGCAGGCGCACGTGATCGGTCATGCCCCATTTGGCCTGATAGAGACAGTCTTCAATGGAATGTCCAACCCCAGTGAAGCCCTCCAGGTCGGGAGAGTAGAAAGAGAAAAAGTCGGGCTCCGAAGTAGCCTCAATCACGAGCGAGTAGCGTAGGTCAATCATCGTTTCACACCCGGTCTGATTCCGGCGGCCTTCAAGATTGCATGGCATGTGCCGTCCGGCACTTCTTTTTGGCCATGGTAGTCGACGCGGATCAGTCTGTCGTGTCCCGGCTTCCGATAGTACCTGACAGAGCCCTTCTCCTTGAGCAGCCGGAATCCGTGGCTTTCGAGCATATGCACCAACTCGCTGAACCGCAAAGCGTCGTCGACCCTTCTCCAGTTTACCGCGGGGCCGTGGAAAGCAATGAAGTGCTTTCCGTTCAGGGTCGGCACTCGCTCCACGATCCACCAGCCTTCGAACCCACAACAAGCATGTTACTGTGAACGCATGTCGCAACCGGCCGTTCAACCGCCTGAACTTGCCGCGGTTTTCACGCGCGGAGCCCTGATCCTGCTGATTGCCCTGCTGCTCGGCGAGACCACCATCAACTTCGTCGATCGCCAGGTGCTCTCGGTTCTGGCGCCTACGCTGCGGGGTGAGTTCCACTTGAGCAACAGCCAGTATGCGGCCATCATCAACGCGTTCATGGCGACATACGCGGTGGCTTTGACCCTCGCTGGATATGCGCTGGACCGTCTGGGTGTGGGGCGCGGACTCACGCTGTCGGTGAGCTGGTGGTCGGTGGCCGGTATGCTGACGGCGCTGTCCCGAGGGCCGCTGAGTCTGGGTCTGTTCCGCAGCATGTTGGCCATGGGTGAAGCCGGAGCCTGGCCTGCCTTCGCCAAGGCGACGGCGGCATGGGTGCCTTCCGAGGCCCGCACGCTGGCCATCGGAGTCTGCAACAGCGGATCGAGCCTGGGGGCCATGATCGCCCCTCCCCTGGTTGTGGGCGTGACGGCCATCGCCGGCTGGCGCGGCGCCTTTATCGCGACCGGCGGCCTGGGCTTCCTATGGGTGCTGGCATTCCAACTGTTTCGGAGGACCCATCCACAGATGGCACGCGCGGAGCGCGCACCCGTGGCCGCCGGCGATCGCGTTCGCTGGGTTGAATTGCTTCGTTACCGGCAGACCTGGGCGGTCTTCTTCTGCCGCTTTTTCGCCGACCCCCTGTGGTTCTTTTATGTTTTCTGGATTCCGGAGTTCCTCGCGCGCGAGCGCGGCCTGAACCTGGCAGGCATCGCGGCCGTGGCATGGATTCCCTTCCTGGTTGCCGACCTCTCGAACTTCTCCGGCGGATACCTGGCGCTGCGCCTGCAACGCGCCGGGTGGAGCGTGAATCGCACACGCAAGACGATGATGGCGATGGGGACGGTGTTGTCTCTGGCCGGCATCATGGCGGTATTCTCACATTCTCTGTTCTGGACCATCGCCCTGATTTCGGTGGCCATTTATTTCTGGATGTTCTGGTCCATCACGGTTCACAGCCTGCCGGGCGACTACTTTCCGCCGCGAGCGGTGGCCTCGGTTTACGGCATTGGGGGCACGGGTTCCACCCTTGGCTCGGTAATCGGCACCTGGGCAGTGGGCCGCACTTTGGACAGCACCCACAGCTATGCGCCCGTTTTCATCGGACTCGGGCTGTTGATGCCCATCGCGCTGCTGGCCGGCACGGCATTGATGGGGCGGGTGGAACCGGTGAAAGACTTTTCGTGACCGGCGGCCCGGCTCGCTGACGATTCACGGGCGCGCGTCGAAAGTTGTGGGTCTTCCGGAAGGCGCAGCCGTTGCACGCTAGAAATCCCTTAAGCGCTTTTTCGGCTGCCTGTTGGCAGTGGAAGACGGCTTCATCAAACAACGGCGGGGTAGTGGCCGTCAGAGCTTCAGCGGCGCGGAGGTCATTGAACGCCTTCGCGAACCATTCTCGCGTCTCCGCAACCAGTTCGGGATCAAAGGCCATAGAGCAGCATCCCCTCCCGCGATACCGTGGCGGGCAGCGACGCGGCAACTCGGGCGCGGCGCTCGAAACCCGACCGGGGCCACACCACCACGTCGGCTGCTGTCCCAGTTCCCCGCAAGGCCCGATACGCCAGCCGGCTTCGCAACCGTTCCGGCGGCGCGTCGTCGGGCACGATGACCATAATGTCGTAATCGCTGTCCGGACCGGCTTCTCCTCTGGCGACGGAACCGAAGAGGTAAATGCGCTCCGGACTGTATGCCTCTACCAGGCGGCGCACCACCTCAATTAAGATCGGATCGCTAGCGGCTGACATGACTCGTCCCCATCCAGTTTGCCACAACTACCGAAGGGCGGACCTTAGAGTGGTGGCATTCTGCGGTCGCCGGCGGGAGGTGACCAGCCCCGCCGAGCCGTGGTTCTTCTCCCGCACAATTCCCGCCGAATGCCGAAGTTCCCGCGGCATTCCTGCAGCGGACTAAGGCATAAGTCATGACAATTTGGCCGAGCCCGGGGTTCATTTCCCCTCGGCTCGGCCACACCTACACATCCTGAATTGTGGTCAAGACTTAGGCCGTCTCTCCTTCAATCGCGAATTCATGGGATCTCCGGCCTCTAGCTCAAATGATGCGCGCCAGAACGAACCGGTCGCACGAACGTATCCCATCCTGAAGAGCGCAACGAGGATTACTACAGCAAGGATCGCCACAGAGATGACCACAGCAAGTGATGTGCTCATTGCTGGCCCCCGTCTTTGAGTGCAAACACGAGCTGCTCCAGGTCGTTCGTTTTCTGCGCGACGTTCCTGGTCTCGCCCACCGCCTGCTTCGCTAACTCATCGAGCAGATTTGGAAGGTAATCGATTGCTTTGAGGCGCAGACGGCGAGGGCCGTCGCTAAACGCCCAAACCTCCCAATCATCCTCACGGCCGTCGAAGTTTTCTTCGACGCTGCTGAGCGCGACGCACCACTTGCCGTTCACCTTGTGATATCCAACTTGGTCGTAACCGGAGTGATTCTCAGAACTCCAACCGGGTCCCATCTTCACCCATGAGGTAATCCCAATATTGAGCGGTTTTAGTGTTGCGTCGATCTCTGCGACGAGCTTAGAAAAGCGATCCGACGCAGAATTCAATTCGGTCGCCGCAGTAAGTAGCTTTTGATACGAGGAACGGACTCTCTCGGGTAGGGGCTCAGAGCCTTGTCTTGTAGCCATTAATTCTCCTTAAACTCTTCCGAGTTCGGTTCAATCGCCCGTTAGGGCGGGCCTCAATCTCGCATGGCCGTTAAGCAACGCGTGCCCGACTTTCGCCAGGCTGAAACGTCAGCTTCCGCCGGCTGCTTGAGTATACCACGGGAGTCCGCCAGCGGCCCCACGGAAGCCAAGGCCGCTTCGAGAGCCAACTCGGTGACAAGTTACTCAGCCCCAATGAAAAACGCACCCGCCGCACATCGTCGGCTTAGCCAGCCCGAGGCATGTCCATACGGTTCGCGGAGTGGGCTATCGGTTCCCGACGTGAATGCCAAAAAAAAAGCGCCGGGATGGACGCGGTATCCCGGCGCTGAGTCAGACGCTGGCGTAGCTTCTGTTGGCCCGTGGCCCAGAAGTTCCATGGTGCGTCAGTCCGAAGCGGAAGTACAGTTCCACTCGTACCAGCAAGGGACTGGTACGTCACTTGATTACGCCTTGTGGCTGTTCTTCCGCTCGAGATCGTCCGCCAGGATCACGGCCTCGGCCAGGTCGCGCATGGACCGCCGGAGGCGGCGGCTCTCATTGCGCAGCCTGAGGTAGGCCTCTTCTTCGGTGAGGTTGTGCTTGTGCTGGAGGATGCCCTTGGCCCGTTCCATGAGCTTGCGCTCTTCGAGCGTGCGCTTCATTTCGAGGGCCTCCGACATCAGGCGGGCGTTCTCGATGGCGATGGCGGCCTGGCCCGCTACCACCTTGACGAAGCCGATCTCGTCTTCGGTGAACTGGCGGACCTCGCGGGTGTACAGGTTGATGGTGCCGATCACCCTTTCGCGCGTTATCAACGGCACCGACAGCAGCGAAGCCAGGCCCGTCCTGCGCGCTAATTCGGGGTAGCGGTACTGCTTCTCCTCCAACACGTCGCTCACCACGATGACGCGGCCTTCGCGCACCACGCGGCCTATGAGCGAGTCCTCGATCTTGAGCGGCATCTTGTGCAGATATTCCGGCGACGAGCAGCGCGCCGCCGAAATCACCAGTTCGCGGCGGTCCTCATCCACCAGCATGATGGAGCACACCGGCGAATCCAGCGTCTCGGCCACCATCTCCGAGATGGCCTGCAAGATGCGATCGAGATAATTCTCTTCCGAAATCGTGCGCGCCAGTCCCGCCAGCGCCTCCATGCGCCGGGCCGCGCTCTCGGTTCGCTCCTCCAGCTTGGACTTGGCGATGGCGCCGCCCAGTTGCTCGCCGATGAAGCCGATCAATGCGGTCTCTTCGGGCGTATGCGCGTGCTCGGCCTTGTGATGCACATTGATGACCCCGATCAGCTCTCCGTTGCTGATCAGCGGCACGGACAGAAAAGCCTGGTAGGTGTCTTCCGGTAACGCCTGGAAGGTCTTGAAGCGCGCGTCGGCCGCGGCGTTGGCCGGCAGCGCCACCACGGACTTATGCTGGGCCACCCACCCCGTGATGCCTTCGCCCATTTTCATTCGGATATTGCCGATCTCCCGCGTGTGCGGCAGTTGCGAAGCGCGCAGCACGATCTCGTGGCTGGCGTGGTCCACCAGGTAAACCAGGCAGGCGTCGCAGCCGGTCACGTTCACCGCCATCCCGATGAGCTCCTGCAAGATGCGCTCGAGGCCCAGATTGGAGCTGACTATATTGCTGATCTGGTGCAGCAGCTCGACTTGGCTTCTGGATTCCGATGACGCCACGGTTTTTCCTCTTTTGGGATCGCCTTTTTTCAGTGTATGGACCGCGTTTCGAGCGAGTCCAATCTAAAATTTCTATCGGCGGCATGGCTGGCTGAAGGCGGCGCCAGGAGATACTCTCTAGCCAGGTCGTCGAACTCGTTCGGCCGGATGAGGTGGAAGCGGAGCTCCAATTCGGAAAGGCGGTTCAATTCCCGAATCATGGCTTCCGAGGGCACGTCCGCGGTGACCAGGTGAAGCTGGCCCGCATCCACCCGGTAGGGCATCACCTTCCACCGCAGCGCGGCTGCGGTCGGCAGCGCGTGGGTCGCCAGGCGGTTCACCTCCGCACTGCTGGGAAGCCCCAAGGGGATTCCCGTTTGGAAGCTCAAGGCCTGGTAGAGATGTTCTTCGGAAATCCGCTGTAATTGCAGAAGATATTCTCCCAGCCGGAGGCCGTCCGGAGCCCTGCCCAGAGCCGCTTCCAGTTGACCGGTCGAGACATGGTTCATGCCCATCAGAACCTCACCCAGCCGGGGCCTTCCTTGCTCCGGGGTGCGGTGCGGGGGGTAAGCATGATCGGTCTTGGTCCAGGCCAGGGTTGTGTGTTTCATGCACGCGGCCACGAACTGCCTCAGCGCGGTGACCGTGGCGGCGCAGTTTAGCAGGTTGCCCCAGAAAATCCTCAGCGGGGAGGCCGCGGCGAATCGGAATCCGTAGATACGCGCGCTGCAATGCGCCCGCACCAGAGCTTGCAGCAGCGAGATTCCCAATGTAATCGCATAAACGCGGGCCACCCAAAACGGAATGCAGCCGGCCAAGTGCCATGCCTGGCCGGACCGGGCGGTCAACAGGTAACTCGACACGCCATACAGGAGAAACAGGTTGGCGGCCGGCGAGAGCAGGTTGCCCACCAGCCCTTTGCGGTCTCGCCAGGACCAGTAGACCTGCCGCCATGGACGCCATCCGTGGCGCTGCCAGCCCTGGAGTGCGATGCCCGCCACCCATCGGCTGCGCTGGCGAACGGCGGAGCGGAAGTTCCTCGGAAAGTACTCGCGTGTGGCCGCCGGGGCGGCGGCATCCAGCCGGATGGGAACAAACACCTGGCGAAACCCAAGGACATGCAGCCGGTAGCCGTTTTCGTAGTCTTCGGTCAGGGATTCGGGGTCGAAGATGCGGCCCTGATGGACTTCGCCCATGCGTTCCAGCGCGGCCCGCGAAAAACCGGTTCCGACGCCGTTGGAGGGCAGAAACCCACGGAGACGCTGCCGCGCTGGGATGTCTTTCAACTGGTATTCCGCGAACTCGTCGCAGTAGAGCCCGTGAGTGAATTCGTCCAGCCCGGTGGGCAGGGGCAGCACCGGAATCTGCACCATGTCGTAGCTGCGCGAGAACCAGTTGATCAGACGCAGCGATTCCCGGTGGATCAGGTCCTCGGCATCGTGCGTGATCGCCACATCGAAACGGACTCCCTGCCGGGCTTCGTAATTCGTCATCCGGCGGTAGATCCAGTTCAGGCAGTCGCCCTTGGAAGTGGGGCCGTCGTGGGGGCACAAGGCCAGGTGGACGCGCGGGTGGCGGCGCGCTGTCTCGGCTACCGCCCGTGCCGTGAGATCGTCATTGGGGTAGACACCGACGAATATGTCGTAATTCTCGTACCGAATGACCGAGAGATTCTGCTCCAGCATCCGCCCGATGACGCGGTATTCGCGCCACAGAGGCACAAGAATAGCCATCCGGCGTTGAGGAGCTTGATCCAACTCCGATTCCGCCGGCCACCGAAACTGTTTTCGCCCCGTTAGGAAGAAAACCAGGTCGATAAATAGATCATCCAGTCCACTCAGCAGGACCCATGCCGCGAGGGGAACCAGACACGCCGCCACCCAGTGGTCGAGCCACACGATTTGGGGTTTCCTGACTCTGAGTGAAGGTAGTGCCGGAGGGTCGAGGAATCTCTCAGAAATAGCTTTCAGCGATCAGCTCTCAGCTTTCAGCTAAAGACAGCGCCGCCGGGGGGTTAGCTGAAAGCTGAGGGCTGATCGCTGAAAGCTTCCAGGGTCACCTTGGTGTAGACCACCTCGAAGCCGGCGCGCTCGTAATTGCGCTGCGATACGCTGCCGGGCAGCGTGGAAGCCGTGGCCATATCGCAGCCCTGCGCGATGGCTTCGTTGAGCCGCGCGGCAATGAGCTCGCGATGCAGGCCCTGGCAGCGGAACTGGGCGATGGTGCTGTCGGCAAACAGGGTTGCCAGGCCATGGCGTATGGCCAAAGCGGCCCCTCCGGCGCTGGCCCCGGTCCCGGCGACCGCCAGATAGCACATCGCTCCGGGCATGGCGAATATGGCGCGGCCCACGTCCATCTCTTCGGTGGTGAGCTCGAGCTGATCGAAGAAGCCCCGGCCCACGGTGTAGGACCACGGATCGTCCTCGCCGGCCACCGCCCGCCGCACCCGCGGCGTGAGCACGATTTCCGACCCGGCCAGCCGCCGAACCAGAACGTTGTTGAACCCCGTGGGGCGGTAGCCCCGCTCGGCCAGCGCCTCGAGCAGGCCGGGGTCGGCCAAAGGGCAGAGGTCGATGGTGGCCTTCGCGCCACGGCTGCGAAAGAACGTTTCGAAGGCGCCGATCTGGGCCTCGCTCACCGCGTCGTTGAGACCGATTCCGACGGCCTGGGTCAGGGGCGAATCCGCGCCCGCGAAAATGGCGCAACCGCCGGCCACTTCGAGCACACTGGCGCCGCGAGGGCTGCACCCCCGGGCGTTGGCGGCCTCGGCGGCTTCAATCCGCTGGGCCAGCAGCGCATCGGCGAAAACCATGAAATCATCATATATGTATGGCGATACAAACTCTGAATCTTCCGGTACGGGGAATGACTTGCGCCAATTGCGCGCGCAGCGTGGAGCGCCGGCTGGCCGCCACGCTGGGCGTAAGCAAGGCCGCCGTCGATCTCCACGCGGGCAGCGCCACCGTGGAATACGACACCGACATGGTGCAACCCGAGACGCTCGCCAGCGCCGTGCGCGCGCTGGGCTACGAAGTGCCGGCATGAGCGTGGCAGCGCCGGAACGAGTGGATCTTCCGGTTTCCGGAATGACCTGCGCGGCGTGCGCGCGCACCATCGAGCGGACTCTCGCCAACACCGCCGGGGTGGAACGCGCCCGCGTTAATCTCGCCACCAACACGGCCACCGTCGAGTACCACCCCGACCGAGTCCACGTTGCGGATTTCATCGCGGCCATCGAGGACCTGGGTTACGGCGTGCCGAAAACCGCGACGCGGCCCGACAGCGCGGAGCCGGCCTACCGGCGGCGATTGGTGGTGGCCGTCGTTTTTGCTGCGCCCGTGCTGGTCCTGGGCATGTCGCATCGCTGGCCGTGGCTGCAGCTCGCACTTACGTCGCCGGTGGTCTTCTATTGCGGCGCGCCCTTCTACGTGGCGGCCTGGCGCGCGCTGCGCCACTTCTCGGCGAACATGAACTCGTTGATTGCCCTGGGCACCGGCGCGGCGTTCCTGTACTCGCTGTGGGAAACGCTCCGCGGCGGACACGAGGTCTACTACGAAGCCGCGGCGGTCATCATCGCGCTGATCCTGCTGGGCCGCACCCTGGAAGCCCGCGCACGCAGCCACGCTGGCGCAGCTATCCGCCGTCTCATGGATCTTCAGCCGCCCGCGGCGCGCGTGATTCGCGAGGGCGCCGAAGTGGAGGTGCCGGTGGAAGACGTGCGCGCCGGCGACGTGGTAGTGGTGCGGCCCGGCGAGCGCATCCCCGTGGATGGCACGGTGTCGAGCGGCGAATCGGCGGTGGACGAATCCCTGCTGACCGGCGAGAGCATGCCCGTGGACAAGCAGGCCGGCGCACCCGTGTTTGCCGGGACCATCAACCGCTCCGGCAGTTTCCGGTTCCAGGTGAAGAAGGCCGGGCGGGGCACCGTGTTGCAGCAGATGATCGAGATGGTGAAGCAGGCGCAAGGTTCGCGCGCCCCCGTGGCGCGGCTGGCCGACGTGGTGAGCGGCTATTTCACGGTGGGCGTTCTGCTGGCGGCGTCGCTGACGTTCGCCGCGTGGCTGTTCTTCGCGCCGGTGGCGGTCGCCATGGTCAACGCGGTGGCGGTGCTGATCGTCGCCTGCCCGTGCGCATTGGGCCTCGCCACGCCCACGGCCATCATGGTGGGAACGGGGCGGGGCGCCGAGCGGGGAATCCTGATCAAGGGCGGCGAAGCGCTGGAAATGGCGCGCCGCATCGATACCATAGTGCTGGATAAGACGGGGACCATCACGCGCGGCAAACTTCGGGTCACGGGCGTGTTCCCCGCGCCCGGCCGCACGGAGCGCGACTTATTGCGGCTGGCGGCTTCGGCCGAGCGTTATTCCGAGCATCCGCTGGGCAAGGCCATCGTGGAAGCGGCCGCGGAGCGCGGCATCGCGCTGGAGGAGGCCACCGAGTTTTCGGCGCTGCCCGGCCATGGAGTGCGTGCGCGCGTGGCGGGGCATGACGTGTCGATCGGCAGACCCGGAGCGAGCGTGGCGATCGACGGCGCGGCGGCCGGTGTCATCGAAATCGCCGACACCATCAAGCCCGAAGCCGCACAGGCCGTGCGCCGCTTGCGCGACGCGGGCCTGGAAGTCTGGATGATGACCGGCGATAAGCGCGCGATCGCCGAAGCCATGGCGCGCGAGGCCGGCATAGATCGCGTGCTGGCCGAAGTTCTGCCGGACCAGAAGGCCGCGGAAGTGAAAAAGCTGCAATCCGCCGGCAAACGCGTGGCCATGGTGGGCGACGGCATCAATGACGCGCCCGCGCTGGCGCAGGCCGATTTGGGGCTGGCCATGGGATCGGGCGCCGATATTGCCATGGAGGCCGGTGACATCACCCTCATGCGGGACGACCTGAACGGCGTGGCGGAAGCGATTGAACTGGGGCGGCGCACCATGCGGATCATCCGCCAGAACCTCTTCTGGGCCTTCGCCTACAATACGCTGGGTATCCCCATCGCGGCGGTGGGCCTGCTCTCGCCCATGGTGGCTGCGGCCGCCATGGCGCTTTCGAGCGTGACGGTGGTGACCAACAGCCTGCGGCTGCGGTAGCGCCGGAAATTAACCTCGGATAATCGACAAATATTAACGAAATTGATGGTAATTATCCGGAAATCTCGTGGAAGTTTTGGCTTCATTTGACGATATAATCAGGCCAGCATACGCCGAGGAAGGCGGTGGTCTGCTTGTATTGCGACAGGAATATCGGCGCGTTCGATCCGCCTCAGAACGGCGAATTCCCCTGCCCCGCTCCCCGCAATTATGGAGAACGTCTGAGGAGAACCCTGTACCGGGTTGCCGCGCCGGAATTGTCCCCGAAGGCCAGCGACAGTTGGCTGCGAGGCCCCGCTGCGGAGGCGGTAGCCAGGGAGACACGGCTATCGGTGGCTTATGCGCTGTGTGGGACGGCCACGCGCAAACCGGCGGTTCTTGGGCCATTCAGAGTGCCCGCCGCGCTGGCCGGGCCGCGGGTGGCTGCGAGCGCGGAATCGATGGGGGCGCCGAGTGGCGAGCCGGCGGCGGGGATGCCCGAACCTGGTTTCATTCCGCCGGAGTTCCATTGCCAGAATGTGCGCGGCGCGGCGGTGGACCGGCTGGAGTGGCATGAGCCGGACATTGCCCCTGTGGCGCCCCGGTTTGCGCTGCGGCCGGCGCTTGACCGGCTGGAAGACCTCGTCCCGCGGCAGGCTGCGCCCCAGACCAGCCGGCCCCGCAGCGCCGCCATGCACCGAGTCGTGGAAGCGCTCGCCGCGGGCTTGTTCGTGGCCGTGGGCATGTGGTTCGGCGCAGGCGCCGCCGGGACGTTGAGGGGGACGGCGATGGTGAGCCAGGAGATATCCGCGGTTGGGGCGGCGCCCGCGCGGCCCAATCCGGCGCCCCAGACGGTGGTGGCGGCGAAGCGGCCTCTGAGTTGGGTGCGTAGCGTCATATCGAGACGCGCCGCCGTGGAGCTCACCGACACATTCCAGGCCGGCATGGAATCCTGGAATTCCGCCCCCAAGAGCTGGGCCCCTGGCTGGTCGCGCCATCCCGACGGATATGTCCGCACGGGCCAACTGGCCCTCTACCGTCCTTCGGCGGTCTACTCCAATTACCGGCTGGAATTCTTTGGCCAGATCGAGAGCAAGAGCATGGGTTGGGTGGTCCGCGCTCGCGACCTGCAGAATTACTACGCCATGAAATTCACGGTGGTGGATCCCGGTCTGCGCCCCATCATCGCCATAGTGCATTATCCCGTGGTGGGCGGGAAGAAAGGGAACAGGGTGGAAGTGCCGCTTTCGGTGATGGTGCACAACGACACGCCGTACCATGTGGCGGTGGAGGTGAAGGGCAACCGCGTGATCACTTCCATCGAAGGTCAGGAAGTGGATCGGTGGATCGACGACACGCTGGCTTCCGGGGGCGTCGGTTTCTTCAGCGAGCCAGGCGAACGAGCGCGGCTCTACTGGATGAAGCTGGCGGCGAATGACGACTTCCTGGGGAGAATCTGCGCCTACCTTTCCGGCGGTTCGGAAGAAGGGTCCGAGACCACCGCGCAATGGCGGCGGCTGGAGTCCGCGGCGGATACGGCGCAGCCCCACCCTGGAGGCGCGCCGCCGGGGCGTCCCGAAGATGTCTTGCTGGCAGCGGCCGAGACCCGTCCGCGGGATTTCAGGAACCGGAGGATTCAAGCATGGGGATTGCCGCACGAAAAGAGCCGGGCGATGTGCCATCGCTGTTTCCCCGCGTGACGTTGATCAACCGCCTCAGTCCCCAGAAGCGTGCCGACCGCACGCTTTCCAATGCCGTATCCCTGCACCTGGAGGGCAAGGTCGAGGCTGCCGCCGACATGTTGAGCCGCGCGATTGAATCGGGCCAGCGCGATCCCGCGCTGTACGCGGCGTTGGGCCAGATTCATTACGAGATGCGCGATTATGAATCGGCCGCCTCAATCTACGAGCAACTGGCGGAATTGGTGCCGCTCAATCGCACCGCGCATTTTAACCTGGGGGTCTGCCGGGGCAACCTACAACGTTGGCAAGCCGCCGTGGAATCTTTCCGGAAAGCGGCCGCAGCCGACGCTACCCGCTCGGACGCCTGCCTGGGGTTAGGCCTGTGCCTGATCCACAGCGGGCGCCCGGCCGAGGCGATGGAACCGCTCGGCAAGTATCTCAACCTCGTTCCCAATGACGAGCAGGCGCTGTTGGGCAAGGCCGTGGCCCTGCAGCAGACCGGCCAACTCGCGGAAGCCGCGGAATACTACCGCAAGGTGCTGGCGCTCAATCCGCGGTGCGAGGAGGCGCTGGCGAACCTGGTGAGTGTATTCCTCGAAAAGAAAGACCACCAGGCCGTGCGGCGCTATGCGGAGATGCTGGCCGAATTGCAGCCGGAGTCTCCCGTCGTTTTGGAAGCGCTGGCGGCGCTGGCGTTTGAGGACGGAGACTACGCGGCGGCCGCACGCCACAGCCACAGTCTGTCCAAGCTGGTTCCGGAGCGTTTCGAAAACTGGGTCAATCTCGGGGTGGCCCATCACACCATGGGCGACTACGAGAATGCGGCGCACGCGTACACCGAGGCCATCGCGCTGAAGCCCGATTCGGTACTGGCCTATATGAATCTCGGGGTGGTGCGGCACGAATTGAACGACCTCGCCGCCGCGCGCACATGTTACGAGAAGGCGCTTCAACTCGACCCTCGCCAGCCGGGAGTTCTCTGGAACCTGGCGCTGGTGCTGGAGCAGCAGGGCGAGCGGAACCAGGCCGAGAAGCTCTATGCCAAGCTTCCCGAGGATGCGCCGGAGTGGTGCGACGGGTGCTTCCGCCTGGGCTATCTGCGGCTGCTTCGCGGCGATTTCGCAGCCAGCGCCGAGGCGTTTGGGGCCTGCCTGGAAAAGCGTTCGGATTGGCCCGAAGCGTATCTCAACGCGGGCGTCGCGTATGCGCGCTCAGGCAACTCCGGCGCCGCGCGGCGATGCTTCGAGAAGGCCCTCTTGCTCTGTCCGGATTCATCGGACGCGATGCGCGGTCTGGCCGCGCAGGCGCTCGATTACCAGGATTATGCGACGGCGTACGACCTCCACCGCCGGCTGATTCAACTGGGCGAGCACGGGGCCGAGCTATACTACAACGCCGGCCTCCTCTGCCAGAAACTCGGGCGGACCGACGAAGCCGCGAACTTCTACCAGCAGGCGCTGGCCGAGGACCCGCAGCGTCTCGAAGCCCTCTTGAACCTCGGCCACCTGTTGATGGCGTCGGGCAAGGCGGAAGAGGCGCGCTCCTGCTGGCGCAGGGCCATCGCCGAGAAACCGGAGCTGGCGCAAGCTTACTTCGAGCCGTAGACGATCCTCCGCCGCCGAGCCTGAATTCTGGGGTATGATTCACCCAAATGGCCAATTTTCCTCTCAGACGCGGAGTAGCCGTGATTGCTGCGCTTCTCATCCTGTTGCTCGCGCAGCGACCGCCGAAGGCTCGGGCCCAGGGGCGTCAGAGCCAACCGCAAACGCCGACGCCGGCGGCAACCACAACCCCCACTGCTCAGCCTCAGACGACGCCCGGAGGCCGCGGCCGCGGAGGAATCGCGGGTCCCGGACCGGCGGTCGGAGGAGAAGTCGATGAAACCCCGGTCGTGACGCACCACTCCGTGACCGTCGACGGCAAGGCCCTCAACTACACCGCGACCGTCGCTCAGATGCCGTTGAAGAACCCCGCCGGCGAAACCGAAGCCCACATCTTCTATATGGCGTACACGCTCGACGATGTCACCGATCCTGCCCGGCGTCCGCTCACCTTCTGCTTCAATGGCGGTCCGGGTTCGGCGTCCCTGTGGGTGCACATGGGCGGCATGGGGCCGCGCAGTCCCATGCTGCTCGCCAACGGCGGGATGCCGCCTCCGCCGTACCAGATGAAGGATAACCAGGACACCTGGCTCGATCAGACCGACCTGGTGTTTATCGACCCCGTGGGCACCGGATACAGCCGCGCTAAGAACGTCGAGGTGGCGCGCCGCATGAACGGCGTCCAGGGAGACATCCAATCGGTGGGCGAGTTCATGAGGATGTACCTGGTGCGCAACAACCGCGAAATCTCGCCGCTGTTCATCGCCGGCGAAAGTTATGGCACCTTCCGCGCGGCGGGCCTGGCGGGCTATCTGATCGACCGCGGGATCGCTTTCAACGGAGTCGTGCTGATCGGAACGACGCTCAACCTGGAGACCATCTGGAGCCGCAGTGACGACCTCGTCTATGAGCTGGAACTACCCACCTATGCAGCGGATGCCTGGTTCCACAAGAGGATCGCGCCGGACCTCCAGCGCAAGGACTTGAAATCGGTGCTCAAGGAAGTGGAGAGCTTCGCCACCGGCGAATACGCCGAGGCCCTGAGCAAGGGGGATGATCTCCCCGCAGCCGAGCGCAAAGCGCTCATCGACAAACTGGTGCGTTATACCGGACTGGAGGCCCGCTACATCGATGAAAGCAACCTGCGTTTCGATGTGCAGCACTTCGCGCGCCAACTGCTGCGCGACCGGCGCCAAACCATCGGGCGCTACGACGGACGCTTGGTTGGGCCGTCCGCCCTGAATGTCGGCGAGACCAGCGAGTTCGACCCTTCCAGCTCGCTCATCACTCCGCCCTTCACGGCCATCTTCACCAACTACGTGCGCAACGGGCTGGGATACAAGACCGACCTCTACTATTACCCCACCGGGGGCATTCAGCCCTGGGACTACGGCGTCCAGAACGGTTTCGGCGATACCACCAGCCTCTTGCGCAACGCCATGGCCAAGAACCCCTACATGAAGGTCATGGTCGCCGCCGGCTACTTTGACCTCGCCACGCCCTATTACGCGGTCGAGTACACCTTCAACCACATGGGGCTGAATCCTGAGATGCACAAGAACATTACCTGGAATTTCTACCAGGCGGGTCATATGCTGTACATCGACAGCGATTCGCACACCAAGCTGAAGCGCGACGTCGGCGAATTCATCTCGAATTCATTGCCCAAGCGCGACGTGCAGTAGCATAGAAATATGGCTACCACTGCTCAGCCCGTCTCCTTTGTCGCCGAAAAGGGTTCGGCGCACCCCCTGGGGGCGACCCCAGGGCCGGAAGGCGTCAATTTCTCGCTCTTTTCGGAGAATGCCACCGGCGTCGAGCTGCTCCTTTTCTCGACCCATGACGCTCCGCAGCCGTTCCAGACGATCGCTCTCGACCCGCATGTCAACAAGACCTTTCACTTCTGGCATGTATTCGTGCGCGGGCTTCAGCCGTGCGCCCACTACGCTTACCGGGTGGACGGCCCTTTCAACCCCGCCGCCGGCCACCGGTTCAACAAGAATAAAGTCCTTATCGACCCCTACGCGCTCGGCAACACCGACAGCGTCTGGAAACGCGTCAGCGCCTGCGGGCCCGATGACAACGTGGCCACTTCCATGCGCTCGATGGTCATCGACCCCGCCGCTTACGACTGGGAGGGCGACCTGCCGCTCGACCGTCCCATCGAGAACCTCATCATTTATGAGATGCACGTCAGGGGATTTACGCGGTCGCCGTCCTCCGGTGTCGAGAGCCCCGGAACATTCGCTGGAATCATGGAGAAGATCCCCTACCTGAAAGACCTGGGAGTGACCACCATCGAGCTGCAGCCGGTCTTCGACTTCGATGAGACCGATGTCTTGCGCGTGGTCGACGGCCGGCCTCTGCCGGATTACTGGGGTTACAGCACCATGGGCTTTTTCGCACCTCAGTCCGCCTATTGCGTCAGCCCCGCGAGCGGCAGCCACTTATACGAATTCCGCGACATGGTGAAGGCGCTGCACCGCGCCGGCATCGGAGTGATTCTGGACGTGGTGTTCAATCATACCGATGAAGGCAATCACCTTGGTCCAACCTTCTCGTTCAAAGGGATCGACAACCGCACTTACTACTTCCTGGTGCCCTGGGACTTGCAGTATTATATGGACTTCTCCGGCTGCGGAAACACTTTCAACTGCAACCACCCCATCGCCCAGAAACTCATCGTCGAATGTCTGCGCTACTGGGTGCGGGAAGCCCACGTCGATGGCTTTCGCTTCGATGAAGGCTCCATCCTGTCGCGCGGTGAGGACGGAATGCCTAGCGCCCATCCGCCGGTGGTGTGGCAGATCGAGCTGGATGACGAGCTGGCCAATACCAAAGTGATCGCCGAGGCCTGGGACGCCGCCGGACTGTATCAGATCGGGCATTTTCCAGGGGATCGCTGGGCCGAATGGAACGGCCGCTATCGCGACGATATCCGCCGCTTCGTCAGGGGCGATCCCGGTTTGGTGGGCGCCGTAGCTTCCCGCCTGGCCGGCAGTTCCGATCTCTACCAGGACCAGGGACGGTTGCCGATCAACAGCATCAACTTCGTAACCTGCCACGATGGCTTCACCCTCAACGACCTGGTCTCATACAACGACAAGCACAACCTGGGCAATGGCGAAGACAACCGCGACGGCATCGACGATAACCTGAGCTGGAACTGCGGCGTCGAAGGCGGCTCCAGCGATCCGGCGATCGAGGCACTCCGCAACCGGCAGGTGCGTAACTTCGCGGCCTTGCTGCTGCTTTCGCGCGGCGTCCCCATGTTCGTCGCCGGTGACGAGGTGCGCCGCACACAGCAGGGCAATAACAACGCCTACTGCCAGGATAACGACACCAGTTGGTTCGATTGGACGCTGGTGGACCGCAACCGCGATCTGCTGCGCTTCTGGATACGCATGATCGAGTTTCGCAAGAGGCACGCGGCGCTGCGCCAGCGGCAGTTCTTTACCGGCGCGGTGAACCAGCGCGGGCTGGCGGACGTGACCTGGCACGGGACCGTGCTCGGCGCTCCGGGGTGGTCCGATCCGGAAGCGCGGGCGCTCGGAATGACGCTGGCCGGCTTCAACGGCGACCCCGACCTCCACGTGATGCTCAACATGCTTTGGGACAGCCTGGAATTCGAGTTGCCCGTGGTACCCGGCCGGAGCTGGTTCATAGCCGTGGATACGGCCCAGACGCCCCCCCATGACATCGCGGACCCCGGCGCCGAGCCGGCCGTCACCGGAAACACATGCACTGTGCAGCCGCGATCCGTGGTGGTCCTGGTCAACCAGGCCGCGAACGCTGAACCATGAAACCGGCATTTCTCTTTCTGATCTCCGCGGTTGCTCACGCCGCGCCCTGTACCACCGCCGCGCCCAACTGTACCGAGTGGGTCGCTCTGGCCGGCGGACCGGCGCGCTCGCTCATCTATCGCACTTACTCTCTCGACGCAAAGAACGAGCAGATCACCCGCGCGCTGATCGTGGTCCACGGCCAGGGGCGTGATGCCGACAATTATTTCCGCACCTCGCTGGCCGCCGCCTTCCTTGCCGGCGCCCTCGAGGACACCGTGGTCGTCGCTCCCCGCTTCGCCTCCAATGACGGCCGCGGCTGCCGCGACATTCTCGCCCCGGACGAAGTCAGTTGGAGCTGTTCCGGAAACAGTTGGCGCTCCGGCGGCGTGGCCACCAACAACCCCAAACTGACGTCCTATGATTTCGCTGACGCCATCCTCCGCAAGCTGGCCCGCAAAGAGATCTTCCCCAACCTGAAAGTCATCGTGGTGGCCGGCCACTCCGCCGGCGGCCAGTTCGTGACCCGGTACGAGATGGCCAACCAGGTCCACGACACCCTTGGGGTCCCTGTGACCTACGTGGTATCCAACCCTTCGAGCTATGCCTATCCGGACCCGGCGCGCCCCGCCCCCGCCGGAACCTCGGAGGCTCCTTCTCCCGCTCCCGCCGCCGCCGCTCCCGACGCCGCCGCTTTCGAGTTCAGCAACTTCTCCGACGCCCGCAATTGCACCACCTATGATCGCTGGCCTTACGGGCTTCAGAACCGCACCGGCTACGCCGCCCAACTCACCGATGACCAATTGAAGAAGCAGCTCGCCGCTAGGCCTGTCACTTACCTCCTCGGTGAAATCGATATCCTGCCCTTAGGCGGCTTCGATAGTTCCTGCCCCGCCATGGCCCAGGGACCCACGCGTCTGGCGCGCGGCCAGGCGTTTGGCGCATATGTGAACCAGAGATACGGCGCCCACCACCACACCACCGTGGTTCCACTTTGCGGCCACAACGCGCGTTGTATGTTCACCGCCGAGCCGGCGCTGCCCATCCTATTTCCCAAATCGTAACTATTTTCGGTTCCCGCGCCGTTTTTCCGGGCAGAGAAGTTACAATAGCCGTTTGTCATCGGATCGGATAGCGCAAGGAGAACTCCATGCAACGTGCAGCCGCACTGCGAACGCTGCTGATCGTAGTGCCAGTCGCCCTGCTCTTGTCTGCCTCGCCTGTTGCCGCCCAGCAGACCTTTGTAAGCCAGTTTGACGCTTACGGGGGATACGCCTTCCTCGACAGCCCCCGCATCAGTCTCTTCGAAAACGGTTTTCAGGCGCAGTTCGGCTACCGGCCGAGAACCTGGTACTCACTGGGTTTCGATTACAGCCTTTCCTCGGGTGATCTGGTGCTTGTACCCAGCCTGCTGCCAACCGCCTTGCAGCAGCAACTGGGTGGACAACTCGCCCAATTGGCAGCCGCGGGACTGCTCCCTCCCGGGTATGCTCTAACCGTGCCGGCTCATTCGAACTCGCAGACCTTCGCTGTCGGCCCACAGTTTTCCTATCGCCACTTTTCGCACCTGACGCTGTTTATCCGGCCATCGTTTGGGGCCATCCACGAAGTCGCCACCCCGCACCCCACCGATCCCATCGCCACCGGCGTCGCGGAGCAACTCGCGCCGGCCGGGAAGAAAACGGATATTACCGGATTCTATGGATTCGGCGGCGGCTTCGACGTCCTCCTCTCCAACCACTTCGGCATACGCACGCAAGCCGACCTGGTGTACGATCACCTGTTCAACGACCTGTTGGCGCAGGGCCGCTTCACCGTGCGCTTTTCGATTGGACCGTGCTTCAACTTCGGCAGGAATATTGCCAAGTAGGGCCTGCGGGTTCCCCTCAATCTCCCGCCACTGACCGCTGCGCCAGCTCCCCGAACAGAGGCAGCGGGTAGGCCTCCTCATGAGCGGCTTTGACCATCATGAAGATAGACATGCCCAGCAATAACGCCTCGATGATCCCGTGGATGTGGAGCTCGGGCGCCATCCGGAACATGGGCCGCAACACCCAATCCTCCATCAGCCAGGCCACGAACAGGTACAGGCCTTGGAAGGCGTGGAATCGCACCGTGCGGTTATGGCGGAACTTCTCCGATGCCAGAACAATGATGGATGCGATCCAGCCAATCCCCGGGATATAGCAGAGGATCGACGCGGTTCGCGGCTGGATGCCAGCCAGCGGGTCGGCGCCGGATGGAGACGCCGCTGGCCCCACCGGCTGGCGCGCGCCGCACTGGCGGCAATAGGCCTCGGTTGCGCCCACCTGGTTCCCGCATTGGCTACAAAATGGCATCTGCTATCTGATACGTTATGCGAACCCGGCTTGTTCCAGCAAGCATGCCAGCGCGGACCGTGCTAACATTTCGCCATGCGGAAGTTGCTTTCAGGCATCTTGTTCCTGGCCTGCGCAGCCGCGTTGCCGGCAGCCAGGAACCTCGAAATCTACTTCATCGACGTCGAAGGCGGACAATCCACGCTGTTGGTTTCGCCGTCCGGCGAATCCATGCTGGTGGATACGGGATGGGCCGGTTTCAACGGCCGCGACGCCGGGCGCATCGCCGCCGCGGCCAAAGCGGCCGGTGTGAAGAAGATCGACTACCTGGTCATTACTCACTATCATGCCGACCACGTCGGCGGCGTGCCGCAGCTTGCCGAGAAGCTGCCCATTCGCAACTTCGTGGATCACGGCCCCCAAACCGAAACCACCCGCGATGCCCAGGTGTTGTACAACGCGTATAGCGCGTACCGCGAAAAGGGCAATCACATCCAGGTCAAACCCGGCGACGTCATCCCCATCAAGGGTATCGAGGTGAAGGTGCTTTCCTCGGCTGGCGACCTGATCGCGTCTCCGCTTCCCGGCGCGGGCCAGCCCGATACCGAGTGCGCCGGCTTCCAGCGGCATGAGGTGGACACCACCGAAAACGCGCAGTCCGTGGGCATGCTGATCGCCTACGGCGGCTTCCGCATGATCGACCTGGCGGATCTCACCTGGAACAAGGAGTACGACCTGGTTTGCCCCACCAACAAGATCGGCGCGGTGGACCTGTACCTGGTCTCTCATCACGGCATGGACATGTCCGGCTCGCCGCAACTGGTGCACGCGCTGCACCCGCTTGTGGCCATCATGAACAACGGCGCGCGCAAGGGCGGCGTGCCTGAAATCTGGCAGACCATTCATAGCTCGCCCGGCCTCGAGGACCTCTGGCAACTGCACTTTGCCGTGGCCGGCGGCAAAGACCATAACTCACCCGATCCGTTCATTGCCAACGTCGACGAGTTGTGCCAAGGCCAGTGGATTCGCGCGACTGTGCGGAAGGACGGAGCGTTCACCGTTTACAATAGCCGCAACAAGTACGAGAAGAGCTACACCAAAAACTGACGGGCCCTACTTCTTGTTGGGCGTGGGGGTCTCTTTGGTCTTGTCGTCCGGCAGCGGCGGCAGCGGATCGGCGTCGTACTTGATTTCGGCGTCGGCGCTGTACTTGCGGTACAGGCGGAACTCCTCGTCGAGTCTCGTCAGAACGTCGCCGCCGCTCATCAAGACCTGCGATTTAAGGGGCAACAGAAAAGTGTGTCCGGAGAGATCGGTGTAGTCGTAGTCCAGGACGTCTTCGGCCTTCCGGATGGGGAAGTCCGGCGGAATGTTCTCCGCGATGGTCGTCACCCGCATCACCACGTGCGTGTCGGGGTCCACTTCCACCAGCCCGTGGTACGCCGTGATAATGCTAAGCTTGGCATCCTCAACCACCAGCCGGTATTGCGAACGGGACTGCGACACGTGGTAGGCGAACGCCATGACTCGCTTGCCGCGCAGAGTGCCCCAGTGGTCCCATTCGAATCGGGCTTCGGTAGAGGGCTCGAAGATCTCGCGCAGCATGCTGCCGAACTCGCCGAACGACTTGCTGCCGCCCATTTGTGAGTAGTCCTTGTTGACAATGGTGTTGTTCGCCAGCACCACCAAGTACTTTTCCCCCGTCTGGAGGGAGTAGCTCAGACGTATTTGCAGAACGTCTTCCGCCTGCCAGCGAGGCTCGCTCATGGAGCTGCCGCCCCACCTCGTGCCGGGCATGGGGGCAGCATAACGCCGCGTCACCTGCGTGCAAATGAAGTCGGGTAGGTTCTTGCTGTAGTTCAGCGCGTACTCGCGCACATCCGCGATAATGGCGGCCTGTTCCTCGGAAGAAGGCGGCGGGATGGGCGCGGGCGGGGCTTGCGGCGCGATGGGCTTGGCTTCCATCAGGTCCTTCGTCCGGTCCCGCAACGCCTGAAGCGCCTGCAAGGTCTTCGCCCCAATGCCCAAACCCTGCATATCTTCGATGATGCGGTCGTCCAGGCGTTCCGTGAGCCTCACCTTGGCCAGGTATTTCGCCACTTCGCCATCCGTCTGCTTCCCCTCCTTAATGAGCTGCTCGGAAGACTGGAGGAAGCTGACCAACTCACGCACGGAGAGAGTCTGGGCCGTGGCGGCTAGCGAAACCGCAAACACGGCGGCCAGAAGGCGGTAGCGCATACGTACCCTTATTTTCTCATGACGCACGGCGGGCGCGCAGGTTACCGATAGCTCTTGTCGTCCAGCTTGGTGAGATCGAGGCTATCCGGCAGCACCCCCACCGTCACAATCGCGAAGGTAAAAACGTTGGTGCCCGGTTCCAGGTGGCCGCCAAAAGCCTTGTCCGCATTCGCCATGGTCATATGCGCGTGGATTCTTCCGTTCATGATGTAGCCGTTCATGCTGATGATGTCGGCCGGCGCGGTGGGGTCCTTCACGTACATGTTCTTCGACGGAAACGTGCGGTTGCTTACCTGGTGCACCTGGTAATTTCGCACCGAGCCGGCGCCCGCCAGAATCACGGCGTTGCGGATCTTGTTTTCCTTCACCATCTGTTCCAACCCGGCCAGAAGATCGGCCTGGTATTTGAAGCGGAAAATCAGCACGCGCTGGAACTGGCTGCTGATCGCATAGACATCCGGCACCTGGGCGCTGTTCGGCCTGGCGTCCTCGGCGGGCGTGGGGGCGGTGTTGGTGACTTCCCTGCGGGTCTCTTGCGCCGCGGCCAGGGACAGGAACGCCACCGCTAAAACAATCAGTCTTCTCATAGGTAGAATTTTAGCGCGGAACTGTCGCGATGATCCGCTTCCCACCCTTCTTCGTCGCCTTTGGGCTCGGCCACCGTTGCATGAAATGCCAGGCTACTTGGCTAGTTTTTTGAGGATGGAGTCCACGTAATCGCGGGTTTCGGGAATATCGGGAATGCCGCCGGCTTCATCTACCGTGGCGGGGCCGGCATTGTAAGCGCCCAGGGCCAGTTTGAGATCGCCCTTGTATTTGTCGAGCAGTTGCTTGAGGTATTTGGCGCCGGCTTCGATGTTCTCTTTGGGGTCGAAGACATCGTGCACGGCGAGTTGCTGGGCGGTGTCCGGCATGAGCTGCATGAGGCCCTGTGCTCCCTTGACGGAGATAGCGCAGGGGCGGAAGGCGGACTCCTGCTCGATCACGGCGTGCAGCAATTTGGCTTCGACATCCTGGGCTTTGGCGGCATCATCGATGAACGGCTCGACGGCCGCCTCGGCGATGGGCTCGCAGGGCGCCTCCTCGACTTGCATTTCGGCCGACCAGGGCGGAATCCACGCTCCCAAGCTCAGGGCCTGTTTACGGGCGGCGGCGCGCTGCTTGTCGATGGACGCGCGCATGAGATCGCCTGGGGCCAGTGCGGCCGCGTGCGGCGGCGGCTTAGCGGGCGGTGGGGAGACCTGGGTGGTTTGTGCGATGGCGCCGTAGGCGAGTAGAATCCACACCCATGTCATAAGAAGATGGATCGGCAGCGCTGGGCTGGAACTTTATGGTTGCGGCCGAGAGCAGCACCAGCGTAATCCACAGCAGGTCGGCCAGCAATAGGTGCACCAGTTGCATCCACACCGGCGCCAGCAGCAGCAGATTCACCACCCCGGCTACAATTTGCGCTCCCAGCAGAGCTACCAGGCTCCAGGCGCGGGCTCCCACATCCGGACGGCGCGAGGCGCTGGAGACGGCGTAAAATAGCAGCCACGCGCCCACGGCGGCCGCGATCAAGGGGTGGAAGAGGCGCAGCCGCAGAAAGATGTTAGCGGCCGGGTCCAGATCCTGCGCCAGTCCCGCGGCCAGCGACGAGGCAGGGAAGAGCGTGTCTCCCAGCGCGGCGATGGCCCCGCTCACCCCCAGCACGGCCACCGACCCCAGGCTCACGCCGGCCATCCAGACCCGGGAGGCGCTGGTCACGCCCTGGGGCGCGGGCCGTTCCGTGCTCCACCACGCGGTTAGCGTCAGGCAGGCCAGCAGCGTCAGGGTATTAATCAGGTGCGTGGAAAGCGAGTAGGCCCGCGAAACGGAGGCGTTCTTGGCCACGTGTTGGAGGAGCACCAGCGCCGCGCCGATGAGCGCTTCGGTCACCAGGAACAGAGCCGAGAGCGTGGCGCCGAGCCGCACCGGATGCTGCAGCGGAAACCGGCGAAACGCCCAGACGACCAGCAGCGCCACCAGCGCCAGGTCGAGCCCGCTCATGAGCCGGTGCGTGAATTCGATGATGGTGGCGGCGCTGGGAGAGTGCGGAGCCACGGTGCCGTTGCACAGCGGCCAATGGTTCCCGCAACCCGCGCCCGAGCCGGTGGCCCGCACGAATGCGCCCCACAATACGACTCCCAGGTTGTAGGCCAGCACGGCCCAGGCGTAGCGCGCAAAGGCTTTCGGCATGGATGGCAAGTTTTATTGTAGCCCCGCAAAAAAATGGGATATGGTGTTCAGTTGGGGCAGTAAGAGGCACCGTTGGCAAGACCGGCGGCGGCGACTTCGCGGGAGCGTTCCCCAGACCGGGTGACATCAAGTAAGTGATCGGGCATTTGGCTGTACGGCGAGCACTTCCACGACAAACGCCCCACCCGTAGGACTGAACCCGCTGAAAAGAGCCCCGCGTCTGGATCGGAACATTTGACCCGCTCGCGACGGTTGCGGGGCGGGGAGCGTTCCTATTATCGTGGGTATTCCATTATGCCACTGGTTGCGGTGATTATGGGCAGCAAGTCGGACTGGGGAACCATGCGCCAGGCCGCCGAGCTGCTGGAGGAATTCGGGGTTGACCACGAGTGCCGCGTGCTGTCGGCGCACCGCACGCCGGCCGAGACGGCGCAGTACGCGGGCCAAGCGGAATCGCGCGGAATCGAGGTGATTCTGGCGGCGGCGGGCGGCGCGGCGCACCTGGCGGGCGTGTGCGCGGCGCATACGCTGGTGCCGGTGCTGGGCATTCCCATGGAGAGCGCCACGCTCAAGGGGCTGGATTCGCTGCTCTCGACGGTGCAGATGCCCGCTGGGATTCCCGTGGGCACGCTGGGCATCGGAGCTGCCGGAGCGCGCAACGCGGCGCTGCTGGCAGTGGCGATTCTGGCCAACAGCCGTCCGGAACTGAGGGAGCGGCTGCGGCAGTTTCGCGCCAAGCAGAGCGAGAAGGTGCTCAGGGAGACGTTGCCGTAGAGAGTAAGATAATGGGCATGTACATCAGCAGACGAAGCGCAATGGGGCTTTTGGCGGGCGCCATCCCCGTCGCCAGGCGCGCTGCGGCTCAGGCCACCGGCCTTGAAATCCAGAAAGGCCCATTCGTGGGCACGCGCGACTCTCTCAAGGCTTACCGCGTCCCGGAGTGGTTCCGCGACGCCAAATTCGGCATCTGGGCGCATTGGGGGCCGCAATCGGCGCCCGAGCAGGGCGATTGGTACGCCCGCAGGATGTACATCCAAGGCGACCGTACTTACAACTGGCACCGGGAGCACTTCGGCCATCCGTCCAAGGTAGGGTTCAAGGATGTGATTCCGACCTTCAAGGGCGAGAAGTTCGATCCCGAACACTTGATGGATCTTTACCAGAAGGCTGGGGCGAAGTACTTTTTCAGCATGGGCGTGCACCACGACAACTTCGACCTGTGGAACTCCAAACACACGCGCTGGAACGCGGTGAACATGGGTCCGAAGAAAGACATCGTGGGGCTGTTCCGCAAGGCCGCCCTGAAGCGGGGAATGAAGTTCGGTGTGAGCGAGCACTTGTGGATCAGTTGGAAATGGTTCGGCGTCAGCCACGATTCCGACAAGACCGGCCCGTACGCCGGGGTCCCCTACGACGGCAACGATCCCAAGAACTTCGACCTGTATCACGACCTGCCCAAAGATTATCCGGCCGAGGTTTCGTGGGACGACAAAGGCATTCCCGACTCCTGGAAGCGCCACTGGTTCGACCGCATCAAGGACCTGGTGGACAACTACCAGCCCGATATCCTATACAGCGATGGCCCGCTTCCGTTCGAAGAATACGGCCTCAGCCTGGTGGCGCACCTGTATAACGACAGCGCCCGCCGGCACGGCGGCAAAGTGGAAGTGGTGTACAACAGCAAGCTGAAAGAGGACTGCGCCGAAGGCACGTGCGTGCTGGATTTCGAGCGCGGGCTGGCGGACGCCATTGCGCCCAATGCCTGGCAGACCGACACTTGCGTCGGCGACTGGCACTACCGGCGCGACATCAATTACAAGTCGCCCAAGACGGTGATCGACATGCTGGTGGATATCGTGAGCCGGAACGGCAACCTGCTGCTGAACTTCCCGCTGCCGGGGAGCGGCGCGCTGGACGACAAGGAACTGGCCATTCTGGCGGAGATCACCAAGTGGATGGCGGTGAACAGCGAAGGCATCTATGCCACGCGGCCGTGGAAGATCTTCGGCGAAGGTCCAGGGACGCAGATGAAGGGCACGGGGCGGTTCAACGAGAACGGGCGCAAGGCTCTTACCGCAGAGGATGTTCGCTTCACCACCAAGGGCAAGACGCTGTACGCCTTCCTGATGGGCCGGCCGGAGAAGCAAGCGACGGTTGCCTCACTGGCGACCAAGGGAAAACTGGAGGCCAGCAAGATCCACAACGTGGAACTGCTGGGGTACAAGGGCAAGCTGAAGTGGACGCAGGACGAAGCCGGTCTGAAGGTCGAGCTGCCCGAGGAGAAGCCCAGCGATTACGCGGTCACGCTGAAGGTGGCGCTGGGGTAGGTCCGAATAACAAGCGCGCTAGAATGGAAGCTATGGGGAACTGGCAAGAGCGTATCAGCGTCAATCCGGCGGTGTGCCACGGCAAGGCGTGCATCCAAGGCACCCGGGTCATGGTGTCCGTGATTGTGGATAACGTTGCCGCGGGCGTATCGCGTCAGGAAATCCTTGCCAGCTATCCATCTCTGAAAGATCCCGACATTGACGCGGCTCTGGCCTACGTCGACTCCAGAGGGATTTAGGGAATGGGCAAGAAAAAGAACATCTCGCTAAATCCGCTCGGCTTTACCGAGGCCGTTTCAGACGTCGTGAGGGTCAAGCCGGAACCGAAGGAGATGACGGAGGCGTCTAAGCGCGCGAGAGACTTTGCCAAAGGCCCGCGCAATAACTCCTGCCTAGGACATAAAGGAGGGAAGAAGAAGGCTCAGCTGCCAGAAGGCAGTCCTGGGCCTTCTCTCACCAAACGCCCCCCGGCATCTCTTAAAAGGCCGTAGGAACCCGAGCGGGCTCATGGTGTCGTGATCAGGCCCGCTTGAGCGCCTCCAAAATGCGCGCGGGCGTCATCGGCAGTTGCAGGAGGCGCGCGCCTACGGCGTCGTAGATGGCGTTGGCGACCACCGCGCCCGAGGTGGTGATGGGCGGTTCGCCGCATCCCTGCGCGGGCAACTCGGGGTTATCGATGATGATGGTTTCGATCTTGGGCAGCCACGAGAAACGCGGGAGCTGGTAGGTGTCGAAGTTGCGGTCGAGCACTTCGCCGTCCTGGAAGCGCACCTCCTCGGTGAGCGTGTAACCCAGGCCCATCGTGATGCAGCCTTCCATCTGCTGGCGCAAGCCGTCGGGATTGACGATGACGCCGGCGTCCAGCGCTGTGACCACGCGCTTGACCTGCACGGCGCCGCTGCTCTTGTCGACGGCCACCTCAGCCATGGAGGCGACGTACACGTTGGAATAAATGCCGCAGGCGACGCCGACGCCGCGTCCACTGGGCGTCTTCCCGGGTTTCCAGGCAAACTGTCTGGCGACGGTTTCGAGCGCGCGGCGCATGCGCTGGTCGGTGAGATGGCTGAGGCGGAACTCGAGCGGGTCCACGCCGGCCTTGGCCGCCAGAATGTCGATGTGCGATTCGCGCGCGAAGGTGTTGGTGTTGGCGGAGGGAGCGCGCCAGGCGCCAACGCCGAAGGGGTGCATGCCGGGAGGGTTGCCTCCCTGCCAGCCGCCGGCTGCGACGGTGTGATGGTGCGGAATATCGTAGAAGGGCCGCGCCTCGCCACCGCCGGCCGCGTAGATTTTGGCGTCCCAGAAAGCAATCTTTCCGGCGGAGGTCAGGCCGGAGCGAATCTTCACCACGGCGGCCGGCCGGAAGGTATCGAAGAAGAACTCCTCGGCGCGGTCCCACACAACTTGGACCGGTTTGCCGGCGGCTTTCGCCAGGTGCGCCGCTTCGACGGCCTGCGGCGCTCCGCTCTTCCCGCCAAAGCCACCACCCACATACGGAGTGATGATGCGGACGTTTTCCGGCGGGATGCCGAGAGCCTGCGCCACCGCGGGCTTCACTGAGAAGGGCGCCTGCGTGCTGGCCCACACGGTGGCCTTGCCGTTCTCGATGCTGGCCGTGGCGGAGTGGGTTTCCATGGGCGCGTGCGCCACGTAGCTGTTGAGATAGGTCTCGTCGACGATGGCGGTGGCCAGCTTCTCGCCTTCTACAACGCTGCCGCCATCGGCCACCACCTGGGGTTGTGGCGCGGTCTTGAGCAAGTGGTCGAAGATGTTCTTGTCGTCCAGGCCGGTGCCCGAGCGGTCGAATTGCGCCTTGATGAGGCCCAGCGCCTGCCCGGCCAGGTCGGGCCGCTCGTGGAGCACGGCAATCAGGCTACCGTCGCGCACCACGCGGGCGCCGGGCACTTTCTCAGCGGCGCTGGTATCAACGTCTTTCAGGGTTGCGCCGTGCGCTGGGAGCCTGAGGATCCGCGCGTGGAGCATCCCGGGAAGAGCGATGTCGCCGGCGTATTTGGACTTGCCTGTGACTTTCTCGAGGGCATCCTTGCGCCGTTGCGATTTGCCGATGATGGTGAACGCCGCCATGGGCTTCAGCGGCACTCCCTCTAGGTGGCGCTCGATGCGCTTGCCCTGAACGAGTTGCGCGTAGGTGACGCGCTTTCGCTCGGCCGCGGGGTCGGTGATGACGCCGGCCTTCACCTGGAGCCGCTCGGCCGGGGCCTGGAGCTGCTCGGCAGCCATTTGAATAAGGACCGCCCTGGCCTCGGCTCCGGCGGCGCGCACCACGGGGCCTAACATGCGGACGCACATGGAGCCGAACGTGCCCATGTCGTAGGGGCAGCGGTCGGTGTCGCCCATCACCATGTCCACGGAGTCGTAAGGGACGTCCAACTCTTCGGCGAGAAGTTGCGCCAGTGCGGTCATGGCGCCCTGGCCCAGTTCCACCTTGCCGACGAGACAGGTGACCCGGCCATCGGCGCCGATGTGAAGGTAGGCGTTGAAGTCGGTGGGACCGGCCTGGCGGCCGGGGAACCGCGCGGGCTCCTGGAAGGCGTCCAGATCGGCCCGGAAGAATACGAACAGGCCCGAGCCGGCCACGGCGAAGAAACCGCGGCGGCTCAGATTGGAAGTGCCGGGTCTCACAGCGCACCTCCTTTCACCGCGCCGGAGGCTTCCTGGATAGCCTCGACGATGCGACCGTGCGCGCCGCAGCGGCACAAGTTATCCTCCATGTGATCGAGGATCTCGGCGCGCGTGGGCCGCGGCTTCTTGAGCAGCAGCGCATAGGCGTTGAGGATCATCCCCGACGTGCAGTAGCCGCACTGAAACGCGTGATGTTTCAGGAACGCTTCCTGGATGGGGTGAAGCTTGTCCCCGTTGGCCAAGCCCTCGATGGTGACGACTTGCTTCCCGGCAATGTCCCTGATGGGGACGGAGCAGGACCTGACGGCCTGCCGGTCGACGATCACTGTGCAAGCGCCGCACAGCGCGACGCCGCAGCCGAACTTGGTGCCCGTGAGGCCGAGATCCGAGCGCAGTACCCACAGCAACATGCGCTCGTCATCGGTGGTCACGCGCGCCGGCTTGCCGTTGAGGGTGAATGAAATGGTCCGCTGCATGGGAACCTCCCGAGGGCGAATCTGAGTTTTCGCTCTGGATATATCATATCTGGCTTTGACGGCTGACGGATAATACGGCGCAACGCGGTGGCGGGGCGATTATCTCGCGGAACCCAGTTCTTTCAGTTTCTGTTCGAACAGGGGGTACGGCTGGGCGCCCACCATCAACTCGCCATCCACTCCGTCGGGCGTGCTCTTACCGATCACGAAGGTGGGCGTGCCGCTGGCGCCGATCTTCATGGCTTCCATGACGTCGGTCTGCACGGCGTTCTTGTACTTCTCGCTTTCGACGCAGGCGCGGAATGCATTCACGTCCATCTTCAGGTCCGCCGCGTCCGCCAGCAGGCTGTCCATGTCGAGCTTGTTGGGATTCGCGCCCATCGCGTCGCGCAGTTTCCAGAACTGGCCTTGTTCGTTAGCGCACCGGGCGGCCTGGGCGGCGCGCATGGCGTTGGGGTGGAAATCGAGCGGCAGGTCCCGGCTGTAGAACCGCACCTTGCCGGTGTCGATGTAATTCTTCTTCAGGTCGCCGAAGCTGGTGGTGTGGAACCGCTGGCAGAAGGGGCACTGGTAATCCGTGAACTCGACGATGGTCAGCGGCGCTTCCTTCGAGCCGAGCATGGCGAAGCCTTCCAGGTTCAGCTTCGCCTTGAGGACCTGCTCCTCTTGAGCCTGCGGCTCTTTGGCCTGCTGCCTTTCGAGCAACTGGCGGATCTGGCGCAGTTCGTTCAGAATCTGGTCGGCTTGCTGCCGCGTGATGCCCTCTTCCTTCCCGGCATCCTGCGCGCCGAGCGGCAACATAAGCGCCAAAGGCAGCGCCGCGAAGCTTGCATAGCGGAGAAACTTTTTCATGCGGTTCCTATCTCTTTTCCAAGACCAGGATGTACTGGCTGTCCTTGATGTGTTCCTTTTCGGCGAGGAGGTGGAAGTGGTTGGCTTCAATCTCCTTGATGACGTCGGGCATGTCCAGGCGTATGTGGGTCACGGCCCGCCCGTTCGGCATGGCCTCCGGACGCTTGTAATATTCCACTACCACCAGTTTGCCACCCGGCTTGAGCGCTTTGTGGATGCCCGCCAGCATCTTCTCGGGGTAATCGAAGTGGTGGTACACGTCGAGCGCCAGCACCTCGTCCACCGCGCCTTCGGGCAGGGCCGGATCGGTCTCGGTACCCTTGACGAACGTCACGTTGCCCAGGTTCTGGTTCTGCGCCCGCTGTTTGGCGGCTGCCAGGAAGTCGTCGAAGATGTCTTCGGCGATGACGCGTCCGTCGGGACCCACGGCGCGGCTCAGAAACGGCAGCATGTAGCCGATGCCGGTCCCCACGTCCGCCACCGTCATGCCCTTTTGAAGCGCCATCGCCTTCACCAGGTCGCGAGGCTTCTCAGTGGCGTCGCGGTCCGGGCTGCCCAGGACGGCCGCCATGGCCTTCCGGCCCTGTTCCGTCTGATACTGGGAATTGGCCTGCGTGGCCACCTGGGCAGACAGAGCGCCGGCCAGCGCCAGCGCCGCGAAAACTTCCATCGTCTTCATGTGGACCTCCCGCATATGTGTTTCATGATATCAGCGGCAGGCCAGGGGAAGGCCGGGCTATCATAACAGCAGGTTCTCCCATGAAACCTTGGTTGCGGCGCTGTGCGCTGGTGCTGTCATTCGCGGCCGTCTCCTGCTTTGCGGTGGCGCAACGCGAGACGCGCTCGCAAGCCCCAAATGAAGACCAAACCGACGCCCGCCTGCCCAACGGGAAGGTCCAACGCGATGAGATCCTCAAGGCCGAGTACCAACAGAACCTGAAGGACGCGGCCCAGTTGGCGGACCTGGCGGAACAACTCAAGCAGGAACTGGAAAAGAACGACCGCTACGTTCTCTCCATCTCCACGCTCAAGAAGACCGATGAAATCGAGAAGCTGGTCAAGAAAATCCGTTCTCGCCTGCGGCATTATTAGCCTGCTCGCGCGCGGGGCCGCGGGCGCGCAGGCCACGCCGGCAAGATCGCCCGCCATCGTGCTGGTGGACGGCGCGGACGCCGAGCAGTGGCGGACTTGGACGAAGGACCTCGGCTGGCAGGTGATCGCGCCCGCTGCGCCCGCCGCGAATGCCAATATCGATGTGCGCGTGCAGGCGCTGGCCTCGGCGGTGGAGGCGGCCATCCGGAGCGCGGGCGTCGATCCGGCGCGCGCGTATCTGGCGGGGCGCGGCAGCGCGGCGGCGATGGTGTTCTATGCCATCTCCCGCGTTCCCGATCTGTGGGCCGCCGGCATCGCCCTGGGCGGCTCGCCCAAACCGGCCGCCGATACCAACCGCTTGTTCGCCGCCAATTTCACGAATGCGCCGGTGCTGTGGATCGGCGAATCGGGCGACCAGGCGCTGGCGGAGAAGCTGAAATCCGCGGGGCTCAACCTGGAACTGCGCCTGGCGAACGGCATCACCGACAGCGACGTCTTCCAATGGCTGGCCGGGCAAAAGCGCGACGAATTCCCGGCTGCCATCGATTGCGAAACCAACTCACCCACGTTCGCGCGCTGCTATTGGATCCGGATGACGAAGTTCGACTCCAGCGAGCGCAATGACGTGCTTCCCTCGACGCGCGTGGCCGGCGGCTCCGGCGCGATGCTCGACCTGGGGGCCTTCGGTTACAACGCCGGCGATCCCGGCCCCGGCGTGCTGGTTTCGCATCTTCCCGCAAAGTACAGCGGCCCGCTCAAGATGGGAGACCGCATCGTGGCACTGGACGGCAAACCCATCCAGGACGCGCGGCAGTTCGCGGAAACCATGGAGAAGATGGTCGAGGAGAAGGCGGTGGTGGCGATGGTCGAACGGGGCAAGGACCGCATCCGCGTGGAAACCCGCGTCGTTATCCCCCAGCGCGATTCGGCGGTCACCGCGCGCGTGCAGGCGCAGTATTCGCCGGCGGACCGGGAAATCCAGATCATCAGCCGCACGGTGACGGAAATGCGCGTGACGGTGCCGCCGGCATGGACGCCCGCCAGACTTTACTGGAACGGGCTCTCGCTCGAAAACCTGAAAACGCCCGGCTGCTATGCGCTCAAGGTCGAGAAAGAATTGCTGCACGCCTCGCCATGCGAAAACTGACGCATAGGGAAGTGGCGCGCCGGCTGATTCGCGCGCCCAGGAGCGAGCAGCGTGACTCGGCCATCCGCAAGGCGGTGCGGCAGATCCCGCGCGGCAAAGTTGCCACCTACGGCCAGGTGGCGGCCGCCGCCGGGTACCCTCTGTTTCACCGGCAGGTGGCGCAGTTGCTGCGCAAGGCGGGGAACCTGTTGCCGTGGCAGCGCGTGGTGGGCGCGGGCGGCGCCATCAAGCTGAAGTATGAAGCCGGGCTGGAGCAGCGCACGCGGCTCGAGATGGAGGGCGTGCGCTTTCGCGGCCGGCGCGTGGACATGGCGGAGCACCAGCACCGGTTTCGGACGTGGGAGTTCGAGTGATTGGGTTGGCAGCCACAACCCGGAAAGAAACTGAATCCAATTTGCTTTCGCGTAATCCAATTTAGTGAACGCAAAAGAAATTAGCCGTTCCTAAAAGGATTCAAGAGCCGGATGTGGCTGCGGCAGGTGGGCGTTCAGAGATCGGTTAAGGAAGTGACGACGATGAAGAAACTATTGGGATGTTTGTCAATGGCGGCGCTGGCGGTTGTGCTGGCGTCCCCCCTGTCGGCTCAGAATCTTACGCTGAAGGTCAGTGTGCCGTTCGACTTCTCCGTCGGCGGGCACACCCTGCCCGCGGGCGATTACTTGGTTAGCACAGTTAACGTTACTGGGTTTATGGATTCCGGGTATTTGGCGGTTCGGAACGTATCCAGTGGCGCCACGCCCACCGTCATCACGGCCATCCCGGCCGGGAACCTGGCTGCCTCCGGCGAAGCGTCTGTCTCGTTCCATCGTTACGGTAGCGACTACTTCCTCGCTACGATTTGGGACGGCTACACGGACCAGGGCCGCTCGATCCCGATGTCCCACACCGAACGGGAAAGAGTCAACCAGGCGTCACTCAGGACGCCCCAGGTGGTGATGGTTCTGGCCCGCCGGTAACCTCCCACTTGGTTCGTGAACGATTTTGGCGGCCTCAGGCGCAGTGCCTGGGGCCGCTTCGCATTTCTGTCCGCCTCCCGAAACTCCTCCGTTACTTGCCCGTTGCCCTTGAGGTTAACCGCCGGTTACGTCTTAGAGGTTTGCGACTGGGGCTTGTCGCGCCGGCCCATAAGCTGATGCAGGGCGAAGGGTACTTCGTCGGGATGGCATGCGCACCAGGCAATGATGCGCTCTAACTTGACGGCATCGTCGGCGATGGCGCTGATTTCCATCAGCTCGGTTTCGATAGTCTCCGGGTCTCGCATTAGAAACCAGCATGGCACATGTCGGCGCCTGGAAACCACACGGTCGCAGGCACTGAACGATGCGTTCCCTCACCAGACGCGCACCCGGTCCTTTGCAGCGAGGTACAGCTTCTGGGAGGGCTGCACCGGGAAAGCGTCATACCAGGCGTCCAGGTTCCGGACCGTATCGGCGCGGTACTGCTCGGGAGCGTGTCCGTCTGTGGCGATCTCCGTCCGCAATGCGGCATCGCGTATCCTGGAGCGCCAGCTCTGGGCGAAGCTGATGAAGAACCGTTGATCGCCGCTGAAGTTATCCTTCGCGACGTCCGGTTTGCCGTCCAGCGAGAGCCGATAGGCGTCATAAGCCGCCAACAGGCCGGCCACATCGGCGATGTTCTCGCTGAGCGTCTGATGGCCGTTGACCGCGAGATCGGGAAACGGCCGGTAGGCGTCGAACTGTGCGGCCAGCGCCTCGCTGGCGGCCTTGAAGTGATCGAAATCCTGTTTCGTCCACCAGTTGGCGAGGCGGCCCGCGGCATCGAACTGGCTGCCCTGGTCATCGAAGCTGTGGCTGATCTCATGGCCGATAATCGCGCCCATGGAGCCGTAGTTGTGTGCCGCGTCGGCGTTCGCATCGAAATACGGGGCCTGCAGGATGGCGGCGGGAAAATTCAGCGCGTTCTGAAGGGGCAGATTGACGGCGTTGACCGTCTGCGGAGTCATCCACCACTCGTCGCGGTCGACCGGCTGGTGGAGCTTGGCGAGCTGGCGGCGGTATTCGAAAAGATCGGCGCGCTGCGCGTTCCCAAGTGCGTCCCCTCTGACGATTTCGAGGCCCGCGTAATCCTGCCAGCGGTCGGGGTAGCCGACGCCGACTTTCAGCGTCTCCAACTTCTGTTTCGCTTTGGCTTTGGTCTCGGGCGACATCCAGGTGAGCGCGTCGATCCTCTTGCCGAACGCTTTCACCAAATCGCTGACCATCGCCTGCACCTTCGCCTTGGTCTGCGGCGGGAAATAGCGTTTCACGTACAGCCTGCCCACAGCCTCTCCAAGCGCCTGATTCGTGTAATCCACGCCCCGCTGCCAGCGTGGGCGCAACTCGGGAATGCCGCTCAGGGCCCTGCCATAGAAATTGAAGCGCTCGTCGACAAACGGTTTGGGAAGAAGGTTCGCAGCCCGTTCGACCGCATGGAACCGAAGCCAGTCTTTCCATGCGTCGAGGGGTTCGGTGGCGGCCAGGGCGGAGAGTCCGGGGACCGCCTTGGGGTGCCAGATCATGAAGACCGGCGAGTCCTGCAATCCGGCCGCGTCGAGCAGCGCCGCCCAGTCGAGCCCGGGAGCTTTGGCGGCCAGTTCATCGCGTTTCCACGAGACCACGCTATGCACGTCCTCGGACTCGACGCGCGTGGCATGCACTGCCGCCATTTTGGTTTCGAGCGCGAACACGCGGGCGGCGCGTGCTTCCGGGTCCTCAAAGCCCGCCAGCTTGAACGTCGCCGCGATATGCGCCTGGTACTGCTTGCGCAACCCGGCCATGTGCGGAGTTGCGGAGAGGTAGTAGTCGCGGTCCGGCATTCCGAGACCGCCTTGGAGCAGGTAGGGAAAGCTGTGCGACGGGTCCGTCAGGCCCTGGGAGACCCATACCCCGAGAAGGTTCAGGGTCTCGAAATTCGTATCGTTCAGCGGGTCGACGTCCGCGCGGAGCTGCCCGCCCAGCACGCGGGCGAGATCGTGCCGGTCCGCGATGGCCGCGATGGCATCGAGTTGCGGCTTCAGGGGAGCGATTCCCTTCGACTCGATGGCCGCTTCGTCCATGAAGCTGGCGTAGAAGTCGGCGATTTTGCGGGCGTCCCCGCTTGCGTCAGATCCCGCCTGGGCCGCTTCCTGAATGAGGGTCAGGGTGCGCTTCCGGGTCTCGTCGGCCAAAATTTCGTCGATGCCGTAACTCGGCTTGTCGGCGGGAATGGGCGTGGCCTTGATCCATCCGCCATTGGCATAGGCATTGAAATCGTCGCCCGGAGCGGCGGACGTGTCCATGCCTGGCAGATCGATACCTGCCGCAAGCGGTGGCGGCGCTTTCCTGCAAGCGGGCGCTCCTGCGACAGCAGCGGCGAGGAGGATGGCGGCAAGCGGCCGGATCGACATGGGTCCTCTCGTGTACGTCATTCCAAGAGAGTAGCGTACAATTGCAGCGCGTGCGTGATGAGATCCCCGGAGCGGTCCGCGTCTGATAAGATTCTCAAAGCGGCATCTGTTGCGATGACAGGCCGCCGGCTGCACTCGAGCTTCGCCCAGGGGATTAGCGATGAGACATTCAACCGGTAGACACTTTCTTCAAATACCCGGTCCGACCAATGTTCCGGACCGGGTTCTGCGCGCCATGGACAATCCCACGATTGATCATCGCGGCCCGGCTTTCGCGGAACTGGCCAAGTCCTGCCTGGAGGGCATCAAACCCATTTTCCAGACTCGGAATCCCGTGATCGTCTTCCCCGCGTCCGGTACGGGCGCGTGGGAAGCCGCCCTGGTCAACACCCTGAGTCCCGGAGACCGGGTGATTGCGTTCGAGACCGGCCATTTCGCCACGCTTTGGTCGAAAATGGCGGCAAACCTCGGCCTGCGGGTGGACTTTGTGCCAGGCGATTGGAGGCACGGCGTGGACCCGGCGGTGGTCGCGGCTAAGTTGAGTGACGATCGAAACCACGAGATCAAGGCGGTTATGGTGGTCCACAACGAGACCTCGACCGGCGTTACGAGCAATGTCGCCGCCGTGCGCCGTGCGATCGATGACGCGAAACACCCCGGCTTGCTGTTGGTGGACACCATTTCTTCCCTGGCGTCGATTGACTACCGGCACGATGAGTGGGGCGTGGACGTCACGATCGGCGGCTCTCAAAAGGGTCTGATGCTTCCCCCCGGGCTCTCCTTCAATGCGTTGAGCGCAAAAGCCATCGAAGCCGGCAAGACTTCCAAGCTGCCTAAGAGCTACTGGCGATGGGAAGAAATGCTGGCGAACAACGCCAAAGGGTTCTTCCCTTACACTCCTGCGACAAACCTGCTTTACGGCCTGAGGGAAGCGTTGAAAATGCTCCAGGAGGAAGGTTTGGCTAACGTCTTCCGCCGGCACCGCCGCTTGGCCGAGGCAACACGCCGCGCGGTGCGTGCCTGGGGCCTGGAGATCTGGGCCTCGAATCCCGCCGAATACAGCAGTGCGAGCACGGCCGTCCTGCTGCCGGACGGTTTCAGCGAATCCGCATTCCGGGCGGTGGTGCTGGACCGGTTCAACATGTCGCTCGGGGCGGGGCTCGGGAAGACCGCGGGCAAGGTCTTTCGCATTGGTCACCTGGGCGATTTCAACGATCTCATGCTGGCCGGTACGCTGGCCGGCGTCGAGATGGGCCTTGAGCTCGCGGGTATTCCCCATCGGAAGGGCGGAATCAACGCCGCTCTCGATTACCTGACCGAGCAGGGGAGGGCCGCAGCTTAGACGGGCTGAAACTTATGATGCCGGAACACGCCGGATCAAGCTCTCTCGAAAACCGATGGGTGCAACTCGCCATCATGGTGTTGTCCACGGTCACGCTGTCCAACATGCAATACGGCTGGACGCTGTTCGTCAACCCCATGCGCAACGAAACCCACTGGGAGACGGTAGGGATCCAGCTTGCTTTCAGCATTCTGATCTTCCTGAACACGTGGCTGGCGCCGCTGGAAGGTTGGGTGGCGGACCGCTACGGCCCACGGCTCGTGGTGATGCTGGGTGGCCTGGCGGCCGGGACTTCATGGGTCATGAATTCGCGTGCGCACTCGCTCCAGACGCTCTACGTGGCGGCGGCCATCGGGGGGCTGGGCATCGGTTGCGTGTTCGGCACATGCATGGGTACGGCGCTCAAGTGGTTTCCCGAAAGACGGGGCTTCGCATCCGGGATGATCGCGGCCGGCTATGGGCTGGGCGCGGCGATCACCGCGATTCCCGCGTCCCGGATGATCCTGGTGAGCGGCTACCGCCATACGTTTTTCTTTTTCGGGCTGCTCCAGGGAGTGTCGATTTTCTGCTTGGGAGCGTTTCTGATCAAGCCGGCCGTATCGGTGCATCGGCTCTCGTCAACGGGAAGGATACGCCAAGGGCAGGAGTTTACTCCATCCCAGACGGTGCAAACGAAGGTATTTTGGATGATTTACCTGGTGTATCTGATGATCGGCTCCGGGGGCATGATCGTGACCGCGCAGCTTGGACCCATCGCGCGCGATTTCGGCGTGGAAAAACAGACGATCGCGCTGCTGGGCCTCTCCATGCCGCTGGTGGCCCTGGCCGTTTCAATCGACAACCTGGCAAACGGGCTGACCCGGCCCTTTTCCGGCTTTCTTTCGGATAAGATTGGGCGCGAAAACACCATGTTGCTCATGTTCTGTTCGGAAGGGGTCGCCTTCCTGGGCATGGCCGCACTCGGGCGGCAGCCGCTGGCTTTCCTGGTGTTCGCGGCTTTGATCTTCCTGTTCTGGGGTGAGATCTTCTCTCTTTTCCCGGCTATTTGCGGAGACACTTTCGGCGTCAAGAATGCGACCGCCAACAACGGCCTCCTCTATACCGCGAAGGGAACATCGGCCCTGGTGGTTCCCCTGGCCAATCTCCTGGTGGCGGCAACCGGCACCTGGACGGCGGTGTTGCTGTTGATGGCGGTTTCCAGCCTCGGAGCGGGGCTGCTGGCAAAGCTAGTGGTAGATCCGATGCGGCGCAGGATGTTTACTCCGGAAGCTTCGCCGGTGAAGAGAGCGGGTGCAATTATAACCGAAGTGATTTAGGGTTATAAGCATGGGGAGAACTTCATCGGACCTGTCGGCACTCAGGGAACTTCCGGTTCAGATCCAGGCCGCAAGTGCCGCGCCCGCGCTGGACGCCGGCACCCTCCGCCGGGAGCTCGAGAGCATAATTGAAGGCGAGGTCCGCTTCGATCCAGTTTCCCGCGCACTCTATTCCACCGATGCGAGCGTCTATCAGATCAAGCCTGTGGGTGTCGTCATTCCCAGGAATCGCGAAGACATTCTGCGCAGCCTGGAGATTTGCCGGCGTCACCGCTGTCCGATCACGATGCGCGGAGGCGGCACATCCCAGTGCGGCCAGTCGATCGGGCCCGGCTTGCAAATCGACATTTCGAAATGCTACAACCGCGTGCTGGAAGTGAATGCGGGCGAGCGGTGGGTCCGGGTGGAACCCGGCATCGTCCTGGATGAATTGAATGCGCAACTGGCGCCGCTCGGTCTCCGTTTTGCGCCCGACATCTCCACGGCGAGTCGCGCCACGATAGGCGGCATGATGGCGAATAATGCCGCTGGCGCGCGCAGCGTCTGGTGGGGCAGGACGATCGACCACGTTCAGGAAATGGTGGTCGCTCTGTCCGATTCGAGCGTCGTTCACTTCCGCGAAATTCCACGCAGTGAAGTGCCGGCCGGAGACACGCTGGAGGCCGCCTGTTATCGCGCAGTGCTTGGGCTGGCAAGCGAGCACGCCGCCGAGATCGATCTCCGCTACCCGAAGATCATGCGCCACGTGGGCGGCTACAACCTGGACGAGCTTACCGACCCGGCGAAGCCGGTCAATCTCGCCAAGATCATGGTCGGCTCCGAGGGGACGTTGGGCATCGTCCTGGAAGCGAAACTACGGCTGGTGCCGCTGCCGAAGGCCAAGGCCGTGATGGTGATCATGTTCGGCAGCCTCTCGGAATCGCTGGACGCCACGCCGGTGATCCTGGAGCATAAACCATCGGCCGTCGAGGTGATGGATAAGTCCATTCTGGATTACACCCGCCAGAATGCCACCCTCGACCGCATTCGCACCACGTTTATCGAAGGCGACCCGGCTTCCACTTTGTGCGTGGAGTTTTACGGGGACCGGAAAGAGGACCTGCCGCCGCGGCTCAAGGCGTTGGAAGACGATCTGCGGTCGCGGAAGCTTGGTTACGCGTACCGGCCCGAAACCGACCTGGCATCGCAGGCGAAAATCTGGAGCCTGCGCGAGAACTCGCTGGGCCTCTCGATGGCCATGAAGGGCGACGCCAAATCGATCTCCTTCGTTGAAGACACCGCGGTGGCGCCCGAAAAGCTGCGCGAATATATCGACCGCTTCCTGGGAATTATCCACCGCCACGGAACCACCGCCGGAATCTACGCTCATGCCTCGGTCGGCTGCCTTCACGTGAGGCCGGTGATCAATCTCAAGACCGAGGAAGGGATTCGGAAGTTTGAGACCATGGCCCACGAGGTAGCGGACCTGGTGCTTGAATTCGGCGGTTCGCTTTCGGCCGAACACGGCGATGGCCTCACGCGCAGCCCGTTCAACCGGCAGATGTTCGGTCCCGTGCTTTACGAGGCGTTTCAGCAGGTGAAACGCACTTTCGATCCCCAGGGGATTCTGAACCCCGGCAAGATTGTGGACGCGCCGCCGATCACATCGAATCTGCGTTTCGGCGCGGATTATGTGACGCCCAATCCGCCGACTTGGTTCGACTATTCGGAATACGGCGGAATGGGCGGCGCGGTGGAAATGTGCAGCGGCATCGGCGCCTGCCGGAAGAAACTGTCGGGTACCATGTGCCCATCCTACATGGCCACTGGCGACGAGGCACAAGTTACTCGGGGCCGCGCCAACGTGCTGCGGCTGGCGATGACGGGGCGCCTGGGGGAGGCGGGGCTCGGCGATCAAGGCGTATACGACGTGCTCGATCTGTGTTTGCAGTGCCGGGCCTGCAAAGCGGAATGCCCGGTGGGCGTAGACATGGCACGGTTCAAGAGCGAGTTCCTGGCGGACTACTGGAAGCGCCACGGGACGCCGTTACGGGCGCAAGCGCTGGGTAACATCCACCGGCTTTCCGTCTGGGGTAGCCGGTTTGCTCCGCTGTCCAACTGGGTTGTGGCAAGGCGGCCCACGCGCTGGATGATGGAAAAGCTGCTGGGCATCGACCGCAGGCGCATCCTGCCGGCCTGGAAACGGCAGACCTTCGAGCGGTGGCTCGCCGCCAACCCGCCACGGAGTCTCGCGGCGGGCACTCGGGTGACGTTATTCAACGATACGTTCCTGAATCACTACGATCCCGAGATTGGCATCGCGATCCTGGCAATTCTGGAGAGGGGCGGCTGCCAGGTCAGCGTGGTCCGGCCCGGCTGCTGCGGGCGGCCGTTGATCTCCCAGGGCCTGCTGGCCGAAGCCCGGGTGCAGGCTGCCCACGTCGTGGAAGCGCTGTTCCCGATTGCCGGGCGCGGTGAGAAGATCCTGTTCTCGGAGCCTAGCTGTCTTTCCGTCCTGAAGGACGACGCACCGGCGCTTTTGCGGGGCGAACAGCAGAATAAGGCGCGGACGGTAGCGAACGCCTGCATGCTGTTCGATGAGTTCGCGGCGAAGCTGGACCTGCCATTGCAACCCGGACCCAAGCGGATTCTGGTGCACGGCCACTGTCACCAGAAGTCGATGGGGCTGCTGCCGGCCACCATGTCGCTGCTCGGCCGCATTCCCTCGGCGAAGGTGACGGATCTCGATGCCGGCTGTTGCGGCATGGCAGGCTCGTTCGGCTATTACAAGGAGCATTACGAGATTTCCGAAGCCATCGCCAGTCGACGCTTGCTGGCGGAGGCGCGGAAGATGGGGCCGGGTGACGTGCTGGTGGCGCCCGGCACTTCCTGCCGCCATCAAGTGGCGGAACTGAACGGTGCAAAGGCGCTACACCCCGCGGTGCTGATCCGCGATCTCTTAAAGTGACGGACAGGTCGTCTGGTTGGCGGTGGTCGGCGCCAATCACAACGCCATGACGCCGGGCTGGCCGAGCCGTAGAGCCGGGGTATGTTGAAAACGTTGGAGGCGCGGGTCGGAATCGAACCGACGAATAAAGGTTTTGCAGACCTTGGCCTTACCACTTGGCTACCGCGCCCTCAGGTGAGCCGCTACTAGCAAAATAGCGTGGCCGGACCCATGAAGTCAAACTCGGTTCTGGTGTATACTCGGGAAACCGTCACGCTCAATGAGCCACTTGTTCACCTGTGGGCCGGAACGGGAGGGGGGAGCCTATATTACATCTGGATTTCCGTGTCGAGCCCGGCGATGGTACTGCGGCGAAACCGGCCGGATGTCATTCACTACTATGCCTGCCTACAGAGCCCCGCCCGCGAGGCCGAAGACCCCATCGCACCGAAAGGAAAGCGAGGCGCATATGAGACCGCTCATCGTTGTGGTTCTGCTGCTCCTGTCGGCAGGTTGCTCGATCAAGCGGGTGGCCGTCGACAAGCTCGGGACCGCACTGGCCTCGGGAGGCAGTACATTCACCCGATGACGGCCCCGACCTGGTGGAGGCCGCCATTCCATTCGGGCTCAAGCTCTATGAAAGCCTCCTCGCGGACCCGGTGCGGATTCTGTATGTGCCAATGGATGGGACGGGAGTGCCCGTGGTGAAGAAGGAGACACTGGGCCGGCAGGGCAAAACCGACGGCTTGCCGGCCCATACGCGGGAAGCCAAGTT
>JBEKTU010000030.1:0-57906 GCA_049515735.1 Bryobacteraceae bacterium
GCCAGGAAGTGTTTCATGGTCGACGCCGAGAGCAGGTACTTGGGGTTGTCGCCCTGAAGCCCCTTGATCAGACCAACCGACATTTTCCCGACGAAGTACGGGTCTTCTCCGAACGACTCCTCGGTCCGGCCCCAGCGGGGGTCCCGGGCCAGGTCTACATTGGGCGTGCGAATGGCGAGGTCGACGCGAGCGCCATCGTACTTCTTCAAATAAATCCGGGCCTCGTAGCCTTCGACGGCCCCCACCTGGCGAAGAATCTCGGGGTCCCAGGTTTCCCCCAGGCCGACCGACTGCGGGAAGGTGGTGGCCGTGACGCTCCCGCCCCGGACCCGTCCCAAACCGTGCAGTCCCTCGGTAAAGCTGGTGAAGGCCCTCATTCCCAGCCGCGGGACGGCCGGCTGGACCTGCGCCAGCATCCCGATCTTCTCGTCGAGAGTCAGCCGGGAAATCAGATCGTCCACTCTGCGCTCGAGAGGCAGGTTGGGATCGCGGAACGGCTCAGCGGCGGCGAGCGCCTGCGCCATGCCGGCAGCGAAGAGAAGCGGGAGAACGATAGTCAGTGGTCGCGGTTTCATAAAGATCTCTTTGAGATAGTTATGATGCTTGATGATGCAAGAGTCAAGCCCCCCTCGGGAGGCAGCAGCCCTCTGCTACCATCAATGGGAGATCACGAGGTGAAACTGTGAAACGCGCTCTGTTGTCCCTCCTGGCAATCCTGTTGGTAATTGCCGTGGGAATCCTCATTGTACGGAATCCCCAGAAGAACGCGCCCTACAAGAACCCGAAACTGCCCGTCGAACAACGCGTGGAAGATCTTCTCGGCCGCATGACTCCGCGGGAAGAAGCGGAGATGCTGAGCGGCGCCGGCTGGATGGAGAGCCGTCCCAACGCGCGGCTGGGCATTCCCGCCATCAAGATGGCCGATGGCCCGATGGGCGTGCGCAACTGGGCCGGCTCCTCAGCCATCACCAGCGCAGCCACCACGGCGCCGGTTCTCTCCACCGCATTCCCCGCGGGTATTGGCATGGGAGCGAGTTGGGATGTGGAGCTGGTCCGGCGGGAGGGCCGGGTAATCGCGCAGGAAGTGAAGGCCCACGGGCGGAACATGATTCTCGCGCCCACCGTGAACATCAATCGCCAGCCGCTGTGGGGCCGGAACTTCGAAGGCTACGGCGAGGACCCCTACCTGACCGCGCGCATGGGCGTGGCGTACATCCAAGGCGTACAATCCGAGAAAGTAATCCCGTCGGTGAAGCATTTCGCCGCCAACAACCAGGAGTTTGAGCGCCACCGCATCGACGAAAAGATCGACGCGCGCACTCTGCACGAGATCTACCTCCCGGCGTTCCGGGCAGCCGTCCAGGAGGCGGGCGTGTGGGCCGTGATGAACGCCTACAACAAGGTGAACGGGTTGTGGTGCTCCGAGAACCCCTTCCTGCTATCGGAGACGCTCCAGAAACGCTGGGGCTTCAAAGGCTTTGTGATTTCGGACTGGGGCAGCACCTACAGCACCGCTGCAACCGTTGCGGCCGGCATGAACCTGGAGATGCCCGGCGGAGAGGCCATGCGAACCTGGTTCGCCAAGCCCGAAACGCAGAAGGACGGCAACGGGGCCGGCTGGCTGACAGCGGAAAAAGTGCTCGCCGCGGTCGCTGCCGGCCAATTGAAACAGGAGGCGGTGGACGACGCCGCGCGGCGCATTTTGCGCGTGATGATTACGGTGGGGTTGCTCGACAACGCCCGCACTGGCGGCGGTGAGGTGGACACTCCGGAGCAGAGGGGCGTGGCGCGCACGGCCGCAACCGAGAGCATCGTGCTGCTGAAGAACGCAGGCGGCTTGCTTCCGCTAGGCGCACCCAAGATCCGTTCGGTGGCGGTGACCGGTCCGAGCGCCGCGATTGCGAGAACCGGCGGAGGTGGAAGCTCGCTGGTCCGGCCGAAGTACTCCGTCACAGCGCTCGATGGCATCAAGGAGGCTGCGGGAACGCAGGTGCAGGTCGGCTACGCGCTGGGGGTCGCCATGCAAGGCGAGGACGCGGGCGGGGAAACGCCGCAAGCGCGTGCCGAGCTTCGCAACCAGGCCGTCGAGCTGGCGCGGAAATCCGACGCCGCGATCGTCGTGGCCGGCTACTCCTCCAGTCTCGAGTCGGAGGGTTTCGACCGCGCATCAATGGATCTGCCTGCCGGTCAGGATGAGCTGATCGAGGCGGTCGCTGCGGCGAACAAGAACACCATCGTAGTGATTGTCGCGGGAGCGCCGGTGACCATGACGAAGTGGATCGGCCGCGTTCCCGCTGTCGTCGAGGCCTGGTACGGAGGCCAGGAAGCGGGGCACGCCATCGGAGATATCCTCTTCGGCGCGCAAAACCCGTCCGGCAAGCTGCCCGTGACGTTCCCCAAGCAGTGGTCCGATTCGCCGGCTTATGGGCACTATCCTGGCGACAATCTGCACGTTACGTACGAAGAAGGCATCTATGTCGGCTATCGGGGGTTCGACAAGCGGAACATCGAGCCTTTGTTCCCGTTCGGGCACGGGCTCTCCTACACGAAGTTCGATTACAGCGCTCTGAAGATTGCGCCGGCCAAGGTGGCTGCGGGCGAACAGGTCGAGGTGACGGCGCGGGTGCGCAACAGCGGATTGCGCGCGGGCGTCGAGATCGTGCAGTTGTACGTGCACGAAGTGAAATCGAGCGTGGATCGCCCCGTCAAGGAGCTCAAAGGGTTCCGGCGCGTCATGCTCAATCCGGGAGAGGCGCAGAACGTGTCGTTCACGCTGGACAAATCCGCACTGTCATTCTACAGCGCGGCGAAAGACGATTGGGTCGCCGAGCCGGGTGCGTTCGAGGTGTGGATCGGCGCATCTTCGCGCGACATCCGCCTGAAGGGTACATTCGAGCTGACCCAGTAGTCGCGGGATTTCGGATGGTCACTCTTTCGCCGCGAAGCGCGCCAATTTCCCGTAGGTCTGCCGCAGTTTTGGATAGATTTCGCGGTAGATCTCCAGCAGTTCGGCATAACGCGCCTGGCGGGGCGCGCATGGCTCGGTTTCGCGCGTGATTTCACCGTGCATGGCTTCCGCCGCGGCCGCCACGCTATGGAACCAGCCGGCGCCGGCCGCCGCGCACATGGCAGCCCCCAAGCTGGAGGCCTCCACGGTGCGAGAGCGCTTGACTGGTTTGCCGCAGGCGTCCGCGATGATCTGGCACCACAGGTCGCTCGCGGCCCCGCCCCCAATCGCGACGAATTCCTCAATCCGGATTCCGGTGTCGTGTTGGATCATTCCCGTGACCATGGCCTGTTCCAGAGCGATTCCTTCCAGCAGCGCGCGGTACAAGTGTGCAGCGCGGTGCGTGGCAGTAAGTCCCACCAGGCAGCCGCGCGCATCCTGATCCCAGTATGGAGTCATCACGGCGCCCCAGTAAGGCACTGCCAACACTCCTCCACTGCCAATGGACACGCTGGCTGCCTCGGCCTCGAGACGCTGGCGGGCTTCGCCTCCGTCGTTCCCGCCCCCACAGTTATCCAGGAACCAATCGATCAGGAAGGTGCCGCTTCGGAGGCTTGTCTCATAGTAATATCCCTCCCCGGAGCAGCTTCCCATGGTGCGCCACGCCTGCCCAATGCGGTACTCACTGGAATGTATCCCAGCCACCACCGCGGTTCCCAGGTTGAGATAGGCGCGGTTCGGCGTCAGCGCATTGACGCCCAGGCCCGCGGCTTGTCCATCGCCTCCGCCAGCCACTAAAGGCGTGCCGGCCGGGACACTGGTAGCCAGCGCTCCACTTTCGTTCACGCAGCCGATCACGGTTCCCGGAGCGGCGGTCTGGGGCAATCGCCCGGGTTCCAGATCGAGGGCCCGCAGAATCTCCCCGGACCAGACGCGGCCCTGCATATCGAAAAGCCCCAGCGGATCGGCGCTTGCCCAACTGGTCTTGAACCGGCCGGTAAGCCGCCATGTGAGATATCCGTGCACATCCACAAAGGTGGCTGTCCGGGCGTACGCGGCGGGCTCGTGGTGCAGCATCCAGGCGAGTCGATAGGCAACCGGAGCCATATCGACGGGCTTTCCCGAGATCTCGTGGATTCGGCGCTCGCCCACCTGCCCGCTCAGCCAGCTCACCTCGTCGCGGCAGCGCTGGTCCAGCCACACGATTGCCGGGCGCACTGCACTGCCATCCGCCGCCAGAGGGGCGAACGTCTCTCTCTGGTTGGAAATGGCGAGTGCGGCGATCCGCCCGGGCGAGATCCGCTCTAGCAGACTTCGCAGCGCAACGCAAGCCGATCTCCACCAATCCTCCGGATCTTGTTCGTACCAATCGGGAGCCGGGCTCGCCAGCGCAATCGGACTGCGCCCTTCGCCGGCGGGCCGGCCATCTCGTGTCCAGGCGATGGCCTTGGTGGCTGAGGTACTGCTATCCAACCCGATCACGAGGTCTCTATCCATATGTTCTCCACCAGGTACGGGATCATAAGAGATCACTTACGGGCTTGCAGTAACTGATCGGCGTTTGCAGTTGTAACGATCGTCCAGGGTATGGCATAACGCTTGCTCTGGCCGTCGTTCCATTGAAGGCTGTTCTCATACTGCTTCCAGATCGGAGACATCGGTCTATAACTGGTTCCTAAGACCGCGCGCAGCGCGACATCGATGCTCACCTGCATCTGGGCTTTGGCATCCTGAAGGACCGAAGCCATCTCGCCCCGTTTCACGGCGTTGAGAGCGTCAGTCACGCCGTCGATGCCGGCGATCGCAAACCTGTTCACGTTCAGTCCCGCCGATTTGATAGCTTCAATGGCGCCCAGAGCCATCTCGTCGTTCTGACCGATGACACCGTTGATGGTTCCCCTATGTTTGGAGAGCCAGTTCTGCATGAGGTCGAGAGCTTCGGCACGGGACCAGTTAGCGGTCCTGCGCTCCACAACTCTGACAGCTCCCGCGGGACATTCGGAGATTGCCTTCATGTTGCCTTGCCCCCGCTGGATTTCTCCCGATCCGCCCTTGGGCCCTTCGATAATGACGATATTCCCCTTGCAGGCGAGTTTTTGCAGAACACTATGAGCTTCCAGATAGCCGCCGAGTACGTCATCGGAAGTCACTTCGGAGGTCATTTCCACCGTGTCCAGCCGGGCATTAGTGACGATCACCGGAATGTGCGCCGCTTTGGCTTTCTTGACGACCTCGACATTGGCCTCAAAATCCATCGGGTCGACGATGACGGCGTCACACTTGGAGTTGATTGCCAATTGCGCCTGATCGTTCTGCACGGCGGCATCGTATCGGCCATCGTAGAAGGTAATGTCTGCCAGGCCGCTGGTTACAGCAGGGTGCTGCCTGCCATAACGCTGCATCAACTGGACGAATTCAGCCTTGTTGCCATACATCAAGATGGCGATTCTCACTTTTTTCGAGACGGCTGCCATGCCTGGACTCAGGCCCGCAACGATTAAGAGTGCTAAGGCCAAAAGAAGCGATTTCTTCATAAGACTTTCATGTTACCCCGGAATTCATCCGTCTTAGTCATCCGCCTGCTCCCGCGAGGCGTCAAGGATCACCGCCGCAACAATCAGAACACCTTTGACGATCGATTGGTAGAAGCTCTCCACTCCCAGGATGTCCAGGCCATTGTTCATCACACCCATAATCAGCGCTCCGAACAGCGTTCCCGATACGGTCCCCACGCCGCCCTTCATACTGCTCCCGCCGATGACCGCCGCGGCAATGGCGTCCAGCTCGTAGGAACTGCCGGCGTTCGTCTGCGCCGAGCCGGTCTTGGCGGTCAAGATGATGCCGGCCAACCCGGCCAAAAAACCGGAAGAAACATAAACCCAGATCTTCACCCGGTTGGTCTTGATGCCTGAGGTGCGGGCGCTGTTCTCATTACCGCCCACGGCATAGACATGGCGCCCGAAAACGGTCTTGTTCAAGAGAACCCAGGCGCAGCCAAAGACGGCGAGCAGGATCACGATGGGAACGGGGACCCCGAAAAGTCTGCCCGTGCCGAACCAACGCAACCCCGGGCTGAGGCTGGAAATCGGGTTGCCGCCGGTCAACGACATCGTAAAGCCCCGCGCAGCCAAAAGCATCCCAAGTGTGGCTATGAACGCCTGGATTCTGAAACGGGAAACGACCCATCCGTTCAAGGCGCCGCACGCCACGCCCGCCAACAGTGCCGACACGACCGGAATGGCGATCCCGTAAGTTCCGCTCCAGGGCGCCACGGCCGCCGAACCGGTGGCAAACGATGCGGCCAGCATCCCCGCGAAAGCCAGCACCGAACCCACCGATAAGTCGATGCCCCCCGATATGATGACAATCGTCATGCCGATTGCGAGGATGCCATTGATCGAGACCTGATACAGGATCAACAGGAAATTGTTCGTGGTAGTGAAGGCGTTTTCCGGCCACTCGCCGCGAATCACCTTGTATTGACAGACGGCGCTCACTAATAGACACAGAAGCACGAAGACGAAAATAATGCCGTACCTTCTTACAAAAACGGCCGTTTCCCTCATCGTGGGATCTCCCTAAACCGCCGCCATCAGCAATTTCTTCTGTGTTGCGCCTTCACGGGAAAATTCAGTAGCCAGACGCCCCTTGCGAAAGATCAGGATACGATCGCTTACGCCAAGAATCTCTTCCAGTTCCGATGAGACAATGACGACGCCGCCACCGGCTTTCGCGAAATCTGAAATCAAGCGATAGATCTCGTTCTTTGCCTCGACATCGACGCCGCGCGTAGGTTCGTCGAGCAAGAGAATCTCGGGATCGGTCAAAACGCATCGGCCCAGGACCACCTTCTGCTGGTTTCCGCCGCTGAGGTACCGCACCAACTGCCGGGCATCCGGAGGGTTGATGCGCATCCTGCGGATTGCTTTGTCGATGTACCGGTTCTCTTTGCCGGAATCCACAAATCCCCATTTCTGGACCCGCTGAAGTATGCTCAATGACAGGTTGTCTCCCACCGGAGCGCACGCCACCAGGCCGTTGCGCTTGCGGTCCTCGGTAACATAGGCAATACCGGCCTCGAGGGCTTTGCCGGCTCCCCGCCCTTTGAGAACGCGGCCGCGAACCAGGACGCTGCCCGTGTCGGCCCGGCGCAGGCCGTAGATTGCATCCAAGGTTTCGGTACGCCCGGACCCCATGAGTCCATATATGCCGAGCACTTCTCCCGCATGGACGGTGAAGCTTATGTCCTCGAAGCGCGGAGCGCGAGTCAGATTCCGTACCTCCAGCAGGGGGATGGCCCCGGGCCTGTTCTGCTTGACGAATTGTCTGTCAACCGGCGTTCCCACCATCTTCTCGATCAATTCTTCCCGGGTGATATCCGCGACGTTTCCCGCTGCGACTCGAGCGCCGTCTTTGAGAACTGTGTAGCGGTTGGCCAGCTCGAAGATCTCGCTGATGCGATGCGTCACGAAGATGATTCCCTTGCCTGCCGATGCCAGATCGCGCAGGGCCTTGAACAATCGGGCGGCGTCCTTTTCGCCGATAGCGGAGGTGGGTTCATCGAAGATCAGGATGTCGGCGTTGCGATGCGAGAGTGCTTTGGCGATCTCCACCAGTTGCTGCGAAGCGACGCTCAAATGCTTCATGGTCCCCGTGGGGTTGATGTCGTATCCCAGGGACCTCAGAAGCTCGCCGGCGTCGTTGTTCAGCCGCCGGAAATCGACAAAGCCGTGACGGTGGGGTTCGGCGCCCAGGAAGATATTCTCAGCCACGGTGAGGTCCGGAACCGCGCTAAGTTCCTGTTGCACGATGGCGACCCCTGCATCCAGTGCCTCCTTGGCGTTGGCAAAGCGCACGGGCGTGCCGTCGATGAATATCTCACCTTCGTCGGGCTGGATGAAGCCCATCAGGATGTTGAGGAGTGTCGATTTGCCGGCGCCGTTGCCCCCGCACAATGCATGGATATCGCCGCGATGCAGTTCCAGGTTGCCGTCGGCCAAGGCCGGCACGCCCGAGAAACGCTTCTTCACCCCGCGCATGGAGAGGAGGGGAGCTTGCATTCGCATGTTCGTTCCTCAACCGTATGGGCAGCCTTGGACTCACCGGGGGCAGCGCGCCTGACGGTATCGCCGTCAGGCGACGCTAGCGAGGATCAGGATCATTCCCGCCAGAACGCCGAAGCCAACGCCATGGGCATGGCGTTAACCCCTGTGATTATAACAGGTCGGCCATAGCATCCAGGGCTGCGACGGGATGCGGGGCACTTGAATCTTTTGCTGGAATAGTGGAGTCTAATAGTAAACCGTGCGACTCTTCTCAGCGTTTTCCAAGGTATTCGGCGCGGTGGGCCTCCTGGTCGCCCTGTGGGGCCTGAGCACCGTGGGCCAGTCCGACCGCCGCGCCTGGGTCCACTCCGCGGGTGGGCCGGTGCGGATTCTCCAGTTCTATGCCAGCGCGGGGATTCTCACGGCGGGCGAAACGGCGCGGATATGCTATAGCGTGGAGAACGCCAAATCCGTGCGCATTTCTCCCATGTTTCAGAAAGTCTATTCCTTGCCCAATTATTGCCTGGAAACCGCGCCGGAACATACTACCCACTACACACTGCTGGCGGAAGGCTACGACGGCGCGGTGGCCATGAAATCGTTTACGCTTCAGGTGGAAGCCGTGGAACCCCCGCCGCCGCAGGTCCTCGAGTACGCCGGCACGGCGCTGGTTCCACTCGGCCATGAAGCCGCTCATGCCGGCGAGCTGGCTCCATCTTCGGCGGGCGGCGAATCCGGGAACGCCGCTTGCCGCAGCCGCTCGTAAACTCCGCGCGCCGCCCTCTGCGCCGCGATCTTCTTGGTGCGGCCGTCGGCCTGTCCCGTCCAATCCTTCCCCACCCGCACCTCGACCGTGAACGTCTTGGAGTGCTGCGGGCCTTGCTCCCGCACAATCGAGTAACTCGGCTGCGGCAGCTTGTGCGCCAGCGCCAGTTCCTGAAGCGCGCTCTTGAAATTCGCGATGGCCGGCTGGATGTCCGTGCCCGCTTCCTCGTCGCCGGAGAACGGGGCGTCCAGCACCTGCGCGGCGATGAAACTCCGGGCGGCTTCCAGTCCGCCATCCAGCCAAATCGCGCCGATGATGGCTTCGAGCGCGTTCACCAGCAGCGTCTTCTTGGCGCGGCCGCCGCTCATCTCCTCGCTGCGGCCCAGTTCCAGATAGCCGCCCAGATCGAGACGCCGCGCCACTCCGTGGAGATGCGCCGCGCTCACCAGGTGGGCCTTGAGCCGCGAAAGTTCGCCTTCGCGGTAATGGGGAAAGCGCCGGACCAGGGCCTCGGCAACGAGAAACCCGAGCACCGAATCGCCCAGAAACTCGAGCTGCTCGTTGTCGTTCAAAGGAGAACTGACGCCCATGTGGGATTCGTTGGCGAGCGAACTGTGGGTAAGCGCGCGGCGCAGCAGCTCCGCGTGAGAGAACTGGTAACCGATTCTCAGCTCCAGCGATGCCGGCTCCGCGCCCATGTACGGAAGATCACTGCTTCTTCTCGGCTGGGGGCGGAGAGGCCGGAGCTGCAGCAGCCGGAGCTGCAGCAGCAGGCGGAGGGTTGGTGTTCTTCGCGCCGGCCTTGATCGCCTGGGCGCGAATCGCCTGGGCCACCTGCCTGATCTGCGGAGCAACCTGCTGATCGGCCATGATCTTGTCGCAGATGGCGACGGCGTCGTCGTTCTTGCCCTCCGACTGAAGCGCCGACGCCTCGCGCACCTGGTAAGCCGGCTCGGGGTGAGACGCGCCATCCGCCGCCGTCTTGAACTCGGTGACGGCCACATCGTATTTCTTGCGCACCAGCGCGGCCAGGCCCAAGGCGTTGTGGGCTTCGGCCGTGATGTCCTTCTTGGCGTCTCCCCACTGCTGGTCCGAGAGCTGCGGATTGGGCTTGGGCGCACTATTCACCAACTGGATGGTGTCATTGGCGTACTTCTCTGCCCTGCCCAGCTTCTCTTCCTTGTCCAGGTCGTTTTCGCGCGTGACTTGCGCCAGCAACTCGGAGAGCATCAGCGTGGCCTGGAAGTTCTTGGGGTTCGCCTCGACCGCGCGCTCGGTGTAAACCTGCGCCTTGTCGTAGTCCCGCTTCTGCTGGTAGGCCTGGGCCTCCGAAAGCAGCGCCAAATCCTTGAAATCGGTATCCGCAAACTTCGTGAGCAGGTCCTCGGCCGCCTTGATGGTGGCATCCGGGCCGTTCCGCGTCGCAGTGAACAGCGCCTGCACCGCCGCCAGTTCATCCTTAGATTTGGGGGCCGGCACCTTGGGTGGCGCCTGCTGCGCCATCAGGCTCGAAACACCAGCCGCCAATGCCAGGGCGCCGGTGAGAATCATTCGTTTCATTTGAGAGCTCCTTATTTTCCGTCCTGCCTTAAAAGTTGTCGCAAGCCCAGTTCCGCGGCTTGGCGCCCCGGGAGCGATGCGCCTTCCACCTTCAGAGCTTCTTGGAAATGTTTGACCGCCTGTTCGCGGTCTCCCGCGGCCATAGAAAGCCTCCCCAGATAAACCAGGGCCCAGGCCTGCACCTGCGCCTCGGGTTGCGATTCCAGGGTCTTCTGGAACAGCTTCTCCGCCGTTTCGGGGTCTTGCTGAAGCACCGCGATCCGTGCGAGACCATAGTATACCGCCGCGTGCATGGGCTGGCTGTCCGTCTGCTGCAAAACCTCGAGGTATAGCTTCTTCGCCGTGTCCAGGTCCCGGGCCGTGTAAGTCTGTTCCGCTTCCTCCAGCGTCTTGGCCGCGCCGGTGAGGGGCGGGGGCGGCGGGGTGCCCACTGGGCCCGGCGCGGTCTTCACGGTGCGCACGGTCTCCTCGCTATTGAATTCCACGTTGGAAAGCCGCTTGTCTTCCTTCACCACGTCAATGGCCTTTACCAGGTCCGAATAGTAGAACGCCATCGACTCTTCCTGCTTCTCATAGACCGGCAATTGTTCGGCGAAATAAGGCGCCAGAATGTAACCCTCGCGCAGGGCCGCCTGGACCCCTTCCGGCTTATGGTCCAGTCGCGCCTCCACCGCCTTGATCAGCGATTCCGTGACCAGCAGCAGGAAATCCTCCTTGAACGCATCGCCCAGCGCGCGCGCCCGCTGTGCGTGGTCGACAAGTCCCTTCTTGCGTTCCAGAATCTCCTGGTAGCGAGTCGAGAGCGGATCGAGCAGGTAGTGCAAATACGCGTGCCGCACATCAAAGGTACGCAGCTCCTGCGAGGGCGTGATCACGATCGTGTACTCGAACCCGTAGCTGCGCGTCTGGATCTGGTTGGGCGCCGCCAGCAGCTCGATATAGATCTGAAAACGGCGGCCTCTGGCCCCGGAGGTTTGCTGCCGAAGGTAGGCGTTCACCTGGAGCACGGCGTCGGAAACGGGCCCGTGATACCGCTCGATGTATTGGTCGATAGCGGTTTGCGACCGCTTCCACAAGTCTTCGATATGGGCTTCCTTGTAGAAAGCCGCGAGCAACGGTGAAAGCCCCAGCAACGGGGCGGCGTCCGGCGGCATGTCGACGTTGCGCAGCCTGACAGCGAAGTCGGGCGGCCCTCCCAAGGTGAGCGCCAGGGAGATGTACTGGCTCAGCTCGGCGGTGTCGTCAGTCTTGCGGTGCTGGTCGAAAATAGCTTTGATGGCCGGAAGTGAAGGGATGTTCCGCTTGGCCAGTTCCGCGCGGATGGCGTCCCGCAACGGGTGATTACTCGGCGACGACAGGTCGGCCGAATAGCCGACGGCATTGATCGCGGCCATCACCGTGAAAAGCCCCGGGCTGGCGTCGAGTTGGCCTTCTTGAGACATAGCCGCTGGAGCCGCCAGGGCCATTATCAAGAGGGCCGGAAACACAAACCGGTACAAGCAGGTCCGCCTTTGAAGAATCAGTTTAGCACCCGTGGTGCAGGCGCCGTGGAATCCCTTCACAGCACGTGATAATACCCGCCACGCTCGAGCACTTCGACAGGAATGCCGAACAGTCCGGTGAGCGTCCGGGCTTCGAGCACATCGCGTTTGGGCCCGTCGCGATAGACGCGGCCGTCGCGGATCAGCACCACCCGCCGCATCTCCGGGATGATGTCCGGAAGGTGGTGCGTCACCATGATGATGCTGATGCCGTTGCGCGCCAGCTTGCGCAGGATTTCGCGCAGCTCGTGGGTGGCGTGCAGGTCCAGGCTCGAGCTGGGCTCGTCCAACACCAGCGCCTGGGGATCGTGCACCAGGGCGCGGGCGATCAGGATGCGGCGCGCCTCTCCGGACGACATCTCGTTGGTGTCGCGTTCCGCCAGGTGCGAGATTTCGAGCAGATCCATCACCTCCCGCGCCTTCCGCTCCATTTCGGGCGCCACCTCATGGTTGGGCCAGATCCCCACGCTGCCGAAAAAACCCGAAAGCACAATCTCGTACCCGGAGTAGTCGCGCGTGCACATCTGCATCCAGTCGTTGGAGACGATGCCGAGATGGTTGCGCAGATCGAACAGATGCCAGCGGTCGCGGCCGAGAATGCGCAGCGACCAGGGCTCGGCCTTGATCACCGGATACAGTTCGCGCGAGATGACTTTGATCAGCGTGGATTTTCCCGAGCCGTTGGGCCCGAGAATCGCGGCGTGTTCGCCTTGCGCGATGGAGAGCGTGACGCCGTCCAGCACCACGCGGCGGTCGCGCCGCACGGTGACGTTCTGAAAATCGATCAGCGGGATTGAAGACGCCAAGCCTCTATCTTACGCGGGGCGGCCCTCGGGTCTACAATGGACCTTGCGCCGTGGCGCGCCTCGACCGCCGATCATGTTTTCCTCCCGCTTCCACTGGGATTTCCGGACCAACCGCCTCACCCAGGCGCTCGGGGCCATGCGCCGGGATGGGGCGCGCATATTGGACCTCACCGAATCCAACCCTACGCGCGCCGGCCTCGAGTACCCGCCGGAAATTGTGCGCGCGTTCGACGACCCGCGCATGTTGCTCTACGAGCCTTCGCCCGCCGGCGCCCTCGAGGCCCGCCAGGCGGTAGCGTCTTACTACGCGGCGCGCGGCCAGCGCGTGGAAACCGGGCGCATCCTCCTCACGGCCAGCACCAGCGAGGCCTATGCCTGGCTCTTCAAGCTGCTGTGCGACGCCGGCAGCCACATCCTGGTCCCCCGGCCTTCGTATCCGTTATTCGAGTTTCTGGCGAACCTGGAATCCGTCGAGGTGCGCCAGTACCCGCTGGTTTACCATGGCGCCTGGGCCATCGACCTGGACGCCCTCGCCGCCGCCGTTTCCGAACGCACGCGCGCGGTGGTGCTGGTCAATCCCAACAACCCCACCGGTTCCTACGTGAAACGGGCGGAGCTTCAAACGCTTGCGCGGTTGTGCGGGGAGCGGCGGATCGCGCTGATTTCCGACGAGGTCTTCTCCGATTACCCGCTGGGGGAAGCCGCAAGGAGCGAAGCCGCGGAGCGTGTCGCCACGCTCGCAGGCGTCGAGGAGTGCCTGGCATTTTCCATGAGCGGGCTTTCGAAAGTCGCTGGTCTCCCGCAGATGAAGCTGGGCTGGATTGTGGCCAGCGGTCCGGCCAAGCTGCGCGCTGAAGCTATCGAGAAGCTGGAATGGATCGCCGACACGTACCTTTCCGTGAGCACGCCGGTGGCCTGTGCGGCGGCGCGGCTGCTGGCGGCCGGGGAGTCGGTGCAACGCCAGATCCGCCAGCGAACGGCCGGCAACCTGGCGGTGGCGCGCGAAGCGCTCGCCCGGTCGGCGGCCGGCATTCTGGCGGTGGAAGGCGGCTGGTACATCACAGTGCAGATGCCGCGAATCCGCAGCGAAGAAGATTGGGCGATTCAACTGCTCTCTCAAGAGAGCGTTCTGACGCAGCCGGGCTTCTTCTACGATTTCGAATCGGAGGCGTTTTTGATTGTGAGCCTGCTCACCGTCCCCGAGGTGTTCCGCGAGGGGATCGCGCGGCTGAAGCGTGCGGTAGAGTTATAGCGGCGCCCGTCAACCGCGCTTCCCCATCCTGTAATCGTATTGAAACATTCATTTCGTAATCTCTGGAAATGAGTGAGTTCGAGACACGGATTGTCGAAGGAGCGGAAGGGGCCTCCATCCTGAAGCTTGAGGGGCCATTGACACTCAAGACGCTTTTTGAGTTTCAGGACTTGGTTCGCACGATTGACCCGCCGGTACTGATTCTCGACCTGTCGGGCGTTCCCTACATGGATTCGGCCGGGCTCGGTTCGGTGCTGGGAGCTTACGCGTCGTGCCAGCGCCACGGCAGGAGATTCGCGTTGGCGAACGTTTCGCCAAGGATCCTGACCTTACTCCAGGTGACACACGTCGACACGATCCTGCCGCGGTACGAATCCGTGGAGGCCGCCCAAGCTGAATTGGAGGGAAAAGCGGAAAGCGCATAGGCGCTTTGTAGAATTGGGCGGAGCTAATGGCGGATTCGATCGCTCGGAAAGCCCTCCTGATTGCCGTCGCCGTTGCCCTGTTTACGGTTGTTGTCATCTACCTTTCTACCGCCAGCGGCGCGGCCCGGTTCGCATCGCTGGTATTGGGTGCTCTGCTGATCCTGGTTTCGTGGCTGCTGGTGCGATCGCTGGTGAGCCGCATCCATCGCCTGACCGATTTCGCGGATCGCCTGCTGGACATGAGCGTTCCTCGTCCGCGGTTGCCCGCCGGCAATGACGAACTGGGAAATCTGGCGCGCTCTCTCTCCCGCATGGCGCCGCAAATCGAAGAGCTGGTGAACCGTCTGAGAAATGAACTTACCCGGCGCGAAGCCATTCTGGCCAGCATGACCGATGGAGTGCTCGCAGTGGATGCGCGCCTCAATGTCACATTCTGCAATAGGGCTTTCATTGCGGCCGTGGGCAATCATGGCCCCGCCGAGGGCGTCCCGCTGATTAAGATTGTTCGCGACCCGGTCCTGTTCCAGATCGTCAAGCAGGTCGTGGATTCGGGTGTGGAGCAGCGCAAGCGCCTGCAGTTGTCTGCGCCCGGTATGCAGTCGTTCGATGTTCATGCCGTTCCGCTGGCGAGCACGTCCTCGCGCGGCGCTATCGCCATCCTCCACGATGTCACTCCCACCGAGAAACTCGAACGCGTCAAGCGGGATTTCATCGCCAATGTTTCACATGAGATCCGCACCCCGCTCACCACCATTCGGGGATATGCGGAAACGCTGCTGGAAGGCGGCCTGGAGGATGAACGCAACCGTCGAAAATTCGTTGAGATCATTCAGGCGAACGGCATCCGGCTGAACAATATCGCCGCCGATTTGCTGACGCTGTCGGAACTCGAGTCCGGCCGGCCGGGCGCCCAACCCGGCCCGATCTCACTTAACGATGTCTTGTGCGGCGCGATCCGGGCAATCGAACCGGCAGCCCATTTGATGAACGTGCATCTCCGAGCCGACCCGATCCCGGACTTGTACTTGTCGGGATACGGGATTCGTCTGGAACAGGCGCTCATGAACCTATTGGATAACGCCGTGAAGTTCAATAAACCGAACGGCGAGGTGCATGTCCAGGTGTACGACCGGTCTGGGAATCGAATCGAGATCCGGGTTTCCGATAGCGGGGTCGGAATTCCGGCGGAGGATCTATCCCGCATCTTCGAACGCTTTTACCGCGTCGACAAAGCGCGCTCCCGTCAGGTGGGTGGCACCGGCCTGGGCCTTTCCATTGTTAAACATGCAGTCGAACAAATGGGTGGGACCGTGGCCGTCGAAAGCGAACTCGGCAAAGGCTCAACCTTCATAGTACTGCTGCCCCAATGTTCGCGTCCGCAAGGTAAGTCTTAACAGTCTAGTCATCGAAACATAACAATCCTCTAGTATTCTCGGCGCTTGGCTCCCAATTTAGGAGTTGTTATGCAGGCTGCGCTCCCGGTGCGCTCCGCTTGAGGTCGGCAGTGGGAGCTGGAAGACCTAATTGCATCCACTCTCTCTCCAAGGAGGTTAGTCAAACGATGAGATCCAGTACAAAGATGTTTGTATGCCTGTCGATGGCGGCGGTTCTGCTGGTCCCTGGCTGGGCCGCAGATCCGGCAACGTCTCCCGCCAGCCCGGCACCCGCCGCGGCCACGCCGGCTGATATCGCAAAACTAAAAGCCCAGCTCGATCAGCAGCAAAAGCAGATCGAACAGTTGATGGCGGCGTTGGCCGCGCAGCGTAAGATGCTGGAGCAGGCTGGAATGGCAACTCCGGTCGCGGATCAGGTGGAGCAGCACGCCACCCCTCCCGATCGGCTGATTGCTTCCACCACCCCCATGGCTCTGCCGGTCGCAACGCCGCCGCCGCCGAGCCCGGCTCCCTTGGCCGGCCCGCCGGAGGCGCAGGCGCAGGCTGCGGCTCAGGCCCCCGCCGAAGAGTCCTCCCCCCTGCAACTCAGAATCGGCAATGCCACCATCATGCCGGTCGGCTTCATGGACTTCACCACGTTTTGGCGCGACAAGGACGCGGCGAGCTCGATGGGCAGCAACTTCGGCAGTGTTCCTTACAACAACACCGTCCAGGGCAACCTGTCGGAATTTCATTTCAGCAACCAGAACTCGCGTCTCGGTTTCCGCATCGACGGCAACTGGAAGGGCGCCCATTTCATCGGCTATAACGAGTTCGACTTCAACGGAACCAGCGGCTCGACTTCCCTGGCTGTTAGCAACGGCGCCATCGTTCCCCGCCTTCGTCTGTACTGGGTCGATGTCCGCAAGGGCGCGATTGAGTTCCTTGCTGGACAGAGTTGGAGTATGCTGGTGCCCAACCGCAAGGGCCTGTCAGCGCTGCCGAGCGATCTGTTCTATAGCCAGGTTATAGACATCAACTACATCGCGGGCCTCACCTGGACGCGCCAGCCCGGTCTGCGTGTCCTTTTCCACGGTCCGCAGGACAAGGTGAATTTCGGACTCTCCGTGGAGCAAGCCGACCAGTACATCGGTGGTTCGGGCGGTGGTGGAGCGATTACGCTGCCGTCGGCCCTCAGCGGGCTGGTGCCCACGCAGGTCGACTCGGCCGGCAATATCAGTGGCGCAGCCTATCTGCAATCGCCTACCCTGACGCCGGACTTCATTGCCAAGGCGGCATTCGATCCCAGCTCGCGCTTCCATTTCGAAGTCGGAGGCATCCTGAGCAGCTTCAAGACGTCCACGCTCGCGGCGCCCTGGTCGGGCCACACCACGACCGGCGAGGGGCTGACCTTCGGCCTCAATGCGGGGGTCACGAACAATGTCCGCTTCGTCGCCTCGGGACTGTTGAGCGACGGTGAAGGCCGCTACCTTTTTGGCGCGGCCCCGGATATCATCGTCCGCGCAGACGGATCTCTCAGCCCGCTTCGTGCCGATGGCTGGATTAGCGGCCTGGAAGGAACGTTCAAGAACACGCTGCTCTATGCCTACTACAGCGGCGATTATATCGGCCGCAATGTGGCGTTCGACGCCAATGGCACCAGCCTGATCGGCTACGGATACCGGGGCGCAGCCAACAGCCAGAACCGCTCCATTCAGGAAATCACTTTCGGCTTCAATCAGACCATTTGGAAAGATGCCAAGTACGGCGCGATCAACCTGATGGGCCAGTACGAATACCTGATGCGCCTTCCCTGGTACGTCGCCCTGAACGCCCCCAAGGGCACGCACGACAATACAATCTACTTTAACGTGCGGTACACGCTCCCGGGCAGCGCTCCAACGATCAAGTAGCCGCGATCCCGGGGTTCAGTAACCGAATTGTAATAATTGAATGGGAAAATGAGGTAAACACAAATGAAGCTAACAAAGATTTCATTGGCCCTGGCTGGCCTGATGGCGGTGGCCCCCCCGTTTGCGGCGGCCCAACAGAGGATCAATGCCGCGGGAGCCACCTTCCCGGCCGTGATCTATCAGAAGTGGTTTGACGAGTACCACAAGATGCACGCCGACGTGCAGGTCAACTACCAATCCATCGGTTCGGGAGGCGGCATCGCCCAACTGACCGCCGGGACCGTGGATTTCGGCGCGTCCGATATGCCGATGACGGACGAGCAAATTTCCAAGTTAACGGTGAAGCCTCTCCATTTCCCGAGCGTGTTGGGAGGCGTGGTGCCCACCTACAATATCGCCGGTGTCACGCAGGATCTCAAATTCACACCCGAGACGCTCTCCGGAATCTTCGTGGGCACCATTACGAAATGGAACGATCCGCGCTTGGCGAAGGACAATCCCGGCGTCAAGTTTCCTGCCGAGGACATCCAGGTTGTGCATCGTTCGGACGGCAGCGGGACGACCTTCGTCTGGACCGACTACCTTTCCAAAGTCAACCCCGACTGGAAAAGCAAGGTGGGAGCGAATACTTCCGTGAACTGGCCGCTGGGCCTCGGGGGAAAGGGCAACGAAGGCGTCGCAGGTACGGTAAAGCAAACCCCCAACTCGATAGGCTACGTGGAACTGATCTATGCCGTCCAGACCAAAATGGCCTATGGCAGTGTGAAGAACGCATCCGGCAGTTTCGTCAAAGCCGATTTCAACACTGTTACCGACGCCGCCGCGGCCGCGGCCAAGAACATGCCGGACGATTTTCGTGTTTCGATCACCAACGCCGCGGGAAAGAACGCGTACCCCATCTCTAGTTTCACGTGGCTTTTGATTCCCAGCCACATTCCGGATGCGGCCAAAGCCAAGACGATCAAGGGATTCTTGCAGTGGATGCTGGCCGATGGTCAGAAGTACGCGGCCGGTCTCTCCTATGCTTCGCTGCCCAAAGAAGTGATTGCCAAGGAGATCAAGCAGATCGCGAAGATTCAGTAATCGCGAATTCGACGTGGCGATATGGCTACTCCGGCAGTTGCAGAGACGACAGCCATCCGGCGGCGCACCACTCAGACGGGCGACATTGTCGCCCGTCTGATCACGCTCGCTTTTGCCGCGAGTATCATTCTGATTACCTTCCTGCTGGTGTGGCAGTTGTGGACCCAATCCGCGCCGACCCGCCATAAGTTCGGCTTCGCTTTCCTCTTTACGAGCACCTGGAACCCGGTGACGGAACAATTCGGCGCTTTGCCGTTCGTGTATGGCACCGTCGTCACCTCAATTCTCGCCCTTCTGATCTCCGTGCCTTTGGGGTTAGGCTCCGCCATCTTCCTCTCGGAACTGGCGCCCGCCGGTATCTCCAACGCACTGACCTTTCTGATCGAGCTTCTGGCCGCGATTCCAAGCGTCATCTACGGCCTGCTGGCTCTTTTCACCGTAGTGCCGCTGATGCGAACCTACGGCGAGCCGTTTCTGAAGTCGACGCTCGGGTTTCTGCCATGGTTCAAGGGACCCGTGTATGGTTTCGGGCTTCTAACCGCCGGGATAGTCCTATCGGTCATGACCGTTCCCTTCATCATTTCAGTGTCGCGGGAGGCCCTTTTGGCCGTGCCGCGAGAGCAAAGAGAAGCGGCGCTCGCGTTGGGAGCTACCCATTGGGAGAGCACCTGGCAGATCGTCGTGCCCTACGCCAAGCTGGGGATTCTGGGATCCATCTTTCTCGGTCTGGCGCGCGCATTGGGCGAGACGATGGCGGTCACCATGGTGATCGGAAACGATCCGAAGATCGCGGCCTCCCTCTTTGCACCGGGTTATTCGATTGCGGCCGTGATCGCCAATGAGTTCTCCGAGGCAACCGGGAAAGTCTACCAGTCCGCCCTGATTGAGCTTGGACTGGTCCTGTTTCTGCTCACGATTATCATTAACGGCGTGGCGCGGCTGATGATCGTAGCGACCACCCGAAAGGGATCCAAGCGATGATGGGCGGGAATTTAATCTGGCGCAAGTCCGTCAACGCCGTGATGCTCAGCGTGACCGGCGTATTCACTGTGCTCGCCGTCTCCAGTCTCTTCCTCATTCTCGGATACCTGGTCTATTACGGCGGCCGTTCGCTGGATTGGAATTTCTTCACCAAGCTGCCGTTTCCGCCCGGCGAAATCGGCGGTGGCATGGCCAACGCGATTGTCGGAAGCTTGGAAATCGTGGGCGTGGCGGCTCTGATCGGGCTGCCGGTCGGGTTTCTGGCGGGCATCTACTTGTCTGAGTTCGAAGACAAGATGTTCTGTCCGCTGGTTCGTTACGTTGCCGATCTGCTGAACGGAATTCCGTCCATCGTAGTGGGTCTCCTGGCTTGGGGTCTGGTAGTGGTCCCGACCAGGTCGTTCTCCGGTCTGGCTGGGTCGATTGCCCTCGCCGTAATGCTGATCCCCATCGTGACCCGCCAGACGGAGCAGTTTCTGCGAGAAGTCCCGCTTTCGCTCCGCGAGGCCGCATTGGCGCTAGGAGCGAGCAAATGGAAGACCATCGCCACGGTGGTAGTGCCCGCCGGCAGTAAGGGAATTCTGACTGGCATGATCCTTGGCGTCGCACGCATTTCCGGCGAGTCCGCTCCTCTGCTCTTTACGGCATTCAACAATCAGTTTTGGGGCGGAGGAATCACCCAGCCGACGGCTTCTTTGCCGGTCATGATTTACAGTCATGCGATTGCCCCTTACGAGGATTGGCATCGCCAGGCCTGGGCGGCGGGACTGGTGCTGATCGGCATGGTCTTAATCGCCAACATCGCCGCTCGTCTGGTGCTGGCGCGAGGTATTTCCGTTCCCCGTGCCTAGCAGTCTGAAATTTATGAACATGGTACCCGAATCCGCTTCTCAGCCCGCCGCACGGCGGCTAAAAGGGACTGCCGTGCCAATGCCAACGCCAAGTGCAGGTCCTAAGTTGCGTGCCACCAACGTCAATTTCTTCTATGGCTCTTTCCAGGCGCTGTATGACATCTCGTTGGACATGCACGCCAACCGGATTACCGCGCTGATCGGCCCGTCGGGCTGCGGCAAATCCACGTTCCTGCGGAGTCTCAACCGCATTAACGACACGATTCGCAATTCGCACCTGGAAGGCCAGGTCCTGCTGGATAACGAGAATGTCAACGAGTTGGACGTCACCAGCCTGCGGCGGCGCGTGGGCATGGTCTTCCAGCGGCCCAACCCCTTCCCCAAATCGATCTTCGACAACATCGCCTACGGGCTGCGCATTAATGGGATGGCTTCGAGGGGAGAAATGCGCGACAAGGTCGAGCACAGTTTGAAGCGCGCCGCGCTATGGGAAGAAGTGAAAGACAAATTGCACGACTCGGCCTACGCTTTGTCGGGGGGCCAGCAGCAGCGGCTGTGTATCGCCCGGGCGCTCGCCGTCAATCCCGAGGTCCTGCTCCTGGACGAACCGTGCTCCGCTTTGGATCCCATTGCCACGGCCAAAATTGAGGAGCTTATGTTCGGCCTGAAAGACCAGTGCACCATGGTGATCGTGACCCATAACATGCAACAGGCCGCGCGAGTCGCGGATTTCACCGGCTTCTTCCTGCTTGGCCGCCTGATAGAATACGACCAGACGGATGTAATTTTCAAGAACCCCTCGCGCAAGGAGACGGAAGATTACATCACCGGAAGATTTGGTTAGAGCCAGTCCGGTAAGGGAGGCATAGTTCTTGCGTCATTTTATTGCTGAACTCGAAAACCTGAACAACAAGTTGTTGGAAATGGCTGGGCTGGTGGAGTCGGCTATTAGCCGCAGCGTCCGCTCCCTGGTCGATCAAGACAGGGAACTCGCCGAGCAGGTGATTCGGGACGAGCCGAAAATCAACCGCATGGAAATGGAAATCGACGGCATGGTGACGCGGCTGCTCGCGCTTCAGCAGCCCGTGGCCAGGGATTTGCGTTTCCTCACCTCCGCGCTCAAGATCAACACCGATTTGGAGCGTATCGGCGACCTGGCCCAGCATATCGCCGAACGGTCGCTCTCCCTGATGCACCATCCGCTGGTCAAGCCGATGGTCGATATTCCCAAAATGGCGTCACTGGTCCAATCCATGCTGCTCAAGTGCCTCGACGCATTCGTCAATGGAGACGAATCGCTGGCTCGCTCGGTGCTGCTGGCGGACGATGAGGTGGATCATCTGCGCGATGCCGTTTACGGGGAATTGCTGGCGACCATGCAGCGCGACCCGGGCGTGGTCCCAGCCGCGGTCGATCTAATATTCGTGGCCCGCAACCTGGAGCGTATCGGCGACCACACGACCAACATCGCGGAGGACGTTGTTTTCCTGATCAAAGGAGTCGACGTCCGGCACCACGCCGAAGAGGCCGAAAAAGTTTGATACGCAGGCCGGAGCCGGCAGCCTCAGGCGCTTAGAGCTCTCGGCTGATCCATCATTTCGAGAACCCGTCCCAGGAACTGAGACCTCCGAAATGGCTTTGGTAAGAATCGGCGAACGTGTCCGGACGATTCGGTTTCCGGGAAAGTCTCTGCGTTGCCGTCGGAAAGGAACAGCATTCGGACACGCGGGGACATTTCGTGCAACTGCTTCGCCACCTCCAGCGGCCTGATTCCTGTTGCCGCTATATCGATTACCGCTAAGTCCACGGGTCGATGTTGCCCCCGGCAGCGGTCCAACGCCGCCCGGCCGTTCGATGCCGTCACCACCACAAATCCGGCCTTCTCCAGCGTGGCTGAAACTTCCTTCAGGACCGCCCCGCCATCGTCGCCGACAACTACTGCAGTGTTTAGCGAATCGTCTGTGTCCATAACTCAATTATACCGGTGCTGCCCACGGTCATTCCGCTCCAAGTTAGCGGAGAAATGTTACAAAAGCATGAATTTCCGATGAAAAATCGGGCGCGCATCCGCCAGTTGTGGTGAATCGAATCACCCGGCGTGCGTTTCGGATTTTTCCGTGCGTGCCAGCTCGCCGGCGCAACGCTTAAGGTCCGCCGGCAGGACGGTGACGAGGTCTTTCTCCATGTCCTCGCCGGTCTCCACCACGTGCAGCAGGTGCAGGACCGCCAGGCGCGCGCACCAGGGGTCGTCCATGTTGCGGCCGGTCTCGCGGCTCACCTCGAGCAGGCTGGCGTGGGGAAGCGCGATGGTCTTTTCAGTCCGCCCGCCGTTCTCATCGGTCAGAATGAACTTCACATCCACCGTGTCGGCGTTCCGCAGCGAGATGGCGGTTTGCAGCCATTTGAACATCACCTGGAACTTGCGGCCGAAAGGATCCGGTCCGGCTCCGAACTCGCGGAAACTGAGCATCTATGGCTATCTTACAATGAGTGAAGATGCTGATTGCCGAACTGATTGCGCCGCGCGAAATGCGCTTGACGGAACACGAGATCGAAGAACCCGGGCCGGGCGAGGTGCAGGTGCGGGTGAAAGCCGTGGGCCTCTGCGGCTCCGACCTCCACTCATATCTGGAGGGCGGGGTCGGCGATATGGCGAACCTGTACCCCATGGTGCTGGGCCACGAGCCCTCGGGCATGGTCGTCAAGACGGGCGCCGGCGTAACCGGCTGGTCGCCGGGCGACCGCGCCGCGCTCGAGCCCGCCCTCTACTGCTACCATTGCGAATTCTGCCGCACCGGCCGTCACAATATCTGCGCCAACATCCGTTTCCTCAGCAATTCGGGATATCCAGGTTTCTTCCGCGAGTTCCTGAATCTGCCGGTCCCCAACCTGTTTCCCATTCCGCAGGGCCTCTCGTTCGAGGTTGCCTCGATGTTCGAGCCCCTGGCGGTGGCCATGCATTCCATGAAATTCGCGGCGGTTCAGATTGGGGAGACGGTAGCCGTGTTCGGAGCGGGGCCGATCGGGCTGCTGACGGTAGCCTGCCTCAAGGTGGCGGGCGCGGGCCGTATCTGGGCCATCGAACCCTTGGCGCACCGGCGCGAGATGGCCCGGTGGATGGGCGCCGATGTGGCGCTCGATCCCGATGAAATCGACGTGGTGCAGCAGATTCGAGCCGATACCGGCAACCGCGGGGTGGATTGTGCCATCGACTGCGCCGCCAAGGAGCACACCACCAACTGGGCGATTCGAGCGGCGCGCAACGGCGGCCGCGTGGTCCTCACCGGCATTCATGCCGCCGTGATGGTGCCCATCGAAGTCTCGCCTATGCGGCGCAAGGAGCTGGCGATTTTCAATGTCCGCCGTGCGACTCACGAATCGGAGGCCGCGCTGGAGTTGCTGGCGCACCGCACCGAGTGGTTCGCCCCTTTGGTGACGCACACGCGCCCGCTGGAGCGGATCGCGGAAGCGTTTTCCATCAACGAGCAATACGCCGACGGCGTGGGCAAGATGGTGATAACGTAGCTTCAACGCTACTGGAGCACCTGAAGTTTCAGGTTCCGAAAGGTGACCTCGTACCCCTCTGCCTCCAGTGCGATGTAGCCCTTGAGCAGGCCGCAATTAGGCAACTCGTTGACGACGACTCCGTTGACCGCGAGCGTCAGGTGGCTGCCTTGCGCGCGGAGCTCGTAATGGTTCCACTCGCCGGCCGGCTTGACCCGGTTCTCTTTCATTTCCTTGCTCAGATTGAAACGCCGCAGCGCGCCATCCACGAAGTTGTTTCCGAAAAGGTAACCGCCGCTGAGGGTGGTCTGCGCCTGGTAGTAGATTTCGCCAAACTGCGACAGGCGGACGCCGACGCCGCTGTTGTAGCGCGTTTCTCCTTCGCCGCGCGGCGTGAAGCGCCAGTCCACCTCGAAGACGACGTCGCCCAGTTCCTTGTCGTAGCGCAGCCATTCATGTCCCCCGTCGCCGGCACAGATGAGGGTGTGTTGGGCGGGGTCCACCCGCCATTGCAGCTTGGGCTTGACGCCGTCGATTGCCGAAAATGGAATGCGGGTCCAGCCGTGCAGGCCCTCGTCGGGCAGCAAGTCCACGGCTCCCGCGGATTGGCCGGACGCCGCACCGGTGGCGAGCATGGCGGCTACCCCGGTGAAAGCTGATGCGATCGCAAAATACGTGCGCCAACGTGTCATAACAAGCTCAGTGTAAACGATGCGAGGCCATGCGCGGGCGGCGGCCAACGGCGGCGGCATTCATTTCTTCGGCGCCGAGCAGCTCGATGCCGCTTGCCAAGCTGCGCGCAGTTTCGCCCATCGCCGCGGTCCACAAGGGAATGGCGCCGTTCTTATGCATACATGGGACCAAGGACGACCAGGTGCCGTATGAGCAATCGCGTGCCCTGTGCGACGCGATGCACAAAGTGGGAGCGGGCTGCGAGCCGATCGCCATCGAAAACGGCGGGCACGGGATGGCGGGCTGGCACGCTCCGGAAATGCAGCACTGGAAACCGGAGATGGTGGCGTGGCTGAAGAAGGCGCTGAACGTGAAGTAGGGCGGGGCGGTGCGTCCCCGGTTATACTGCGGAGGAAGGAGAACTCCGATGTCCAGGTCCTTTGTTGCCCTTTTACTGGTTCCCGCGGGCTTGTTCGCGCAGGATCTCAAGCCCGTTGCCTTGCCGGCGCCCGAGACCAGCGGAGGCAAGCCGCTGATGCAGGCCCTCAAGGAACGGAAATCGACGCGCGAATTCACCTCGGAAAAGCTCCCGCCGCAGGTGCTTTCGAACCTGTTGTGGGCAGGCTGGGGGATCAACCGCGAGGACGGTCACCGCACCGCGCCCTCGTCGTCGGACAAGCAGGAGATCGACATCTACGTGGTCACCTCGGATGGCGCTTACGTATACGACGCCAAAGGCAACGCCCTCAAGCCGGTGGTGAGCGGCGATCTCCGCAAGCAAACCGGGACGGTGGCATTCGTCGCCGAAGCGGCATTGAACCTGGTTTACGTGGCCGACTTCTCCAAAATGGCAAATGGGGACGAGAGCAACAAGAACGCCACTGCCAACGCCAATGCCGGGTTTATCGCGCAAAACGTATACCTGTTCTGCGCATCCGAAGGTCTCGGCGCGGTAGTGCGCGGTGGGGTGCCCCGTCCCGAGCTGACGAAGGCCCTGACCCTGCGCCCCGACCAACGGATTGTGTTCGCGCAAACGGTGGGCTACATCAAGAAGTAGCGGCGGGAATGGCGCCCGCGAATCACCGAGAGTCGGAACCAACTGGCAGGGTGCTTGAATCGGAGCCGGGTGTAGGAGCGTGTCCGGGCCACGTTGCGGGTGATTAGTTACCGTTCAGGCCCATCTCCCTGGTTTTGAGTTTCCTTTTCCACAGGTCTTCCATCCTGCCGATGTCGTCCACCGTGGAAGCTGTTCCCGCAACCTCCAGGACCGAGACTTGGTAGTCGCTTGGCTCTCGGCTCATGAGCGCGACGTTGCCGCCGTGACCAGTCTGGACATAGTCTTGCCAGCGACCCCAGAAGCCGTCCTCACCACTTGCTGAACCGATGTACTGCTCTTTGGTTTTGGGGCAGGCGAGCAGATACACGCCTCTGGAAGAACGGAAAACCGAGACCCAGTCCTTCGGGAGCTTGTCGAGCCTTGAAAGGGGCTCCATGAAATTCAAGAAACCCGGGAAGCCGGGCTCCTTAAACTCCTTGCGCAACTCCACGATCGGCTTGTTCCGTAGGTCGGCGTGCTGAACCCAGGCGCGAGCGCCCGGGCCCCAATCTACAAGCGCCTTACCGATTAGATCGCTGAGCGCTTTCTCCAATGTAAGGTCATAGACATCGCAACTGCCTGCCTTATCGGTACCGTCCTTCTTATGGGCCATTCGCTCGTCGTGTTCCAGGAGTCCTCGATACTTCACCTCGTAGACACCGACAAACAACGTCTCGTTATTGGGCGTGCCGACAAACGATGCCCAGTGACCCCTATTTAGCTCTTGTCGCCTCTTCACATTCTGGCGCGATTGGTAGCGGTCGAATTCCGGGCGTGTGTCGCGCCACAATTCGTATGGCGTACGCCCCCTGTCGGCGCGATTGTCCTGGTGGCGCAGAAGACAGACATCGGCCAGGGATAAGCCAGCCTCAGTCAGGATCGTGTTGAACATGATGGGCATGATCTCACCTCGGATGCTCGACCTCCCCAATTGTACCGCTACGCGTCCAGATGAGACGTTCGGCCAGGGTCGCCGTCAAGACGGGATCAGCACCGAGACCTCCGAGGCGGAAAGCCGGAGGGCGGGAAGCGGGACAGGCGCAATCGTCGTGATGGTTTGGCGTCCCCAAGGGGATTCGAACCCCTGTTACCGCCGTGAAAGGGCGATGTCCTAGGCCGGGCTAGACGATGGGGACTTGCTGGCCGGATGAAGGTGAACAATCCTACTGTAGCGTTCGCGGGACCTCACCGTCAACCTGGCGCGCGCGTTCGCGGGGTCCGCTCTTCACCGACCAGCTTTGCCATTTGCTGTTCAGATCTCCAGGCCGCAAAACTGGCCGGCTGCGTGCGACATGGCGTGAGCGGCCTTTCCCTTGGGGGCCAGGCACAATTTGACCAGCAGAACCTCCGTCTCCCAGGGGAACTTCACCACGATCCATTCCGTGCTGCCGGCGCTCTTGGTCTTGAAGTTTCTGCCGAAAACCACCGTCGGAAGGCTCAAGCCGAGGGGGCCAAGATGCTCCTCCAGGTCGGTCTTGACGTTGCCGACGATCATGTTGGTCAGCTCCGCCACGGCGTCCAGAACTTCTTCGTCCACCGACGCGGTTTCCGTCATCAGCATCCGGGAACAGATCCGGCAAGCCAGCGTGGGCGAGCAGGTCAGACTTCCGGTTCCGGTCCATTCTCCCCCCGCCACGCCGATAAAGGACATCAGCCCATCGTTCGAATCCAGCGCGCCGGTTTCAATGGTAACCTCGCCGCTGGAGATCTGGACGTCGAGCATGGTCGAAAACACGTTGGAGGTAGACCGGCCTATGGAATCGACAATGATGTCTTGCAGGCTCATAGCGGCGTCGCCAATTCGAGAATTCCCGCCAGCTTCTCCTTGATTTGATCGGCCGTAAAGGGCTTGCGGACATAGCCGGCGGCTCCCAGTCTTACCGCCTCGCCCACCTTGGTTTCGCCACCCTCGGTAGTAATCATCACCACTGGAATGTGCCGCCACTGGACCGAGGTCCTCACCGAGGCGAGCAATTGAAGACCATCCATCTTGGGCATGTTGATATCCGAGAGCACCAGGGCAATCTTCTGCGTTTTCAGCACTTCCAACGCTTGCTGGCCGTCACCCGCCTCATAGATCGTGCGAATCGACATGCCCGTCTGGCGCAAGACGCGCTGCAGGATCTTGCGGATCGCGGCAGAATCATCCACGACAAGGACGTCTGACTCCATTGGACTCCTTACATTCTATTTATCGGAGGGAACGCCGCTTTCCTTAACCCCCATGGCTGAAATTTGTTCCAAAACTACGTCGTGCGCCGGACTGAAGTTTCCTGTCATCAAGCCGATAGTAGCCCCAGGAGCACGGAATTTGAACCGGCAGCTTTCACAGCAGGAAATCGATGCGGTCTTTCAGCGCATGCAGGACCGCAAGCGCGAAACTCCCGCCGTCAAATTCGACTTCCGCCGGCCCGACCGCATTCCCAAGTCCCAGGTCCGGGCCATTCACCTGCTTCACGACACCTTCGTGCGCAATCTGGTGTCGAGCCTCTCGGCCTATCTGCGGTCCTACCTGACGGTCAATCTGGTGAGCGTCGAGCAACTCTCCTACGCGGAATTCCTGGATGGATTGCCGTCCCCCACCTGCATGGTCTCGCTAGGGCTCAGCCCCTATGACGGGAACGCCGTGCTCGAACTGAACCCTTCCCTGGTCTTCCCCATCCTGGAGATGCTGCTGGGAGGAACGGGGAAATCGTCGGCGGCCATCCAGCGCGACATCACCGAAATCGAACAGAAACTCCTGGACGGATTGTTCCGCATCATTCTTCACGATTTGCGGGAAGCGTGGAAGGGCGTAACCGCGGTCGAGTTCACCATCGAAGCCATGGAAACCGAACCGCAACTGCTGCACCTGCTCGCCCCCAACGAGGCGGTGGTTTGCATAGGAGTCGAGCTGCGCATCGGGGAAACCGTAGGCATGATGAATATCGCCATGCCCTCCATCGTCATCAAGATGATGCGGCATCGATTCGACCAGCAATGGTCGGTGCGGAAAACCCACGCCAGCGAGGCGGAGCAGATGCGCATTCTCAGGGTGTTGCGCGAGGCCTCACTGTCGCTCGAGGTGCGTCTGGAAGGGCCCACCCTCACGGTCCGGGACCTGCTCGAGCTGAGCGAAGGCCACCTGCTCACCCTCGATTACCCCGCCGGTCGTTCCGTCGAGCTGCTGGTGAATGGCGCACACAAGTTTGCCGGACAGGTGGTGAGCACCGGCAAGAAAAGGGCCTACCTGGTCAAAACAGTCAGACCGTTGCCGCCTCATGGCAGGATCAGCGACGACGATGCCGCCGGAGGCCCCGAACCGGCCTCATCGGCGTAGATCCTGCGCAGGGCATCGAGAAACGCCCGGCCCTTTCGCCGGCCGTTATTCTGGTCCAGTTCGAAGCGTTGTAAAAAGACCAGCAGCCCCAGGATGTCGGCGTCGCGCGTCCTGGTCATCCCCAGGGTCTCGGTCTCCTCGCGCCGAAATTCCGCAATGCCGGCCTGCACCACGTCGCAGATGTGCGCCGCCAGCGGGTTGTTCGGGCGGCTTTCATAATAAACCCCGCTCTGCAGCGTGCGGTACGTCCGGGTCAGCGCATCCAGCGCTTCCCGCATATCGAAATCCACTACCTCTGGCGTCTCCGCTGCGGCGCGCGTGAGGACCAGGGATAGAAAAGCCAGGAGTTTCTCGTTCTCGCTCAACAACTCGTCCTTGACGTCGATGTCCCGATTGGGGACCTGCTCGGGTTCGATGGGCGGCGTCCTGTCATGCTTGCGGGCCTCCCGCAGATATTCGCAATCCAGCGGACAACTCACCGTCACTTCGCGCTCGGTGCCGCAACAGGTGGTGCAAATATCGCCCCGTACTCCGGGACAGAAGCGTCGGGGACGCCGGGTTTCGCAGAGGGCGCAAGCCATTCCCCTAGTATAAAGGTCGTAGCGCGCCGCTACGTAGCGGCCGGCCCCATCGTCTGCTCGTAAGTGCGGCGGAAGAAAGCGTCGGTCATGCCGGCGATGTAGTCGCACACCACGCGATGCGCGGGCTCGGCCAGCGCCTGCTGGCAGTATGGCGGCGGCAGGCGGCCGGGGTGGTCGAGGAAGAACCGAAAAAGCTCTCCGATCATGGTCATGGACCGCCGCCGGTCCTCGCCCAAGGCCGCGGCAGCATACACCTTGGCATACAGGAATTGCTTCAAGGCGCGGCTGGTCTCCGCCGCCTGTGCCGTAAACGCCGCCAGGCGCCGTGGAAACGCCCGCACCTCGTCGGCATCCGCCACAGCCGCGTCCTGCGCGCGGCCCGCGGTTCCTTCGATCAGCCCCGTAACCAACGCATCGATCAGGTGCCGCAGTCCCTCGTGGAAGCGCTCGCGCCCGCTGGCGCCGGGGAACTGCGCTGCGATGGCCTCGTGAATCGCGCCGTACAGCGGAACGCAATCGGCCACGTCCTCGGCCGCCAACATGCCGGCGGAAAAAGCGTCGTCCAGGTCGGCGGTGTTGTAGGCGATCTCGTCGGCCAGATCGATCAACTGCGCTTCCAGAGGAGGACGGAAATCGGGCAGGTAGGCATCCAGCTCGGGGCTCTCGCCCGGTGTCAAATCGCGCGAATGCTTGACTATTCCTTCGCGCACTTCATACGTCAGGTTCAGCCCCGGAAAACGGGCGTACCGCTGCTCGAAGCTCTCCACGATGCGCAGCGCGTGGAGATTGTGATCGAACTGGTCGCCGAATCGCGCCATCTGCCGGTTCAGTTCCTCCTCGCCGGCGTGCGCGAACGGAGGGTGCCCGATGTCGTGCGCCAGCGCCAGGGCCTCTGTCAGGTCCTCATCCAGTTCCAGCACCTTGGCCACGGTGCGCGCCATCTGCGCCACTTCAATGGTATGCGTCAGGCGGTTGCGGAAATGATCGGAGAGACCGGACGTGAAAACCTGGGTTTTGGCCTCCAGCCGCCGGAAGGCTCGGGAATGGACCACTCGGTCGCGGTCGCGCTGGAAAGCGTTGCGGTACGGATGTTCGGGTTCAGGGTAGCGCCGGCCCCAGCTTCGCTCCACCGCAAACCGCAGGTGCGCCAGCATGACAGGACGCCGAAACCTAACGCGGCGGGATCTCGCCGTAAGTCTGAAGAGTCACCTGGCCGACGGCCCCGGGCACGTTGCGCAGCGGATCCAGAAGCTTGCGCGCCTCGGCGGGCTTATTCAGCATGAGGTATCGCGCCAGCGTGATGGTGGCTTGTTCCTTGGAAACGAAGATCGTGGGTTTGGCGATCAACTCTCGCAGGGTTTTCTCCCCCAGATCGGAGCGGCCATCGGCGAAGTAGATCTGGGCCAGCGAGAGTTTGGCCAGCGAAGCGTACCTCGCATCGCCCTTCTGAGCCACCTCCTGGAAGCTCCTTTCAGCCTCCGCCAGCTTTCCCTGGTCCGCCTTGATGGCGCCCAGGTAGTACTCCGCGATTTCGCCTTCCTCACTACCAGCGTCCTTGTTCCGCAAATCGGTGAATACTCTCAGGGCTTCCTGATCCTTGGCTTCCTGCGTGGGGAAACTGAGAGCTCCATTGGCCGAGGGCCCGACCGGCGCCTCCTGAACCTGGATGGCCTTGGTCAGCGCTTCTTCCCGCACACCGTGCTCGTGCCGTTGATAGAGCACATAGCCGGCCACCAGCAGGCCCACCACCGCCGCAATCGTGCCGTAGCGGACAATCTCTTCTTTGTGCTCTTCGAAGAACGTTACTGTAAGCCCGACTTCCTGGGCAAACTTATCGCTCTTTAGTTCTTTGCGGGTGATTCTAGCCACGAAAACCTCAAATGGAATTGAATGTTCATGGTATCACGACGCTCTGCGGGGCGAGGCGCCCGTAATCCGTCTTCGGATACAATAGGCTGGCATACCACCATGCAGCGACGACCCACTCCCGCCACCACGCGCGAGCAAGGCTTCGTCCGCGGCCTGAATCTCTTCGACGCCACCATGGTGGTGATCGGCGCCATGATCGGCTCGGGTATTTTCATCGTCTCGGCCGATATGTCGAGGCTGATCGGAAGCCCTGGCTGGATGCTGGTGGCCTGGGCGGTTACAGGTGTCCTCACCATCACCGCCGCGCTCTCTTACGGCGAGCTAGCCTCGATGCTGCCGCACGCGGGCGGCATGTATGTGTACCTGCGTGAAGCGTTCTCGCCGTTGTGGGGGTTCCTCTACGGCTGGACGCTTTTCACCGTGATCCAGACGGGCACCATCGCGGCCGTGGCGGTGGCTTTCGCGCGATTTCTGGCAGTGGTGTTTCCTCCAGTGTCCGAAAACAGCTATTTGGTGGGGCCGATTCACATTTCGTCGCGGTACGCCATCTCGCTCTCCACCGCGCAACTGGTGGGCATCGGCGTGATCGCGCTGCTGACGTGGGCCAATTCGCGCGGTCTCGAGTACGGCAAGATAGTACAGAACCTGTTCACTATCGCCAAGACGGCGGCGCTGGCGGCGCTCATCCTGGCCGGGCTTGTTTTCGGCTGGAACGCCTCGGCGGTGAAGGCCAACTTCACCGGCTTGTTCAAGCTGGGGGCGTACGATCCGGCGCTGGGCGTGGCCGCGGGAAGCGTCTTCGGATTGATGGTGGCGTTATGCGTGGCGCAATCCGGATCGATGTTTGCGGCCGACGCGTGGCACGACATCACGTTCGCGGCGGGCGAAGTGCGGAATCCGCGCCGCAACCTGCCGCTGGCGATGGCCCTGGGGTCGACGGCGGTGATCGGACTATTCCTGCTGGCCAACCTGGCTTACCTCGTGGTGCTGCCGCTCGGGGCCATCCAGCAGGCGCCCTCGGACCGCGTGGCCACGGCCATGCTTCAGGCCATCCTTCCCGGCTACGGTCCCACGCTGATGGCCGTGGCGATCATGGTTTCCACGTTCGGATGCGTCAACGGCCTGGTGCTCGCGGGGGCTCGCGCTTACTATGCGATGGCGCAGGACGGCCTGTTTTTCGCGCGCGCGGGCGTGCTGAACAAAGCCAAGGTGCCGGGCTGGTCGCTGTTGATGCAAGGGATCTGGTCGGCGGCGCTGGTCTTGCCCCGCACTTACAACCCGCAGACACACACCTACGGGAACCTTTACAGCAACTTACTCGATTACGTGATTTCCGCGGCGCTGCTGTTCTATATCCTGACCATCGCGGGCGTGTTCCGGCTGCGGCGGACTCGTCCGGACGCGGAACGGCCGTACCGCGTGGCGGGCTATCCCTTCGTGCCGGCGCTTTACATTTTTGGCGCGGCCGTGGTGCTCGTCATGTTATTCGCCTACCGTCCGGCCACCACCTGGCCGGGATTGGCGATCGTGATTATCGGGGCGGGCGTGTACGCGGTATTGCCGCGGACGGGACGGCCGGTTTCCCGGTAAGAATTTCCGTCTCCTAACATACAATTCCCTCGCGATTGCTTGATGCGCAACGGATTAGTCGTGTTGGCATACAGAATGCTCTGCATGATTGGGGAGGGATCGAAGATGAAATCCATTTCTGCACTGTGTATATCCGTGCTTTCTTTCCAGGGGATACCAGCGGCCGGTCAGAAAGCAGCCGGGAAACCGGACGTCGCGCCGATCTATAGTGTGACTGTAGTGGCGCGGACCACCAAGGCGATCAACTACCAATATCGCGCCGGGCCCACCAAGATCGGTTTCGGAGGCACCGTATTGCTGCCGGCAGGCAAGGGCGAAGCGACTGTGGAGTCGCAGCGGGGCCGCACCGAAATCCAAGCTAGCTTCGAGAACCTGACGTCACCCACACAGTACGGGCGCGAATATCTGACTTACACCTTGTGGGCGATCACTCCGGAAGGCGCGCCGCACAACTTGGGAGAACTGATTCCCGACGGCTCCAACAAGGCCAAGCTGCGCGTGACCACAGACTTGCAGGCTTTTGGTCTGATTGTGACGGCGGAGCCCTACGCATCGGCGCGCCAGCCAAGCGACGTCGTCGTGCTGGAGAACGAAGTTCGTCCCGACACAATCGGGAATATAGAGACGATCCAGGCGAAGTATGAGTTGCTGCCGCGCGGTCACTACACCTGGCACGTTCCGGACAGCCTCGATTCGTCGGCCAACGGGCCCAAGGTCTCCATGAACGGGTACGAAGCGCAACTGGAGCTCTACGAGGCGCAAAATGCGATTGGCATCGCGCTCGCCGCCAACGCCGGCACATACGCGCCCAACACAATCGGGAAAGCGGAGGCGCTGCTGGAAGAGGCTCGGCGTTTGCAGGCGAGCAAAGCGTCAACGAGCGTGGTGATCCAGAACGCGCGAGAGGCTGCGCAAACCGCCGAGGACGCCCGAGCGATCACCGAGCGCCGCGGGCAGGAGGAGAGAGTCGCAGCCGCCGAGAAGGAGGCCGCCAGGGCGAAGCAGGCGCAGGAGCAGGCACAGGAGCAGGCGCAGGCCGAGGTGCAGCGGGCCAACGCTGAGGCGGACTCCGCGCGAGCTCAAGCCGACGCGGAACGCGCGGCGCGCCGGCAGGCGGAAGCCGATGCCGCCGAAGCGCAGAGGCGTGCGCAGGAAGCGCAGGTGGTGAGCGCGCAGGTCGTCGTTGAGCCTCCCACACCACAGACTCAACCGGGCGAACAACAGTCTGAGTTCCGCATGCGGCTTCTGGAGCAATTGAACGGCGTCCTGTCTACTCGCGATACGCCGCGCGGCCTGGTGGTCACGATTACCGATTCGGACTTCCGCGGAATGGAACTGAGGGAAACGGCCGCGGCCCAGGTGTCTCGTCTTGCAGCGGTGTTGGCCTCCTACCCGCGCCTGTCAGTCGATGTGGAGGGCTACACGGACAGTGCCGCTACCAATGCGAACTCGTGGAGCCGGGCCCGGGCGGTTCAGCGCATCCTGGTGAACCAGGGACTGGCGGCCGACAGGGTCTCGGCTCACGGGCTGGGCGACGAGCGGCCGCTGGTGTCCAACTCCAGTCCGGCAGGCCGCGAAGAGAATCGACGCGTTGAAATCGTGATCTCCGGCGAAGCCATCGGCACCTTGCCGTACTGGGACCGGACCTACAGCCTCCTGCCGCGGCGGTAATCATAAGCCCGAGTGGTGGATTTTGTTGGGTCGGCTGTGCGGGATGGTGACGTTCCGCCAGCGGCAATCTCGAACCTAACGCAGGAGGGAAGACCATGCAAGAGACTATTGGGTGTAACCCGTCGGGCGCGAAGAGACGCGATCTCCCGGATGAAGACAAACAGGGTTCCCACCACTCGCACAGAATGTTATGGACGGTAGCCGTCCTGACCCTGGCAGGCCTGATCGCTGATGCCGGATCGCAGAACGATCTGGATCCATGGCCGCGGGTTGCAGCAGCCCTTGGTGTTTTACAGCCGGGGCGATGACAGGCCGCGTGAAGTGGTGGTCACTCGCGTCACAAAATACACGGTGGTCGGGTACCTGTTGGAGCCGCGGCAGAATGCCGCAAGTGACTGATCGCCACGCCGGCCGCCCAAGAGTGAGGGAAGGAGATTTCGATGAGAACTTCGATGAAAACAACGCTACTCGCTGCGCTATTACTGGCCGGCGGATCGATACTCGGTGCGCAGATTTCGATTGGGGTCACGATTGGTCCTCCGCCGCCGCCCCGTGTGCTTCACATTCGGCCTTCACCCCTGGGGCCTGATTTTCTGTGGGTGGAAGGTTATTGGTACCCGGTTGGACGCCATTACAAGTGGCACGAAGGTTATTGGACTCGGCCACCTTACCCAAGTGCCGTCTGGATAGCGCCTCGTTACGATGGCAAGCAATTCTTTGAAGGCTATTGGGAAGGAGATCGTGGCCGCATCGCCCACGATCACCGCTGGGATCACGACCGCGATCGGGATTTTCATAGGGAGGGCCAAGACCACCACTAATGCAACGGGAAGGCGGATGCGTCGTGGGTACATCCTCGGGAGCTGATTAGTGCATCGCCGCGCCGCCGCGGGGATGTTTCGGCCTTTTCATGATGAACAGAAGCGGCAGCATCAGCAGAAAAACCACGGCCATGGCGCGGAACGTATCGACAAAAGAGAGCATGGAGGCCTGGTGCTCCACCACCCCCCAGATGGCGCCGTAGGATTGGCTCACGGCGGTGTGGGGGTCGGACCCATGCGAAATCATGGTGGATTCGACGCGCTTCAGGAAGATCTGCGTCTGCGGGTTGTAAGGGTTGACGTCCACGGCGAGCAGGTGGGTGTGCAACTGCTGGCGGCGGAACAGGAAGGTAGTGGCGCTGGCGATTCCCACGCTGCCGCCGATGTTGCGCATCAGGTTGAACATGCTGGTGGCGTTGCCCATCTCTTCCCTGGAGATGGGGTCCATGGTGGCGGTGGTCAGAGGGACGAATAGCATAGCCAGCGATGCGCCCTGGATGAATTGCGGCCAGAAGATATCCCAATAGCCGGCGTTGAGGTTGAGCTGCGAAAGCGCATAGAGGGTCCAGGAGGCGCCCACCAGGCCCACGGCCAGCACCTTGCGCGGATCGAATCTGCCGAGCACGGTGCCCACTACGGGCATCATAAGAAACGAGCCGAGGCCGCGCGGGGCCATCGCTATCCCGGCGTCGAGAGCCGGATAACCCAGCAAAGTTTGCAGGAAGATGGGCACCAGCAGCATGCTGCCGTAGAGCACGAAGCCGAGCACGGTCATCAGGAACACGCCCGCGCTGTAAGTCCGCACCTTGAATACGCGAAGATGCACTACCGGATCGCGGGCGCGAATCTCGTGGATGACAAAGATGGCGATTCCGGCCACCGCGACCACCCCCAGCGCGGTCATCCAGTTCGACGCGAACCAATCTTCTTCCTGCCCCTTGTCGAGCACGATCTGTAACGCGCCCACGCCGACGGCCAGCAGGCCCATACCCCAGTAATCGATGCCGCCACTCTGCCGCCGGATGTAGGGCGGATCGAAGATGAACAGGCGGGTCATGATGATGGAAGCCAGCCCCACCGGCAGGTTGATGTAGAAGACCCAGCGCCAACTGAAATTGTCGGTGAGGTATCCGCCAATCACCGGACCAAGCATGGGCGCCACCACGATGCCCAGGCCCCAGAAGGCCATGGCTTTGCCGCGGTCCTGCGGCGGGAAGGCTTCCAGCATCACCGCCTGCGAGAGCGGCTGGAGAGCGCCTCCGGTGGCGCCCTGGACGATGCGGAAGAAGATCAGCATGGGCAGCGTCTGCGCCATCCCACACAGAACCGACGCCGCCGTAAACCCGAAGACGGCTGCCTGGAGCATCCGCTTGCGCCCGAAATAATTCGCCAGCCAGCCGGTCATGGGAAGGATAATGGCGTTGGCCACCAGGTACGAAGTCAGCGCCCAGGCGGCCTCGTCGACACTGGCCGAAAGGCTCCCCGCGATATGCGGCAGGGAGACGTTGACCACCGTGGTGTCGAGCACCTCCATGAAGGTGGCGAACATGACGGCGGTGGCGACAATCCACGGGTTAACGTGCGGGGGTGGTTCCACAGCGGACGGCATCCAGTCTCTCTTAATCTATGATGCCGCAGATCGATTCTGATATTCTCGCTATTGACGGACCCGGATGTTTCCATACGACAGTGCCGGCGTGGACGTAACCCTAATCCGGTGGATGCTGTCCATGACGCCGTCCGAGCGCCTCGCGACATTGCAGGATTTCGTGGACTTTGTCTGGGAGGCCAGAGGTAAAGATGCCGAAGAGCAGGTTCTTTTCGGTCTTTCAGACGCTGGCTAGCCACCGGGTGGATTTCATCGTAGTCGGAGGCGTGGCCGCCGTCCTGCGGGGAGCGCCGGTCAGCACCTTCGATCTGGATGTGGTCCACTCGACTGCGCCGGAGAACATCGGCCGGCTGTTGGCCGCTCTGCAAGACCTGGACGCCTGCTACCGCGCGCAGCCGGAACGGCAATTGCGGCCGGACACGACGCACCTTTCCTCGCCCGGCTACCAGCTTTTGATGACGCGGTTCGGACCGGTCGACCTGCTGGGCACGATTGGGAAGGGCCGTTCCTACGTGGACCTGCTTCCCCATGCCGTGGATATGGAATTGGGGAAGGATCTTCGGGTGCGGGTGCTGGATCTTGAAACTCTGATTGCGGTCAGGGAAGAAGTAGGCGGCGAGAAAGACATCGCCATGCTCCCTGTTTTACGCCGGACGTTGGAAGAGAGCCGGCGCTTGTCGCGGCCGGAGGGGCAGGGAGCGTTTCCGGCTTCGTGAAGCATGCGGTTGGAGTCGCTCTCTCCGATGCGGCGGGATGGAGGGAAATGCTGGAAGAGGCGCTGCGGCAAACGGGCGGCCCGCTCAGGAAAGAAGAACGCGCGTGGGCCGACAGGCTTCTCTCTCCCCACGGACAGAAGAGAGTTTCCAGAAAAGGGAAGGCGGCGTGAACGGCATCGCCTTCGACGCCGGCGGGCTGATCGCCCTGGACCGAAACGACCGCCGAGTGCTCACACTCATCGCGCGCGCGACACAGTGCGGCATGCGTATCACAATTCCAGCGACGGCGCTGGCACGGGCCATGCGGATCCCTGCCAGGCAGGCTCGCCTCTCCCGGCTCATTCGACAGGCCGGTACGGACCTTATTCCGCTGGACGGACCGGACGCGACAGCTGTAGGCCTGTTGTTGGCACGGAGCGCGACGGCCGACATCGCCGATGCCCACGTCGTCATTTGTGCGCAGAGGGCCGGGCAGGCCGTGGTAACCAGCTACGCCCACGATCTCAGGGAAATCGCTCCGGAGCTGCGGTTGGTGGCCGTCTGACAGGAAGTCGCCGCCTCAAAACGTTTGCCCTATCGAGAAGAAGTATTGAAAATGGCTCACGCTCTGCGTCACGCACTGGCTGGGGACGCCGGCGCAAGGGGTCACACCCGCGTTGATCAGGTCCTGCAGGCTTCCTTTGAAGCCGAAGAAGCTCGGTGGATTGATGCTGTACGCCAGGTCGACGCGGATGGGCCCGACAGGCGTGCGGTAGCGAATTCCGAAGCCCACGGCGTGGACCATGTAATCGAAATCCTGAAGGTTGCGCTGGCTCACGCGGAACGAGAGATTGCCCAGGCTGGAATAGGCGTTTCCGGCGTCATGAAACAGCACGCCGCCGAAATTCTCGCCGATCAGCGGGAAGCGCAGTTCGGTCTGATTGAACAGGACTGCCGTGCCACCCAGTGGGAAGCCGGTTACCGGGTCGCGAGGTCCGGCCTGGTTTTCGGGGAAGCCGCGTTGCGAATTGCCGCCGCCGGCGAAAAAGCGTTCCGGCAGGGGAATGGCTTCGAGCAGGTCGCCGCTGTAGTGGAACGCGTAGATGTCGCCGAATTCCGTGCTGCGCGCCAGCACCAGCTTCTTGCCGAGGGGATGGTACGTCGAATTGCGCGCCAGAAAGCGCAGGAAGTCCCGTTGCGAACCGACGAAATGCTCGGCCAGCCCCACGTCCAGCGTGTTGTAGATGCCTCTATGCGGGTCCACGGGGTCGTCGCGGCGGTCTTGGATGAAGCCGCTGGAGATCAGGCCCAGGCGCACCGGCTGCGAAAGAAGGGGGATCAGAAACGGCGTGACCTTGAGAGTTGCCTCGTCGACGCTGACGCGGCGATAGGTGTAGCGGTAGAACACCGAGGTGGCTTTGGAGAGGCGCTGCGACAATTGCGCCGAGCCTTCTTCGCGCTTATAGGAGAAAGTGCGGATGTCGTTCTCATCTTCATAGAGGCCGGTGAACGAGACGTTGAAACGGTCCTGGTTGTGGATGCGCGGCCAGGTGTAGGTGAGCAGGCCGCGGCGTTCCACCGTGGAAACGCGGATGCGCATGCTGATGCTGTGGGCCAGGCCCCACAGGTTGGATCGGGTGAAATCGAGCGAGACGCGCGGGGAGAAGCCGGTCTGGCCGGCGGGCGCATCCAGGCAGGTCTCGCAGCCGCCGATGCGCGTCAACTGCGCGCCCACGCCCACCGCGAAAGAATAGCGCCGCGCCTCTTCCAACTCATAGAGCACGTACTTGCTGCTGGTCTCGCCGTCGGGATCCTGGATGGCGGTATCGACGCGCGAAAAGACCCCGAGGTCGTAGAGTCGGCGCTGGGTTTCGGTGATCGTCGTGGGGGAAAGCGGGTCGCCTGGATTCAGATGGAGGCTTCGATAGATCAAACCGGGACGCGTGGTCTTCAGCGCGCCCTGGTTGATGAGCACTTCCCTCAAAAACTGCTCACTGCCTTCGGCGATCGTGAATCGCAGGTCCACCAGGTTCGGCTTCCCGGCCGGCTTCGAGCTCCACTCGAAGGTGGCATTGGGGAACCCGCTATCGAAGTATTGCGCCAGGATGGTATCGCGGTCCACAGCCACGTTGAATTCGCTGAAAGGCTGGTCCTCGGTGCAGTTGAGCATGGTGAGGATGGCCGCCTGGTTCAAACTCCGGATGCCCTGCACCTCCAGATGGTTGACGAAGTACTGCGGCCCTTCGTCGATGGTAAGAGAAACCGCCATGTCGCCGGCCTTGCCGCGGTAGTCGTCCTCCAGCCGGTGTGTCACCCGCACGTCCCGAAAGCCATTCGACTGGTACAGACTGATGATGGAATCCTCATCGCGGCTGAGGAGGCTCTCGCTAAAGCGCCCGTGCGGAAACTGGAGGAACGAGGCCTTCTGGAGAAACATGCGCTCGCGAATCGTTTCCGCGTCGAAGTACCGGTTCCCGTGGATTTCGATGGCCACCAGCCGGTGGCGCTTGCCGGTTGAGACCAGGTAATCGATGGAGGACTCATCGTTGACCACGCCCTGCTCTTTGAACTCCACCTGGGCGTCGAAATAGCCGTCCGACTGGAAATAATCGCGCAGGTTGCGCGCGCCTTCGACCAGCAGGTCGTGATCCACGGCGTGTTCCTCGAAGATCGGAACGTAGCGCCGCAGCTTTCTTTGGGAGACCTTGGCGCCGGTGGTGTGCACCTCGATGCGCGGCCCCGCGTCGATGCGCAGCGTGGGGAGCGCGCGGTTGGCCTGGAGATCGTACTTCAGGGAATCCAGCGCGACCTTGGCTTCCAGGCGATGCTCTTTTTCATACTCCCCGCGGACCCCTTTGGTGCCCTCGAGCACTCGCGTCTCGGTGACCGGCTTCCAGGTGTGGATGATCCACCGCCGGAATCTGGTGGCGCTGACGATCTTCACAGGGTCCATTTTCAAGTCGCCAGTCAGCACAGGTGGGGCGAAATGCGCACGCCTCCCAGCGTCGACTTCGAAGCGGAGATTCACTTGCTGATGGGCGCTGTCGTAATCCAATACTGGGTGGACGCCGCTCCGGTAAAGACCGTTGCTCTCGAGCAGCCGTTGCTGGCCGGCCACGGCCTCCTGGAGCTTGGCCTCGGTGTAAGGCTGGCCCAGTTCGAGCCGCGTGGCGTTCTCCAGTTGCCCGGGGTTGGGGTTGGACAGGCCGCCCGCGACCGACACGTTGCCGATGAACCAACTGTTTTTCGTGAGGAAACGGACGATCACACCGTTCTGGTAGGATTGCGCATCCACCTGGATGTCGGCGTACCTTCCGGTGGCAAACAGCCGTTCGATGGAGGCGCGGACGGCGGCCATACTGAGCGGCTGGCGGATTTTGAGCGGCAGGATTTCGTGCAGCTCGGAAGGGTCTAAGGGCTGTTCGACCGGATCGAACTGAATGGTGAGCACTTCCTTGCCGTCATACTTCTGGTATTGCGCCAGGAGAATCCCGGGCCGCGCAACCGCCAGAAAGACAACCACGCAAGGAAAGTTGGCGAGCAGCGATCGCACCAAGTTCATGATACCGTAAGTCCTTCACAGCAACTTTGTTACCATCGGATTGATGGACGCGGCCGAGCGTCAGCGGTATTCGCGGCAAATCCTGTTTCCAGGCATCGGGGAGCGGGGACAGGAGGCCCTGCTGCGCTCGCACGCGGCGGTGGTGGGCTGCGGCGCGCTGGGGAGTTTTCACGTCTCCGCGCTGGCCAGGGCGGGCGTCGGCACCCTCACCATCGTCGATCGCGATTACGTCGAGCCGAGCAACCTGCATCGCCAGTGGCTGTTCGAGGAATCCGACGCCTCCGAGTCCCTTCCCAAGGCCGCGGCAGCCGAGCGGCGTGTTGCGCGCATCAATTCCACCGTTCATGCACGCGGCGTGGTGGCGGACCTCACACCGTCCAACGTGGCCGAGTTGTTGGGCGGCGCGGACCTCATTCTGGACGGCACCGACAATTTTGAAACGCGCTACCTGATCAACGATTTCGCCGTGAGCCGCGGGATTCCGTGGATCTACGGAGCGGCCGTAGGCAGTTACGGCCTGACCATGCCGGTGATCCCCGGACGCACGGCGTGCCTGCGCTGCATCTATCCCGATCCGCCTGCGGGCGTCCAGCCCACCTGCGAGACCGCCGGAATATTGAACGCGATTGTGTCCGCGGTAGCGTCGCTGCAGGTGGCGGATGCGCTGAAAATTCTCTCGGGTCATCGAGACCTGGTGTGCGCGCGCCTCACCACCATTGACGTATGGGACGGAGGCATCCGGCAGATCGAAGGACCCCCGAGGGACCCGGAATGCCCCACGTGCGCCCGCCGTGAGTTCCCCTATCTGGAGGAGTCGCCCCGCCCGCCGGCCAGCCTGTGCGGCAGGAACGCGGTTCAGATCCACCAACGCCAGCGCCCGATTGACTTGGTGGCGTTGAAAGCGCGTCTGGAACCGCTGGGCGAAGTCCGCGCCAACGAATTTGCGCTGCGGTTCTTCCCCGCGCCCTACGAGATGACGGTCTTCCCCGATGGCCGCGCGATCGTCAAGGGGACCAGCGACACCGGCGTGGCGCGGAGTTTGTACGCGCGCTACGTGGGGTGAGGTAAGATTCAGGTATGAAGCTTCTCGTCACCCTGGACTCAGATGAGACCGGCATGATTGTCGCCGAGTGTCCAGCCATCCCGGGGTGTGTATCGCAAGGGCGGACGGAACCGGAGGCCCTCGAGAACATCCGGGAAGCGATCATCGGCTGTCTCGAAGCGCGGATGGCCAACAATATGCCTCTGACGGTCGCGGTCCGCGAGGTCGAGGTTCCCGTCTAGTGGCGGCACTGCCCTCCGTTACCGGAGAGCGAGTTGTCCGATCTTTTCAAAAAGCGGGGTGGGTCAAAGACCGGCAGCACGGGAGCCACGTCATCTTGATCAAACCGGGAAATTCGGCGAGTTTGTCCATCCCCCAACATCGTGAATTGGCTCCAGGTACGCTGCGGTCTTTGATCCGGGCCTCGGGCATGACGGTCACGCAATTCGTAGAGTTACTCCACTAAGTGTTCTGGGCGCGCACACGCTGCCAGGCCAATCCACCGCGCGGAGGTCCTTCGGCACCCCGAGATGGGTGCTTGCCGCTACTGTTTCCTGGCCCATTTCACGGAAGAGCCTGCAAGACCCCCGAAGCTCGGCGGGCGTCCAATTTCGGAGTTTCGTAGCCTCTGACCGAATTCCTGAAGGCTTATATTGCGAGTCGCATTGGCCCGCTGCAATCGAGATCAAGCCTTCCAAAGCGCCATGTAGAGCGTGGGGCCCAGGATGGCGACAGTCATGACCATTATTGCAACTGTGAGCCAAGTCATCCATTTCGCGTAAACGACCATGCGGTCGTTCAGCCGAAGCATGGTTTGGGTCTGGGCATCCTGATCTCTTCGCGACATCTCATTCGAGATCACTTGAATTTGGATGGCACATGCCGCCTTTCTGTCCCAGCTACCGGCCCGCATTGAGGCGTTGAGGCTCTCCAGTTCAGTCTCAAGCTGTTCACGGGTTTGCTCGCGGAGCGACATCGGCGGAACGCTCTGATCCGCATCCACAAGCCTACCACTTCCACTCGGGGAATCGGTCCGCCACGTTGGCCGTCACCCGCCTAAGTGACAGTCACCCTGTGCGGCAGGAACGCGGTGCAGATTCACGAACGCGAGGGCACGATTGACCTGGTGGCGTTGAAAGCGCGTCTGGAACCGCTGGGCGAAGTCCGCGCCAACGAATTTGCGCTGCGGTTCTTCCCCGCGCCCTACGAGCTGACGGTGTTCCCCGACGGCCGCGCCATCGTCAAGGGGACCAGCGACACCGGCGTGGCGCGCAGTTTGTACGCGCGCTATGTGGGGTGAGGTAAGACCAGGTCGGCATTACCGCCCCTCAAGTTCGTCCAGAAGCATCGACAGGCGCGGCGCCACCTCGGTGCGGCGGCCAAAACGCAAAGCGTTGTATTTGACGGTGAACTCCGTCACGGCTGTCCCCAGTTGGCTGGGCGGCAGCGATTCGGCGAACTCCGTGGGCGTGAACCACGCCGGCTTCTGGTAACCGCGACGTTTCAACAGGTCGAGCATGCGCTCGTAAAGCAGGGTGGCGTCTCCCACTGTGGCCTGGCCGCGGCGGACGCGCTCGACACGGCTGCGGATGCGCAGCAGGCGGACCAGTCGCGGCCCCAGCACCCAGATCGCGGCTCCCAGCGCCAGCGCAATCAGGATGCCGACGCCATAGCGCCGGAACCACGCCGCCACGAGGAGATGCCAATCCCAGTTCAGTCCGGAAAGGGAGTCGAACCAGCGGATGCCCATGCTGCGCGCACCCTGTTCGAAGTGGTCGGCCAGCGTGCCCTGCCGGCTGATGTCGTAGCTCACCACCCAATCCTGCCAGAAGGTCTCGGCCGCATCCAGATACAACCCGAGTCTCGTCAGCAGGGCAAAGCTGTGACGGTTGGGATCGGGCGGGGTGGGATCGAAGGTGGTCCAGCCACGACCGGGAATCCAGGCCTCCACCCAGGCGTGCGCGTCGGAAGCGCGCACCAGCCAGAGGTCTGTGATGGGATTGTACACTCCGCTCTGGAAGCCGGTGGCCAGGCGCGCGGGGATGCCGGCAGTCCGCAGCATGACCGTCATGGCGGACGCGAAGTATTCGCAGTGGCCCTTCTTGCGCGTGAACAGGAAGTAAGCCAGCGGATCGGCCACCTCGTGGTCCGGAAGCTCGAGCGTGTAGCCGTAATCGGCGCGCAGCCGGCCCTCGATGGCGCGCGCCCGCTCGAGGTCCGTCGCCGCTCCCGCCGTCATGGTGCGCGCCAGTTCGGGGATTCGCGGATCGAGCGGCGGCAGTTGCAGATAATCGCTTCGCGCCCGGAGCGGCAGAATTGGCGCGGGGTAGGGCGCCGGCGAAGTCTCCGGCGGATCCTCCAGCCGGCTGTAGGCGTCGTAGTGGACGCCCCGGGGTGACTGGCGTCCGATCCGGTAGCTTCCGGTCGCCGTCCGCAAGAGAAATGAGTAGCGCAGATCCACCATCTCGGGCACCCCGGCGAAAAAGAGCGCATCGCTGCCAAAAGCGTCCACATCGACGTGGTAGTTGATGTGCCGCCCCGGGCGCCGGTAGACGGACGGCTCCAGGTCGGCGTGGCCGTTCTGCACGGGGATGGCTCGATCAGCCCGGCTGGGCTCGGACCACCGCTTGCCGTCGAATTCGGCTAGCGCTCCGCCACGCCATTTGAGGCCGCCAAGCGTTTCGCTGCTGAAGATGCGGATGTGCATGACCGGCCGGGAGGCAGTTTTGATTTCGCCGATCTCGCCCAGCGTCACCTGGCTGGAGAAACCCGGAAGATAGAAGCGATGCGAGACCAGGCGGGAGAACGCCGCTTCGGCGGTGCGCGGCAAAAGAAAGAACAGTCCGGCGGTGAGCGACAGGATTCCCAGAGTAACCAATGCTGAATGCAGAGCCAGGCTGGGGTAGAAGCGCTTCAGACCGCTGCGCGCCGTGGCTGCGGCCTGGCGCGTGGAGCGGCGAATCTCTCCGCTGATGAGCGCCGCCATGGCGAACAGCAGGTACAGTGCCAGGAACAGGAAGAAGTTGAAATCGATGGACAGTAAGGCGGCAGCCAAGAGTTCCACAAAGGCAATGGCGGCCGTGTACAGATAATCCCGATTGGTTTTCGCCGTGAGGATCTTCATCACCGCCAGGAAAAACACCAGATGGACAGTGGCACTGAGGAACTCGCGCGAAAGAAGGAAATAATCGAGCGCAAAGAAGCCGGTATAGCCGAGGGTGATAAGCGTGACGGCGCGGTCGGAAAGGTCCCACCGTATGAGCCCGCAGATCAGCAGGCCGCGAAGCACAAGGCCGGCCGCCGTGAGCGCGATGGTCGGGATATCCAGATACCCCGAGCCGGCGACGGCGAGATATCCGCTGGCCACCAGGCCCAGTAGCGAGAACTGGAAAAAACGCTCGACGGAGGGGCGCCCCTTGCGCAAAGCGCTCGCATCCGAACGCACCATTACCCCATTCTATCAGCGGGGGATGGATTACCTTGGGCCTTCGACTTCGAAACCGTACTCCCGAAGCAGTTCTCCGGCCGGCCGGTAGACGCGCACGAAGTAGACCCCCGGCTGCGTTCTCGGAACCTTGAAGTCGGCTCTGGACCCCCGTGCAGGCACCATGGCCTGCCAGACACGATTGCCCGAGCGGCCCACCATTTCCACCCGGTACCCTGACGAGGCCGGCAGATTCGCCAGATCTAACCGCAGGAGGAGCCATCTGCCTGCCGGCGCTTTGGCTTCGATAGCAGCCCCGCGCGTCGCTGCCAGGTCGACTGCAAAGGGGTGAGCCTCGCCCATATCCAGACGGCTGAGCCACAAACCGGCCGCCACAATCACCACCGCCATGCCAGCCAAGGCAGGGACCAGGCGGGGAAAACGCAGCCAGGGGAGTCCCCGTTTGAGCGGCCCCGTGCGCAGGCGCGCGGAGGCCTGTCGCATCGCGGAAACGTAGATGTCGGTCTGCGCCAGCCGGCGCTGGCAGGATTCGCAGATCAAGAGATGCTCTTCAAATGGGGCGATGGCCCCTTCGGGCATCGCCCCCGTGGCGTATCTCTCAATTTCCTCCTCGTCTACCTGGCAGTTGGCGTACATGACCGCCCCCATTGTGAATCGACTTCTTTCTGAAGTAAAGGTGCGGCGGGTGCGGCGGAACTCTCAGAAATTCTTGAGATAACTTTAGTTAGGTTACGAGCGGAAGCCGTTGCGGCGGGAGAACCGGGTCTTGCCGAGTTCGCCGAAGCGCGCCTTGGCGCGGGATTTGATGAGGCGGAACTGCGTTTCCGTGAGGTCCATTTCCCGGCAGATCCGAGCGGGCGGCTGCTCTTCCAGATAGAAACGGGCCAGAACCTCGCGGTCGCGCTTGGGAAGGCTGTTCAGAACGCGCATGGCCAATTCCGCGTTCTGGTGCTCGATGGCGCTTCGCTCCGGATTGGGATGGTGGTCGGAAAGGGTCATTCCGAAATCCAGATCGGCCTGGTTGCGGCGTGCCTTCACGTTATCGTCGATCTGAGCGGCCACCTGCCGGCGGACGATGGTGCGCACGTAACCCATCAAGCGCTCGGGTTCGCGCAGTTCGCCCTTTTGTATGGATTGGACGATGATCAGGAACACATCGTGCACTTTGTCGTCGAGATCCTGCGGTCCAAGCTGGCGGCAGAGATAAAAACGAATGCCCGTTGAAAAGATGCGATACATCTGTTCCAGTGCGGACGAATCTCCGTTGCGGATTTGTTCCACGAGTCCGGACCAGGGCGGGTCCGCGGAATTCATGACCGGTTCCATGGCGGTGGAGTTCATTCGCCTCCAATCACAAAGTAAGCTCCCCAATAGCGCGGCTGGGCGTGCCAGCCTCCGGTACGAATCATCTCAAGCTGCGCGATGCGCAGCGCCTGTCCCGGATCCGGGCGGCGCTCGGTTCGCAGGTTCCGGTACAGAGACTTGAACAGCGGCCCATCCTCGTCGGGCGTGGGCCAGCGGCTGCTCACCACGGCGCGCGCCCCCGCCGTCAGCCAGGCGCGAGTCAATCCCATCAGCCCCGTTCCAGGCAGAGCCGCACCCTGGGCCGAGTTGCACCCGCTGAGCACAATAAGGCCTGCGTCGATTCTCCAGTGGGCGATCTCAAACGGCGTCAGCAGCTCCGTCTCCTCCCGGTCCGTCAGGCTGAGAGCGATCAAGCCGAAAGCCGGGCGCTCGGAGGATTCCAGAACGTGAGTTGCAAAGTGCACCACCGCCGGGTTGCGGCGCATCTGCTCCGCCAGGTTGTGGCGCGTAGCGCCGGCCCCTTCGAGCAGGATGCTCTGGCCATCCCAGGCTCGCGCGCAATTCTCCAGTTCAACGCCGCTGGCCACCAGACGGGGCAGGACCAGACTGGCGGCGGCGCTCGGCACGGAAGCGGTGAAGAGTCTCAGCGGCAACAGCCATCCCGTTCCGGCATTCCCTTGGCGGTGCGGCAGCCGCGGGTCCGCCGCATTGTAGATGGGATCGCCGACTCCCAGGAACACAGGAGAGGGCTGCCCGGCCGTCTGTCGCGTGGCGGCCTCGAGCCAATAGCCGGCGCCAGGAACGACTACGGTGGCGTGCCGCTCGGCCACATAGACGGGCCGCGGCCCGGTGCTTTCGAGGAGCGCGGCTACCGGAACGTCGAAAAGCCCTTCGTCCAACGCGAGCAGCCAGCGCGTCCTGTATCGAAACCGGGAAGCCAGCGGCCCGAAAAGAGTGCGATACAGATTAGCTCCGGCCAGTCCGGCATCCGTCGAATCCCCGCGGATGGCGCGCGTCGCGGCTTGGATCTGAGACTCGATCTCCTGGCGCGGCGGCAAGGCGTAGAGCGCCAGCCCAGCCCGGTCCAGCGCCCACAGCCACGAGACGGAATCGCCCAGGTGGAAGCTGAGCAGGGCGGTATGGGAATCGAGCGCGGCCCGCGCGCGTTCCAGCAGGCCGGTGGTGGCAGGATGGGCAGCCGCGTCCGGCAATGCTTGCATGCGGACGATTTCGGCGCGCGTAGCGCGAACCACATCCTGGGCGTGCGGATCTTGAGTCCGCAGAGCCTGGGCCTCCTCGCGCTGCAGCCGGTCGAGCGCCTCCCAAGACGCCGCCACGTCCACAGGGGCCGCGCGGCGTCCGAAGAGAAGCTCCCGCAGACTGTCCGCCCGGTTCTCCTCCGCGGCCTCGAACGTCTCACGAATGAGCGCGGGATCGCGAGTAACGAGATACAGCCGGTTGCCGGCTTCCACCAGAGCGGAATAGACCTGCTCCAGCATGCCTTCGGCTCCGGTGCGGGTGGCGTCATAGGGCGGCGCGGACCAGCGCCACGCGCGCGCCAGGCGCACCGCGATTCGCAGGTCATCGAGCGCTTCCCGGAGGCGGCCCTGCGCCAGCCGGACGCGTCCGCGGTAATGATACACGTCCCACGAAGGTATGGGGCCATGGGGGCGGGCCGCCAGTTCCACGGCGCGGTCCAGCAGCGCGGAAGCGGACGCCAGGTCGCCCTGCGCCAGGCGCAGACGTCCCAGGTTTCGATACGAGTCTTCCAAATCCAGCCGGTGCAGTTTTCGGACGCGGTAGGCCTCCAGAAGGGCGGGTTCCGCTTGCGCCAGGTCGCCCCGCTTCAGGAACTCTTCGCCCAGCCGGTTCCAGCCAAGGGCGTAAAGCTCGAGGTCGCCGGCGCGATCGGCGCCGTCGGTGCCCTGGCGGAACAACTTGGACGCTTCTGGCATGCGGTTCTGCCGCGCGCGCAGGGTGGCCAACTGGATCAGCAACTGGGGCAGGTGTTCGCGCCGGTCCTGTCCGGAAATGCGCTCCAGGGCGCCTTCGATCCATTGCGCCGCGGCTTCCAGTTCTCCCATTTCGGAGTAAAGCGATGCGATGTTGACATCCACTACCGCGGCATAGCTGGCGTCGCCGGACTGCTCGGCCAGACGATGCGCCTCCAGGAACGAGCGTAGAGCGGGTTGGTACTGGTGGAGAGCGAATTGGCAACCGCCCAGGTTGCCAGTGGCGCGCGCGGCTACATAGCCGTCGCGTGCTGCGAGTGCAGCCCGCCGAAGGGATTCAAAATGACTGGCGGCATCGCTATACCGGCCCGGCCCGAATATCTCGGCGCCCTGACGCAATCGTGCCAGCAGGGGCGCACGGCGGGCGGATTGGTTCTCCGTGAGGAGCAGGGGCTTCACCCCGCGTGTCGGAACGGGTTTCCGCACCGTGCCGACTAACGAAAATACGAGCAGGCAACAGGCTGCTACTTTGGCTGTTTTCAAATGACCCGGCTTCGGACCCGACTATCGGGATTTCAAACTAAATCCGGTCCTTCTTTGGGAATATTACCTTTCGGTAATACCCCCAAAGAATGATACCAGTTCATACCTTTGAATAGGTCACCCCAAATTGGGGTTGTTCACGTGACGCGCCTGTGGGTAGCGCGATTTGGTTATTTCAAAGACAGCTTGTTACCACAACGACGAAACGATGATAATAATCGGATCGGTTGGCATTTTCGCTGTAAGCGGCCGCCCGAAAAGCAGCGGTCCTTTTCAATTTCAGATTACTTTACGTATTTACCAAAACTTGAAATCTAACGCGCCAACCCGCTGAATTCAAAAGAAATCAAATTCTTATTTATTGGTGACCGTCCACGCGACTCCCCAGCGAAATCCAGTCACAACTATTTTTTCATTCAGATTCAGTAACTTAGCGGGATTTGCTTGCGCCAGGCGCCTCCATAATCACATTAGAGGAGTTGTGGCGTGCAACTCCTGTTGCCATGGCTTCCACTTGTCTGGGCGGCCTGGGGCTTGGGCGGCTCCCGGGTCTCCCGGACAGGGTGGGAGGGCGCCACTGGGTTCTCGGGTTGATCCGATGAAAACATTTGAGCAGATTCTCGTTTGTACTTTCCTGGCGGCCGGGACGGCGCTGGTGGTGTGTGCCATCTTCCTGCTGCGCGCCGCCACGGCCACTGTGGCGGCCATCCCCGGCGAGGTCGAAGCCACTCGTCGGGACCTGATTGGCGTGTTCGAGGCGGCCCGTAAGGATCTCACCGCGCAAGTGGAATCCGCCCGCCAGGATGTGCTGATCCGCTCCGAGCGGCAGTCGGCGGCGGTTCGCTCGGACGTAATGACCGAGGTTGCCGAGATCCGAGAGATGGCGGACCGGCGCCTCGGCGACACCCTGGCGCGCGCGGATGCGGCCCTTGGGACGGTGGAAGCGCTGCGGCGGGACCTCCAGCCGGTCCTCGACAATTCCGCCGCCATCGCCGCACAGGTGAATGCTTCGCTCCCCCTCTTTCTCGACTGCGACCACAACATCGATTGCGTCTTCAACCGGTACGTCGGAGCTTCGAAGGGGATTGAGCGGGCCGCGTTGAACTTCGGGCAAGCATCGACAACCTTCAATTCCGCACTGCCGGGGTTTGTGAGGAACGCCGATTCCCTGGTAGCGGACAGCGCAGCGACGGCGAACAACCTGAACCGCCTCACTAAGCCCAAATGGTACGACCGGCTGATCGGTTACGGATTGAACGGTGTAGTCATCTACCGCAACCTCAACCCCGTAACCAGCCTTACGATCGCGGGAGCGCAGATTCTTAGCGCGCGGCCGTGAGGTTGGGAACACAACCGCGCCTGGCGAGCCAGGCAGAAAACGAAAGGAACAATCCGTATGACACTCGCAAACGCATTCACAGCCGCATGGAAAGACCTTAAGGCCGTCGCCAGCAAGGTCGCCACCGTGCTCACCAATGATGGAAGCGCTATCCAAACGGTCGTCACGGACGCCGGCGCCGTAGTTGCCGGCGTGGCGCCGTCGCTCGCACCCGCAGTGACCGTTTTCGACTCGCTGGAGGAAGCCGTCATGGGCAAGGTCGCTGCCGCCGCTTCCGACATAGCCAACGCCCCCAGTCTCTCCGCGCTTTTCGGCGAGGTGTGGCCGGCAATCCAATCTCTGGTTGCGACCTTGAAAAACCATCCGACCGTGGCCAGCGTGACAGCGGCTCTTGACGCCTCTCAAAAGGCTAACTAGCGTGCATTCATACGTTTTCAATCTCTTGACGGGAGGCACGGCCGCGCTGGTGGCTTCGGCCGCGGCGCGCGCCCTCCCCGACCCCACGCCGGCGGGTTCGCCCTTCTACCTGTGGTTCTACCGGTTCGCGCATCTGGTTCTGGCTAACTTTGACAAGGTGACCAATGAAGGCAAGCCGGGCGGCAATTGACCTGATCAAGCGCTTCGAGTCGCTCTCGCTCGAAGCCTACCTTTGTCCCGCGGGCGCATGGACCATCGGATGGGGACACACCGCCGGCGTCGAACCGGGAATGCGAATCACCGAGCAACACGCCGAAGAGCTGCTCGGCCTCGATATCGAAGAGGTGGAGCGCAACCTGGCATCGGTGATTCATGCGCCGATGACGCAAGGGCAGAATGACGCGCTCGTGTCGCTGTGCTTCAACCTCAGAGGGGGCCCCCGGCAACTTCCCAAGGTGGCGCCGAAACTGGTATCCAATATCAACTCCGGCGACTACGCCGCGGCGGCCCTCGAACTCCTGGACATCAACCACGCCAACGGCGCAGTGCTTCCCGGGCTCACCCGGCGGCGCGAAGCGGAGCGGGATCTCTTTCTGAGCGCCGCCGGAAGTTAGCCGCAGACCGGGCTGCGCGCGAACGCCAACTCTTCCACCACGCGGCCGCCGATGAGGTGCTCCTGGATGATCCGCTCCAGCACCTCGGGCGCCGCCGAGTGGTACCAGACGCCCTCGGGATAGACCACCGCAATTGGTCCTTGCTCGCAGACGCGCAGGCAGTTGGCTTTGGTGCGGTAGACGCGATCCAGCAGCCCCAGTTCCGCCAGCCGCCCCTTCAAATAGTCCCACGACTCCAGCCCGGCCTCCTTCGAGCAGCACTTTGGCTTTGTTTGGTCGCAACACAGAAAGATGTGCCGCCGAATGGCCGGGATGCCCAGGCCCGTGGCAATTTGCGTCAATCGCTGGATGTCCGGCATGCCGAGGTTAGAATTGCACTTTCGGCGCCGTCCGTGCCCCGGGCTCGGTCTTGAAATATGCGTCGTTGCGAGTGAATCCGGCTATGGATGCCACAATGTTGTTGGGGAACAGCTCAATCGATGTGTTGTACCGCTGCAGCACCTCGTTGTATTTCCGGCGCTCCACGGCGATGCGGTTCTCCGTCCCCGCAATCTCGTCCTGCAACTGCAGGAAGTTCTCGTTCGAGCGCAACTGCGGATAATTCTCCGCGATCACCAGCAGCCGCGAGAGCGCACCGGAGAGCTGGTCGTTGGCCTGGATCTTCTCCTGGGGCGTGCGGCCGCCGATCAGGGCCGCGCGGGCGTCGGCGATGTCCTTGAAGACCTCCGTCTCATGTTTGGCGAACCCTTTCACGGTCTCCACCAGGTTGGGAATGAGGTCGGCACGCCGCTGCAGCACAACCTCGACATCCGCCCACGCCGCGTCCATGGCGTTGCGCTCGATTACCAGGTCGTTGCGCACGCTGAAGTATTTGCTCCCGGCCGCCAGGGCCACCACCACGACCACTACCAGAACCACGATCAGAGCAGTTTTCACCTGTAGTCTCCTATTTCTCGAGCCGGTCCACGGCGTCGATGACCACCGATATCCCTTGCATGTACGCGGCCAGCAGAGCGACCGGTTCCACGTCGCGCGGCTTGAGGCGCTCCTCCCGAATGTCGAGCAGCTTCTGAAACGGCGCGGGGTCGACCCCGAAATGTGCCCGCACGCTCTCGATAACGTCGCGCTTCCTGGCGGGCGCCTCCACCCCGTGCAAAACCAGGGCGTGGCGGAATAGCACGCAGAAGGTGGAAACGGAATCGAGCATCAGCCGGCGCAGCAGATTGGAATCGGAGAGCACGCCCGACGCCTTCTGGCGCAGCCGCAGCAGCTTGGCCCGCAGATCGTGCTCCACCTGCGCGCGGTAGAAGGAATGGTCCACCACCAGCGGCGTAATCACGTCCTTGCCGAGCAGCAGCCGATGGTGCCGCTTGATGTCGTTGAACTCGATGGCGAAGCAGTCGGTGGACGTGGCCAATTCGTGCTCGGTGAGCAGTAGCGGCGAGGGGTTCCCCTTTTCGCGCCACCAGCGGAACATGTCCTGGCCGGCGCCCAGCTCGCGCGGCGTAATCTCGCTCAGAACGCAGAGAATATTAAGATCGGAGAACTTGACGTGGTGGTCGCCGGCGGCCGCCGAGCCGTAGAGCACCACCGAGACCAGACGGTCGCCGTAGGCCTTTTGCAATTTCTCCACCAGTTGGTTCAGCACCTTATCCATGAGATGGTCCTCACCAGTTGCTGGAGGCGCCGCCTCCACCGGAGTCGCCGCCGCCAAATCCGCCGAATCCGCCGCCGGAATCGAATCCGCCGAATCCGCCGCCGCCGCGGCCACCGCCCATTGAGCCGCCCATCATGTTGCCCAGAATCAGCCACGGCAGGACCCCGAGGCCCCCGCCTCCGCCACGACCTCCCCGACGGCCCGCGCGCATCAGGAACAGCAGCAGAAACAGCCCGCCGATCAGCACTGGAAACGGGAACGAATCGGAAACCGACGGCCGCGTGCGCCGCGGCAGGCGCGCTTGCAGTTCCACGTTCTTGGCCTTGGCGATGGCGCTCCCTATGGTCTCGGCCGCCGCCATCATGGCATCGCCGTAATCCCCCTGGCGCAGCGCAGTCCGCATCTCGCGCAGGATGCTGCCGTCCAGGCCATCCGGCAGAATCGGCTCCAACCCGTACCCCACTTCCAGCCGGCTGCGGCGGTCGCCGATGGAGAGCAGCAGCAGGATGCCTTCATTCTTGCCCTTCTGGCCTACTCCCCAGGCGCGGAAGATGGTATTAGCCACGTCTTCGATGGGTTCGCCTTCGAGAGATGCAACGGTAACCAGCGCCATTTGCGCGCCCGTCGACTGCTCCACAATCCCGCCGTAGCCCTCCAACTGGGCCTTGCTGGCAGGGTCGATCACACCCGCGAAATCGCTGACATACCCTTGCGGCTGAAGCGCCTTCCAGTCGACCGCCCTGCCGGCACAGGCGCACGAGCCCAACAGGAGGCCCAGCCGCAACCATTTCCGCATGTTGAAGTTCCAGTGTACTACGCACCGGCATCTGGATTTCGCCGCCGCGCCTTTGCTAAAATGGAATTCCGTTGGGACGTCGTCTAACGGTAAGACTGCGGCCTCTGGAGCCGCGTATCGGGGTTCGAATCCCTGCGTCCCAGCCAAAACTCCCGCCTCTGCACGGCTGCCCTGTGCGAACCTGATGGTGTGAGCGGGCACGATCACTCACTCTCCGTTCCGCTGCGGTTCCTTGTGCGTGGGCTGGTTTTTCTGGCGCTCATGCTGGCGCTTTGGTGGCTGGTCCTCCTCAATCCGCTGCTGGCCGGCTTGCGCCTTTCCGCGGAGTTGACGCTCCGGCTTCTGCCCGGCGGGAGTTCGGTCTCGCACGTCACTATCGGCCCCGGCCGGAATTGGACTTTCCAGGTGCCCGTACCCGCGGCCGTGGCGAACCAGGAGAGGACGCAGCAGATGTTGGGGGCCGCGGCTGCGGGTTCCGGGCGCATCAAGATCCGCTCGATGAAGGTGGAAGGCGCCGGCCGATACCCGATCCTGTTTACCGTCTCGCTGCCGCTCTATTGGGCGATCCTGCTGGCTGCGCCCGGATGGCGGCGGCTGCTGTTGCGGATGTCATGCGGAACGGCGGTGCTGGCGGCCTTCGCGCTCCTATCCATCGCGGCTTACGCCATGCGGCTGGTCGGAGGATACTTTCAGTTGACGACCGAGGGCCTTCCCGGATTCCTGATGGACTCCGCCATGTACCTTGCCGCGGGCGTGGTGCCGTACCTGGGTCCCGTGCTGGTCGCACTAACGCTCAATGCCGACCTTCGCGGTCTGATCCTGGCCAGCGAGGCTGCGCCGGCTGCGGCCGCAGTTCCACGGCGCCGCAAGAGGCGCTGAAGCCATGGTATTCTGTCGGATCGATGACACGCAAACCTAGCCTCAGGCATACTCGGGCCGTGCAGGCGGAGCCGACAAGCGCGTCGCCGCAGAAGAAGCGGGTATTCCGATTCCTGGTGCTGTTCCCGGTTTTCCTGGCGGTGGGGTTTTGTGGTTTGCTGATTCCGTTCCTGCATCCGGTGGTTACGGGCTTCACTCGCGGCCTGGTGGAGATTTCCGCGATTGTGATTCGTCTTTTCGGAGGTAGCGCGACCGCCAACCAGGTGGTCTTGCAGAATCCTTCTAACGGCTTCGCCATGGAGGTGCTGGACGGCTGCAACGGAGATGATGTCGCGGTCCTGTTGTGGGCGGCCATTCTGGCCTATCCGGCCTCCTGGTCGCAGAAGGGCAAGGGCCTCCTCGCCGGCACCGCGACAATTTACGTCATCAACTTTCTGCGCATCATCAGCCTTTTCTACCTGGGCCAATATGACAAGCAGTGGTTCGAGTTCGCGCACCTCTATGTGTGGGAGAGCGTATTTGTGCTCCTCACGCTGACCATTTTCTGGACGTGGGTGCGGCGCATGTCTACGCCGTCATCCTGAGTGAGACCGAAGGAATTCGTCCAGCAGCCCCCGATCTCCGGCCGCGATCCGTTCCATCACGCCGTCCCGATAGATCCTGGCCAAGGTCTCCCGAATGCGCTGCCCGTTCCAGCCCAGCGAGATCATTTTCTTTCGCAATTCACCGAACAGGCTGACCAGCTCGGCGTATTCCTCCCCATATCGCCCCTCGAGTTCCTCCCGCAGGATTCCCGCCAGGGCCGGACAGCGCCCCTCGGTGGCAACGGCGATCGTCAGGTCGCCGCGGCGGACAGTGGCGGGAACCGTGAAGGTGCACAGCGCCGGACGGTCCACCACGTTGACCAGCACGTTCATCGCTGCCGCATCGCTGGATATGCGGGCGTTGAGGTCCTCATCATCGGTTGCAGCGAGCGCCACAAACGCGCCAGCGAGATCTCCTGTGCGGTAGGGCCTGCCATGCGCCACGATGCGTTTTTCATTGGCGAGCGCCACAATGCCATCACAAAGCTGCGGCGCTATGACGGTGACATTGGCCTTGGCCGCCAGAAGATCCTGGACCTTTCGGGCTGCCACCTCGCCGCCGCCGACCACCACAGCCGCTCGGCCTTCCAGGGCCAGGTTCACAAGGTAGCTCATGTGGGTACTATAGCCTGATGTTTGGCCCGCAACCTGCGGATCGGCCACTAATAGGTGGCAAGCGTGACGCGCAGCACCACGGGTTCCTCACCAAATTTGAGGCCATAGTCCGTCGCATCTCCATTCTGGCTGCGGAGGAGCTTGAAGACGCCGTTGTCGTAGACTCCCTGTTCGACGCGCAGGAACTGCCGGTGCTGCCATTTACCGTCAATCAGGGCGGAGGGAATCTGTCCGGTTCCTTCTACGATATGCTGGGACGCGCGTTGCTGCGCGGTGCCGGCCGGAAAGAAGTCGACGGTGCAAAAGTATCCGGCCACCAGAAACTGGTTGTCGCTAAGTTGGGCAACCAGAGCGCGCCCCTGCGCCGTCGGATTCGACCCGGCCGTGGAGGGACCAAAGAGGGCCGTTCCGTACGTCACCACTGCGTTCCAGGATCCGAACGGCAGCTTCTGCCGGGGGTCGCCCTGGTCTGATCCCTTGAAGTGCAGCGGCTCAGCCACGGCCTTGAGCTTCCCTTCGAAGTTGAGGCGGGCGATCTCCCGCTGCATCGGGCCGGCCAACACGAAATTCCTCGCCAGATAAGGCACAGGTTCAGTCGAGGATTCCGAGTCTCCTATAGCCTGAAGACCGAGTATGGTGAAGAAATAGCGGGTAAAGTCGCCAGTCGCCGGGTCACACTGAAAACAACCGCTCTCGGGCAGGAATAGGGGATTGTCGTCGCGGCGATAGAGTTCCAGAACCTTCACGTACGCGGCGGGGTCGCCCTGATAGTCGTCGGGCGCCAGAATATCGATGGACGGCGCCGCGGCTTTCCAGATGGGAATCACATTGTCGGTGGGACCACCGCTCTCGTAGGCGGCGGGAACTCCCGGCTCCCCGGGAGGGCCTGGATTGAACGGGTTGCGCAAAGCTGCGTTGGCGTCCATGGGCAGGGGATAAACAGCCTTTCCCGCGGCCGCGACCTGTCCCACATATCTCGCTACCGCCCAGGCGTTGAAATACTCATCCGCATTGGGACCAAAGGCTTCTCGCCAGTTCGGGGATTGAGAAGCGGTCTTTACATTCATGGCCTTGAGGATCTCGGGCGGCACCGGAGCCTCGAAGAACTTCTGCGCGGCCGGAGAGAAATCGCGGACGCTCTTCCAGTTGCCGGTTTCATTCTCCACCTGAACCATGATTACGGTGC
>JBEKTU010000031.1:0-57018 GCA_049515735.1 Bryobacteraceae bacterium
TCGCCTTCCTCGACGACGGCGATGGGGCCGCCGTTGAAGGCCTCGGGGGCCACGTGGGCGATCATGAAGCCGTGCGTGGCGCCGCTGAAACGGCCGTCGGTCATCAGCGCCACGCTGTCGGAAAGGCCGGCTCCCACAATCGCGCCGGTCACGCCCAGCATCTCGCGCATGCCGGGGCCTCCGCGCGGACCTTCGTAGCGGATGATCACCACGTCGTTGGGATGGATGTTGCCGTTGGTGACGGCTTCCATGGCGTCTTCTTCGCGATCGAAGACGCGCGCGTGGCCGTGGTGGACTTTCTTCTCATGTCCAGCCAGCTTGATGACGCAGCCTTCCGGGGCCAGGCTTCCGCGCAGGATGGCAATTCCGCCGCGCGGCTTGAGGGCCTTGTCCAAGGGCAGAATTACTTCCTGGCCGCGAGTCTCACGGGCGTCGGCGGCTTCTTCCGCCAAGGTGCGGCCAGTCACCGTGACAGCCGAGCCATCCACCAGCTTGCCCTCCACCAGGCGCTGCGCAATCACTCCGATGCCGCCCGCTTTATCCACGTCCGCGGCCATGAAACGGCCGGCGGGTTTGAGGTCGACGAAGATCGGGGTGCGCGCGCAAACGGCGTCGAAATCGTCGATGGAAAGCGGCAGTTCGGCTTCGCGCGCCATGGCCAGCAGGTGCAGCACCGCGTTGGTCGAGCCTCCCGTGGCCGCCACGCTGGCGATGGCGTTGTCAAACGCCGCGCGCGTGCAGATGTCCCGCGGGCGCAAATTATTGCGGACGGCGTTCATGATGATCCGGCCGCAGCGGTAGGCCACCTCGTCCTTGCGCTTATCCACTTGCGGCACCGCGGCCATGCCCATCGGGCAAAGTCCGATCAGCTCCATCACCGTGGCCATGGTGTTGGCGGTGAACTGGCCTCCGCAGGCGCCCGCGCCGGGGCAGGCATGGTCTTCGATATCGAGCAGCTCGGCGTCCGTGATGCGGCCGGCCGCGTTGGCGCCCACCGCCTCAAACACGTCGCCGATGCTGATGTCGCGGCCGTTGTGCTTGCCGGGCAGAATGGAGCCGCCGTAGAGCACCAGGCCGGGAACGTTGGTGCGCAGCAAGGCCATGGCCGCGCCGGGGATGGTCTTGTCGCAGGCGACCAGAGCCACTACGCCGTCGAACATGTGGCCGCGCACCAGCAGCTCGATGGAATCGGCGATCACCTCGCGGCTGACCAGCGAGGTCTTCATGCCTTCAGTGCCCATGGTCACGCCGTCGCTGATGGCGATGGTGTTGAACTCCATGGGAGTGCCGCCAGCCGCGCGGATGCCTTCCTTCACCTTGACGGCCAGCTCCCGCAGGTTGTAATTGCAGGGCATGGTCTCGATCCAGGTGTTGGCCACGCCGATGATCGGCTTGGCGAGGTCTTCGTCGGTGAAGCCGATGCCTTTCAGCATGGCGCGTGCGGGCGCGCGGTCGCGGCCCTGGGTGATGGTATAGCTTTGGAGTTTCATAGGGGAAATAACCAGTGTACGTCAAATCCGCAGCACGGCGGCGCCGCGGATAGCGTCGTTCTTCAGCGCATTCAACGCCTCGTTGGCTTGGTCGAGCGAGAACTCGCGCACCTCGGTGTGGATGGGAATTTCGGCGGCGATCCGCAGAAAGTCTTCGCCGTCCTGGCGGGTGTTGTTGGCCACGCTGCGGATGGCGCGCTCGTGGTAGAGCAGGTCGTAATCGAGCGGCGGAATGGGGCTCATGTGAATCCCGCCGATGGCGACGGTCCCTCCGCGCTTGAGCGCCCGCAGTGCCGGGATCACCAACTCGCCGGCGGGAGCGAAGATCATGGCCGCGTCGACCTTTTCGGGCGGCTCGTCATCCGATCTGCCGGCCCACACCGCGCCCAGGTCGAGGGCCAGCTTCTGATGCCGCGGGTCGCGGGAAATGGCGTAGACGCCGATGTTCCAGTGGCGCGCCACCTGGATAGCGACGTGCGCGGCGGCGCCGAAGCCGTACATGGCGAGGCGTCCACCGGGCCGCACGCCGGAAAGCCGCAAGGTGCGGAAGCCGATAATTCCGGCGCACAGCAGCGGCGCCACGTGCAGGTCGCTGAAGCCCTCCGGCAGCGCGTAGACGAAATCCTCGGGGGCCGCGACGTACTCGGCGTAACCGCCATCCACCATCCAGCCGGTAAACACGGCGCGCTCGCAGAGGTTCTCGCGCGCGGACCGGCAGTATTCGCACACGCCGCAAGTCTGGTGCAGCCAGGGGATGCCCACCCGCGCGCCCGGCCGGAAGCGCGACGCGTGGGGTCCGTTCTCTTCCACCACGCCCACCACCTGATGCCCCGGCACGATGGGCGATTTGCGCGGAGCGAGTTCGCCCTCGACCACGTGGAGGTCGGTGCGGCACACCCCGCAGGCATGGACCCGCACCAGCACCTGGCCGGCGGCAGGCTTCGGCTTGGGCAGTTCCACGATGCGCAAGGGATTGGATTCGACGGGCGCCGGCGATACCAGTACACAAGCCTTCATGGTTGTATTCTCCCTCCGCACGGACCGCGCTACAATTGGGGCATGGATCAGCCAGACGGGCCGGTCACGCGCGCGGAACTCCGGCAGGAGATAGCCGGTCTCGAAGGGCGTCTCACCGAGCGCATGGGGCTCATGCAGACGGAGATTGAGCAGCGCATGACCGAGCGGATAGGGCTCCTACAGACGGAGATTGAGCAGCGCATGCGGCTCATGCAGACCCAGATCGAGGAGCACACCACCGAGCGCACGCGTGATATGCAGACCGAGGTCATCCGCGTGTTCATGGAATTCCAACAACGGAACGAGTCCCGCGACGGGTCACTGGATAAGGCCACCGCTGGATTGAGCGAAAGACTCGGCATGGTCGAGCGGCGACTCTTCGAAATTGAGCGAAAGCTGCTGCTGGAGCCGCCGGCCGCTTGATCCGCCGCGCTCCCTCATGTCGAAGCGGCTCATGATCGCAGTGGTCGGAGCGGGCATAGGCTCGCTGGCCGGCCTGCTGGTCTCTTTCCTGGGGGCGGGGAATTGGGCCCTGATCGTCGGAGCGGTGCTGGGCGCCGTTGTGCCGCTCATCGTGCTCGGCCCGCCGGGGCGATGAAGGTGTCGGCGAGCACCAGGTAACCCAACAAAACCGGGATGATGGCCAATCCGGGCGCCAGCATCCACCCATGTGCGACTAGGGCGTGATACTCCTGGGCTTCCGCCAGCATATTGCCCCAGCTCGGCACCGGTTCGCCCACTCCCAACCCCAGAAAGGAGAGCGCGACTTCCGCCAGTATGTATTGCGGGATCAAGACAGTGGCCTGCGTGAGCACGACGCCCAGGGTCAGCGGCAGGATGTGGCGCCGGATCAGATAGGCGTCGGAAGCGCCGAAGCCGCGTGCGGCCAGGACGAAGCCGCGCTCCCTGGCACTGAGCACCACGCCGCGTATCAGACGCGCGGGCCGTACCCATCCCGCACCGCCGATGATGACGACGATCAGGAAAAACGCCTGAACCGTGGTAATGTGGAGCGGCAGAAATGCCCGCACGGCGAGCAGCAAATAGAGCCACGGCAGAGCCATGACCAGCTCGCCGCCGCGCATGAGGATCTGATCCAGCCATCCGCCGTAAAAGCCCGCGGCCGTCCCCAGCACCAGGCCCAGGCCAAGAGACAGGAATGCCGCCAGCAGCCCCGTGAGCAACGACACCCGCCCGCCGTATAGCAGGCGCGAAAACAGGTCCCGGCCGTAAGCATCGGAGCCGAGCAGGAAGATTACGCCCGGCGCCGGCACGCCGAACAGTCGCCCATGGACCAGGAATTGAATCGGATAAGAGCGCGTGCTGTCTTGGACGTACGGATGAAGACCGGAGAAATGAATGCGGGTGGGCGGAGCGTAGGGAAACTCGCGGTGCTGCTCGGCGTACGGATATGGCGCCAGGAAGCCGGCGAAGATCGCGAGGCCGTGGAGAATTCCGAGAAAGACCAAAACCGCCGCGATCTTTGTTCGCCTGCTCATTTCATCCGAATCCGAGGATCCATGCGATACAGCAGAATGTCGGCCAGCAGGTTCCCGGCCACCAGGAACGACGCCGATAGCATCACCACAGCCAGCACCAGCGCAAAGTCGCGGGCCATGATGGCCTCGAGGAACAGCGGCCCCAATCCGGGCCAGCCCATGACCACCTCAATCAACAGTGAGGCGCTCAGCAGAGTGCCGAGCGAAAAGCCGGCGAGCGAGATGAGCGGGTTCGCCGCGGCCGGCAACAGGTGCCGGAACAGCAGGCGCTGCCGCGGAATGCCCTGCGCCCGCGCACTTAGAGCGAACGGCGAATCGATCGCCTCCGCCATGCTCGCCCGGACGTGCCGCACCAGCGTCGGCAACATGCCCAGCACCAGCACGGCGACCGGGAGCGCCAGGTGCCAGGCCACATCCCCAACCCGTTCCGGCCCGCTCAGCGAAGCCCAGCCGGGCGACACCATGCCTCCCGCCGGAAAGTAGCCGCTTTCGACCGCCAGCATCAGAAAAACGATGGCTAACAGCAGGTCGGGAATGGCCAGCAAACAAGACAGGACAACTTTCGAAACGCTGTCGCCCCACTTCCCACGCGCGGTGGCGTTCCAAGTGCCCAGCGGGAGGGCGATCAGCCAGGCCAATAAGGTAGCGGTTCCGGTCAACAAAAGCGTGGCGCGAACCCTCCCCCACAGCAAAGGTCCGACCGGGCTGTTGTAGGCCAGAGAGTAGCCGAAATCGCCTCGAAGCACGGAAGCTACCCAGGCGGCGTACCGCACCGGCAAGGGCCGGTCGAGACCGGATTGGGCGCGCAGAGCCGCGACGGTTTCCGCGGATACCCTGGGGTCCGTTCGAAGCTCTGAAAAGTAATCGCCCGGCGCCAGATTCGCAAAGAGAAAGGACAGCAGTGACACCCCCACCAGCAGCAACAAGCCGTGCAGCAATCTGCGGCCAATGTATCTCACGCGGGCGCTCCGTCCAGGCTGAGAGCCTGGGCCGCATTCAACAACTCTTTCGTGCACGGGTGTTGCGGCCTGGCGAGCAAGTCGGCGACGCCGGCATGTTCCACGATGCTGCCGTGGTCCATGACGGCGATTTCCCCGGCCATGCGCCAGACCAGAGCCAGGTCGTGGGAGATCAGGATGTACGTCAGGCCGCGCCGCTTCTGCAGGTCCAGCAGCAGGTTGGCCACCTGGGCCTGAACGGAGAGATCCAGACCGGCAAAGGACTCATCCAGGATGAACAATTTGGGTTCGAGGGCCAGCGCCCGGGCGATGGCCAGCCGCTGCCGCTCACCGCCGCTGAATTCGAGCGCCGGCGTTTGGAGTGCCTGGCGGGAAAGCCCGACGGTCTCCATCAACTCCGATGCCCGTTGCCGCCGCGTCTTTCCGGTTCCGATTCTGCGAATCAGAAGCGGCTCGGTGACGATCTGGGCGGCGGTGAATCGCGGATTGAGGCTGGAAGCCGGCTCCTGGAAGATGAGCTGGATTTCGGCGCGCATGGCCGCCCGCTCGCGGCGGTTCAAACCGCACAGGTTCCGCCCGTCCAGCCAGATCTCCCCGGAAGTGGGAGCTTCGAAGAGCGCGAGGCAACGAGCCAGGGTGGACTTGCCTGAGCCGGACGGCCCCACCAGTCCGAGCGTGCGGCCACGCTCCAGACTGAACGTCACGCCTTGAATCGCCGGGCGGCCGGCGAAGCTCTTGCCGAGTCCCCGAACGCTCAGGAAAGGTTCAGCGGCCACGGGCGCTCCCTTTCCCGAACACCTGCCGCGGAGTTCCTCGTTCCACGATGCGGCCGGCCTCCATCACCAGGACCTGGTCGGCGGTCCTGGCCAGAACTCCGGGACTGTGGCTGATCAGCAGGAACGAGGTTGCCAGTTTTTCTCTCAGCTCGCGAAAGAGAGAAGAGAGTTCCACCACCCTGGTCGCGTCGAGGGCCGTGAACGGTTCATCGGCGACGACCAGCGCCGGCCGGCAAGCCAAGGCCTGGGCGATGACCACCCTCTGCCGTTCGCCGCCGCTCAACTGGTGCGGATACGCGTCGTACATGCGCGGCGTGGCCGCGAGACCCACCAGGCCGAATAACGATTCCAGGCTATCCTGGCGCCCATGCGCGCGCATCACTTCGGCCACCTGGTCGCGCACGCGCAGCACGGGGTTCAAAGCCAGCAGCGGATCTTGAAAGACCAGTGAGATCTCCGCGCCGCGGATGCGCTCGAGCTGGCGCTCGGACGCGGAAAGCACCTCGAAATCCCGCAGTTTGACGGAGCCGCGGACGCGGTAGCGAGGGGCGGGGAGCAGGTTCAGCAAAGCCAGCGCCAGGGTGGTTTTTCCGCAGCCGGACTCGCCGAAAAGTCCCACGATGGAACCCGCGTCCACCTGGAACGACACTTCCGAAACCACCGGGACCGCGGCGTTTCGCGCGGAGATCAGATCGACCGTCAGACCCCGAACCTGAAGCAGAGGCCCCGAAGGGTGCGCCAACGCCCCGGACGACATCCCTCCCATTCTGGCGCAGCGCGGCGCGGGCCGCAATGGAGATAGACAGGCCCAAGGATGTCAGCGAGGTCTTCGAGGCACAGGCGTTCAGCGGAAAAAAGGCGATCTGGCTTCCCGCCGTCCTGCCCGAACTCCATCTCACTCCCCAGTGCGGCGTGAGTCTGTGAGTTCGTATACGTGCGCCGCATATGGGCCGAACGAGTCGGTGAACGTAGCTCCACTCGGGGTCACGCTGTATCCCTCGTTGTAGACCGTTATACTCCCCGCTATAGGGTCCGCCCAGGTAAACGTCGGAGTGAGTGTATTGCCGCTCGTATTGGTGGCAATCAGGTAATACTTCCCGCCGGTTCCCGTCTTTACCCGCGTATGTAATCCCGCAGACTGTTGGGTATTGCCAATCAGTTTACGGTTGTCGTCCAGCGATGCGAGGACGGTCTGCAAGCCCGCTATCTCGTTCATCACGTTTTGCAGCCGCGTGTAATAGTCCAGCCGATAGCTCGGCCAAAGGTCTATGATCTCCCCGCTGAAAGCTGGAAAACCGGTCGTATTCACAGCAATGCTGACATGGTTGCTATCTATGACCGTGACCGGATAGTTTCCAGCCAGCTCCCCCCAACCCCCGCTTCCGAGAGTGAACCACGCCAGGTCTCCAGTAGTGAACTGATGAGGGGCGCCACCAAAGGCGAGTAGCGTTGGATTACCTGTGGTGACAGTCATATCTTGAAAATTAGTCCAGTCAGGTGGCCAACCGGTAACCCCGATATATCCATTGAACGCTCCCGAGAAGGAGGTGGAATCAATAGGAAGGGTAAAGGTATAATTATCCACAGTCGTAGCAGCTACCGCTGCCCCGTTCAGCGCAGCCCAATCTCCGGTCGCGCCCGCAATGACCACGTTGTGTGTGCCAGTCCCGAGAAAGTGCTGCACGATCATGTGGACAGTCGTCGGCTTCCCCTTGGTCACGGAACTGATCGCACCGTGATTGTTCTGATACCCCCAGAGACCCCCGCCGTACCGACCGATGGACCAATAGAACAACCCATTAGCCCCTTCCGCAATCGCCATGTAGCTCATATTGCGCAGGTCTGCCTGCGTGGGCCAGATGGCGTTCCCAGTGCCTTGAAATGTCTGGATTACAGTCGCGATGGGGCGGGAAGACTGAACCGCAGACCGTTCTGCCAGCGTCCCCGATGAAACCTCACCGAGACTATATGGTCCAGCGCCGTAAAAAGGATATGGGTCGGTAGCTATCAAGTCAAGTGTATCGCGCCAAAGCGACAAAGAAGGACCTGCCAACAGCGCCCCCCAAGTTATACTCCCCGGCGCGAGACTGTCAGTCCGCGCTTTCAACGCGAACGTGCCGGCCGCCGAACTCGATACGCATTCATCGGCACGGTAGACCCCAAAAAACCCAGGCATACTAGCTCTGGCCTGCACATCGGCGTTATCGGCACTCGCCCAGAAAAAGTAGTTCTGCTGCTCGGTTACAGCTCCAGAGCAATTGTCGGTTTGTACATACCAGGCACCGTGACTCTGAAGATCAGCCAACAGAAGAGACGCCGAGTTATTTAGCTGCGCCCCGAACGTGTAGTTCAGGTACACGTTCACCGGCAGAGAAAACAATCGCAAGTTTTGGTCGTATGCGGTTTCCCACTGGCTCTGGGATAAGTACAGAGAGCCCCCGGAGTCGTATACTCCAAGAATGAACGTGGGAGTCCCATTGAGCAAGACCCGCTGATACTGGTCTACCGCTACCTGAAAGCCGGTGCGTGTACTGGCTGGGTATTTATACACGGCATAGCAGGGGTATGGATTGTTGGAACTCGCGTTCACGCCGTCTGCGATATGAGTCATCTGAAATGACACGTTGTACTGTGTAGATTCGGCTAAGCCGGAGAAATCAAGGGCTGCGATCACACCGTTCGCGGGAAGAGTTGCGGGAATGGACCAAGATCCCGTCAATACCGTCTTACCGCCAGTGCAAGACGAACCAGTGCTCACCGTTCCGTCGATCCGGTAATCCGTCAGCGTTGCGTCGGTCGGAATCGTGCCCTGCGTAGGAGTGGGAACGACGGTGAAGACCGCCGTTTGGCTCTGGTCATCGAACATCATCCCCTTGAAGTTCGGGTACGGCATGAACACTGAGATGGGTGTCTGCTCTTGGGTAATCGATACGTCATCCATCCAGACCGTTCCGGTATCGTCGGCTATATAATTCTCCAGATCCACCATAATTGTCGATTGGGCGGTCATAATCTCGGCGGATAAAAAGAGTTGCACCCAACCCGACGACGTGCCTGAAAATGTAGGTGTGCAGGCACGCATGTACTGCCAGGGATAGGCGGGAGGGGCAGATACGCAAAGTCTTACGCCGTTCCCGCTCTTGCTAGTCAAACCAGTATATTGGACCCAGGCACTAATATCATACGTTCCAACCGGTTGCGAGGCCGTTGTTTGTTGTACATTTCCGCCTGAACCCGTCATCACCATCTTCACGCTGCTCGATCCGCTGTGGGAAACCGTGGTGTCGATCGTGAACTTGGATGCTCCGGTTTGTCCATTCGTCCATCCAGTCCAGCCCGATCCAAAACCTGGGTTCGTGATAAGATTTGGACCTGCTACAGGGCTAGGATAAGCCGACAATCCACCGGCTGTTTGAGCTAACCCGCTCAGAGGCAGCATCAGCAAGAACAACAGTGCCTTCATCTCTAGCCTCATCGTCTTAAGTGTATCACCAGATCGCTCAGCCGGCGGGTGACGGAAATCACAGAACGCTTTGAGGAAGTTCACGCGGTCTGGTATCTAACTACCTTTCGTTCCCACCGCCAGGATGGCGGATCCGACGCGCGATGGGAAGTGCAAATCGAGAAACCCCAGACCCAGCAGCCACGGAAACATCACCGCGAAGACCACTGGATTAGGAGCGTTGTCGCCGATCGCAAAGAAGATATCGAAAGCGAGTGTCCCGAAGAAGCCGAATGTGAAATAGCTGGAGACCACCCGGCCCCCAGCACCGTGGAATTTGTCCTCGATGTCGCGCGTGCTGTAGCCATCGCGTACGTGGCCGTATTCGCGGACGCTGAAGTTGATGCGCCGCTCGCGCCAGCGGACCAGCCGCAGGTGCCTTCTTTGCGGAATAGAAGGCGAGGTTACGACTAAATGGCCGCCAGGACGCAAGGCGCGAAAGAGATTGCGCAGTACGGTTCGATCGTCCTCGATATGTTCCAGCACATCCGAGTTCACGATCAGGTCAAACTCATTCTCGTACCCTAGGTTCGCAAGGTCCCCGATTCGGAACTCGAGATTCTTTAACCCCAGATGCTTGGCGGCCGCAATGGCATAGGCTGCGCGGTCCAGGGCCAGGTCCACGCCGATTATGTGCCAGTTCGGGTGCCTCCTGGCCAGAGCGACCGCCAGATCTCCACGGCCGGAGCCGGCATCCAGCACCCGCAGCGGCTGATTGTCGAGACCTAACTGCGAGATCGCGCGCATTACGTGGTTGCCGCGGATCCTCCCGGGCACATGGAGTTCGCCGAAAAGCCGGTATCCCCACCGTTTCAGTGGGTTAGTCTCTGAAACCCATTTCTCTTGTCCGTACATTGTGACACCGTTCATCGGCTGAAAGCTTGTGCGCGGCGAGGCGACGGGAGTTCTATCGGGGCCTTGAGGGTTGCGCGGATTTCTCCATCTCAAGTCTTTCGCGCGCCACGATCATTCTGCCTTTGCCCCTCTCCATCACCAGCGGCAACCCGACATTTTCGACCCGCAAGAACAACCCGTAAAGTCTCGGTCTGTAGATCAAATCGCAATATGGCGCATCGGTTTCCAGTTGAGCGCCCAGTCGTTGCTTGAACAGAAACACACCGTAACCCTTCTGATCTTCGGTTGGCGGCCAATTGACGCAGGCGCCGCCCAAATCATAGGACGTACAACCCTGCTGAATGGCCCAGCGCATCATTTCCACCTGGAGCGCCACGTTCGGGTAAAGCGCACGTTTCTCGTAGTCGAATGCGCCGTACAGATAGTGAGCAGACTGGCCGCAGGCGACGGTCAGGGTAGCGCCAATCGCGGCGCCCTCCGCTTCCGCCAACAGAAGAAGCGTGCTGTCCGCCGGATGGGTGTCCAGGAAGTCGTGGAAATGGCTTTCGTCCCGGACCGGCATTTCCTTGCGGTCCCCCATGCGCTTCATGAGGCGCGCGAAAGCCGGGATGTCCTCGCGGCCTCCCGCACGAACCGAGACGCCATGCTTAATGCTGTTCCGGTAGGATCGCCTCAGGGAGAGATGCATGCCCTGGATGATTCTCTCTATGCCTATACTCAGGTCGATGCGCATATTCAACCTCGGCATGTTCCAGTATGTCCAGGTCTGGGGCGACTGCCGGTGGTTCGGTGGCAGCAGCCGGACAAGTTCCGGAAAGCGATCGACGGGACACCTGGGGTTGATCCGGCAGAAGACGGTTGCCGTGTGGCGGCACGAGGCTTCCACGGACCGTAGTATCTCGCCGAGAAGATACTCATAGCCGGGTAGCCAAATGGGCCCCGATGGCACCATGGCGAACCCGAGGGACCCTCCCAACAGACGTTTGGTGAGCAGCAGGGCGCCGGCGACAATGGTCCCGGCAGACTCCGCAAAAATGAAACGACCCTTCCACCCCATGTGAGACCGCAACCGAGCCGCTTCGCAGCTCTGCTGATAGTGTCCCCATTCGGCCCGCTCGAGAAACCTGCGCCACCGAAAGCAAAACTCACCATCCGAAGCCGCCAGGTCAACCTGCGCGAGTTGAAAAGAGGACGCCGGGTGCGGCTCAGCCAACGCGACAGCCGATGCTGAGGCGGAATTGCTCGCCGGCACAGGCGTCTCGCCCAACGGCTGGGGACCTCCGCCGGGAGACGCCACGCGGCCGTCCAACCGCTCCGGCAAGGTTGGCCTCAAGGGGATCGCATCCCAGCCGGGATGGAGGCGAAACTTGGCGCCAAACAGATCGGACCACGGCCGGGGTATCCTTCCGACACACCGGAAGCCACATGTCTCGAAAGCCTTGCGGGACGCGGTATTGCGATCGTCAATGACGGCGTAAAAGCCGGAGTAGCCCGCGGCGTGCAGCTCGGCAAAAGACGAGGCAATCAAGGCCCGGAATATACCCAAGCCTCGGAACTTGGGAAGGACGTGACCGTGTCCCAACTCCACTTCGTTGGCGCGGAGCTCAATAAAGTGACTGGGGTAAACTTCGTCGAAGGCCCAAAGGACGCCGGCCAGCTCGCCGTTCGAAAGCGCGACGAAGCATTTGCGAACCGCCTTGATCTCATCGCGGTAATAAGCTTCAGGCAGCCCGGGATGGCGCACGCGCCGCAGTTCGTCGATGCCGGCGACTACGGTCACGAAAGGCGGCGCGGCTGGAGGGGGCGGCGGCGCACCCGCGGCGTAGAATACCTGGTGTTCGCCGGGCCGGCACATGTCGGCCAGGTACGTGACCATCCCGGAGACGCCCTCGTACCTAAAGCGGAGGCGTAGCGCCTCTAGGCGTTGAAGCAACATACGTCCACTGCCGTTACCGATCACCTTTTGAACCCCCGGGTGGCCACAGCGTGCATGTGGCTCGTGCAACAGTTATACGCATCACCCCTCGGCTCCGTTCTTGGCCGACTCGGCCGATACCGATCTCCACTCCGGAGGCAGTCTCAGTTTGCTCGCGCTCTGAATCAATTCCCTGACGGAGGTACCGATGCTGCGGAGTAAGTCCCAGGGGCCGATATCCAGGGCGCGACCCACCACCATCAACTGCCAGAACATGGCCGCAAGGGAGGCGAACGTGACCGCGAAGGCCACTCCAACTGAACCGGAAAGCCGCATTGCGGGATAGCCAATCAGAGCGAGAACCAGCGCTTTCAACAGGCTGGACCAGGCTGTAAAGTGCGCTCTGCCGACACGAAGCAGCATCTGCGTGGTCATTGTGCAGACGGCCCCAAAAATGCCGGACCACACCAGTGGGCCGATCAGTGCGCTCGCCAGCGCCCACTTGGGCCCGAGCGCGATGCGAACGATGAGGCCGGCGAATGCAGTCAAAACGACGCCAATCGGCACGAGAGCGGCGCAAAGCGCGCCGAAACTCCGCAGGTAGCCACGCCGCAGGTCGGATGTCTCCTGAAGCTTGGCGAATGCCGGCAGCAGGAGGGAGCCTGTGTGGGTGGCGAGTTGATCCGGAATGATCAGGGCCAGATAGCCGGCCATCTGGTAGTATCCGAGAGCCGCGGTGCCCAGGAATCTGCCAATGAGAAGACTATCGAGAAAGCGGCCCGGGAAAAGGAAGATGTTGTTCCAAAAGATCCATTTTCCAGTACGGGTCATTTCGCGCGCGCGGGCCCGGTCGAACTCCAACCGCGGGTGGAACGGCGTAGCCCAGTAGGAGGTGGCCGTTTCCGCGGCCTGTGCCGCCACCATGGAAATCACAAGTGCCCAGAAATTCCTGTATATCAGTGCCAGTGGAATCGCCGTGACAAGGCCGGCAACCACGCCGCTCATGTGCCAGATGGTCTCGCGCCGGAAGTTCATTTCCCGGCGCAGGCAGGCGACCGCGGGGCTATCGAAGCCTCGGATTAATATGATGATTGCGACTGCGCGGACGACGGGCGTAGCCCCCGGGTTGTTGAACAGCGATGCCGCCAGAGGAGCGCAAGCAAATAACAGCGCAGACAGCCCGATGCCTCTGAGGAGGTGAACCGTCCACGCGGTATTGAGGTAGAGATCCAGGTCGGACGGCGTCAGAATCAGAGACGTATTGAAGCCGCTTTGGCTAAAATACTCGATCCACTGCACGGAGAGCTGTCCGATCGCGGCGACTCCGAAGTCGACAGGCGAGAGGACGCGCCCCAGGATCGCGGTTCTGACAAACGCCAGCCCCCTGTTGCAGGCGCTGCCGGCAAGCAACCAGAACCCGCTCCGAACCACCTGCGAGCCTAGGGCCGGAGCATCGGGGGCAACCGGATTGGGTGGGACACCTGCTGGCATGGAGATCGGAAAAGGCTGTCCGTTACGCGGTTTTCCGGCCGGCCAAGCCAGCGGCGCCGTGGGCCACGCGCCCGTCGCGGCGTTCGGCGATCAACTCGCTGTACAGGTCTTCGTAGGCCCGTGCGCGCGAGTCCCAACTGTAGCGTTCGACGGCGAGGTCCCGGCCCGCGCGGGCCAGTTCGTCGGCGCGGGCGGGATTGCGCAGCAGGGCGACGACGTGCGCGGAAAACTCCCTCGGATCGTTGGCCACCAGCAGGTGCTTGCCGTGGACGGCCTCGATACCCACCGTCGAGCCCGGGTAACAGACGATCGGCATTTGCATGGCCAGGGCCTCAAGTATTTTGCTTTTCAGGCCGGTTCCGTAACGAATCGCGGAAACGTAGACGTTGCCGGAACAGACTGTGGAACGCAGATCGGGGAGATTGGCGGAGAGCCTGATTCCGGGCTTCGCGGACAGCTCCATGATTTCGGGATTCGGGCTGGCGCCGACCAGGTGATACTCGGCGTCTGGAATCTCCTTTCGAATCAGGGGCAGGACCTCGTTGGCGAATTCCAGCGCCGCACTGACGTTGGGCGCGTATCCCAGGTGGCTGTGGAACACCAGGGAGTTCCTGGCCTTGTCGGCGGGCACGGGATGGAAGTATTCGGTGTCAGTGCCGTAGGAGATGACCCGAGTGCGCGCCGCGGGCACGAGCCGCCGGACGACTTCACAATCGCGGTCGGCCACGACAATGCAACAGTCGTAGCGCGGATAGACGAGCTTCTCGTATCTCATCTCGTATCGATGGCGCAGGTGCAGATCGAACCTCTCGCGGAGGCTGAGCTTGCAGTTCAACAGCTCCTCGCAGCGCAGGACTTCGGAGTCGTGCAGGGAGAGAACCGTGGGGATCGGCAGATCCGGGGCGATCAGGCCGCCGGCAAAGCTGCCTTCCACGTGCATCACGTCCCAGGACTTAGCCTTTTCGCGAATGAGCTGGTTGAGCGCCTCGCGGCTGCGGATCGGCTTGCCGAACAGATAGGCGCTGAGGAAATTCACCGGCGCCAGCCAGCGGCGCCTATCCACCTCAAAGCCGACCACGCCGGTGCAATACGGTTTGGGCCAGTCGAGATGCTCGCGGTCATCGGCCGTGAGGAACGACACCAGCTCGACTTCGTGCCTCTTGGAGAGTTGCTTGATCAGATTGCCCCCGTAGAGGCGGAAGCCCCCGCGCGAAGGCAGATACGGCAACGCCTCGGATACCCAACCGATCCTCATGTGTTTTGACCTCTGAAATGGAGCGCGGCGGTAGCGCCAAGCGGAGGGTCCACACCCACCTGCGCGGGTTGGACTGCCACCTCGGACTCGTCTCCGGCAGGCTTTTTCCGGCGATGGCGCCTGGCCCTGGCTGCCAATGGCGGCATGGACATGGCAAGGAAGAGAAAGAACCAAGGGAACTTCTGGAACTGCGCGGAAATGAAAAACGCACCCACGCCGGCCCCCACGAATGCGGTCTGAAACGCAGTTGCGGCCGTTCTCATGAGGCTGCCCGGCCCGGCGCGCTTCCGGATCCGTTCCAACATTCGAAAAGTCGAGCCGTACATCATGAGGAAGACCAGCAGCCCCGGCAGGCCCATCTCCGCCGCGATTTCAAGATAAGTATTGTGCGCAATATGCAGAATCTCTTTCTCGCCGGGCAGTTGATAGTACTTCATCAGGGGCTTGAACGCGCCCACGCCGACGCCGGTTAGCGGATTATCGCGTACCATGCGCAACCCGGCCTTCCAGGCCAGCGTGCGTTCCTCTACGTTGATCATATCTCGCTCTGAAGGGGCGAAAAACCGCCTCAAAGGAGAATTCGCAAGAAACAGACTGGGAAACAGGAATACCGTACCGGCAACCGACAGGTAAAGCATACGCCGATTGGAGCGCAGCACGACCATAAGGAACATGGCGGCCATTCCCAGAAACGCGCCGCGAGATCCTCCCAGCGTGACGGCGACGGTGGTCACAAATACCGAGCCAAGGCAGAAGTAGGTCTGTAGTTTCCCGGCTCGTTGGATCGCGAGATAGGTTCCCAGGGCTATGGTGAACATCGCTGTGAGCGCGAAGTAGTTGGGATCGCCCGTTGGGCCGCTGGGGCGGTAGCCTTCGTAGATGCCGCGGTATTTCTGCCAATCCCGGATTGCGTACAGCGAGGCGAACGCGACTGAGCCGACGGCGGCGAGGAGCACCCCGCGGAGTCTCGAGTGGGAATCCACCACCGTAATCGTAACAAAGAAGAACAGCATGAACGAGATGCAATTGAATAAGCGGCTTTGCGACAAAAACCAAAAATTGCCGACGCGGACAAATTCTATGATTGCCATCGCCATGAACACAAAAAACCACCGTGCCGAACGCGCAGCGAAGAAGGACGGCACGCGCTCACGCTGGAAAAAGTGGACCGCTGCGTATAAGATGGAAGCGGCTCCCACGTACTTGATCACAGTGATGTTGCCGTAGGCATGGCCCCAGATCCGGTGGTACTCAAGCGGAAGGACAAAGATCAGAAAGTAATAAATAAGCATGGTAGAGTTACAACTGTGTCTCCAGGCGGTGACGCGCCAGCCGGCGCAGCCAACTGGGGCGGCCGCGCTCGAGTTCCGCCAGGTAAACGGATGTCGCATCGCTCGTCGGCGTGCGCGGGTCTATGCGCTTCAGCCCACGGAGCCCTTCCCAGAGGCCCCGCAGGAACGGCGCCGGCTTACCGGCACGCAGGCTGAAAAACGCCATCATCAGGAGCTTCGGGACCAGGTAACGGGCGCCTTCGAGGAAGCCGCAGTCCTTGTACGCGATCCAGATGTAGTTCCGGGTGTAAAAGTAGTACGGCCGGCTGCTGGAGCGCGTTTCCTGCGCCATGGAGTGGCAAACGGACACTCGGGGACAGTAAAGTATCCGGTACCCTCGGTCGAGTACCCGCAACCCCAGTTCGTAGCCCTCGTGTCCGACGAAAAGTGGCTCCCAATACAACCCGGCAACGTCGAATACCTCTCGCCGGAAGGCACTGGCGCCCTCGCCGAAGAAACTGGTCTCAAATTCCGTCTCGCTGAACTTGTGCCAGTCCCGCGGGTGGCACCATTCCCGCACACGGAGTTTCCCGGTGCCGGCGTCGCAGATTCGAAACGCCAGCACATGAATCTCGGGGTGCTCCTCAAAGGCCTCCACCACTTTGCTCACTTCATCGGCAGAGAGGAAGCTGACGTCGTTATCGATGGTGATGAGGATCTCGCCCTGTGCCTCGCGAATTCCCGCATTCCTCCCGCCGCACGCGCCGAGGTTCGCCGGCAGCTCAATCAGACGGATCGAGGAGCTTCGGGACTGCACCAGGCCCGCAACGTCCTCCTCCGAATGGTTGTCGACGACGATGATCTCCAGGTTCCGGTAGTCCTGGCGCAGCGCTGAATCCAGGCTCACCGCCAGTTCGTTCAGGCGCTTGTAGTTCAGGACGATGACGCTGACCAGAGGTTGGGATTTCATGCGCGTGTCCCGATCAGCAGCTCCTCATAGTTCCGGGCGATGCTGCGTGCCAGTTGCCTCCACGCAGGTGCGCACTCGGTAGTCGCGGCGCGGAGGGGCAGCCGGCGGGCGATCGCGTTCCATACGGAGTCCGGTTCGCTGGCTCGTCCCGAAAGCAGCTCCGGAACGCGGAATACCAGTCTCGCGGCGGCGCTGTAAACGCAGTACCGCGGGGACGCCTTCCAAGCCCCCAGCACCCAGCTTGGCCGCCTCAGAAGATCGCGCCGCACTCCGGGTTTTCGTAGTTGCGACGCCCAGCCGCGCAGCCGGGATTGCACTGGCTCACAGCGAGCCCAGCACGCAAAGAGCCGCTCGTCTGTGTCATCGGCATCCGAGAGGCGTCTCTCCCCGCGCCCCGTGAGCCGCGCCAGTTCCCATCGCCAAAGCGCATGTGCGTAGGCCAGCGCATCCCTCAGGTACTCCCATTCTCGCCCAGGGTCCCCGGTCTGGCCCGACAATTTGTAATCCGTAGCTTCCGCCACGCGACGCGCGAATTTATCGGGAGGAAACGGCCAGTGCTTACCCGCCCCATCCGGCAGGTCGGAAGACTGGTCCCCAAGTGCCGCGATTTCCCGCAACCGCTCGCACCGGCCGCGATACCCGGCTTCGAAGCTCCCGCTGAAGAGCAGTAGCGAGGCAGCCATATCCAGATAAAGCTTCACGGTCCGGTAATGCAGGTCGCGGGGCAGCGAACCCGTCCCGGAACGCGCTTGCGCAGCCGGCTTCAACAGCTCGATCAGCCGGTTCATCAGAAGCTGCCATCCGTCTTCACAAGGAATGTCCTTGGCCGAAAAAGACGGCATCAGCGACAGGATGTCCGGGTCGCCCAAAAGCACCTGGCCGCAGGTTCTCAACTCGTACCCGAAAATGTGCGGCTTCATGCGCCGCAGGTAGTCCGGGTACGCCCGGTTAGCCCCGATGGCGCAGGCGATGCCGAGATCGCGCAGGGCGGCCTCGATCCGGGCGCAATCCGCCGTCAGTTCGACGTCGTCGGGCAACCACGCGACCGAATCCCGGAAGATCAAAAGGAATTCGGCATCGCCCAGCACCCGGCGGACGCCGTCGACTTCCACTGTCGTCGCCTCGTTCCTGGCCATGCTTCCCGTGAGTACCAGAGCCTGCAAGCCGGCGCCGTACCGGCCACCGAAGTGGCGCGAAGCTTCCTCCCGAATGGAAAGCGCCAGAGAGTGCTCCTGGATGGTCCGCATGTTCATCTGGTCCGCAGTGCGCCGGGAGCTTCAATCCCATTTCCGGACGCTTCCTCGAAGGCTCGCGCTTGGTGATGCGCCGCCCACTGTTCCCATCTCCGCAGGTAAAGATCCTGCGTCTGCCGGACCTGCCGTTCCTGGCTGAAATGCTCCAAAACCCAAGTCCTTCCGTCTGCTCCCATTTGCCGGCGGAGGGCTGGATCGCGCAGCAGCCGGCAGATCGCGTCCGCCAGGCGCATCGCGTCTCCGGGCGGAAAAGTGAACCCGCTCTGACCGTCGACCACCACCTCCGGCGTTCCGTCCACCGCGCTAGCCACCATAGGCCGGCCGGCTGCCAGCGATTCGATGGCGACCAGCGGAAGGCCTTCGTGGAAGGAAGGGAGCAGCGAAACGTCGGCCAGGGCCAGCCAGTCGGGGACGTTGGTATGAAAGCCGGCGAACCGTACTCTGTCCTGCAAACCGGCTCCGCGGACCTGGGCCTCGAGTTCCTGGCGCAGCGCTCCCTCGCCCAGGCAGACCAGGTGCACGCGCGGAAACTCCGCCACCACGCGGGGCATTGCCTCGATCAGCACCCGGTGTCCTTTTTGCGGATCCAGGCGGCCGATTATGAGCAGTACCGGGTCCTCCGGGCCGATGCCGAGGCTCTCCCGCATTCCCGCCGGCGCCGCATGGTCCGGGTGGAAGCGCGCCAGATCGCATCCGTTTCGGATCACCAGCACCTTGCGGACCGGCAGTTTCTTTCTCTCGATCAGGAATTGTGCGTTAGCCTCGGACACCGCAATAACCGTATCGACGCAGCGGCTCACGGCGCGATCCGCAAGGAAGCTGGAATTCAAGCGGCCGCGGCGCCAGACTTCCCGGCCGTGCGAGGTCTCCACGATTACAGGCACACGGCACAGCCAGCCGACCGGGGACGCGAACAGGCTGCTCAGGAACATGTGGGAGTGAAGAATGTCGATGCGCTGTTCCCGGAGATACCTTGCCAACCGCCTTCCCCCGCGAAGCCAGCCGTCAACGAACTGGGATACCGGAAACACCGCGACATCCGGGGGCAGATCCGGCCGCAGCAGTTCCGCGAGCGCCGGGGGACAGGCCAGGTGCAGACGAAAGCAGCTTCGGTCAAGCCCCTTCAAGAGGGTGAGGATGTGGTCCTCCACGCCGGCCCGGACCGTCGTGTACGTGTAATACAACAGGGATAGGGGCCGCTTCCTCATGTTCCTAGGCCGAAGCCTCTTTCATGCAATGGTACACATCACGTATCGACCGAACGGTCGCCGCTGGCGGCCGGTTGCTCAAAAAAACCCCGTTCGAGTACGGGTCGTCGGGGTGGTAACCGTGCATACCCCGCGGCGACCAGCCCTTTCCGTTGAAATCGCTCTGGCCGATGAGCCAGGTCGGGTTGAGAAGAAAGATCAACTCTCCGTAGCGGCGGTCCGGGAACAGGATGCCAAATTGCTCGAGTTCCGCGTCGGAGAGGATTCTCCCGCAGTCGAGATCTTGAATCGCGGCGCGCACCTCGCGCCTGGCCCTTTCGTCAAAAAACCAGAACCGGGCCATGGTGGAGTCGTACACGGCTAGATAATCCGCGGGCATCGAGAATCCCAAGCGGCTGACTTGGCCCGCCACGTCGAAATGATGCAGGACCGGCGTCATACCGTGATCGGAGAACACCGTGAAACCCGCCGCGGGGGCCACCCGGCGAGCGGCTTCATAGAGAACGCGCAATTCGCGGGCATACCACGCCAGCTTCTCTTTCACTTGCTCCGGCTCCTGGCAATGCCCATGCAGAAACGCATCCATCTCGCAAAGGTAGACAAAAAAGAAGCGCGCGTCGCAGGTTTCCACATCATGGCGGGCGCGCCGCAGGAGTTCGGCATCCGACGCATCGTGATACGAGTACACGCGATGCGGAACGCCCGCTTCAGCCAGGCGATCGAATATGGAAGGCGTGCCTGGAATCCCGCCATGAGCGTAGATGTTGCGCTTCTCCACCCAGTTGAACCACGGCAGCAGGCGCGGGCTGACGTGGCATTCGAACAACGGGCCCATCCCCAGAACCCTTCGTCCCATTTCTTTGAGGATCTTGCGCGTCACCCGGTGTTCCAGCACGCGGTCGGGCAAAAACGCAAAATGGCGCAGCCAGTGGAAAGGAGATCCGGCCGGATCGTAGTAGAACAGGTTCCAATGGCCGTGCTGAGCGGGGCGGAGTCCCGTAAGAATCGTCGGGATTGCGCCGGAACTGAAGCCCAGCACGGTTTTGAGGGGCGTCCGGAAGGGCAGGAGATCGGTGAGGAAATCGTTGCCTTCGAGGTACTCCCACCCCAGGGCGTCAATCAGCACGAAGATCTGGATATCGCGGCTGGTGCTCATATGAGTAGCCTCATGGCAGTGAGCGCACGATGCGCGGGCCCAACTGGTTGGCGACGAACAACGGCAGGTGCTTCCAGAGCCGGATGGCGACCTGGAATTTCGGGTTTTCCTTCTGCAACTGCGGGACCGGCGCACCCGGCGCCAGCCAGTAGTACCAGTGGAGCGGCCGCTCGTTGCAGCCCCAGAGGCGCTTGAATTCGTAGGTGCCGCCGCCCGGCGTGCACCTTCCGAGGTCGAATTTCCGGGAGCCTTGCCCGATGGCCCATTGCAGGAACGACCAGTACAGCAGCACCGAAGAGTAGCTCTTTCGGGCTTCGGGCAGCGAACAGATCCAAGGCGCTTCCATGGTTTCCCGGAAGGACGAAAGGAACGCGCCGGCAATCGGTTTCGTGCCCTCCCAGAGCGTGATGATGCGGGTGCTCTCGGGCGCACAGCGGCACAGGTTTTCAAACCACGACCGCGGATAGACCGGAGTGCCCAGGTTGCGCATGTTGCCGGCAAACACGGGGTAGAAGTGTTCGACGTCCTCAATGCCTCCCCACTGCGAGCGAAAGCCGTGCTTCTCGGCATTCCGAATCTTGTTGCGCAACCGGGAGCTGAGCCGGTTCCACAGTTCGCCGGCCGCCGAAGGGAGGTCGACCTCCATCATCACTTTGCCGCTCACGCCGCACCAGCCATAATCCGAAACGCTTCCCTGGCGCAGCTCGACCCGCCGCGCGCCAAGTTTCGCGGCCAGTTCGGCCGCGGCGTTGAGCAGTGAATCGCGGGCCTCGTCGGAAGCCGCAAGCACTCCGCCATAACTGAAAAATGGCACGGATACCAGAGATTGACCGAACACCCGGCTCTTGATCCAGAACAACGGCAGGACCCCTTTCACCGCAGAGCCGTCGCCGGCAGCCAGGTAGTAGGCTTTGTGCCCAAATGTGTCCTCAATCGCCCGTCTCCAGATCCAGCGGTGATAGTTCGAGGCCTCCGGCATGGATTCGACGAAGCTATCCCAGACAACCGGATCTTCGCAGGTTTTCGCCGTGATCATCGTTCGCGCCCTCTCATTCCGGCACCGAACTGCGCAATGCCTCGCCATGCCGGCCCCGGGAAAGCGCAGGCGTTGCCCAGACATCAAAGCGCCGTCCGCGGCAGGCGTCCAGAATGCCAGCCACGGCTCCAATGCTCCCCAGAACGATGTAGAACGGAGCGGCGATGAGTTTGCCTGATTTCCACTGCAGGAACGTGGAAACGAAACCGTAAAGAGCGGCACAGTAGAAGGCCGCCTGGAGCATCAGCATGGCGGCAAACAGCGGTTGGCCCCGCAGAACCACCGCCGAGAACAGGACCAGCAGAAGCGGAACCAGCGTCAAGTACCGCAGAAGCTTGTGGGAGAAGAACTGCCAGCCGCGCCGGCCCCGCAACGTAGCTCGGAGCCGCCACATGGCGAGCATCCCCTGGGCGCAAATACGGCGGCGGCGGGCAAACTCCTCGCGCGGCGAACTTGTGTCCACTTCCCGCACTATGGCCTCGGGCTCATGGAGGACCCAGAAACCGGCGTGGCGGATGCGCAGCGGCAGCTCCAGGTCATTTGCCAATTCCGGCGACACGGGAGCGTACAAACGCCGGCGAATGCAGAATATGGCGCCATCGCACGCCAGGACGGACCCAAGCCGGCTCTCCAACCGATAAAGAACGGATTCGAAGCTGAGGAACGCGCTTGCTCCGCTGCCAATGGCCTGCTCGTGTTCGGCAAGAGGCCGGGTTTCGCCCGTGACACACCCCACACGCGGATCGGCGAAATGGGACGCCATCCGGCGGAGAATGTGTGGCGCGATGTGCGCGTTGGCGTCCGTGAAGAACAGCAACTCCCCCCGCGCCAACTCCGCCAGGCGGTTCAGTGCCCTCCCCTTGCCGCCCCGCTTCTCCATCCGCACCAGTTTGACGCGAGGGTCCTGGATGGCTTGCACGATTTCCTCCGTGCGGTCTTCCGACGCATCCGAAGCCACCAGCACCTCGAGCCGCTCCGGAGGGTAATCCCACGCCAGGGTTTCGGCGACCTTCCATCCGATATCGTGCTCTTCGTTGCGGGCGGAGATGAGAACCGAGACAGAGGGAAGGAAACCGTCCCGCCTCTCCGGGCGGACCTGCGAAACGAACCCAATCATCCAAAGGAGAAGCGGGTATCCGGCAAATGTGTATCCGATCCAGAGCACGCCGGTCCAGAACGCTATCACCGCCAGATCGTTCACCGGGCCGTTCCTGTCCGCCGATCGATGTTCAACGGCATTCGAAGGACTTCGTCCTCGTCTACCAGGCGCTGGTCCACATCCGGGTGCTTCCGCCACCGGGTTTCTTCGCTCAAAAACTCAGCGAACGTAGTGAACTCGAATGTGGAGAGGATCTTCCTCAGCTTTTCCTCTGTGGTGTCCAGATTCACGTAGGATTTGAAGCGTCTCAACAGCCCCATGTCCAGCCGGGGGTGATCGGGATCGATCTCCCGGGGATGCACATAGAAAACCACCGGCCTCCCCGCCCTCAGCACTCTCTCGGCTCTCCTTTTGATCAGGGCCCACGGAGCGAGCCGTAGATAGCCGCCGCCGAACAGGCAGACCGGAGTGCGGAGAATCCTGGTGAGGGTAATGGGGAATTCCGTCAAGTCCCCCGCCGCGGTTCGGATCCGGTACGGAGAGTAAGCCGCGCCGGAGATGCCGCCGTGGGCGCGGCCGCCTGGAAAGACCGAGGAGTCGTAGCGGTATCCGGCCTCTGCCAGCTTCTCGAAGAACCAGAATGTCTGGCGCGTCACGGAGAAACCCGAAGCGCGGTAGCCTGCCACCTCGCATCCGGCACAGTCCTCAATAGCTTTCTTGGCGGTGGACGCATCTTCCAGGAACTCCTGCGGCGTCATCGAGAACGCCAGCCGGTGCGCATAGCCGTGGGAAGCCACCTCATGGCCGAACCGTAACGCCATCTTCACGGCGTTTGGATGTTTGTGGGCCACCCAGCCTAGAAAGAAGCACGTGACGCGAATCTGCTTCTCTTCGAAGATCTCCAGGAGTTTCGCGAAATTCTTCTCCACGTGCGAGGGCAAAGCGTCCCATGCGAGCAGATCGGGGGTGGAACGGAGACTCAGGATGTGAAACCAGTCCTCCACGTCCACGGAGAAGATGCACTTCATGATCTGCGGTCCGGCGCTGCGAGCTTCGGTGCTTGCACTGCCATGCCGGCTGCGACCGTCCGCGCAGCTAGCGGTTTGACGAATTCGCGATCCAGTTCGACAGCCACCGAGCGCTGGAGAAGGTTCAAAGAGACCACCAGCCGCAGAGAATTCTCTGCCCGTAGAACGATGCCTTCCAACCCCGCCAGGGCCCCGTGTTGAACCATGACCATCTCGCCTTCCCTCAAGTACGGCCACGGCGCAATCGGGAGACCGGAATCCACAAAACGGCGGATGGCGTGTAGCTCCGCTTCATCCACCGGTTCCGGGCCATTGCGGAAGCCGACAATGTGAACGAAGCCGGGGAGCATCAATATGGGCAGGCGGTTTGACGGATCGAAGCGAGCAAAGACATAACCTGGAAAGAGCGGCCGTTGGGTCACCTTTATGCGATCCGACCAGCGCACTCTAGCGCGGTACACCGGGAGAAACTCCTCGAACCCGCGACGCCGGAGCCCGGCTTGAACGACACTCTCATGATTTGACCGCACCCGCAATGCGTACCAATTCTCCATAACTGCAAGCTACCGCCCTTTTAGTCCCATCTATTCCCTGGGCCAATCGAAGCGGGGCGACTATCCGTCCTCGATGGCTACTATTCAGCGTCCGGTCCGACGCTACCATTTCCCTGGCACTGCCGCCTGGCGCACATGGCACAGGCCCAAACGAAACACCGAAACCCAGCTCAACTGCGGCTTCACCGCGCCCCGCGGTGCAAGAGGAGAATCTTGACCGTGTGGAGCAGAATCAGAAGATCCAGCCCGGGCGAGATATTCTTCACGTAGTAAAGGTCGTGACCCAGTTTCTCCAGATTGTCTTTGTGGGTCGAACAGTACCCGTTTCTGACTTGAGCCCAGCCTGTGATCCCCGGCTTCACCGTCCAGCGCTGACTGTAGAATGGGATTTCCCGTGCCCATGAGCGCTCTTCGGCGGGGATGAACGGCCGTGGGCCGACAAAGCACATGTCACCGCGAAGTATGTTGAAAAGTTGCGGCAATTCATCAAGCCTGTACCGGCGGAGCCAGCGGCCCACGCGCGTGACGCGGGTGTCGTTCTCCTGTGCCGGGCACTCAGGATCCGCACCAAGATACATAGACCGGAACTTGAACAGCGTGAAGATCCTGCCGTCTTTACCCACGCGCTTCTGACGGTAGATGGCTGGCCCGGGGGAGTCGAGACGAATCGCAATCCAGACTAGGGCCATGATGGGCAAGGCAATCACGAGGCCCAGAATTGACAAGGCCAAGGACGCCGCTCGTTTGTAGAACAACGTTATGGGAGAGATCCTAAAGCCCTCGGAAAACAGCAGCCAACCGAGGTTCAGGGAAGAGACGGGCACCTTGCCCGTGAGCGCTTCATATAAGTCGGGGGCGTCCTTGATCAGCACCCCGTGCGTTTTCAAGCTCAAGAGCTCTTCAACCGGGAGCCGTCCGCGGCGCTCACCCATGCTTACGATCACGCATGATATGTCCTCACGCTTGACCACTTCGGGCAGATCTTCAATCGTGCCGAGCCAAGCCAAGCCTTGAGGGTGATCCACACCAGCCCCGTCGCGGGCTACGTAACCGACCAGGTTCAGACCGCACTCCGGCCGGTTCGTGATTTCCTCGGCCAATGGCTCGGCAAGAGGTCCATCTCCCAGCAGAATCACCCGGCTGGTGAGTTGCACGGAGACGCTCACCGACACGAATATTCTGCGCCAGATCAGCAAGGAGAATCCAGCCAGAAAAACCCAAACGAACAACGGTCCACGGCTGATCTGCACTTCAGGCCAGGTGTAGTAGATGACTGCGAGCGCGATGCAGACTACGCCCAGCACCCGGATTAGCCGCGTAACGACCTGGCGGGAGCCTTGCACCGCCAGCGAATCGTACAGGTCGTTAAAGTACATACACAGCACGCACACGAGAGCCGCGAACAGGACGCGCAAAATGCCATGCTCATAGCGCAGTTCCAGGTCCGCATTGCTCCCAAACCACACGTAGGTGGCGGCGACCAGGGCGGTCGCGCACAACAGGCCATCCGAGAGCGCCAGCATCAGGGTACGTCCGGGGAAGTAGACGTGAAGGAGCCTAACCATTCCCCCCCCCGTAGTATCCGTAGTCGTGATACAGGGATTTCGTCAACAACCAGTCCGGCACGCAGTTCGTTACGACCCCGATGAGCCGTTCCTTCGGAATGCTTTGCAGAGCCACAAGACCCCTCCGCCGGCTGGTATGATCGGGCCGAATCACCAGGATCACGCCGTCGGAAACCATCTGGACCAACTCGTGGTCCGCCACCAGCCCGATCGGCGGCGTGTCGATGATGGTAAGGTCGAACTCCTTCCGAATCTCCGCACATCGAAGGGCCAAGCGCTCGGAACCGAGCAACTCCACTGGATTGCGTGCCGCCCGGCCGGCTGACAGGAAGTAGAAATTCGGGGTGACCTCGCTCACGCGGACGACGGCCTGCTCCAGCGAGCACTCGCCATTCAAGACCTCCGCAAAGCCGGGGGAAACCGGCAGTCCCAACCGTGTATGTAAACTGGACCGTCGAAAATCGGCATCCACAAGAAGTACGTTGACTCCATCCCGAAGAGCCATAGCTGCGGCGATGTTGACGGCCGATATGCTCTTCCCGTCGCCCACTTGCGGGCTCGTAACCGCCAGCAGGCGCAAGTGCCGCGGGTCCTGCAGGATCTTGGTGCGGATGATTCTGTAGTGCTCCGCGGACCGCGGGTCGCGGCCATCGAATGGCAGCAGAGGGGACCCTGCGGGTATGTGGCCGGGAACGACACGCACCCGGTGCTTCCACCCCGCGCCGGACAACTCAGGAGCAATCTGTGCCGCAACCGCCGACGACTCATTCGGATGCTGTTCCATCGCTAATGCACGACCCCCGTAAAATAGACGCCCGCGGCAACGGCTATCGCCACAACCAGAGCCGAAGACCAGATCAGTGCCAGCCGTACCTTCTTACGCGCCACCTTGCGCGAAGGCTCATCGGCAGAAGGCGGGGCAACAGCCGGAATAATTCGTGGAATGCGGCCCAGCACGGGCACGCCTTTAGGCAACTCCCATTCCCCGAGAATCGCGTTCGCCTTCAATTCGCGCCCCATCGCCGAGACAATCCCCAGCAGGAGGGCGCCGATGCAGCAGGCAGCGTATAGCAGAGGGCGCTTCGGTTTCACGGGTGTTTCGGGTACCCGCGCAGGGTCGATGATAGTGAACCGCTCGGCCTTTTGGCGCCTCTCCATATCTGCCGCCATTTCCGCGGACAGCTCTTTGTCCAGAAGAGACTGATAGTTTCCCTTGGATATCTCGTAGTCGCGATTGATGGCCGCGAGTTCCTGTTCTCGGATCGGGAGCCTCCCAATGCTCTTCTGGAGAGTGTCGAGCCGTGCCTCAACGCTCTTCCGCTCCTCCTTCAACGCTGCAATCTCTTTAGCGGCAAGTTCCTGCTGGGTCTTGAGCTTTTCGGTTTCTCCTTTACTACGAACGACAGCCTCGCTGAATTGCAGCGCCCTCTCATTCTTGATCTTCGGCGGCGTCACAATCATGGAGACAGAGCTCTCTTCACCCGGAGCCTTTGTTGCGCCGTCCGCCGGGGCAGTACCCGGAGCGGCCTTCTTCGGGGCGTTCTGGTTCTTCTCCTCTTCCTTGCGGGCCAAGGGAATCAGCTCACGAAGTCTTTTTATGTCCGGGTGTTGGTCGGTATAGACCAGCAGTAACTTCTCCAATTCCTCCTGAAGGCGTTCCGACGTCTTGACGGGTTCACCGTTGGCGAAAGCCGGAGCTGACTCAGGGTTGTTCAGTTGATCGAACACTTGCGAAATCGCTTCTTCCGAAGCCTGCGCTGATGCCAGGGCGGTCCCTTGCATCGCCATAGTCTGCTCGCCTCGATCAATCTCCTGGGCTATGCCCTGAAGCCGCGCCTGGAGTTGGGCAGCCGTCCCAATGAGAGCACCCGCCTGCTCGGGAAGCTGTCCGTTGAACTTCAGCTTGTATTCGCCCAGCTTCTTTTCCTGCTCTTCCAGGCGGAGTTTGGCGGCGTCCAACTGGCTGGCCAGAAACTCGGATGTGCCAACCGCCTGAACCTCCCTCGCCTGGATGTTCTCATCGATAAACAGGGTTGCGAGCTGATTGGCCACCTGCGCCACAACCGTCGGATTCGGCCCTTCATATGTCATCCGGAATGCGCTTGGGCGGCTATTATTATTATCCGACTTCTTGGCGTCGGTCCAACTCGTTTCAAGTTGAATGCCGATGTCGCCCCGCATCATTTCGATGATTTCTTCCTGCGTGTGGGTGCGGCGCTCTTCGTGGTAGAGATCGAACTTCTGAACGATCTCAAGCAACCGGGTGGAAACCAGGATCTGCTGACTCAAGCTGCTGAGGCGTTCCTTAAGTTCGTCGTTAACGGTCGATTCGACCAGTTTCTCGGGGATTTTCTGAGACTCGACCAGAATAAGAGCTTCGGCTCGAAATACATTCGTAAGGCTGTGCACGACCGCTACGCCGCCGGCCGAAAGCACCACCCAGACCAGGACGCATAACAGCTTGTGCTTCCAAAACATCCGCACAAGCGAAAGCGGCTGAAGCCTGAACTTGCGAACAGCGCTGGATTGGCTCGTCATTTAAGTTTACCCATATTTAAGAGTTTAACCCAAAAAGCAGCAATCCAGAGGCCAATACCAAGTTCTCACGGTACTGGTACCCGGCTAACTCGTTGATTTGCAACATGAGAGCATCATGTGCGGAGCACAAAATCCACCCCGGCCAGCGTACCCGGCCGACTCGGCAAGCTGGGAAGGTGGCGACCTGCCGTTTGAATCGCCGATCAGGGAGACTCTTTCGGATTCCAGTGCAAAAGTTTTTCCCCGGCCCGAGCATGGTTTGGGTATCCACGGGTCCACCCCGCCCTCCTGGGAATTGGCCCTTTACGTGCCTGTTATGCCCTTCCGAGGATGGGAGTGCCAGAGACAAAGGCGTTTGTTCCAGCGGATGAAGTGAGCCAGCCGAGGCGAGAGCATAGTTTCCCGATTGGGAAGCAATGGAGGGTGCTGGTCATCTCCCTCCTTCTGGCGGCGTTGTACGCGGACGTGCTGGCATCGCTGGCAGACGATTGGTGGACCAATGAGAGCTACTCTCACGGGTTCCTGGTGGTTCCTCTGGCGTTCTACATCGCTTGGAAACAGCGCCAGACGATCCTGGCAACCCCTGTCGCCCCGAGCGCTAAGGGTATATACCTGACGGGGATCGGCTGCCTGCTCTTCACAGCCGGGAAGCTGGGCGCGGAATTCTTCGCCACGCGTATGTCGCTGGTTCTTGTGGTTGTCGGCCTGGTTTGGACATTTTGGGGAAAGCAGCGCCTGCGGCATTTGGCGTTCCCTCTGCTGTTGGTAGCCTCGGTTGTGCCGCTTCCGGTGATCGTCTACAACAGCCTGGCAGCCCCGCTGCAACTTCTGGCATCCAACCTCGCTACGGTTGCGGCCCAGTTCTTAGGGGTTGCCGTCTACCGCGACGGAAACATAATACAATTGGCGGCCACCTCTCTGGGCGTTGCCGAGGCATGCAGCGGTCTTCGGTCGCTGGGGGCACTGGCCGTCGGGGCGTTGTTGCTCGGGTTCCTGGAGCGCTTCGGCATCTGGGCCCGTGTAGGCCTGTTTGCGCTTGCGATCCCGATCGCGATATTCTTCAACATAGTACGGGTGACCGGAACGGCGCTTCTGGCCGAGCGGAATCCGGATCTGGCGATGGGATTCTACCACGCGATTTCCGGATGGCTGATCTTCGTGGCCGGTTTTGGCACGCTGCTGCTGTGCACTAAGATATTGAAATACCTGCTCAATCGGAAGCAAGGAGCGTTGCGCGCATGAAGCTCTCGAGGCGGTTCGGAATCACGGTAATCTTGCTGTCCCTGGCTCTGGCGGTGTCGGCGTCCAATGCACTGCGGAAAGCTCCGCCCCTCGCCTATCCATTTAGTACCATTCCCGATCGGATCGGGAACTGGATCGGCACGGACGATACCCCCCTTTCCGACAAAATCGAGGCGTCGCTCGCGCCCACCTCGTATATCAACCGAACCTACCGGAACGGCCCGCAGGAACTGAGCCTCTTTGTTGCCTACTACGCCAATCAGCGCGCGGGAGAGTCCATGCACTCGCCGAAGTACTGCATGCCGGGCGGCGGCTGGGAGATGTTGGATTCCGGTAAGACGAGCATCGCTTCGAAAGGGCGCCAGACCGACCTCAACAATTATGTTCTGTATCGATCCGGCGATCGTATGCGGATGCTGTACTGGTACCAGGGACCATATCGAGTCGTTGCCAGCGAGTACAAGGCAAAATTTTATCTGCTCTGGGACGCTGCCCGGAGCGGCCAGACGGCGGGGAGCATCGTGCGGATCACGACCGCCGAGCGTCCCGGTGCTTTAGAGCAGTCGATGGACTTCGCCGGGCGTGTTATTCCCGAGGTCGAACGGTGTTTTGGGAGCGGAATATAGTCCCAAAAACTGGCAACGAACCAAAGAATTGGGACAGGAAATCCGGGAGACCGCGGTCTCAGTCACACCCGGTCCGCGTGGTGGCAAGTTCCCCCATCGAGGATGCGTTTAGTCCGGCGGTGCTTGTCTGGTGGGACGGAAATAGCGCGAACTCCTCGATCTGACAGCCGACCCCGAATCCCGCTGCGGATTCCTCCACCCTGACTATGCGCACGCGACAATGCAAGAGCAGACGGCTCTTGGTGGCTCTAAACCCAGGCGGCGTAATGTGAATCGAACACTGAATCCGCTCGCCCAGCGAGAACGGCGCGTTCGAAACCCAGTATACACCGTCACAACTAAGATTCACGGTGGTAGCTTCCAGAGCCGGCCCTTCTGGAATGGTGAAGAGTTGAACCGGACATTGGAGGTCTACCCGCTCACGTTTGCGTCGTTCCCGAACCAGCAGCGCCATATGATTCACCTTAAACGGAGCACTTTTGCGGCCATCTCGGCGCCGCCCCTCATAACGCTTAATTGTGCTTGCGCGGAGGGCCTGATGATGCGAGAATATGGACCGAAGTTTGCTGCTCACGTAACGGGCCATCGTCGAGGGCGAATCCGTGCCCTAAGGCTATCCAGTTTGAACCGTTGGGAAGATCTGCGCACCCCATGTCAGTGATCCTCGTAGTTAATCGGTACCCGGTCGTTCGGCAGGGTCTGAGGCAATTCATCATTGAGGAATTGCCGGGCTCCGGGGTGGTCGAAGCTGAATCAGGCGCCGAAACTCTGGCCAAGTTGGCTAAACGCAACTGCCACGCCGTGGTGCTGGATCTCAGCCCAGAGGAGGGAATGGATTTTCTGGCCACTTTGCGCTCCACCTACCCGGAGGTTCCGGTTCTCGTGCTGAGCACGCATGTGGAAGCGCGCTTTGCCGCAAAAGTGTTGCAGGCGGGTGCGGCGGGGTTTCTGGGCTTGTATGCCAGCCAGCAGGAGCTGGGACAGGCCATCCGGAAGATCAGGCGTGGTGGAAAATACCTTAGCAAGGACATGGCGGAGCAGATCGCTCTTGGGCCGGTGGCGTCCCCATCGCAGCATCGGTTGTCCAAGCGCGAGTCCCAGGTCCTCGGGGGAATCGCGGCCGGACGAAAGCTGACCGAAATCGCGCAGGAACTGTCGCTGAGCGCGAAGACCGTGAGCACGCACAAGCGGCGACTGATGATCAAGCTGGGGATCTCGCGGGACGCTGCGTTGACGCGCTATGCTATCGAGCACGCCGAGGGGGTACATTTGTAGTGGGTAATGGCAGCGGTACTGGCGCTATGCCACAGAGTGAGAATCCACTGGACGCGCACGGAGGTTGATACGACAGCGATTCTGATCATCGAGGATCATGCCGTTGTTCGACGGGGCCTGAAGCACTTTCTGGCGGAAGCACTGCCTGGCGCCATCGTGGAAGAAGCCCCCAACGCCGCCACCGCGCTGGTGCAATTGGCCAGCCGGGAATTTCAACTGGTTATTCTCGACCTGTTTCTTCCGGGGAAAGGCGGACTCGAATTCGTGTCGGAGTTGCACTCCGCGTTTCCCAAGACTCCAATCCTGGTGCTGAGCACATACTCCGAGAACGAGTTTGCCGTGCGGTCATTGCGGGCCGGCGCGTCCGGCTACCTGCACAAGGGTAGCAGCCGGCAGGAGTTGGTGCGCGCCATGCGCCGGGTCATGGGCGGAGGCAGATACCTTAGCGATACGATGGCCGAGCAAATCGCAGTGGGCGCCACATCGCCGGCTCCTGAGGACCGGCTGTCAAACCGTGAATACGAGGTTCTGCGAGGTATCGCCGCGGGAAAGAAACAGACGGAACTCGCACGGGAGCTGTCCATGAGTACAAAGACAGTCAGCACGCACAAGCGGCGCATTATGATGAAATTGAACCTGGCCAGTAACGCCGAGTTGATTCGTTTTGCCATGCGCCATGAACTTGACGCGAAGGGCCTTGAACCCCTGCCGTAGAGAACAACTCGGGGTGTCGAAACCCTGGATTTCGTTCCGCAATGGTTAGGTTACATCCGCATGAACTCGTAAGCCATTCGACCGGCTGCTTTCAGTTTTTCACCATATAATTGTCAGATTAGCCTTACAAACAGTACTTTTAGAACCGGCGAATTCACATCTAGATACAAATTTAAATTGCGTTATATCAGTATTATACTGGGATTGATATGATTTTCTCTCTAGCATCTAGGACCAAATGGATCAACCTCATGATAGAACCTCAGTACTGATACTCTCAAAATGCCCAAAGGTCTTGAACGCGGCCGCAGGATTGGTTATTAAGATAACATGCTGTCGAACGCAAATCGTTGGGTGAGCACCTCGATGTTGACTGGGCCGTCGGATGGTTTGCGGGGCGTTATCCAGATCGTGTCCACGGATACCGGCCTTCACAGACTCTGCCGGGAAGTTCTCGCGGAATTGCCCTGCCAGAATTTCAGTGTCGTCGTGGCCGAAGAATACGTACCTGGGTCACAGCCCGACATCTGCATCTGGGACTGTTCGGCGGCGGCCCCGGCGCCGGATCTGCTGGAGCGATCGAACACTCGGCAATACCTGTTCCTGGTCGAGCGGAACCAGGTGGACTCGATCCTGGATGCGCTGCCCTGTGCGCCCGTCGGTCTCGTACTGAAGCCTATCACCAGAGCCACGCTGCGGACGTTTTTGGAGCAAGCTGTGGCTTGGTGCGCGGCCTCCAATGGACGGGGCAGCGCGGAAACCGCCGCGTCAAGCGCCGGCTCCCGTTCCGATCGCGACGATATCTTGCAGTTCTTGTTGCAGGCGAACCTGCGGTTGCAGGAGTACGATCACGATCGCACGAATTTTCTGGCGCGGGCCACGCACGATTTCCGGGCGCCCTTGACCGCGCTGAATGGGTACTGCGGGCTCATGCTGGAGGGTATGCTCGGAGCTGTTAGTCCGGAGCAGAAGGAGGTCCTGCAGCGGATGCAGCAGAGCGCCTGCCGCCTGGCCCGGATGGCTTCCTCGCTGTACGATTTGAGCGTCGTCCGGAGACTGCAGATGCCGCTCGAAGCACGGCCTCACCCGATTGACGACTGCATCGAACAGGCCATCCACGAACTTGCGTTCTTTACCGAGGAAAAACGAATCGCCATTACCGTTCGACTGACGCCGTTGGACGACGCGGAACTTTGCTTCGACCCCGCCCGCATCGAGCAACTCATGGTGAATCTGCTGGACAACGCCTGCAAATTCACCCCAAAACAAGGTGCCATTGAGGTGTTTGGATATCCCTATTTTTGGGAAAGGCGTGGCCATCCAAACGCCGCGTTCGGCATCGAGCGCAGAGTTCGCAAAGGCACTGAACCGAATAGTTATCGTTTGGATATCAGGGACAGCGGCCCTGCGATTCCCGCGGCACTTCTTCCCAGCATTTTTGAGGAATACACCTCATATTGCGGTCCGGAGGACCGGTCCGGCGCCGGACTGGGGCTGGCCATCTGCAAGACCATCGTGCGCGCGCATCAGGGCGACATCTGGGCGGCGGGTTCCGATATTGGCGGCGCGATGTTCTCCGTGGTCCTGCCGTTCCGGTCTGCCGACGTGCGGCAGCTCCGCGAGGCGGCGTATGGGGATTGCGCGTTATCTGCCGGGTTGTGAGGAATCGAGATGCAGACTACACCTGGCACGGACATTGATCGAACGATTCTGGTAGCGGACGACGAGCCGGAAGTTCGCGGCTACCTCGCCATGGCGCTGCGTTGCCACGGATTTCAGGCGGAGTTCGCCGAGGACGGCTACGAGGTCCTTAGCTACCTTCGCAGCTCTCCCCACCCCGTTTCCGCGCTGTTGCTGGATCTGATGATGCCGCGCAAGGATGGCATGGACGTTTTGCAGGAAGTGCGGGCCTTCGATCGCGACTTGCCCGTAATCGTCATATCCGGCGCCGCCTCATCCAGCCATGTGGTCGAGGCGATGAAGCGTGGAGCGACCGATTTCCTCACCAAGCCTGTCACCCACGACGATCTGTGCAAGGCCTTGCAGAAGGCGCTCGATGGCAATTGGAGCAAGGTCCCTGCCAGCGCCCCTGAAACGGCCGCGACGGTGCGAAACGGGGCGCTGTTCGCGAATACAGGGAAGGCCAGGCACCTGGAGGCCTTGCTTCGGAAGATTGCTCCGACCGACGCGCCGGTCCTGATCCTGGGAGAGACGGGCGCAGGAAAGGAAGTGATCGCCCGCTATTTGCACATGCACTCGCCGCGCGCCGCCAAGCCCTTCGTGAAGCTGAACTGCGCCGCGCTGCCTTCCGAACTTGTGGAGAGTGAACTCTTTGGCTATGAGCGAGGCGCCTTTACCGGGGCTTTCCAGAAGAAGGCCGGCATGTTCGAGCAGGCCAATGGCGGGACTTTGATGCTCGACGAAATCGGCGACATGGATTTCAAGCTTCAAGCCAAGCTGTTGCAGGTGCTGCAGGATCAGACCTTCCAGCATCTTGGGGGCAAGGACACGATCCACGTGAACGTGCGCGTGATTGCGGCGACCCACCGCGACCTGGAACAGGCGATCGCCGAAGAGAAGTTTCGCGAAGATCTGTACTATCGCCTGAACGTCATTTCGGTGCAGGTTCCGGCGCTGCGGGAACGGAAGGAAGAGATCATCCCACTGGCCGAGTTCCTGATGGCAAGGCACGCTGTACCCGGAACGCCCGGACCTTCGCTTTCTCACGAACTGCGCCGCGCGCTGCTGGAATATCAATGGCCGGGAAACATCCGTGAACTGGAGAACGTAATGAGAAGGTATGTCATCCTTCGCGATGCCGAGGGTCTGGTTCTCGAGTTGAGAATGAAGTCCCTCAAGAGGAGCGGCTCGTCGCGCACAATTCCCATCCAGATTCCCGAACCGCGCAAAGCTGCTTCTACAAATCGAATCCTGGATCAGGTGAGCCGAGCCAGGGATTTGGCGGAGAGGGAGGCGATATTCGCTGCTCTCCAGTCGACCGGTTGGAACCGAAAGCTGGCCGCCGCGGTCCTGAGCGTCGAATATAAGGCGCTTCTCTACAAGATGAAGAAGCTCTCCATTTCGCGGAGTGAAGCTACCGAATCAGCCGGGGTTCGCGCCAAGAAGGCGGCCGGCGCTACGGCACCCTCGTCGGGAAGCCTGGGCGAGTCTGAGGATTTAGAGGACGGGCTGGCCGCGGCCGTCTGACGCGCAGCTCTAGTACCAAAATCCGGGAACTCCTGGAAAAAGAACGGCATCTTCGACTTCGAGGTCCCAGCGGCCCCGTTTTAACTCCTTTCATATCAACACAGCCAGGCTCTTCCCACGAAGGCCAGCAAATTGCATAAAAGTACTAATCATCCAAGTAAGAGTGCCATTTTGTTTCGCGGAGTCTGGAATTGTCCGGATTTTTTGGGAGCAAAGGCCAATGAGGGCCTTCGGTGAAGAGCGCAGGGCTGGTGTGCGCTTCCCCATCCGAATGAACCTCCGCTATCGGTTCTCGCGCAAGGATCAGGGAGCTGCGCCGGAGGCCTCGGGCTACATCGTCGACATCAGCAGCACGGGCATACTTTTCAGTCCCGGGCTAAGCCAACCGCAGGACGCGGTTATGGTGCTCTCGATTGATTGGCCGGTTCGCCGTGACGAGGCGCCCCCAATCAGGCTCTCCGTTCTGGGAATGGTTGTCCGGAGCGACAATCGCGGGACCGCGGTCAGAATTCTGCGCCATGGATTCGAGCCTTGGCGGGACGAGCCAATGTCGCCAGAGCCGCCCGAACCAGGGGCGGTGGTCGGGGAAGAACCCCAGCCAAGTTGACGATTGGCCAATTCTAACCTCTCTCGCGGTGCCGCATTCTTCTTTGCCCTGCCGACATATCGCAGCGCTCGAGCTCGCTTGAAATCGACGCTCTCATCCTGGCATTTTCGGGTAATTCCGATCTGATTAAAATTGGGATTTCTATCCTAACATTTGGGAAGTTGCTTCCATCAGCCTGAAATCTATTGATAATAAATGACTTAAGCGATGGTGCCCAAATTGCACTGAAGAGTATCGAACTTTGTTTTTAGAGGCTGAAAGGAGCCTCAATGATGCGACATTTGTTTCTTATTGCGTTTACCGTGCTCTTGATTTTTGCGCCCGGCGCGTTTGCCGATGACACAATTTATTTCAGCTCTCCGGGTAACAACGTCTGGCAAGGCGTCTATGTGAATCCGTATGTTGGGGCGGACTTGTCCCAGACCCCGGAGACGACATTGACGCTGTTTTGTGACGACTATAACACCGAGTTCTCTGGGAACCCGACTTGGGAGGCGGCAATCAATCCCCTGGATTCCTCCAACGTAGAGAGTTTCCTATACGGCAACATCACCAGCGCGTACGATTTCACGTATTCCTCCGGTCAGATTTCGGGGTCGCTGGTCCCTGTCTCGGATCCTTACTATCTGTATTTGCAGGCGGCATTTCTGTTCGACGTGGTTTCCGGCCTGGAGGGCCAAACCCAAACGCAGGCCAGACTCGTTAATGAGCAGGAACTTAGCGCCGCCGCATGGACCCTGTTCGTTGACAGCAACAACTACACTCAGCTCACGAACGCCATAAATAATAGCGGTTCGAACTTCGCATCCGATGTGGCTTTCGACTTAAGGTGGGCGGAGCAAGAGGCAGGAACGCCACTCAACCCTAACTCCGCAATCGGCTCCGGATGGTCCGTCGTCACGCCCGCTCCAGGGTATGTGATGCAGGAATTCCTGACCTACTCGCCGCCTATCGTTACGCCTGAACCGGCGAGCATGTTTCTGCTGGGGCTCGTCTTGCTCGGTTGCGGCAGAGGCCTCGCCAGGCGCTGGAGGTAGCGATAACGGGAGTTGGCTTATTGAAGCGTGTGGTTTCCTGTCGCGGCGACCGCCTGCTGTAAAGGCGGACGGTCGTCGCGCCGCTTCCCGTTTCGCCCGGCCGTCGGGGGAATGTCCAGCTCCAACGTGACGATTTTCAATCCTGAGAATCCCAAATTTTGGGAATCTGCCGGTTTTCCGCCGGCTTCCGGCAACGTTTATAACGACTTCTCAGCATTTCCCCTGCTCCGGCATGGCATCTGACGTGCATTTGGACACAGTCCTGCATAAAATGATAAGAGTCGAGGTAGATATGGCACAGGCGCTCAAATACCGTGGGCCGGCGTGCGTGGCCGGAATTGCGATCGCTGCGGTCCTATTCCTTTCAGGTTGCGCTAATCCGGCTGAGAAGAGAGCAAAATTCGTGGAGACCGGCAAGCGTTTCCTTGCCAAGAAGGACTACGCGCGGGCGACCCTCCAGTTCAGAAACGCCATCCAGTTGGCGCCCAACGACGTAGAAGCTCACTACGAGCTGGCCCTGGCATACCTTGGGCAGGGCGCGGGCCAGCAGGCTGTCGGCGAGCTCAACAAAGCCGCCGCGCTTGATCCGAAACATGTCCCGACCCAACTGAAGCTCGCGGAGCTGATGGCGGCCAGCAACAGCAAGGAGACCGTCGAGGATGCCCGAAAGCGGGTTGAGGGCGTGCTCACGACAACACCGGAAGACCCGGAGGCGCTCACCACCTTGGCGCTGACCAACCTCCGTCTCGGGGAATCGAAGAACGCGGAACAGGAGCTCATCAAGGCGCTGCAGGCCGCCCCGACCAGCCTGAAGTCCTCCATGCTTCTGGCCAGCGTCAAGCTCTCCCAGAAGGATATGGCGGGAGCCGAGCAGGTGATGAAAGAGGCGGTGGCGAAAGATCCAAAATCGAAGGACGCAGCCATGGCCCTGGCGCGGCTATACCGGCTTCTGCGCCGCAACCCGGAAGCGGAAGCGCAGCTCCAGCGGGCCGTCCAGATCGACCCCAAAGACGGCGCCCCCCTTATCGAGATCGGCGCGATCCAGATGGCCTCCGGTCGAAAGGACCTGGCGGAACAGACCTACCGGAAAGCCGCCGCGCTGCCGGGAAGCGACTACCGGACCACCCATGCGCAGTTCCTGCTGACTCAAAACCGGACCGACGAGGCGGTCGTCGAGTTGAAGGACCTGATGTCGAAGGATTCCAAGGACCGGCAGACCCGGAACCTCCTGGTTGGCGTCTATGTCGCAACCAACAGATTGCCGGAAGCCACCAAGATCCTCTCGGACGTGCTGGCCAAGAACTCGAGGGACGTCGACGCGCTGTTCGCGCGGGCCCGAATCCGGTTGATGGCGGGGCAGTATGCGGAAGCGCAGAGAGACCTTATCAACGTGCTGAATTACCGGGCGGATATGGCCCAAGCTCATCATCTGCTGGCGAAAGTCTACCAGGCCCAAGGGTCGATGGGCGCCTACCGGCAGGAACTGGAAGAGGCCATCCGCAGGAATCCGCAGTATTTGAACGCGCGGCTTGAGATGGCCTCCGTGTTGATTAATAGCAACGCGTCGCAGGCCGCGCTGGATCTGATGGATCAGACGCCGGCGGCGCAGAAGAACAACATCTATGTATTGGTGCAGCGGAACGGGGCGCTGATGGGCCTGGGCCGCTGGGACGACGCCGCCAAGGGGGTCGAGGCGGGGCTGAAAATCAGCCGCTCGCCGGATCTCCTGATCCAGGAAGCCCTTCTCAAGATGCAGCGCAAAGACCCCGCCGGCGCGCGGAAGTCCGCGGAAGAGGCGCTGACCCTCGCTCCCGACAACGTGCGGGCGCTCACTATCCTGGTAGGCACGTACCGCGCGCAGGGCCAGGCGGAAGCCGGCCTCCTCAGCCTCCAGGAGCGCGCTGCGCGGTATCCCAAATCGGCGCCGATTCAACAGTACCTGGGCGCGGTATTCCTGGCCAGTGGCAAAAAGGCGGAAGCGCGCGCCGCGTTCGAGACGGCCAAGGCCGACAATCCCAAAAGTGCGGACGCCGATCTGAGCCTGGCCCAGTTAGACCTGCTGGATAAAAAACCGGAGGACGCCCGCAAGCGGCTGTCCGCGGTCCTCGCGAAGAACGACGCCAGCAATCCGGCTCACCTGATGATGGGCGCAATTGAGTGGCAGACCGGGAATCCGGCGGCCGCCATCGCCCAGTACCGCAAAGTCCTGGCGACGGATTCCAGGAACCTCGTGGCGCTGAACGGACTGAGCTACCTCCTGGCCGACCAGGCGAACCAGCCCGATGAAGCGCTGAAATACGCGCAGCAGGCCAAGGAATTGGCGCCTAACGATCCAGCCGTCGACGACACCCTCGGCTGGGTTTACTTCCGCAAGGGGATCTACTCCGTGGCGGCGGAGCACCTCGGAGTCGCGGTAGCGAAGGAGCCGAACGCGCTGCGGAAGTACCACCTGGCCATGGCTTACTTCAAATCGGGCGATCGCCCGCGCGGAACGGCACAATTGAACCAGGCGCTGAAGATGGATTCGAATCTGCCCGAAGCGGCCGAGGCCCTGCAGATGGCGGCGGAAGCCGGCAGCGGGGCGGCGAGACGGTAGGCCGGTCCAGCGTTTCCAGACCCTTGCTCCGCACACGGTGAACCTGGGCGCTCCCTGGGCCGCTTGCCCGACCCGAAATGCCATCTTGTCCGCGCGAGTGTGGTATCTCTGAGAAGTAGGGTCGAAGATTCTTCGACCTGAATCAAGTTTCGAAACGTTTGGATTACGGCACGGCGAATGCTTATAAAGATTTACGTGCGTATTCGGCGCTGGCATCCGACTTGCACTAATAATAATGTATGGATTTCGAGGTGAATATGGCAAAGATTTTTAAATCCCGCCTGTTGTTAGGGCTCACGGCTCTCGCGGGCATCGCAATTCTGACGCTTTCCGGCTGCGCAAACCCGGCCGAGAAGGAAGCCAAGTTCCTGGAGAGCGGCAAGCGGATGCTCGCGCGGCAGGACTACCAGCGAGCCGTAATTCAGTTCAGGAATGCCGTGCAGGCGATGCCTAGAGACCCCGAGGCGTTTTATCAGCTCGCCTTGGCGTACCTGGGGCACGGCTCCTATGTGGAGGCTGTGCAAGCTCTGCGGCAGGCCAGCTCGCTCGATCCGAAACATGTTCCGACCCAGTTGAAACTCGCCGAGCTGATGACTTCAAGCCACAACCGGGAAGTTTTGGAGGAGGCCCAAAAACACGTAGAGGGCGTCTTGTCGGACATACCGGACAACCCGGAGGCGCTCACTACGCTGGCGCTTACCAAGCTGCGGCTGGGCCAACCGGCGGGCGCAGAAGATGAACTCGTGCGGTCCCTGGCGGTCGCGCCAACCTCCTTACGCTCGTCGCTGCTGCTGGCCAAGCTCAAGCTGTCGCAGAAAGACGCAGCCGGCGCGGAGCAGGTCATGCTGGAAGCGGCGCAGAAGAGCCCGCAATCGGTGAATACCCTCATCGCCATGGGGGAATTCTATCTGGCGCTCCGGCGATATCCCCAGGCGGAAACGCAGTTGCAGAAGGCCCTCCAGCTCGATTCCAAGAGTGGCCTCGCGCTCATCGATCTGGGGGCCCTTCAAATGGCGTCCGGACGGAAGGACCTGGCGGAGCAGACCTATCGAAGAGTTTCGTCTCTGCCCGGGGGCGGGTATCGAACCAGTCACGTCCTGTTTCTTCTGCATGAGGGCCAGGCCGACGCGGCCATTGCGGAACTGAAGGGCTTGATGGACAAGAACCCACGCGACCGGGAAATCCGGAGTCTTCTTGTCGGTGTCTATATGTCGAGAAACGAGATCCCGAAAGCCAATCAGGTTCTTTCCAGGGTGCTGGAGGACAACCCAAAAGACATTGATGCGCTGATGGGGCGAGCCAGGGTCGAATTGATGGCGGGCCAATACGCCGAGGCGCAGAAAGACCTGCTCCCTGTCCTGGGTCTTCAGCCGGGCCTTGTCTCAGCCCATCATATGCTGGCCAAGGTCTACCAGGCTCAGGGCGCGGAGGGCCTCTACCGCCAGGAACTGGAGGAAGCGTTGCGCCGGGATCCGCAGTACCTGGGCGCCCGGTTGGAACTGGCGTCCGCGCTGCTGAACGAAAAAGCGCCGCAGGCCGCGCTGGACCTGATAAATCAGACGCCGAATGCGCAGCAGAACAACGCCTTGGTAATGGTGCAGCGGAACGCGGCGCTAATGGGGCTAGACCGCAGGGACGAGGCTGCCAGGGGCGTGGAGGCGGGGCTAAAAATCGCCAGATCGCCGGAGTTGTTGATGCAGGACGCGGTCCTCAAGTTGCAGCGCAGGGACTTTGCCTCCGCGCGAAAGTCCGCGGAAGAGGCTCTCAGTCTGGCTCCCGACAACGTGCGGGCGCTGGACGTGCTGATGGGCGTTTATCGGGCCCAAGGGCAGGCCGCTGAAGCTCTGAAACGGGCGCAGGAATACGCCGGCCAACACCCGATGTCGTCAGCCGTCCAGCAGTATGTGGCCATGGTGCTCGCGTCGAGCGGCAAACCGTCTGACGCGCGGGCTGCTCTGGCTGTGGCAAAGGCGGCCAATCCGAACAGCATCGGATCGGATCTCGATATCGCTCGGATGGATTTAGCGGAAAACAAGACGAATGAGGCTAGAGGAATCCTGTCGGCGCTGCTTGCCAGGGATAGCGAGAACAGCGCGGCCGGGATGCTGATGGCCGAGGTGGAAATCAAGAGCGGGAATCCGGCCGGCGCCATCGACCAATACCGGAGAATCCTGAAAAAGACTCCTCGATCCTCCGCCGCACTGAACAACCTTGCGTATCTGCTGGCCGACCGGAACGAGCAGCTCGATGAAGCCCTCAAGGATGCGCAGCAAGCCAAGGAACTATCGCCCGACGATGGGGGCATTGACGATACCATCGGATGGGTGCACTATCGCAAGGGACTCTATCCAACCGCGGTCAGGTACTTCGAAGCATCGGCCGCGAAGCGGCCGACCGCGACCGGAAAGTATCACCTGGCTATGGCATACCTCAAGATGGGTGATCGCCGGCGCGGGACGGAGACGCTGAACCAGGCGTTGAAACTGGACCCGACATTGCCCGAGGCGGCAATCGCCAAGCGGGCTCTGGCGGACTTGGCCAAGGGGCAGACGGCCAAATAGCTGCGAACGATTGATCGAACACACCCGGCCGCACGGGCCCGGGCGGCTGTCACGCGGCGCCCCAGGGCACCGCGATCCCCTTGACATCCCCCACCCCTGGAGCCGTTGAGAAGTTCGTGCGCTCACCCTCCGTTCCCATCTTGATGGAATCCTGCCTTGAACGAAGCAACGTCTTCCCCACGGCGCCGTGGACTTGAATCTACGCCGCCAGCCAGGTCAAGGTGCCGGGGACCTCCACCGGCAAAAGGCCTGCAAACGAAAAAAGCGGCCGGTTCCGCGTGACGCCACGCGAAACCGGCCGCTCTTCAGGGTAGAACCGCTACCTCCGTTTTAGAATACTCAGACCCGGGTTTTCCGCAGTTTGCGACCCACAGCCAACAGGATCACGCCCATGCCGAAGATGGTTGCCGGCTCAGGCACAACGACAGAGAGGCTCTCGTCCTTGCTAAGGAGGTAAGCGCCGTTGTGGCCGAGGGTTTTGTCCCATTCAAACGCCCAAGTGGCGTCGCCGGGGCCGGCTGTTGCGGTGTCGTTGAGTGTGTAGCCCGACACAGTATTCAAGCCGTTTAGAATCACAGGAGTCAAGGCGGCTTCATATTCTTCCGGGGCGGGTCCGGCAACCTCCTCGGCCAAGGAAGTCAATCCATTTGACTGTATTGCCGAGTTCACTGGCGTCCCCGTGAGCGTCACTGATTGACCGCCAGTCACGCCATTCAGCTCAAAATTGTTGTACTCGAAGAAGTGGACCGTCGTGGTAGCCGACGCATGGTTGTCTATTTGGACTTGCGTGTCCAAGTCGCCCAACCCGCTGCCAACCGGGCCGCCATCCAGCGTTAGCTTTAAGATGACCTCCAACCCCGTAGCGCTTCCGTAACTTAGCGTCGCTTGGTCGGGTAGGGCCTGTACTATGCTCAGCAGCCCCAGGTTGTCGATCGATTGTGCGACGCCGGTGGCACCGATGCGATACCAGTACCACTGTTGAGCCAGTTGATTAACACCGTCCACGCTCCACGAATATATCCCGGCCGACGACGTGGGATCGATCAAGACCACTGAGTCGCTGTCACTGAGAGTTATGGTCGCTCGCGCGGGTGCGACGAACAGGACCAACACCAAAGCCAGAAAAATCACGCTGCACAGTTTCGACGTTTTCATGATAGTTTACCCCAATTTCCTCTCTTGCCAAATCCTCCCTTGGCATGAAGACACGTATGTAGCAATTGACGGTCCAAAAACCAAGCCCAATAGAATCAGCAGATTCTCGCTGCGATGAGGTTATTGGACAGGAGGATTTTTTTCAATTCGAACCAAATTATTGGGAAGTCGAATTCGACAAGGTTGCCGGCTCGATAGCCGCGGGTCTACCCGCAGCGCCTGGGGCGTGCAGCGCGACCCTGACATCCGACATGACGGCTCAGGGATTCACCTGATAGGCCTCGATTCGCCATCCCTCGAAACCGATGCGAGTAGCGAGAATCACCTTATAATATGATGCCGGTCGAAATTGAGTGGCAGGCCGGGCATTCGACCACCTCCATTGCCCAGGTTTTGGATTGCAGTGCCAGTTTTTGGGAATCTTGCGAACTCCCATGGGCGCTGAACAGATGAAGCCCTTCCCAGTCGATCTTGGTGACAAGGGTTCTAAATTACTCATACTGAAAGGTATCCCGGCACCGCCGCAGACTCTCGGTTTGTTTCTGCCGAACCAGTAGATTGCCGGATTGGGATTGGCTCTGAAATTGCTCATTGCTGACCTCACAAGTATGGATTGCTAATCCTGGTGAGTAACCCAGGTAGGTGCCAATATCACACGAGGAGCGACGAACCTATGCGTAAATCTGTTGTTTATCTTGGGGTGCTGTGCCTGGTGCTTTTGACCCACACCGCCTCTGCTCAGCCATATGCCTTTGGTTTCAGCAATTTCACCTCTGGCAACTACCTCGACATCAACGGGACTCCGTACTACAACACGGATTCCGGTTGGGTGACGAACACCGGCGTTCACGACGGCGGCAACCAAAACTACTATTCCGGGTACGGCCAGTGCGGGGTGTACTGCGCCAACTTCTTCTCATTCAACCTCGCCACCTTGGACCCGGGTGTTACCTCGGCGTCGTTCACTCTCGACGCGTACAGCGTCACCAATCCTGGTACTTTCGACATCTACGGAACGGCTCTGACCCCGGCGGAAGTGGACTCGGCCTTCAGCTACACGAACCCTGCTATTTACAATGGCATCGTGGACGCCCCGGTGATTGGGTCGCTGATGATCGGGCCAGGAAACAGTTACACCGATATCACCGTCGGCCTGAATGGCGCAGGCTTGGCTTGGCTTAACGCGAATGCGGGGGGCAGCGTAGTCGTGGGCGGCGCCTACGAGCCGCCTGCTCCGGTCCCCGAACCGGGCGCTCTGATGCTGTTTGCCACCACGCTGGTGGGAATCGCCGGGACCGCTCTTCGCCGCCGCAAGCGCGCAATGCGGTAAGAGCCAAGACATATACCAAGTTGTAGGTAACCGACAGGCCAGGGAGGCGCTCCCTGGCCTGTTTGCTTTTTTCCCTCCTCGCGGCGCGGCGTGCGCCTTAACTGAATTCCTCGCCAGGACCGGCCACAGCCCAGGCAGGTGGCGGCGGGAGTTTCCGGTGTTCCGTCCCGCGGGGCGCATCTGCTTGCTGGCGTGCGCCCACACACTACCACTCCTACCTTCGGGATTACGCTAATTCGTCACGCTGGGGATTGATTCGGAGGCAAACCTGAGGGCGGTTTGAAAGGCTAGGCGGGTTTCACCCCGGCCAAAAAAACCTCAGGCTGGAGAACTCGGAGGGACCTTGTTCCCCAGCCTGAACGGAAAACACACACACGTCAATGCTAGCGGAGCTTCCGTTTGAGCAAGCCGGATACGCCCAAAAGCAGCGTGCCCATGAGCAGAATCGAGCTCGGCTCCGGCACGACGGCGCCCGCTTGGAAATTTGGGCCGAAATAGGACGGCATGGGACTGTCGGTGTTTACCGGATTAGTCAAAGTTGCACCCGCGGCAAATCCATTTTGAAGAAACGTGATTTGTGGAATCGTCGCAAAACCAGTTACATCCCCAGGAAACAAATTCGGATCGGCGCCGTCCACCCACACCGCACCAATGTCGTAGTTGCCGGGGGTCAGCAGGGCCGACGCGGACACGTAACGGAACTGATCCGTCAAGGGGTCGACAGTTCCGCTGGCAACCGTGCCCGACACTACCAGGGCCCCGGTACTGTTCCAAATTCCGACGTCGTGGCTCTCAACCAGTCCGTCCTGGTTGTCGTCGAACACGCCCAGCGCCGAAACCATAATGGGCGTATTCACAGTGAATTCCCACCCTAGGGTGAACGGTCCGTTCCCCAGCATTTCGCCTGTTAAATTGTCGAAGGTGACGGCGGGTGAGTCGGCGAAGACCGGGCTTACCGCCAAGACCAAACCTAGCGCCACCAAAAGAACTACCGATTGTATTCTCTTCATCTCTTGTCTCCTCTTTAGTACCGTTAGTACCGGGCCTCCGGCGGCGGTCATTCTGTATGGTCGCGCACAAATCAGCCTTGGCACCGGCTTCGTACAGGCAAGTCAGTCGCCAAACGGTTCGTCGTCGATAGGTGACTGAAAAACAATAGGTTGCGCCGGACGCAGCTCTGCGCTACAGGCGTGGGTATACCACGAATTAGGAATGAAGTGCGAAGAACTGGGAATAAGTTCGAAAAAGTCGTACCGGCTCGGCGGACTGACGATGGTGCGATCCGGCGCGAGGCGCAGTTCGAACACGTCGCGGACGATGCCGGCAGTCTGCGTCTCGTCTCCTCGAGGATCGAGCTGAGGCAATTGGGTGTATACTAAGTCGGATTGGGGGAGCAAGATGGAAATCCGGTTCCCAGACAGGGGCATCCTTTCACACCTCAGGAGTGCTTCGAGGTGTTTGCAATCCAAGCATGGGGCGCTGCGCACACCCCTCAGCCTTGTCTCACTGCTCCTGGTGGCTTCCACGTTGGCTTTTGCGGCTTCCGTATTCGACATCGCCGGAACCGGCCAGACCGAGATCTTTCCTCAGCCGATGGTCCCAACATCGTTTGAGCTTCCTTACAGCATGGCGCTCTCAAGCGAGTTCAACGATCCCGGCCTGCCGCCTGACCTTGCTATGCCTCTTGGTTCCGCCGGCCCGTCCCTCTCCGCGCCAGTGATGGACCTGGAAAGCACTCCCATTTCCGACGACACCCCCGGACCCGAAGAGGCGCACCGCCTGACCGCGTTCATTGGCGTCGTCCTGCTGGCCGGAGGCCTGATACTCTACCTGGGATCGCCGGCTTTCCGCGACTGGCTCAACCAGTTTCTCTTCGACGCTTTCTCCCCTCTCAAGTACCCCTAGTGTCTAATTGCATGAACTAGAGCACTTCGCCCTGCCCCGCTAGAACACCTGAAAGCAGAACACCGTGTTGGAGCCTTCCGGACTGAACGAGTATTCGCCGGGATCCAGGCTTTCGTTCACCTCGATTCGATAAAGGTCGGAGCCAAGGCGCGTGACCTCGACGCGAATGGCCTTGGGCGGGTGCTTGGGCGAGAAAAGGATCTCGCGGCGGTCACTCTTGGAATCGAGCTTGAAAAGTTGGAGGCGTTCCGGGGCCAGCTTGGCGGCCTGCAACAGGAATATGGGCGACGCCAGCGGCGTCTTGGCGGAGGAGTTGGCGCCATCGACGACGTAGAGGATATCGTCCTTCTTCTTCTCCTCCTTGGCCTCGGCGGCTTCGGTGGGGACGAGGTTGTCGGCGTGCTTCAGATATGGGAGGTCCGCCTTGGGAGGGCGCGGGCCAGTGTACTTTTGGGCCGTAGCCGTCAGAACCACGGCGAAGGCCAGCAGCAAGGTTCGGCTCAGCATAGTGGTTCGGAACTATCTTAAACCAAAATTCCGGCGCGGTTCGTCCATATCGCGCGGCCGTTCGTCCATAATGATGAAGGTGACTACCCAGACAGCATCCGAGAGCCGGGCGGCGCGGGCGATTTGGGGGGCCTTCCAGTCCGGCCGGCCACTCACGTATATCCGCACCGTCGAAGAACAGCGGGTCGCAAGGGTGCTGCGGGAAGTAGCCGTGGGGCTATTCGCCGCGCCGGTTCCCGTTTGGACCTGGAGTCTCACGGATGGCCTCCGCCGCGATCGCGAAGCAGCCGAGGCCGGCACCGAGGCTCCTCGCCAGGCGCTGGACTTCATCGCCGCGCACAACGGCGCCGCTATCTTCCACCTCAAGGACTTCCATGAACCGCTGCGGGAATCTCCCGAGGTCCGGCGCCGTCTTCGGGACGTCTACGAAAACTGTCTGGACCAGCGGAAGTTTGTCGTGATTACCTCCCCGGTGGCATTCATTCCGGAGGAAATCGAGAGAAGTGTGGTGTTTCTGGAACTCCGGCCGCCCGACCAGATCGAGTTAGTCGAGGTGCTGCGGGAAGAGGCGCGTGGCTCTGTTACCGAGGCGGCACTCGAGCAGATAGCGGGCACATTGCTGGGACTGACGCTCGACGAAGCTCGTTTCGCGTTGCGCCGGGCCCTCGCCGCGAGCGGACATCTTGGACCTGAGTCGCTGCCAGTTTTACTGGAAGAAAAACGCCTCCTGGTGAGCCGGGGCGGCGTGATCGAGTACATTGCCGAGGGTGCGGGCATCGGCGACATTGGCGGCCTCGAGGAGCTGAAGAAATGGCTGCTCGAGCGCCGGGAACTCTTTCGGATGCGCGACAGCCTGACCAACGAAATCGTGCCCAAGGGGGTCCTCCTCATGGGTATCCCAGGCTGCGGCAAGAGTCTGGCGGTCAAAGCCATTGCGTCTGCGTTCAGTCTCCCGCTATATCGGATCGACATGGTCGAAGTCTTCTCCGGCAGACATGGCAAGCCCGAAGGCGCATTCGTGGAAGCGTGCCGATTGATGGAGGATATGGCGCCGGCGGTTCTTTGGTTCGACGAGATCGAGTCGGGGCTCTCGACCACCGATTCCGGCGGCGAACAGGGCAGGATCTTCGCGTTCTTTCTCACCTGGATGCAGGAGAAGGCCCACGGGCTGTTCGTCGCCGCCACCGCCAACCGAATCGACCTCCTCCCCGCGGAAATGATTCGCAAGGGACGTTTCGACGAGGTGTTTTTCGTGGATCTGCCGCTCGACGACGAACGGATCGAGATTTTCAAGATTCACCTCATCCGCCGCGGCGTGGATGTGGCCGGATTCGACCTCGGAAAATTGACGCAGTTCACGGGTGGGTGGGCTGGCGCCGAGATCGAGCAGTGTGTGGTATCGGCTATCACCAAGGCGCGGCTGGCGGGCCGGCCGGTGAGCGAGGAGGATCTGATCCGCACAGCCGTGAAGATTGTGCCGCTCTCGCGCACCATGAACGAGCAGATCAATCACATCCGAGCCTGGGCGTTCGAGCGCGCGGTCCGGGCGTCCCTGCGCGGGTGAGGCCGGGCCGCCGACGGTCATCCGGCGCTCGGAGACCGTGCCTCTGAGAACTGCTTGATGCGCACGGAGCCTTCCGGGAAGCAGGCGCGGATTTCCAGTGTGCCCCCCATGGCCTCGATAAACTTGGTTAACGTGCTGACGTACATGTCGGACTGGCGCTCAATCTTCGAGACGGTGGCTTGCTTGATGCCCAAGGTTTCCGCCAGACGCTCCTGGGTCAATTCACGAGCGGTGCGTAGTTCATCGAGAGCCATGTCATGCAGGGTGACTTTGACGCGGGCCTCGACGCGTGCGAGAGATTCCGCCGGTAGTCGATTTCGGAGTTCGCTAAAGTTTCTTGCTTTTGCCATGGTCTTCACTCTCTTCCAGTTCGATCAGGTGCCGTTCGTAGAGGCGGTCCGCCAGGGGCACGGAAGTTTCATACCACTGTTCGTTTCCCGTCTTGTCGCCGCCGATCAGCAGCACGGCGTTCCGCTGGGGGTCGAAGGCATACAGGACCCGATAGGGCCGGCCCTGGTGCTGTATGCGCAACTCGCGCATGTGGGCGTAGCGGCTTCCGGAGACGCCGGAAGAATGGGGAAACTTCAACTCGATACCCAACCGCGCAAGCAGATCCACGGAATAGGTCACACTCTCCTGCTCTTCGATGCTCAAGCTATTCCACCAGCACTCGAATTCATCGGTGAAGAGCACCGAACATTCCATATTATGAATATAGATGATTATGAATATGACGGTCAAGGGGAGCTGTGAAGATTGTGCCGCTCTCGCACCGTGAACGAGCAGATCAATCACATCCGGGCCTGGGCGTTCGAGCGCGCCGTCCGGGCGTCTCTGCGCGGGTGAGATTTCTGCTCCACGCAGGAATTGATAGACCTGACGGGAATACCGGCCGGTGATCTTAAGAGGGTTGAAGAGCTGCGAAGCCAAAAACGCCCAAAATACCCGGCTGTAGCGAAACTTCGGCTCGATGGCGGCGATGGAACGCTCGACTATGACGCCGACAATCTTCGCGCTGTAGGATTGAGTACCTGCATTTTACAATCCCTGCCGTACCGCAAATTAGGGCGCTCCATACGCGCTCATCCGTTGCTTTATCAATTCGGTGGCGCACTCGTCTGCTTGGCATCACTCGTGCTCATGCAGCTCATCCATGGGTTCGGCCATTTCAGTCCCGTTGTTGTTGGAATCGGTCTATTGACGATCCCCGGTCTATTGATGATCTTCTCTCCGATGTGGGTGTTTGGGAACCAGAGGCGGCCAGTTTTGAGGCTTGAGAAGCGGGGGGAGAGCCGCAGCTTCTTTCGGCGGAAGAAGGATGAACTCCTGCTTATCCTGCTTTCCGCCATAGTCGGTGCCGGCCTCACACTCCTGGTCCAATCGGTCTTGAGGCCACCAACCCAAAACCTGACCAACGCAGTTTCTGCGCCAGGAAAATAGCTGCTAGAGGCTGTCCACGCAGCGGGGCGAGACGCGCCCGATCTGGCCGTCGCTGAGGCTGCACCCAACCGGGCTACTTCCGCTCAACCTGCTGATTCGCCATCCTTCACATGTCGTCTGGTGGATACATCTTGGTAAGTCCCCACCTGAGAAACTACGCTCCACCAGAGAGGCTGCGAAAATGCTCGTCGAGAGGGTCACTTCAACACCTATGGCGAGCATGGGCTCGCCCAACGAAATCGTCGTAGGCTGCGAAGGCCTGAGAGTGTAGTAGTACATTAGCTCTCAACAACTGCCGCCGCCGCGTAAAAACTCAGCGCGTTGTCCCCCTGTTTTACGATGCGCGTCCGCCGCAGCACGCCATGGACGTCGCCCAGCGCGTGCCGGCTGGAGTGCTGCACCACCGCGATCTGCGGCGGAGCTTCGGCGAGCACCTCCAGCACCGCGGCGTACTCGCGCTCCAGGTCGTAGGGCGGATCGAGGAAGACGATATCGGCGTGGTGCTTCGGGAGTGTCAGAAGCACCGGGCCGGCGACCACCGTGGAGCGCGCCTCCAATCCCAGCGACGCCAGATTCTGCCGGATCGCTTCCAGCGCCCCGCGATGGCGCTCCAGAAAAAAAGCGTGGGCGGCGCCGCGGCTGAGGGCTTCGATGCCGACCGCGCCGGTTCCTGCGTAGGCGTCGAGAAAGGTCGCGCCTGCGATGCTCGGCGCAAGGATGTCGAACAGGGTCTCGCGCAGCCGGTCGGGCGTAGGCCGCGTGGCGGCGCCGGGGATGCTCTTCAGGCGGCGTGAACGGAACTCTCCCGCGATGATCCGCATCAGCCCACCGTCACCAGGCCGTAGCGGCGCTGCCAGTGGTCGCGGATGTAGGCGACGGCGCGGCGGAGATCGTCCTCGGAAGGCGGCCGGGCGATGAAATCCACCGCCTCGCGGCGCGCCACCTCCAGAATTTCGGCGTCGCGCAGGATGTTGGCCACGCGCAGCGAGGGAAGGCCCGATTGTTTGGTCCCGAAGAACTCGCCGGGGCCGCGCAGTTTGAGGTCCATTTCGGAGATGTAGAAGCCGTCGGTGGAGTCCACCAGGGTGCGTATGCGCTCGCGCGCGGCGTCGTTCATTTTCTCGGTCACCAGGATGCAATAGCTCTGCGCGGCGCCCCGGCCCACGCGGCCGCGAAGCTGGTGCAACTGGGCCAGGCCGAAGCGCTCGGCCTGCTCCACCACCATGACGCTGGCGTTCGAGACATCCATGCCCACTTCGATCACGGTGGTCGAAACCAGGATCTTGATAAGGCCCTCTTTGAAGCGCTGCATGACGGCCTCTTTTTCATCGCCGCCGAGACGTCCGTGCATGAGGCCCACGGGGATATCGGGGAACACTTCGCGCGAGAGGTGCTCGTACATCTTCTGCGCGGCTTTCATGGCCTGGGTTTCGGATTCTTCGATCACGGGGTAGACCACGTACGCCTGGCGGCCTTGGTCGATCTGGCGTTTCATGAAGCTGTAAACCTGCTCGACGCGGTCGGCGGTGGCGTGTTTGGTGACGATGGGCTTTCTGCCGGGAGGCATTTCGTCGATGACGGAGACGTCCAGGTCGCCATAGATGGTCATGGCGAGGGTGCGGGGGATGGGCGTCGCGGTCATCACCAGCACGTCGGGATGGATGCCCTTTTGCACCAGGCCAAGGCGTTGCAGGACGCCGAAACGGTGCTGCTCGTCGATGATGGCGAGGCCCAGCTTGTGGAACTCGACGTCTTTTTCGAGCAGCGCGTGCGTGCCGATGACCACGTGCGCCAGGCCCTCCGCCACCAGTTTCTTGAGCTGCGCCTTCTCGCGGCTGGTGAACGAGCCGGTGAGCAGCACCGCCACATAGCCCAGCCTGGAGAGGATCTGTTTGAAGTAGTAGCCGTGCTGCGCGGCCAGGATTTCGGTGGGGGCCAGGACCGCCACCTGGTAGCCATTCTCGATGGCGATCACCGCGGCTTCCGCGGCCACGATGGTCTTGCCGCTGCCCACGTCGCCTTGCAGCAGGCGGTTCATGGGGTGCGGCTCCTTCATGTCGTCCGCGATTTCTTTGATGACCCGCTTCTGCGCGCCGGTGGGTTTGAAAGGCAGCATGGCCTTGACCCGTTCGCGCACGCGGTGGTCGATTTCGAAGGCGATGCCGGGCAGCGCGCGAGCCTTGCCGCGCTTGAGCGCCACGCCGCACTCCAGCCAGAAGAACTCTTCGAAAATGAGGCGGAACTGGGCGGGCGAGCGGAAAGCGTTGTACAGGCGCAGGTCGGAGTCGGGCGGCGGAAAGTGAATTTGCCGGATGGCGGTCCAGCGGTCGGGCATTCTGAGGCGCTGGCGCAGATACTCGGGGAGCTGGTCTTCCAAAGGCGCAAGCGACTCCAGCACGCGGTGCGTGAAGACCCGCAGGATACGTGTGGTGAGCTTCGAAACGCCTTCGTAGATGGGAACGATGCGGCCCACGTGGAGCGTGGCTTCGCCGTCCTCATCGTCGCCCGAGAGGATTTCGAACTCCGGGTGCAGCATGGTCAGATCTCCCGAGTAGCTGTCGAATTCGACCTTGCCGTAGAGCGCCACCTTCATGCCGGCGCCGAACACGTTGGCCAGGTAGCCGCCGTGAAACCACTTGCCCGCCAGCGTGGCGCGCGAGCGATCGGTGAAGCGGACCTCGAACAGGCCCAGGTTGCGCCGGCGGAAGCCGGAGAGCCTGGCCGAGCTGACATCCGCGATGACCGTGGCCATTTCGCCCGGAGCGAGCTGGGCGATGGTCTTCATGTTGCTGCGGTCCTCGTAGCGGAAGGGGACGTAGCCCAGCAGGTCTTCGACGGTGACGAGACCCTTGGCCTGAAGCATGGCCGCGCGGGCCGGGCCGATTCCTTTCACATAAGTGAGCGGGGTGGTGAGGTCCATGCGGTCTCGAACCCAGTGTACAATGCGCCGGTGGGGTAGACTGAGAGATTCATGTCCAAGCTGTTGGAGGGCAAACTCGCCCTCATTCTGGGTATTGCGAACAAGTGGAGCCTGGCGTATTCCATCGCCCAGGCGTTTTCGAGGGAAGGCGCCACCCTGGCGCTGACTTATCTGGGCGACCGCCAGAAGGCGGCCATCGAAGAGTTATCTGCGGACTTGAACGTGGCGGCCATTCTGCCGTGCGATGTCACTCGGGATGAGGAGTTGGCAGCGCTTACGGATTCGCTGGGCGCGCTCGGGCGCCCGCTCGACGCCGTGGTGCACAGCCTGGCATTCGCTAACCGCGAGGACCTGACGCGGCCGTTTCTGGAAACCGGACGCGCGGGCTTTCTGCTGGCGCAGGACGTGAGCGCCTATTCGTTGGTGGCGGTGGCGCGCTCCACCGCGCCGCTCATGAAAAACGGCGGCTCGCTGAGCACGCTGACCTACCTGGGGTCGACGCGCGTGTTTGCCGGTTACAACGTGATGGGCGTGGCAAAAGCTTCGCTCGAAGCGGCCATGCGGTACCTGGCAAGCGAGCTGGGGGCGCGGAAGATTCGCGTGAATGCGATTTCGGCGGGGCCCATCAAGACGGTCTCGGCGCGCGCTGTCAAGGATTTCTCGACCATCCTCGACGCCGTCCCGAGCCGCGCGCCGCTGCGGCGCAACACGGAACCGGCGGAAGTCGCCGATGCCGCGGTGTTTCTGGCCAGCCACCTGGGACGCGGCGTCACCGGCAATATTCTCTTCGTGGACGCGGGCATGCAAGTAATGGGGCTGTAGCCTGTCATAACCCTGTCATAATAGTGGTGGTTCACTATGAAAGTAGAAGTCGTCCTCTCGGAGACTGACATCGCAGAGGAATTCGCGGAGGCCATCCAGGCTCGCGACCTGCCGGAGAAGTTTTTCTTCTGGTTTCCACGTTCAGCCATGGCGTGGGCAACTTTGAGCCAGGACGCCAACCTGTATGGCGGGCTGCGGGAGACCTGGCAGGAGCTCTCGGCGGACATTGCCGCCATGGTCAAGCCATTCGGCACGCGGGTTCCGGTGATCAGCTTCGGCGCCGGAGATGGCACCCGCGACCGCGTGCTGATGGGCGCTTTGAAGGACGCCGGATTCGAGTGCCTGTATTTCCCCGTCGATGCCAGCCAGGCGTTGCTCGAAATGGCCTGCGCCGGAGCCGACGACGAGGATATTGAAACCGTGGGGATCAAGGCCGATATCTCGAGCCCTGTGCACCTGGTCTACGCGGCCGACGCCGCCGAGCCGCCGCGCCTGTTCATCATGGCGGGCAACACGATGGGCGCGTTCGATCCGCTGGGGGAAATCCGCTACCTGGCGCAGTGCATGAAGCCGGGGGACCGGCTGATTATCGATGGCGAGCTGTACGACGAGCAGAAGACTCTGGGCTACCGCGACAAACCGGCGACGCGGGATTTCGCATCGGCACTGTTCGCCAACTTGGGGATCGGCCGCGACGATGGCGAATTCCGGTTCAACCACAAGCGCGACGAACGTCACGAGGGACTGCACCTCATCACGCGGCACTTCCGCGCGGGCCGGGATCTTTCGGCGACCGTCGCGGGCGAGGAGATTCCCATGGAGCGCGGCGAGCGCATCGGAATGAACTTCGCGTACGCCTACACGCCGCAAGCCTTCCGCTGGCTGCTGCACGAGCAGGGGGGCCTCGAGATTCTGAAGGAATACCGCAGCCCCGACTCGCGGTTTCTGACGGCGGTGTGCCGCAAATAGGGTCTTCTGGGAGATGCCGGATTCCGCCATACTCTTGATTCATTGTCCCGACCGCAAAGGAATTGTCGCCGGGGTCTCCGGTTTTCTGTACGCTCACGGAGCGAATATTCTCCACGCCGATCAGCATCGGGACAACGATCTGGGCCTGTTCTTCATGCGCGTGGAGTGGGACCTGGCGGATTTCGCCTTGGACGACGCGGAATTCCGCAGGAATTTTCGACCGCTGGCCGATCAGTTTCAGTTGGATTGGCGGCTGGCGTATTCGGCGGCCCGGCCGGCCATGGCCATTTTCGTTTCTCAGCACCAGCATTGCCTGCTAGACCTGCTGTACCGGCAGGCGATCGGAGAGTTGCAATGCAACATCTCCATCGTCATCGGCAACCACGCCACCGCGCGGGAACTGGCCGGTTTCTACGGTATCCCGTTCCATCACGTGCCCATGGATGCGGCCAACAAGGTGCAGGCGGAGCAAGCCCAACTGGCGCTGCTGGAAGAGCATGGAATCGAGTTGATCGTGCTGGCACGTTACATGCAAGTGCTCTCGCCGGTGTTCGTGGCGCGGTACCGGCAGCGCATCATCAACGTGCACCATTCGTTTCTTCCCGCGTTCAGCGGGGCGCGCCCCTACCAGGCGGCGTATCACCGGGGCGTCAAGCTGATCGGAGCGACCAGCCATTACGTGACGGAGGTCCTCGACGACGGTCCGATCATCGAGCAGGACGTCGTCCGCGTGTCACACCGCGACCAGGTAAGCGACCTGGTCCAGAAGGGGCGCGACCTGGAGCGCATGGTGCTCTCCCGCGCCGTGCGATGGCACCTGGAGCACCGGATTCTGCACTATGCCGGCAAGACCGTCATCTTCGATTAGCCCTCCCGGCAACCATCGCGGCAACAACAAACGCTACAATCGACACCTGCCCCAGGAAAGGTCTGTCTAAGACCAGCAGCAGCACCGGCGCGGATGAGAGCAGCAGAACAGCCCAGACCTTCAGCCAGGCCGGCACACCTGGCCGCTGAATGGTGAGAACCGAGAGCGGAATCAGGAGCGCGCAATCGCCCGCATAGGCATGGGGCCCGAGGAGGAGACCGCACGCGGCCGCCGCCGCGCCGGACATCCCCACATCGGCGCTGGCGCGGCACGCCGCCCAAAGGAGCAGTACGACGGCAACCGCGCCGGCTATCCCCGCTGCTACCGGCCATGGGAGCCAGGAAGCTATGCCGTAGACGCTGGGCATCCGCTGGGCCGCGGGCGAGAATTCCGGCATTTGCGACATCTTCGCGTACTGGAGCGGCCATCCGGACCCTTCGATCAGAAAGCAGCATGCGATCAGCGCCGAAACAGCTATGGCCCCGGCGATCAGCGTTTTCCAACGCTTCTGAGCCGCCAGCATGACGGGAATCCCCAATGCGAGGTGGAACTTCGAGAGGCAGAGCGAGAACGCAACGCCCGCGCTCCAGGGTCTCTTCTTCTCCATCAACACCAGACCGGCGGTGAAGAACAGCAACCAAAAGGGGACATCCTGGCCGTACAGAATACCCAGGGTTGCGGGCATGGACCATGCCAGCGCAACCAGCATGAGCAGTCGTCGGGCGCCGGGCCAGGCGGCGGCGAAAATCACCAGGGCCGCGATACTGCCGGCCATCCATATGGACCGCGCCACGGCGTAGGGGAGACTGCCGAGAATCTTGTATCCGTAAAGCACCACGGGCAGACGGCCAGTCGGCACTTCGATGCCATTCTCGGCCTCGATCTTCCGCAAGGCGTCCCAATCGTAAAGATGGCCGGTGCCGGCAAGACGGCTGGCGGCGTAGAACTGGTTGAAGTCGACACCCCAGCCTGTCCGGTTGAGCGCTGCAACCCAAATGTTGAACGCCAATCCCAGGGTGATGACAACGGCGATAGCCAGGGTTTTCAAATAGGATATATCTTTTCCCTTTTTACAATCTTGGATTCATCAAGCTCGATTCCGAGGCCGGGCAGATCCGGAAGTGTGATCTGGCTGTTTTTCGGAATGAGCTGATTTTTGTCGAAATAGTAGAGAACCGGCTGTATGTCAATCTGATATTCCATAATAGGGCACACCGCCGGCGGCTGGCTCGCTAT
>JBEKTU010000032.1:0-56963 GCA_049515735.1 Bryobacteraceae bacterium
GCGGCTTTCGCCAGGCCATCCGTGTATGCCGCAAAGCGTTTCTCCTGTGGGCCTGGCGCAGATTGCGTGCCCACAAAACAATTCTACACCAAAATGTTATTTATAACACAGTAGTACTAGGAGTGCGTCCGAGAAATACGATTTCCCTGGCATCGGCAAACAGAGTCGGCGCATAATGTTTTATGCCCTTTCGGCCGTACCTGCCGGATCAGGATTTCCTGCTGCCCCCGAGCCTGCGCGAGTGGCTACCGGAGGAGCATTTGGCGTACTTCGTCAGCGACGGGGCCAGCCGCCCTGCCATCCGCGGATGATGACCAAGTTGCTGGTGAACGCCGCCATAAACCCAACCGAGATCTCGCGCCGCTTCAGTTCCTCCGGCAACTGCGTCGGCGGCATTTCCACCGCGTCTTTCTCCACCCCGGGCTCATCGCGTTTGCGCTTCCCCGCCGTCTGGAACAGACTCGCCTTGTCGGTGTAGAACGTCGCCGGCCGGCCGAACTTCTCCACGTAACTCCACAGCAGCTTCATGTTCTCTTCGGTCGAATCGTGCCGCACGAATCGCGCGAACAACCGGCTGGTGGCATCGTCCATCATCGCGATCGGGTACAACTGCTCGCCACGCCCCTCCAGCCAGTCGTGCTCGCTGGTGTCCCACTGCACCAACTCGCCGAACCGGCTCCGCCGCGGCCGCCAGGCATGTACCTGCTTCACCTTGGCTCGCTTGCCCCGCCACAGCTTGGCGTCCATCATCCATTGCCGCACCGTCTCTTTGCTCGCCTCGATGCCGTGCTTGTTGCACAGGTACTCCGCCGCCAAGGTCGGCCCGAATCCTTCGTACACCGGTCCTTCCTGCATCCCCTAAGCTTGGGGTAGTCAAGACGACATTTCTACTTTGCTCAAAGGCGACATTATCACTTTGCTGCCAGACTCGGGCCGCGATGCTTACAGGCGGCGTGTCCAGAAGCCCCGATCTCCACGCTAAAACCCCACTACCCCCAGCCTTTTGCGCGCGGAGATGGTGGGGCGGATCGCCGCCTTGCCGGTGGTGGCTGGTGTATACTAATTAGGACCCAGGAGTCCAAAATGGAGATTCCGGTCTATGATGTCCCGTCCTGCGCCCAAGCAAAATCATATCGGTCCATTGGGAGACTTTCATGACTACCGTACTCGGTGTGGATATCGGCACTACCGGCATGAAGATCGGCGTTTTCAGGGAGTCGAACGGCGCCCTGGAGCCGGCTGGCCAGTTTTCACAGAGCTACGCCATTAATACCTACTGCAACGGCCAGTTCAGCGATGTGGATCCGCGGAAATGGCAGGACGCCTTTGCGGCCGGCTGCGCACAACTGGGCGATGCCGTCGCCGGGGTAGACGCCATCGGCATCTCGGGCACCACGCCCGGCATGACGGCGATGGCGGCCGATGGAACGCCGCTCTATCCGGCGATCCTGATGCTCGACCAGCGCTCGCGCGCGCAGGCCGTCGAGATCATCAGCCGCATAGGTCTGGAGCGCATCCTGGCGGAGACCGGCAATATGCCGGTGGCCGGCGGCTGTTCCCTGGCCAGCATTCTGTGGCTGCGCGACAACCAGCCCGAGGTATTCAAGAACGCCGCCTGTTTCGGCCACACCAACACCTTCTTCGCCAAATGGCTCACCGGCAGATTCGCCATCGATCCGTCGTCGGCTTCGCTGACCGCGGTGTATAACACGGTGCGGAACGATCTCACCTGGAACCGGGAGATCGCCGGCGAGTTCGGGCTGCGGATGGACCAGTTTCCGGAGGTGATGCTGGGTTTTGAAAGCCCGGGACTCATGCGCAGCGAGCTGGCCTCGCAGTTCGGCTTCCGCAAGCTGCCGGCGGTGGCGATCGGCGGCAACGACGCCGTGCTGGCTGCGTATTCGATCGGCATCAAGGAGCCCGGCGATTATGTCGACGTGACCGGCACCTGCGAAATCAGCATGGTATGCCTGGAGAAGTGCTATCCCTCGACCCGCTACAACGTGCGCGCGCACGTGATCGCCAACCGCTGGCTGACGCTGTACGTGATGAACGCCGAAGGCAAGGCGTTCGAGTGGTTCCACGGGGTGTTCTGCCGCGAGATGACGCCGCAGCAGTACTACCAGGAGTTCATGCCCAAGGCGGTGGACGACTGTGTGGGGCGCGAGAGCACGGTCACCTACACGCCGTTCCTGATGGGTTCCCGCTACAGCCTTCAGCCGTTGAAGGCCGAGTTTCTCGGCATGACCCCGGAAACTACGCGCGAAGAGCTGATGGCCGCCATGGTGAAAGGGCTGGCCGATTACCAGCGCGAGCACCTGAAAGAGATCTCGCTGGTGCAGGCCATCAAGCCCGTGGTTCACATCACCGGCGGCGCCGTCAACCCATCCATCATCAACGCCAAGAAGAAATGGATGCTGGGCAACGCGGAGTACATCTTCGAGGAGCAGTCCTCGATGAAAGGCGCCGCGATGCTGGCCCTGAAGAACCTCCAGGAACGATGAGGAGTATCCGGTGACACAAGCATCACAGAGAAACATGTACCTCGCCGGAGCGCTCATGCTCCTGCTCGCCGAGGCCCTCCTGCTGGTCAGCGGGAAAGCTTCCCTGCCGGTATCGGGACTGGTGCTGTTCCTGATGTTTTACGCGTTCTCTTATACCGTCAAGAACACGAAAACGCTGGCCGGGCTGGCGTTCACGTTCCAGATCTTCGCTTTCTGCTCGTTCACCCTGTACTTCCCCTACATGTTCACCGACTGGGGCTTCAACACCAAGGTGCTGATTGTGCCATCGGTGCAGCTCATCATGTTCGGCATGGGGACCAAGCTCAGCCTGGCGGACTTCGCCCGCGAGTTCAAGAAGCCGGGGAAGATCCTGATCGGGACGGCGCTGGGCTATATCCTGATGCCCCTGGCCGGCCTGCTCATCATCAAGGTCTATCACTTCCCGCCCGAAGTGGCCGCGGGCATTATCCTCATCGGCGTTTGCCCCACCGGCGCGGCTTCGAACGTGATGACCTATCTGGCCCGCGGCAACCTGGCGCTGGCGCTGAGCCTCACCATGCTGGCGACTTTCATTTCGCCGTTCGCCACGCCGTTGATCATGCAGGTCTGCGCCGGACAGCTCATCAAGGTGGATACCGTCGGCATGATGATCGGTATCCTGAACATGGTGATGGTACCGGTCTGCGCCGGCCTGATCTGCAATAAGATCCTGTACGGCAAGCTGGCCTGGTTCAAAAAGGCGGGTAATTTGCTCGGCCTTGCGGCGCTTTGCTTCCTGACGGGCCTGGCGCTGATCTTCGTGCCGTTCGCCGCTTCCATCACGTCCCTGCAATCCGGCCTGGTGCTGGTGTTCTGGGCGGTGGCCGCGGTCTCATTCACCAAGATGATGGTGGACCGCGCGCAGGGTCCCGAAAACTGGATGGAGATGGTGCTGCCGAAGCTGTCGCTCACCTCGATCATGCTGTACATCATCATCGTGGCGGCGCACAACAGGGACACCCTGCTGAGCATCGGACCGCCGCTGTTCGTGGCGACCATCGCGCACAATACCCTGGGTTTCGTTCTGGGATGGGTGTCGGCGAAGATGCTCCGGCTGGACGACGCGGACACGCGCGCGCTGGTCATCCAGGTGGGCCTCAAGAACGCGGGCGTGGGCGTCGGCTTGGCCTACGACGTCCTGAAGAGCTCGGCGGCCGCGCTGGCATCGCTCATTTTCGGAACCTGGATGAACGTTTCCGGTTCCACGCTGGCGAACTTCTGGCGGCAGCGTGCTCCGCGGGTGCGGGAAGCGGCGACGGTGGCGCAGCAGATCTAGGCCGCGGGGAGTCCCCGGGCGCGGAACTCTCTCTCGGCCGCCCTGCTGAAGGAGACCGCAAGTCCGACCATGGCCGGCAGATAGAAAAAATACGCAAAATTCAAGAACGTGATCGCCGTGCAGTACCCAACCATGCCCAACATGACGCAGAAAGCGGCCAAGCGGATGTCCTGGCAGTCCCGCCTGGCGCGGGCTTGACGAAAAACGGAGCTAAGCAGACGAAAAGACGAGAAAACCGCGGCCACATAGAACAACGCCGCTAAAATCCCGCACTCACTGGATACTTGAGTATAGGTATTATGGGTATCGCGCCAATAGCCGTGCGTCATGCCTGCAAGCTGGTTATGCGTACCCTCATATTCGCCGAACTGTCCCGGCCCAACTCCAAACAGCGGGTGGCGAAGTGTATAAGCCACGCTCGTCCGTAACAAGTACGTACGCAACACGGAAGACTCGATGGCCGCGCTATCGGCGTCGGGGTTGTCGGCCGAAAACGATCTTATGTGGTGCAAGACGCCCTGCGGCACCACTGCCGCCAAGACCGCGAACAGGATCGGCGCCCCCAAAAGCAGCGCGACTTTCTGCTGCGCGGAACCGCGCCACAGGAAGAACAGGCCGGCCACAACCAATCCCACCAAGGCGCCTCGCGACCCGCTCGCCAGGACGTAATACAAGCCATAAGCGACCCCCGCAAATGCTGCGACCCGAAGCAGAATATGCCGTGAGGCTAAAACCGGCCAAAGGAGAAACGGGATTACCAGCAGGAGGTGTCCGGCGAAATCGTTGGGGTTGGCCACGGTGCCGAATTCCAATCCGGCCCGGTCTGCCCAAGCTGTCGAGCCGAAAACTCGGGCGGACAACAGGTTGACAACAGCCCCCCAAAGTATCGCATACATCGTCACCTTGCATTCCCGCCACGTAATAACCAGCCCTCCCACCACAAACAGCATCGGGAAAGCCGTTCTTACATAGGTTATGACCAGATCTAACGACGAGATCCGCCACGAGCTAAACGGAACCGCCAGGGTCATGCATATCACAAACCCGAACCAATAATACGCCGGCCGGCCCTCAAAAGTCCGCCGGATGCCGCCGACAAAGAAGATAGCCAGAAGGGTAGGCAAACCAACAATGTAGAGGAGCCTGAAGTTGATTCGTGTCAGATAGCTCAAGACCATATTCAACATGCTGACCCGCAAGAAGAGCAGCAAGGCGCCCAGATACAGCGCGAAGAGGCGAGCCGGATTCACCAAGAACGCCGCGTCCCGGTCCAGGGGAGACTGGACCTCCGGCTGGCCGCGATACGCCGGGGTTGGTGACAGGGTCTGAGATCCCATAAGCTCCCTCGCCGGAGGGCACTGAAGCCAGTTTAGCGGTTATCCTGTCTCTTGTGCCACGGCGCGGGCATCCCCGCTGCGATGTACTCTGCGGCGAAGATGCGCCAGGCGGCGGCATCCGCATAACCTTCGCGCGTGAGACGGTCGATCAAGTGCATCCAGTAAAGCGGGCGCAGGTGCTCCGCCGGCAGGCCCACTCGAGCGAGGGTTCGGAGGGCCGCCGCCTGGGTGCGCGCAGCCAGCGGAGAGGATCCCCAGAAGGTGTCCCAAATCAACTTCGCAGACAGCTCAAGTTTGTTGTACCGAAACACGGCCCCGGTTGCGAACGAGAACAGGTCTTTGAGCGGAGAGCCGCAATGGAATGTGTCCCAATCCACTACGGATACGCGACTTCCGGCCGCCAGGACGTTGCCGCCGCAAAAATCGCCGTGCGCCGCTACCGCAGGGACCGCAGTGAATAAGGGCAAACTCCCCGCCGCGGCGTCGAGCAGCGCCTGCGGTACGCACCCGGGAGCAGCCGTAAGAATCCGCTGGCGGAACGCCACTGCGAGGCTCGCTTCGGAAGGCGCCAGCGCTTGGAACTTCGCCAACCAGCCTTCGATCGTGTCAAACTGCGCCGCGATGCTGTTACCATCCCCCGGGGAAAGCTCGAGCCGCATTGGTTTCCCCGGCATCGCCGTCTGGAGGTGGATGAATCCGCTGGCTGTATCTTCCTGGAACAGAAGGCGAGGAACACTCAGTTCTTCCGAGTAAGGCGCAAGGCGTTGCAGGGCGTCGCACTCGCGCGCCGCTGCCTGGCGCCGCGCTGGAGTGGTGGAACTCTTTCCGACCACTGCCGGCGCCTTTTCTCCCGGCCGGAAGATCAGCCATACGCGCCCGTTGAGTTGAAGCACGTCCCAGCCGCTCCAGCCGGCTTCGCGCAGATAACGGGCCGCCAAATAGAACATCAGCCCTTTTCCGCCACGAAGATCACCTCGGGAGCGCAGCGTTCCCACAAGCCGGCGCGCGCGACCGCGCGAAGCGCCCAGTAACGCGGCCTGGTGCAGTAGTGAAGCTCCAGAAAATGGCGCAACGCGGCGCGATTATCCAGTGGAAGCAGGACCGCCGGCGCATCACAGCCGTGCCAGGAGTGGAAGGCTCGCACCGAGTCATAGCCGGCCTCGCGGAGGAGCGCCCGATATTCCGCCAGCGAGCGCATGAAGGCGCTGCCCGCGCCATTCCGGAGCCGCAATCCGCGCAGCAGCCTGTGCCATCCGAAACGGTTTTCGACACCGGCGCAGACGAACCCCGAGGGCTTCAAGGCCTGGTGCGCGAACTTCAGCAGGCGCAACTGCATTTCTCGCGAGTCCCCCTGCGCATCCGGCATCCGCGCGTGCAGCGTCTTGTTCAGAGCGACGGCGTCGAACTGCCCGGGGGCCAGCGGAATATGCAGGTAATCCGCGCAAATGACATCCACCGGCAACTTCAGTTCCCGGGTCCGTAAGGCGATGAAGCGGGCCCGCTCAAGGATGTTCTCCACGACGGTAACGTGGGCGAAGGCGCCGCCCAGCGCGGCCGCAATGGTTCCCCAACTGTCCCCGATGTCGAGGACCGCCGCGTCCGGTGGAAGATCCCAGATGTGCCGGAAATCGGCCCGCCGCTCGTCGCCAATACCGGCCGATTCCCTCGGCAATACTTCTTTGAGAGCGGTTTCCCAGCCCGCCTCCCGCGCCAGGCGATTCGCCCGCTGCATCTCTTCCAAAGGTATTTCGCCTTCATACCGCGCCGCATCGACAAAGCAGGGTATACCATCGACATACTTGCCGGCGACCCCGCACGACGAACACGCGATGCTTTCCTGTGCGATGCAGAAAGGCCCATGGCATGTCGGGCAGGCCAGTTGCAGCATACCCGCATTATAACCGCGGCACAATCATAATGGGAGCCGATAGTCGATCACTGCGTTATGATGGAGGCAGCCCGTGTGACGCTTTGCGCATTCTCTTCCTTTCGCCGCGCCAGGCTTGGCCTCTGTACAGCGGCGCGCGGCTGCGGGATCACTACTTCGCCCAGGCCTTGGGCCGCCGTGGCGCTCTCACCTACGTCTTTTTTTCCGATCCCGGGTTGGCCGCGCCCGGGCCGGCAGACCTTCCGTTTTGCCGGAAAATCCTGCCGGTTCCTGCTCCCCGGTTCTATACGCCTCGGAAGGTGGTTCGCGGATTTCTCGGGCGCTGGCCGCTGCCCGTCGTGAATTACACTTCGGACGAAATGAAGGCGGCGCTCGCCGACATCCTCCGGGCAGACCGGTTCGACCTGGTGCATCTCGATAGCATTCACATGGCGGCATACGTGCCCGACGTGCGGCGGCAGACCCCCGCACCGGTCGTCTACAATTGGCACAATATCGAATCGGAACTGATGCGCCGCTACAGCGCCGGCGTTAGCTCGCCCCTCCGGAAAGTGTATGCAGCCTGGACTGCCCGCCGGTTGGCCGCTCTCGAAAGGCAGATCCTGCTTCAGGCTTTCGGGCACGTCGTTTGCAGCGAGCGGGAGCGCGCCCAACTGCTCCGCATCGTTCCGGAAGCGCGCATCGCCGTGATCGAAAACGGCGTGGACACGGCCCTCTTCGCGAAACCGCCTGTCTCCCCGAGCCGCCGCCATCGGATCGTCTTCGTCGGGTCCATGCGATATCATGGAAACATCGAAGCGGCGGTTTGGTTCGCGCGTTCTGTCTGGCCGGGGATTCGGGAGTGTTTCGCTGCCTGGCGTCTCACGCTCGTCGGTTACGATCCCGCACCGGCTGTTCTTGCCCTGCGCGGCGAGAAAAATGTGGAAGTGACCGGCACTGTTGACGATGTCCGCCCTTACTATGGCGAAGCCCTGGCGGCAATCGTTCCTTTGCGCACCGGGGGAGGAACGCGCGTGAAGATTCTCGAAGCCATGGCCGCCGGAGTCCCGGTTGTTTCTACGACGCTGGGGGCGGAGGGCCTGGCGGTCTCTCCAGGCCGGCATCTCCTCATCGCGGACCGCGAAGAGGATTGGCTGCGCCAGTTGTCGGCGCTTTCCCTGCAAGACGACCTATGGAATGGCCTGGTTAGTGCAGCCCGTGACCTCGTCCGATCGCGTTACGATTGGGAGGTCCTCGGCCAGGCGCTTCACGAGACCTATTCCCGCTGGCTGAATCAGTGAAGACCATCCGTCTGCTGGCAGTCATCGAAGCTGGTTCCATCACGGGCCCGGCGAAAAACCTGTTACAGTTCGCCCAACTAGGACGTTCCGGCCAGGTGGACCCACCTATAGGGGTACTTATCGCCGTCTTTCAACGCGGAGACACTCCTGGTAACTTATTTATCGAGACCGCACGGCACTTATCCATACCGGTGTATCCAATACCCGAAGCAGGTCGTTTTGACTGGGCTGTTGTTCCGCACCTGCGCGCCCTCGCTCGAGAGCTGAAGCCGGACCTGATCCAGACCCATGCCGTGAAGTCGCACTTTCTCATCCGCGCGTCCGGTCTCCACTGCCTCGCTCCCTGGGTCGCGTTTCATCATGGTTACACCTGGCCGGATCTGCGGGCGCATTTCTATAACCAGGCTGATAGGTGGTCCTTACGGGCGGCCAGGCGGGTCCTGACCGTCAGCCGGCTTTTCCGGGACGAATTGGCGCGCAAAGGGGTGCCGCGGGAGCGCATCGAAATTATTCATAACGCGATCAATCCCCAGTGGGGCGCTTACGCCCGAACACCCGAGGTGGCCGCGGCGCTGCGCGCCGGGCTCGGCATCAGCGTGGAGAAGAAGATCATTTTGAGCGTGGGCCGCCTCTCCCGCGAGAAGGATCACCGGACGCTGCTTGAAGCGGTGAATGAGCTTCGAACCGACGCCCGAAACGGAACGGCCCCGCAGACGCATCTGTTAGTGGTTGGCGACGGACCGGAACGGCCGGGAATCGAAGAGACCATCCGCGCGCTCGACCTTGGGGATGCCGTCACTCTGGTTGGGCAAGTTCCGACTGCCGAGCCGTATTACGGTATTGCCGGCGTCTCTGTCCTGTCTTCACTGAGCGAAGGCTCTCCCAATGCGCTGCTGGAATCCATGGCCGCACGCGTGCCGGTGGTGGCGACGTCGGTTGGCGGCATTCCGGAGATCGTCTCGCATGGACAAAGCGCTCTGCTGGTCAACCCCCGCGATCGCGCCGGCATGACTCGCGCCATTAGGGCAGTCCTGACGGACGAATCTCTAGCGCAAACCCTGGCGGCCCGCGCCCGGGAGCGGATACTCGCCCACCACACACCCGATTCCCGAGCCCGGCGCCTGGTCGAAATTTATAGGGGCATTTTGGATTAGTGCAGGGCCAAGATAGGCGGCTGCGCGATTTACAATGTAAATTCCGGAATCGCAGGATGGTGAATACATCACCCGAAGAATTCGAAAGAGGGCGGGCGGCCATTCTGGTGCGAGTGGCGGCGCTGGTGCTTGCCGCGATTGGTTGTGCCTTCTTTGCGGCCGGGAGGCTACCCTCGGAGCGGCTGCGGGCGATCGTTCTGACCTCGCTGTCTGCCCAGGAGGCGGGCCTGCTCACGCCGGAACTCTGTTCGCGGATCGTTCTGGGACTGTTAAGCCTGGCCGTTGCGTCTATCTTGCTGGCTATCGGATTGTTCTGGGCGGCGGTCCCGGCGGGCGAAATTCTGGCTGAGTTTTGGTCGCACTTGAAGCAACTCCGGCGCCACGTGGCGGGCGGGCTTGTCGCTTTCTGGATCTGCGACCGCGTGCATGCGGTTGAACTCGGTGCGTTGACGCTTTGGGCTGTAGTCCTGCGATGTTTCTTCCTTTCCGGGCCAATTCGGTACGACGAAGCGTATACTTACCTGCGCTACGCGTCAAAGCCGATATACATAGGAGCCGCTTATTACTCCGCCAACAACCACATTCTCAATACCGTGCTGATGCACTTCAGCGCCCTTTTGTTCGGAAGCTCACCCTGGGCTCTTCGCCTGCCAACTGTCATGGCTGCGGTGCTGCTTGTTCCGCTATCCTATGCGGCGATGCGTTTATGCCGGGGCAGCGATGTCGGGCTGCTCACGGCCGCTTTGGTGAGCCCCAGTTTCCCGCTGATCGAGTACGCTACCAACGCGCGCGGATACACTCTCGGCACCTTCTTTCTGCTGTTGACAATTGTCCTGGCAAAAATAGGAGAGGAGTTGCCGGTGGCCCTCATTCTCGCCGGCTTCGCGGCGGCGTTCGCTTTGTACTCGGTTCCTACCATGGCGTACGGAGTTGCGGGGGTATTCCTCTGGGTCGCGTTCTCGACGCATTCCGTCCGTCTGCTGGCGCGGTTGGTATTGCCCACCGCGGTGCTGACGGTCCTGTTATACGCTCCTGTGCTGGCCGCGGTCAGGGTCTCCAAGATCGCCGGCAATCCGTGGGTTGCGCCGCTGCCATTCCGGCAGTTGTGGGCGGAAACGCCGTTTGCGATCAGTTCTCTTTGGCAGTACTGGAACATGCGAGTTCCCGCCGTTTTGGCAATCCTATTTGTGGCGGCCGCCCTGGCAAGCGCAGTGTATGGGGTCTGGCGCCGCTCCCCGCCGATACTGCTCTGGGCCGTAATCGGGTCGGCGGTGCTTGTGCTAATCGAGCGCGTCGATCCACCCCGGAGAGTGTGGTTGTTTCTGGTTCCACTATACCTGGGCGCGGCCGCCGACGGTCTACACCACGTTTTGAGCAGGCTGCCGAGGAACTCGGTCGCCGTGTCCGCTGTTGCGCTTGCCGTTTCGGCATGGATGGGTGTTGAAGTGCTCCGCGCCGGGCCCCTGTACCGCCCCGGCGGCGAGGACCACATGTTCCACAACGCCGAAGAGTACGGATTTCCGAACGCGGCGGCGTTCGTGCGTGAGTTCAGGGACCATCTGGCGCATGGCGACACGGTCGTTTCCTCTAATCCGTATAACATCACTATCGAATACGAGATACGTCGACAAGGAGTTCCGTACAGACCTTCTCCGTCAGGTGAGCGCCTGATCGTCACTGTTCCGGGGACGGCTCCAGAGGTGGGTCCGGCGCCCTTCGAGGTGATCCGAAAGGTCGCGAGCTATCAGTACGCTGACGTCTACCTTGCCGGCAAGCCCTGATTGCCGCGCTGTCTTATGGGGCCTGAATAACCGGCAACTCGCTTCTGGCAACTACCTTGCCTGAGTTAGACAGGAATTCTAACCGTATCTGGCCGGATCCCTGCCCGCTATCCCCGGTTATGAAGCAGGGCGAGAGGCCGCAGTCGGTATACGACGTCGCTCCGTCCGGTGTCGTAATTGCGATCCGCGCGCTTGTGGCGCCAGGCACCCCGGCAAGGTTGAAGCCCACATAGCCCGGCGGTCCAGGCTGCAATTGTGGCCCGCCTATGCGGTCCGCCGGCCAGGCCGACAGCGCGCTGACGCCAAATGCCTGGCCGAACCACTTGGGGGCCTGGCCGAGCGGAGGCGTTCCGATCATGAACGCTTGACCGTTGTCATAGTCGATTACATATGTCCCGTCCGGCACGCAGATCGCCGATCCCGATGGGCATGTCGCCGGTTTGGCCCACTCTGCGTTGAAGATTGTGTCCGCAAACGCTTCGAGCGAGGCGTCTCCGTTGTACTTATACGCCGCCGCGATTCCGCGGATCGTCTCGAAGCCCAACTCCCGGCTTTGATCCGCCGAATAACCCGCCGTACACGCGACGTTGCTCTCCGAAATCGGGGCTTGGCAGTTCACGAATTGGGCGAAGTAGTACATCCCCTTCGCCGGCAGGCGGTACCCGTAGGTCTTGACCCAGTTCGCCGTGTCCACGTTGTAACCCCGATATGTGGCGGAGCCTGTCGGGTCGGTGTCCGCTATAGCCTGGGATGCCAGGTCGAAGGCGAACGAGAGCAGTCCCATCATGTAAGGCAACTGGCCGTAGCCGACCACCGGGTTGTCGGACGTATTACTGATTACCCAACCGTGTGTCCCCGTAGTTCCCGCATACGGACGGTCGAGCATGAGATGAGTGGCATCCACATAGGTCGCCGTGTATGTCGCCGGGTCTCCTCCGGCATTGCTGGTCGGCATAGCGGTGGAGTTCGTGAACCAGATGAGTCCTCCGTTGTCCGCCGCAGTCCATGACGTGCCTGTTCCCGTCACCGCAGCGGAACCATGCGTCAAAGCCACCGAGGAATTCGAGGTGGCCCACGATCCGGAAGACCCAAACCACTGGTACCAGCCGCCATCCGGAAAGCGCGAAGGCGTCCATACCCTGGTCAACGCGCTGCTGATCAAGGTCTTGCAGGTAGACTTCCACGTTGCATCCGTGTCGTACAGAGCACAGTACGCCATCTCCGCGAGTTCGTAGGCCTCCTCGCGCGCATCCCACACAGCGGGGACAAATTCAGCGTCGTAGTTCAACGCATAAATGTTATCGTATACGTACATTTCGTTCAGGCCGGTCCAAATATCAGGACTGCCGTCTAAAGCGCGGAGCACCAGACCGAGAATCGACCTTGAACGATGCGGAAAAACAGCTTCGTTCACGCCGCCGGTAGAATTGACCACGTAGGGAGCCCCGCGGTCTATCTGCGGACAGGTCCAGAAGCGGTCTGCAAGCTTGCGCGCGGCGTTCAGATAATCGACAATCCCGCTGCGGTAATACAGCGCATAGAACGCCGCCACATTGTCGTAATAGTTCGCCGGAGCGGAGTTATAGGCCCAAGTCCCGGAAGCCGAACTGTCGCTGTAGTTCAAACCGCTGCCGGCCAAAACGTCATTGGTCCAAATCTGCACCATCGTCAGCGACGCGTCGCTTTGGCAACTGGCGACACTCATTTGCCTTCGTCCGGTTTCTCCAGGATTGCCAGTGGGATACCAAATGACGATGGAAGTCTTGGGCACGGTCGGACTCCCGGGACCGTTGCAGATGGTCGTCGTAAACGTGGTACCCACCCCGGTCACGGCTGTGCTGCCAACCGCGACTGTAACCGTGCCGGGGTCGGCCACGTTCCAGTAGGCCCCGTAGTACGTGTCCATGTTCGCGATCTGTAAGTCGGCTTCTGCCTTGTGAACGTCGTCGAACCAGGGCCATGGGTTCGCACCGTAACGGATCATCTGCCCGAGAAGTGTGTCTACTTCGGGGAGACCTGTGATCACCACGTCGTGATCGTCTGTAACAACCGCCCCGTCGTTGATTGTGCAAACGCCGGATTGGCCGCTGCCGTCTGTCACTGTGAGCTGAAAGGTATAACTGCCGGCCACAAGGCCCGTGATCCCAGGCTGCGAAGCCGTCTGGCTGCTGACGGTCGGCCGCCCGGAACGAATCTGCCGGGACCAAGTGACCGTGGGACCCGCCAACTGCTGCCAGAGGTAACTCAACCCTACCCCTCCATCGAGCGGTAAGGATGCCGTGCCATCAAGTTGCCCTGGGTATCCGGCGCGAAAACTGGTCGGATTGCCGGCGTTGCACACGGGCGGATATATAGGAGTTGTTGAATAGGTAGCCCCGCTATCGCTCATGTTCAGCCCGTGCCCGCTGCCGTCATTCAGGTTCCCCTCGAACTCCCAATCGCCTAAGTCGCCCGTAACTCCCGCGTTCGGCACGGGAGTCCCCAATGGAACCGTGGAGGAGAACCAGCGAAGGAAGTCCATTTGGCCGGAGGACACCATAATGCTCAACCCAGCCCAGGAGGAAGTGCTGAAGGATGAGACCGGCGGGGTCTGCAAAAGGTACCCACCGCCGGTCGTATTCCACACTTCCCAGGTATATTGCGAATTGACGACATCTCGCTGCACCCTGACCAGCACATCCGTCCTCCCTGCACAGCACCCCGGTAGGGTGTCGGGGGAGCTATTGCTCGCAAACGTATCCACGGCCCTGCTCTGCATATAAGCGAGATTGGGGCCGATTGAGTACAAAGCAATCGCTCCGAGCCGGACGATGTTGGACCAGTCCGGGCCGAAGCCATGAATCCGAAACTCCCACCGCATCGCCTGAGTTGAGCTGAAGTTGGTCCACGCGGCGTACGGCAGCGTGACGGACAGTGTGTATGGCCCGGACGGGGTCACAGACTGCGTGCCGAAGACGGTGGCCGCGACGAGAATGAACAGCAAAAGCAGTCTCTTCATACCGTTTCCGAAGGCGCCTACGAAGCTGCTGGCGCTGGCGCCGGTTGCGGCAAGGTGCCCTGGATCGCCTGCAACGCGGAGATCAAGGTCTGTACGGCGGTGTAGGCGGCGTTGCCGTCCGCCGCCGCGGTTCCCTGGTCGATGGCCAATTGCCCTTGCATCGAAGCGATCTTGGTTTGATCGGCTGCGACCGTGTTCTGGTCGTTGCCGTAGGTTGAGAGAGCGGACTCCGCCGCGTTGGCGAGGTCGCTTAAACTAGGTGTCGGTGTTACCGGTGTACTCATTGGATTTCCTCTTTTCTCAATACGCGAATTGTTGGCGACTATTATTGAACGCTCCCAAACGCCACCATCTGCACGGGTCCGGGGTCAAGCGGCGCGATGACTGGAGTCAACGATGCCGGGAAGACTGGGGTGCATCCGCCGCAAGTCACCGCTACCGTGGCCGGAGTTGCGATGCGGTAGTGCATCCCTGGGTTTGTAATCTGAATGCTCGGCACGCCCGACACAAACGTGCATGTCGCCGCTGCGCCGTACCCCAGGTCGTCCGCATCCTGCGGTGTGATAGTCATCCCGCATGTTCCGCTGTATCCGCTGCCCGGACTCCCGGTGAATCGCACGATCCGCCCATCGTACGCCTTGCCCTTGAGAGCCATGTTCATAGGCTGGTAGCCGCGCTGCACCCACGCCACTAACTCGGACGCGCACCAGTCGAGACTCGGGCATCCGATGAGAGCGGCCTGCGCTCCGGCGGAGGTCGCGGCCTGTCCGTGCTTCCGTGACGCCCATGCCAGCAGGCCGCGTGTGTGATCCAGAAGATTCGGATTCGCCGTGATGTCCGCCGCGCCGGGGGTCCCACTGGCTGTGCATTGATCGTATGGCGTCCCATTCGACGTGCTCGGGTCGCAGTTCGGATTCGCCGTAGCCGTTCCATAGTCTGCGGATGCGCTGGCCGCGTTGTACCAGACGTTCGAATTCTCTTGTGTCACATAGACGTTATTGTTCGGGGCGGCGGCTAACTGAGCTGTTACCCCGGTCAAGCCATTCGGACCGACGGCGAAATTCTGCGTTCCCGTGGTCGCGGAGTAGCCGATATTGGAGCGCAGCGAGCGAATCGCCTGGTTGCTTGGGAAGATCGGGCCATCGTGCCCGAGCATCAATATCCAGGAGTAGAATCCGTTGCCAAAGGCTCCGTTGTGGTCGGCATACACGGTCGGGCTCGGCGTGTTGTTGGTTCCCGTCGCGCCCATCCCGATCTGGCACGAATTGTTGCCGTTGGGCGAGATCAGGCTCAAGTTGTCCAGGATGGTGTCTGTATAACCTGCGGCTCCGCTGATCGTGCAGTGTCCCTCTTGCTGGTTGGTATCGAGCGATTCGTACACGTTCCCGATGTGCCACTCGTTCGCCGCGCCGAAGTCCATGTTGTGCGTGCTGCCGCCGTGGGCGGACCACGAAAAGTAGTTGCCCCATTCGGGCGCCACGCTCTGTAGGTTCTCGTCGCCCACCTGCACCAGGAAGACGTTTTGATCGAACACCGCAAACGGCTGCGTTCCACTGGCCACGTTCCAGGCTACGCCGCTTACAAACACGTTGCCCGTGAAGGTGCAGGCGCCGAATATGTCGTTGGCCTGGCCAAAGGTCGCGGAGAAATAGTTGTCTGCGAAAATGCACGGCTTGGTGGTCGCTGCCATGCCTTTACCCGTGTAAAGGTTAAAGATGCCTGCCAAGTCGTTCAGGAAGCGATTCTCCTTGAACGTGAAGGAAGCTACGGGGGTCCAAATCTGAGTGGCATAAGTGTCCGCCGCCTGGAAGTTACCGGTGGTGTCGAACATGCTCCCCTCGATGTCGACCAGCCCGGCGTTGGCATACGCGTTCCGGCCCGTCGTGCCGTCCGTCTGATAGTTCAGGCACCCGATGCTCGCGGAACCGCAGTTCTTGATGAGCGCACCGTAGACCTGGTATGTCATGCTGTCCGTGGTTCCGTTGCCATCGACCAGAATCGGGTTTGCCGATCCGACGTTGACCGGCAGGATGTTAGTCGGGCACGATTCGGATGCGAACGTGCAAGTGTCACCGGGCGTTCCGACAATGAGATTGTTCCAGCCGCCAGTGACACCGGGAACCAGATGGTATGGCGTGCTCCCGTTGTTCAAGTCCCACTTCATCGCTCCACCCGTGTCGATCTGAAAGATCCCGAACGATGTCGGTGTGGCGTTGGCGCTCGCATTAAGCTTGACGTTGCCGCAGAACCAGAAGGTCCCCCCGCCCACCACCTCCAACACACCTGAGGTCCCGCCGCTCGGCGAGATCGTCAGGTCGTAGGTCGTGTTGTTCGAGGGGCACGACCCGCCATAAGCCAGCGTTCCCGCCGGGATCGCGACGCGATACCCCGCAATCGTCACGGCGTCGCCCGATACCGGCGTCGCATGACCCGCCCCGGTGCATCCGCTGGCCGTCCATGTCGCGGCGCTGGTCCAGTTGCCGCTGGCCTTGGCCGTGAACGTGCAAACGTCCGTCGACGTCACCGCATAAGCCTGCACACTCGGATTCGTCCAGCCATAAGTGGTCGAAAGCAACAACTGACGCGCTCCAATTGTCACCGGCGTGTACGTGAAGGTAAACGATGAGCCGCTGGCCGGAGTCACGGTCAACGTGTTGGCGGCCGAACTCCCCCCGCTCGTTATGGTTCCCCCGTTTCCGTTATCCGAGATCGTCACGCTGTACGCACCGTTGAATGCCGGCCCGGCCAGAGTCACGGTGAAGGCGCTTGACACGGCAAACAGGTTCCCGCTGCTGGGGCCGCTACTGAAGGATAGCGCCGGAGCGCTGGCAGTGTAAGAATCGCTGTTCGAATCGTAGCTCGAATAGTTGTTCGAGTACGACAGGTTGATCGTCGCCACCGTAGCCGGCGTGTAGGTGTACGTGAAGCTCGATGCGCCGTTGCCCGGCGTCACCGTGAGAGGAGTCGTGCCCGCAGATCCCACGTTCGGGGTTATCTGTCCGCCCTGCGATCCGTCCGCGATTGTGACCGTGTTCCCCGTGCTCCAGGTTCCACTCGCCTTCGTGCAGGTGAACGAGGTACTCGCCGCGTACTCATAGCCGCTGGAAGGTCCCGTGCAATTGTAATCCGGCGTCGGTTGAGTCCAAGCGCCCACGGTGTACCACGCCGAGATTTGGCTCTGCTGCACATACTCATGAGCGATCCAGTCGGCAGAACGCGCGCTACTGGAAATCCGTAATTCGTCCAGATTGCCCAAAAACCACTGGCCGCTGTTGTAGGGGCTTCTCTGGCCAATCGCCAGGTCTGCGGATGTGCCGTAGTCAATGGAACCGCTGTAGGACGCACTGTTCTGGCTACCCCCGGCCTCCGTACCACCATCCGTGTAAACGTACAAGGTTGTTCCGTTGAACGTCATCACCAGATAGTGCCACGCGCCCGTGGAAAATGAGGAGCCGGTAACACTGTCAAAGGCTCCGCTTATGGCGATGCTCCCAAAGGGTGTGTGTCCCCCGTTACCTGTACTGAGATTATATGACTCCCAAGGGGAATTCCACGTTCCATTCGCCTTGTAATCCAACGAAAAGATTTCCGAATCGGAAATTGCGGTGCTCACATAAACCCAAGCGCTGAGAGTGATCGAACTCGGTTTGACAGTGCTTGAACTCGCCACCCTGACGTACTGCGTATCGGAGCTGTTCAAGTTCATCGCGCCGTCGATCTGACCCGTTGAAATGGGCGCCGGGCCGGCTTCGAAAACGGCAGTGTTTCCGTTGCCACTGGAATCAACGCCGCTCAAAGTCGTGCCGTTTGGGAGATGCCACACGGCTCCGTAACCGCTCCACGTCGAACCGGCCGTGCATTGGTACGTGGTGACGTTGCCATTGCCCGCAAAGGCGTAGATTAGCGTGTCGTAGGAACTCCCGCTGCCGGCCTGCCGGGTCGCCTGCACCCAGGCCACGATCGCCCCAGTGGTGTTGTTCCAGGACTCGATTTCCCAAGACAGCGCGATCGTCACGCCGGTGGCGTCGGTCGTAAAGATCAGATCCGCTGGAACGGTTTGCCCGTTCAACGCGACCGTGTGGCTGACGTACCCTCCATGCCCGGTGTCGGCGAACTGAGAGTAAGTCCCGGAGATCAGGTTCGGGAAGTTCGTCAGGGTGGAGTTGGGATGCACGTTGAACGTGAAGAGCAAGCGTCCGGCGTAGCCATTTTGCCACGTTGCCCACGCCGGGGCTGTTGCCAGGCAAAGAACTAGAAAAAGCTTTCGCATGGTTAGTGTACCCGGCACCGGACGTAGGCGAACTGCGCTGTCCCACCGCTATCGTTCTGGGTTACCGCCGCCCGGAACTTCGCGCCCTTGGCAGCGGTGTATGGCGAACTGGAAAACGTCGCCTGAAATACTTCGGTCGTGGTGTTGATGGGGATCACCAGCTTGGTTGTGCCAAAGATCGAAGTTCCCGTCGAATCCTGAACGTCCACTATCACCGAGGAGCCGGTTGCGGCTATTGCCAGGTTCACCCCGCACTCGTCGAAAGTCACGCCATTGGGATTCATGATGGCGTAGTAGCCGTTCGAGGTTTCCGACCCGCACCCCGCGGGGTTGCAGATTTGCCAAGAGGGGGCATCTACGATGTTCACGAAGGTTCCACACTGGGCGGCCTGCGGGTTGAGCAACTGAAACTCCGTGCCATCGTATGTGGCAGTTGCTACCGCGGTAGCCGTAAGATCGCCCGCCAGCAGCGGCGCTGCTCCGCACTTGGTGATCGGCTTAGCCGTCAAGCTGTTCACCGTCAGAGTTGGAGCCGCCGCGGTGTTTGCAGCGGCCGGAAGCCATCGCACCGTCAGGCCGGCGCTGAGCGCGGTGGCGGCGGGCGCAAGCGTGACAGTCTGGGCCTGGGCCGTGCCACCTCCAGCTGCATACTCCGTCGGATTCGAGTCCGCGAGGCTCTTGTAGTTTGGGTCGCCGGAGCTGACTGCGGCCAGTAACTGACCAGTTGTGCCGGGGCCGACGCCGCCGATAGCGGAGCCGTTGCCCTCATTCAGCGCCACGCTATGAGCCGCCGCGCCGGAGTTGGCGTTGCAGCCAGATCCCAGCGTGCAAGTCTGGCCGTTGACCGTGCTCGCGCCGCTGCCGGGAAGGTTGCCCGCGGGCAGTATGCCCGTCACCGCCGTGGCTTGGTCCAGATGCAGGGCATCGTATCCCGGATCGGTTGCGCCGCCCTGGAGCGTCTGGTACTGCGTGCCCTTGGCGAGCTTCCCGAGGGTGGGCGTGGCGGTGGTCGCCACCAGCAGATCGCCGCGCACGGTTAGCGGGGTGTTCGCCAGAACTAGCGCGCCAGTGATTGTCGTCGCCGTGGCGGCATTCCCGGTTGTACTCTGGTTCAGCGTCGGAATCCACCCGGCCGCCAGCGTGCCTCCGGCCCCCGCCTTGGGAATCGCATTGGCTCCCGGCGTGGCCGTGGCGACCTCATCGCTTCCGCCGTTCTGGTGGGATGCAGCGTGTGCGGTCGGCGTGCGTGCGTTCGTCATGCGCGCATCATCCCCAGCCGCCACCGTGCCGGTGGTCGTACCCACATTCAGCAGCGCGGCGCCCCCGAAAGATGGCCACGTTCCGGGAGCGCCGGAGATGGCCGCCTGTTTCGCATTGAATGTGGACCAATCCGCAGACGCGAGATAGCCGTTCTGTCCACTGGTGGCGGCCGGCAGGCTGATTGTGTTTCCGGTGCGCGACAGCGGCGCGCTAAAGGTCAGCGGCGACTCATATAGCCCGCTCATCGCGCTCTGAGCCCTGGTATTGGTGAAGTAGAGGTTCCCGCTCTCGGTCACCTGCGCCGTCGTGTAGTCGCCGCTCTGCGCGGTTACCGAGCCCGTCCTGCCGAAAACGCTCGACACGGCCCCCCCGCTGCCCGTGGCCACCGTCGCCGGCAGCCGGAAAACCGCCCCGTCATACCAGATGTCGAACAACTCCCCGCCGACAATATTGGCCGACGTCGGATTGCTTACTCCGTCTGCAAGTTTGATGGGTACGTTTCCTAATGTATCCACGTTCAAAGTCGTTGGCCCCCCAACGCCGTTTACGTCCGGCAGCCAACGTAGAAGCATCCCCATGGTATAAGTCGTGAGTGTCGGCGATAGCGAACACTGATAATTACTGGTCAACGCGCCGGTCGAAGCGCATAACAACGTCGCGCCGCTTTGATCTCCTATTTGCGTCTGGGCTACCGATGTGTCCAACGCCGATTGCACATTGATTTCCGTGCCGTCGTCCGTAATCACGGTCACCAGGCCCGTGCCCGTTACGAAGTTAAGAGTCCGCCTGGTCCCCACCGCCAAACCATCGCTCTCGACCGTGAGGGTCCCTTGCGCGGTCCATGTATTTGCGACCGTGCAACCATAGACGTCAGCGCCAGCCGGCGCATTGGTGGCGAAGTACGTTTCTCCGATGGCGCAGGTCCCCGGCAGGTTGGCCAGAACCCCGGACTGCATCGGCAAGGTGTGCGCGGCCTTGCTGAAGTCCTGCGTCGTCCCCGTTGCGACTGCATTGTTTTGATCCGTGCGCATCGCCACAACGGGAAGCTGGGAGGCGCTGGCAGCGCCGGCAATTTGCGTAAAGGAATAGTCCCCGCTTTGCGGAACGATGGCGCCCGTGCGGCCAAAAACGGAAGTCACCGGCGCAGCGGGTAGCGTTTTCGGTTCCCACTGGTTGGCGCTGATGTTCCAACCCAGATACTGTAGGTCCGCAGGCGGAGCGCTGGCGACCCGCCGGCCCTGGATCCCAGCGACGCTCAAATGCGGGAAGTTCCCACTCAGGTCCGTGTCCGCAGGCGTTGCAGACGTTATACATGTTGGACAACTGAACGTTCCCGAGCCGCTGAATGTGATTGGCCCACTGGCCGAGAGAGCCGCCCACGCCCGCGCGTTGGTGAAATACAAGTTGCCGCTTTCGGTGACCAGGGCCGTGGTGTAATCCCCGGCCACCGCTGAGACCGCGCCGCTGCGCCCGAAGATGGAAGTGACTGGTGCGGCGGGCACGGTTTTCGGCTCCCATTGGCCGGCGAAGGTGTTCCAGCCGAGGTACTGAAGATCGGCCGGCGGAGTAGTAGCAATTGGCCGCCCCTGGAGTCTCACGACGCTCAAGTGCGGAAAGCTCCCGTACAAATCGGTGTCCGCAGACGTTGCCGACGTTATACAGGTTGGACAGTTGAACGTTCCCGTGGCGCCGTTGAATGTGACTGGCCCACTGGCCGAGAGAGCCGCCCACGCCCGGGCGTTGGTGAAATACAGGTTGCCGTTTTCTGAAATCTGGGCCGTCGTGTAATCTCCGCTCTGTGCCAGAACCGCGCCGGACCGGCCAAAAACCGTCGAAACGCCGCTCACCGGCGCATTCGCCGTCTGGCTCTGCATCTGCATGTTCGCCCCGTCATAGGTCACCACCACCCACTGGCCGGCCTTGACATCCCCAGGCTCCAGATCCTGATTGGCCTGTTTCACGATGCGCTTCGGCACCAGCGAATTGAAATTGATTGTCGCCGCTCCGGTATTGACGGTGTTGGCCTTGAACCAGTAGGTCGTGCCGATTTGGTAAGCCGTTATCGGCGGCGTCAGGTTACAGGCATACGCGCCGCTATAACCCGTATCCTGGCAGAAGAAAGGTCCGCTGAGATTGTCGGCCGTAGCCGGCGCCGCGGTTCCCGTTCCATTCCGATAGGGGATCCCGTTCGCTCCCGGATCCGCCACTGCCCCTACCGCTCCGGCCGTAGGCTGAGATGTGTGCGGTGCGCCCGTCGAATCGATATAGTCTACCCATTGATTGACCGTCCCCGCCGAAGATGTCTTGACAACCGAATACACGTTTCCGTTTTGATCTGTGCACTTCAACACGTTATTGGAGGAATCGATCCAGCAGTTATCGCTGGATATGCCGCCCTGCGCCGACCATGTATTCGCCGCGGTGCACGCGTACAGGTTCGCGCCCGCCGGCGCAGCGGTGTTGAAAAACATCTCGCCTACGGCGCAATTCGCGGGCAACGCTGTCCCAGCCTTGAAAGGCTTGGTGGAATTCGCCGCCGTGAAGTCGACGCTCTTTGCCTGCGTGCGCAGGTCGATCTGCGTTTGAGCGTCTGCCGCTACCACCGCGGCGGCTATGAATACAAGCTTTAGCATTCGCCTCTCTCCACCTGTACGCTAGCACGAGGGAAAGCGGCGCCATTTCAGAAACGCGTCGCGTTCCCTTTGTTTTCAATAGTATAAAATGAATACAATTGTTGTCACCGGCTTTGAGCGCTTTGCGATAGTATGAATAGCCCGCAGGTATGGATAAGGAAACCATCGTCGGCAGGATCATGCAGCGCCATGGGGCACGTTGCTCCGTGGAAGACTTTTATTCTACGCTGAACGTGACTTTCCACGAATTCGAGTCCGAGGTGTACGATGAAGCGCACGCCGATATGTGGGAAACTCTTCCCGCGCAGTTTGTCCTCCTCATTGACGGCTGTCTGAATGCCTATCCCGATATGCCCCAGCACGTACGCCTGCTCGATATCGGGTGCGGCACCGGGCTGGCTGCCGACTGTCTTTTCGAAACCGCGATTGCCGGTAGAATCAAATCGGTCGACCTAGTCGATATCTCTCCGGCCATGCTCCAGCGCGCCTCACGCCGGATTGCCCGCCATGGCGTGCCGGTGAACCCTCACCAGGGCACGGTAGACTCACTGCCTGCGGGAAATAAGTACGAATTCATCGTCGCCTGCTCCGTGTTGCACCACATCCCCGATCTGCCGGCCTTCCTCAAGGCCGTCCGCGAGCGGCAACCCAATGGGGGCGTATTTCTCCATGTTCACGACCCCAACGGCGATTATCTGCACGACGCCGAACTTCGGGAGCGGAGCGGCCGAGTCTCGAAACGCGCGCCTCCCGAGTGGCTCCGCCGTCTGGCCCCGGGCCGAATCATCGCCCGCCTCCGCCGAGAGTTGAGGGGACCGGATAAGCAGGATTACCTGTTCAAGACCAACCGCGCTCTGCTCGAAAAGGGCATGGTCGCCACCCCGCTCTCGGCGGAGGAGATCTACAGTATTACGGACTTCCAGATTCACAGCGGCGGAGAGGGCATTTCCATTTCCGCCATCAGATCCTGGTTGCCGGATTATGACTGTCTTTCGATGAGATCCTATACTTTTTTCGGCACAGCATGGAGTTCGCTCCCGGCGAAATACAGAAAGGCGGAAGAGGCCCTGATCGCGCGCCGCGCCCTAAACGGGGCGAAAATTGGGGCCGCGTGGCGGCGCAGAGACCGAGGCCGGATTTCATGATTCATTGCCGAGTTACCAGCGGCGCGCGGCCAGCGTGAGTGGCTCGATGCCCTGTTTCAAGACTCCCGAATGAGCGAAGACGAGGGCTTCGACGCCCCCTTCGCCGGCGAGACGCATCGCCAACCGGCTTAAAGATGCCCGGTTCTGCGCTTGGTCTTTGGAGGCTAACCAGGGAGAGCCCTTCACGTGGCCATCCGAGCCGGCATCGGCCGCGTCGCCTAGCATCAGGACGCCGTTCACCAGATAGGCGGCGCTGCCCGCCGTATGGCCCGGGACGGCGAAGACCCGCACCCTCGCGGTCCCCAGATCCACTACTTCCCCATCGTGGAGGGCGCGGTTGATCTTTACGCCGGTCGCCCTGATGGGTAGGACCCGCATGATCGGGCCGCCGGGGGAAGTCCGCCCTTCCGCTATGTCCACCTCCTCGGACAATGCCATGACTTGCGCGTTGGGGAACAGCGGCACTCCGGCAATATGGTCCGGGTGGCCGTGCGTCAGAAATATCGTCTTGACGTTCTCCCGTCCCAGCCCAAGGCGCGAAAGTTCGTTGAGGATCGCCTTCCCCGTCTTGTCGTTGCCGGCATCGAATAGCGCCACCTCGCCGCCAGCCAACGGCAACACAGAAATGCTGACAAGGCCGTCTTTAACGATGCGGAGTCCGTTGATTTCGAGGCCATCCGGGATGGACTGCCGGCCCATGAACGTCGTGGCAATGAGGATCCCGACGCCAACGACGACGAGCACTACAAAGACTGCCAAGTATGCCAGGACTTCCATTTTCGCCTTCCGGTTCGCATCAATTGTACATCCAACCGCGGCCGCGGGGAGCGTTAGTTCATAGGAAGATCCAAATGGGCGCTGGTGCGCGGTATCACTCGCCGCCGCGTTTTGCAAGGGCCAGAACCGCTTTGAACCGGCCCCCGGCGAGCAAACGGCCCGCGGTCCTGAGGATTTCCGTCTCGCCGTCCGTAGGGAATCGCAAGAGCCACAGAATGGTTGGGAACACTGCCATGGACAGGGCCGCCAAAGCGATCTGCCCCGGCAGCCATTGCGGCGAAAGGAGAGCATAGGGGATCACTCCGGCCACCGTCGCGGCAGCGATTTTCGCCAAGCGCCCTTTCTCCACGCGATATGGCCGCAAGCGATACACCCACGCCATCGAGACCACGCAGACAAAGAGGAAGGCCGCGGCGGTCGCGATGGCGGCGCCCCAAATCCCGTATTTCGGAATCATTATGAGATATCCGGCCAAACAAATGCCCGCTCCGGCCCAGTTGCAGACGGCGTCGTATGCGGGCCGGCCCGCGGCCAGGAAAAGGCAGCGCAGGAAATCGCCGATTGCCCGGAAGTAGTATGCCGCCACAATAATCGGGACGATCGCGACCGCGCCGCGAAACGCCGGGGCTACCAGGATCGTGAGAACCGGCCGAGCGCCCGTTACAAGCCCCACCGCGCAGAAGGAAAGCAGCAGCAGCACGTACGTGAACAAGCGGGCGAATACGCTGTCCGAGTCCTGGCGCTTCATGATTTGAAACACATTCGTGCCCCAGTAGTACCAAAAAGGGGAATAGACAAAAACGATCATCGATCCCAGTTTGTAGGCGAGAACGTAGATGCCCAGGTCGCTCAGGGGCCGGTAATGCGGCAGGATGAACCGGTCCCCGACATTGAGAACGAAAACCGCCAGGTTCCCGATTCCGATCGGCGCGGCGAAGCGGGCCATACGTCCGAACATCCGGAGATCGAACACCGGGCGTACAAGGCGCACACAGTAGGCCGTCAGACAAACTGCCGTGAGTGCGATGGCGGCTACGCTGGTAGACAGCACGCCCCAAACGCGCAGGCGAAAGCCCGCGACCAGAACCACCGTTCCGATTATGGTGACCCCGACTCGAAACAGGCAGCCGAAGACATAGACGCCCAGCTTATTCGTCGTCCGCAGCCACGAGAACAGCGCTTCCATCGGGAAACCCGGCACGAATCCCGCGAACGTCAAGAGCAGATATTCCGAGGCGATTCCGCTGCCGAACACGAGCCGGCTCACGAGAGAGGAAAATGGCAGGCAGATCAGGCAGGCGGCAACGCCGAGCATCGCCGAACCGAGAATCAGCGTGCCAACCACGCGGCGGCGCACTTCCGTGGATTCGTCCTGAAAATAGAAATATCCGAGCGCCCACGCCAAGTTCGCTCCCAGCAGGGTCGCCAAGACCACTCCGACCTGCTCCAGCAGATCCAGCACGCCATAATCGGCCGGCGTGAGAAAGCGCGTCATGATCGGCAACAGGATGATGCCACCCAGGCGCTGCGCGATTAACGCGATGGAGAAGAGCCCGCTGCCGGTGGCGAAACTCAGGTAGAGCGACCGTGAGGAGGACCCGCTGGCTTGTGGCGAAACCATGCGAAGCGGCCTACACCGCTGAAAACCCCGTCAACTGGATTACTCCTTCTGCTGCCAGCGCCGCACAACTTCCGGGGGCGCTGGTGGGCAGGCGATTGCTTCAGTATAACCCAGCCTGTGTGCCTCCCCGGCTTAGCTTATCTGGGAGGAGGAGGACTGAGAAACTCATGGAAAAACTCCTGGTACCATGCATTTGTGCCGACCCTCTGTTGTCCGGACTGCGGCGGCCCTGTGTCTCGGGCGCGCGACGACCTTGTCTGCTCGTCCTGCGGGCCGGTCGGCAGGTATATCGACGGCATCCCCTGTTTCGCCGATCCAGACTACTATTGGGGCGAGATCCCCCTGGAAAGCATGCGCGAGGCCAACCACCTCGCGCTGGAAATCGGCTGGCAGGCCGCTGTGGAACACGTGATCGGCAGCAAGCTCTTGCGCGATTATATTTGCGCCCCCTGGCGGGGCGACTTCCAAAAGCTCTGGACGCTGCCGAGAGATTCGTCAATCCTCGACGTCGGCGCCGGTTGGGGCGGCATTGCCTCGGCCCTCGCCGCCAACTTTTCACGCGTCGTCGCCGTCGAGGGCGTTCTGGAACGAACGCGTTTCATTCAGCTCCGCGCCCGCCAGATGAGTCTCCCCATCGAGCCGGTCTGCGCGGACTTCCTGCGCCTTCCCCTCGCTCCCCAACAGTTCGATGCCGCCATCTTGAACGGCGTCGTGGAATGGATCGGCATTGCCGATAAGAAGGGCGACCCGCGCGCCCTCCAGATCGAGTTTCTTCGCTCCGTACGGGAACTGCTGAAACCATCCGGGTTCTTGTGCGTGGGTATTGAAAACCGGATGGGCTTCGAGTATTTCCGGGGTGCGCGCGACCATAGTGGGCTGCGGTTTACTTCTTTGATGCCGCGCAAGATGGCGGCTTTGGTGTGCCGCCGGTTCGCTCCGCGGTATCGCTCGGATGCCAACGCCGGCTATCGCACCTACACGTACTCCCTGCCCGGCTATCGCAAGCTCTTTCGCGATGCCGGCCTGGGCGCGGTTCGCGCGTTTCACGCCTGGCACGGCTACAACCAACCGACCGTTCTTCTCCCACTCGAAGAGAGCGGCGCCTTGCTGGATTTCGTCGCGCGACAGGACTGGCGGAAACGCGGGTTACGCGGCCGAATCAAGCATCTGGCCTACGAAACCGCCGCCCGCACCGGCCTTTGGGCGCAGTTCGCCCACTCCTTCATCTTTCTGGTCGAGCGGGGTTGATTCTCTAATGCGGCGGGGCTGAGCGGCAGTTTTTCCTGGCTACGCCACCGACCTTGCTAAACTGAGGCCAGGTGCCGAAAACCGGGGCTTCCGGCATTTCGGAGGCGATCATGGCCAGTGGCAACGTGTCAGGAGTGAGGATTGCGGGCATCGCGAGCACGGTGCCGGAGGAGACCCGGAGACCCGAAGACTCGGCGGAATTCTTCGGGCTGGAACAAGCACGCAAGATCAGCCAAAGTGTCGGCGTTGAGACCCGTCACGTCGCCTCGGACCGCGTTTGCACCTCGGATCTGTGTTTCACGGCGGCAACCAGGCTGCTTCAGGAACTCCACTGGCCGCCAAGTGAGATCGCCGGCTTGATATTTGTCACGCAGACGCCGGACTATCTGCTGCCGGGCACCAGCCACGTGCTTCATCATCGACTCGGACTGCCTTCGTCCTGCTATGCCATGGACATTAACCTGGGGTGCTCGGGATACGTTTACGGCTTGTGGGTGGCGGCGAGCCTCATGCAAAACGTAAAGGGCAACGTGCTTCTATTGGTGGGAGACACGAGTTCCCGGATCGCGTCGCCGCAAGATCAGTCCGTCGCCCTTCTCTTCGGCGATGCCGGAACTGCCACCGCTCTCACGCCGGACGCCAGCGCACTCCCTATGTTTTTCGAGCTGGGCGCCGACGGAGCCGGGTTCAACGAGCTGATCGTTCGCGCCGGCGGCTTTCGGAACCCCTGCAACCCCGACACCGCTATCCGCACGCTGCGCGAAGGGCAGAATATCCGCAGCGACCAGGACCTTTTCATGAACGGTCCGGAAGTTTTCACATTTACCCTGCAGCGGGTACCACCGCTGATCAAGGCTCTGCTGCACAATGCCGGCAGGCAAATAGACGAGATCGACGGCTTTGTCTTTCACCAGGCCAATCGTTTTATGTTGGAACATCTGGCCAAACGGATGAAACTCCCGGCCGAGAAGTTCGTGATCGCGCTGGAAAATTTCGGGAACACCAGTTCCGCGTCCATACCACTGGCAATTACCACCACGAACTTACGCACGCGGATGCAGGAGTCCGGCCTGCGGCTGCTGCTGGCGGGCTTCGGAGTCGGATTCTCGTGGGCGGCGGTGTTACTGAATTGCGGCCCGGCGGTTTGTCCGGAGTTAGTGGAATACGGCAGGGCGGCGCAGTTGGAAACTCTCGCATGATACAGAACCCGATGGACATGAAGGGGGCGGTGGTCCTCGTCACGGGCGCTTCTTCCGGAATTGGTCGAGAAACCGCCATCGTTCTGAGTCAGTTGAATGCGCGTCTCATAATTACCGGCCGGGACCAGGTGCGGCTGGCACAGACCTTGGAGCAGTTGGAGGGAACGGGCCACCGCGTGGAGCCATTCGACCTGGAGAATACCGACGCCATCCCGAAATGGCTTCGGAGCATCGTGGATCGGGCCGGTCCGCTGGGCGGCCTGGCGCATTGCGGAGGACTGATCCATCTTCTGCCCGTACAGTATTTGAATACCGCCAAGTTCGAGACCCTAATGCGCACCAATGTGACCAGCGCCGTCATGCTGGTCAAGGCCTTCCGCGCGCGCGGGTGCGCGGTTCGCGGCAGCGGAGTCGTCCTGGTCTCCTCCATGGCGGCGTTCGACGGGGACGCCGGGCTCTCCGCGTATGCGGCCGGCAAAGCTGCCTTGATCGGCTTTGCCCGATCGGCCGCCCGTGAGTTGGTGGCCGACGGACTTAGAGTCAACTGTGTCGCCCCAGCGATCATCAAGGGGGAGTTACTCGACCGGGTAGGCCAAGACACGGGACCGGAGCACGTGGAGAGACTGCGGCAGCGACATCCGATGGGTTTCGGGGAGGCGCGCGACGTGGCTTACGCCATCGCGTACCTGCTTGCGGAAACGGGGCGTTGGATTACCGGTTCCACACTGGAAATCGACGGCGGCTACTCGCTTCGCTGAGACGCATCGCCCTCGTCTTTTGATTTCCTGATTTTCCGGGGTGCGGTGGTAGGCAGTCCAAAATTCCGAAGTAAGACTTCGGCCGGGTTTCCCATCGCCAGCGAGTAGGGAGGTATGTCGGAGGTCACCACGCTGTTGACGCCAATGACAGCTCCTTCGCCGATGGTGACACCCTTCATGATATAACATCCGTTGCCAATCCAGGCATGCTTGCAGATGCGCACCGGCCGAATATCCATTGGGTCGTGAGCGACACCGGCGGCACGGAAATCCGCCTCGCGGGAATACCCGTCTGAGTCGGAGATATGGCAGTTAAACGAGACGATTACATCTTCTTCCAGAACCACTTCCCGGTTTACCGTGAAACTCGTGTTCCATCCCACTCCGGAGCGGTCCTTCATAATGAGCTTCGGCTCGTCGCAAACCCGTGTCGAATCAATGCTGACTTGGCCGCCGACGTAAACGTTGTCCCCTACATAGATGCGGACATGTTCACTTATAAGTTGCGACCCGTCTACAGTAAGCCGGCGTCCAACACTCGCGCATCGCGCCTGGAACAGGGGATTCCTGTAGCAAACGGTCAAGATCGAACGAAACAGAATGATCAACAGGAAATGACCCTCGTAGGCCAGGCGTAGCGGGGGTGTGAAAACACGGGGGAGATGAGGAAGCGTGGGATGGACGAAGCTGCGCAGAAAGCGCTTCATGCGGCTAAGCATTCAGACCGGCTAACCGGGCTAAGTCCGCAACCGTGGAGCATTTCGCGAATAGCCTAGGCGACAAAGTCTTTTCAAATTGCTCATCGACAAAAGCGATAAAACCCACCATCGCCATTGAGTTCCATCCTTCCAGCTCCGATAACTCGTCCTCCGCTCGCAGCGAGCCAGCCGGCATTTCCAAGAGCTCGCCAAACTGGTCCAGGAATTCTTCCATCGTCATATTGCAGATTGTAACGCAGAGCGTCCCTGATTCACTCGCCGGGGCAGCCGTACAGGCCGGACCAACGCACCATGGCGGCGCCCCAGGAATAACCGACCCCGAATCCCACCAGCATCACTCGCGATCCTCTCCTGGGGGTCCGCTCGACAGCGGCGTGCTTGAGCGCAATCGGAATGGTGGAGGATACCGTATTCCCACAGTGGCTCATCGTGGTTTGAAACTTCTCCCTCGGGATTCGGAGACGTTTCCTGAGGTGGTCCAACATGTACTTGTTTGCCTGGTGGAAGACGAACAAATCCACATCTTCCAGGCTCAATCCCGCTTTTCGGAGCAGGCCATCCACGGTCTGCGGAATGACCTCGATGGTGAAGCTGAATATCTCGGCACCGTTCATGAACAGATCATTCCGGCTTCGTCGGTTGCCGTCCGCCTCCTCTACGGCCACCCCGGTCTCTGCGGTCCGCGGGCACCGGACTCCGCCAGCCGGAACGATCAGGTTGGGGCCGCCGCTGCCATCGGTACCGTAGATGAAAGGACCGATCAGAGGATCCGGCGAATCGATGGCTGAAACTAACGTCGCGGCCGCGGCGTCCCCGAAAATCGTCCGGACGCTCCGGTCGCCGGGGTTCAGAAACTTGCTGTAGGTTTCCGCCGTTAAGAGCAAAATCTTCGTCGCCTGCCCGGACGCGATCAGACCCTGCGCCAGTCCGAGTCCGTAGATGTAGCCTGAGCAGCCCAGGTTGAAATCCAGTGCTCCCGCCGTTTTCGGGATTCCCAGCCGGTCCTGGATGAGGCAAGCTGTGGTCGGCAGAAAGTAGTCCGGGCTCTGTGTACACAACAGAATATAGTCGATCTGGTCGCTCCGGCAGGCGCCTGACTCGAATAACTTGCGGGCAGCGGCCACCGCCATGTCGGAGGCACATTCGCCGGAGGCGGCGATGTGCCTTTCCCGGATACCCGTCTTAGCGTCGATCTTATCGACGGACCATTCCGGGAACTCCGCCGAAAGGCCCTCCGTCGAGATGGTTCTCTCGGGAAGATAGTACTCAATCGCGGACAGTGCCGCTTGCATCGCAACCTCCTGTCCGCCGAGCGAGACTTATGAAGATCGTTTACCGCGCGGGCAGATCGAGGATGTCACAAGACACCAGTATAGCCGACTTGCCGGCGCAGCCCCTGCAAAGATGCAAGTCCGGGCCTGCGCGCGACGTGCTTAAATGAGAGCATAACGTGAGCATCAATAGCCTTATTCGCGACATCAAGCGTGGCAAGACGCCCTTTTACAGGCTAATTCGATCGATGCTGAAAGGCCTGCTTAACCCTCGCCCTCCGCGCATCCCGGGCTTTCTAAAGCCCCCCTTGCGCGCGTATGACCATGTCCGCGCCGGCATCATTGTCGTTTGTCGCTGGCTGGTTACCGTGTTTTACCGCTATCCGCTGTTCCAGGCCCGGTGCTCGTCTTTCGGCAGGAACGTATCGGTCGGGTGCCTGCCATACGTCAGCGGACACGTCGAAATTCACATAGGCGACGATGTCACAATTGACGGCATGTCGGTCATGTCCGGAAGATTCATCGACCGCCCGCAGTTGATCATTAAGGATCGCGCGCAGATAGGCCGGGGAGTCTGGTTTTCGGTGAACAAAGAGATCGTCATCGAAGAAGACGTGACGATTTCCTTCGACTGCCGGATCTCCGATAACGACGGCCACCCGCGCGCGGCCGATCTCCGCTCCCGGAATGCGCCGCTGGATCCGCGGGACATCCATCCCGTGAGAATCCGCCGGCACGCGTGCATCGGCAGCGGTTCCCAAATCATGAAAGGCGTCACCGTCGGCGAGGGCGCGGTCATCGGGGCAAACAGCGTCGTCATTTCGGACATCCCGCCCTATTGCCTGGCCATGGGCAATCCCGCCGAGGTCCAGTCCCGGAACTACCGATGGCCCGCCGACAAAGCCGCGAGCGCTTTGGAGCGAGAGTGAAACGCGTCGCCAAGTTTCTTCTGCGCAGCCTTAGTTTGCTCGCTGCACTGCCCTTGGCCGCAGCCTCCGGATTCGGCAGGCTGGAAGCTGTATTCTCGTTTTTCGCCCACTGCTGCGCCATGGCGCCTGGAATTCCGGGTGACTACCTGCGCGTGGCGTTCTACAGGCTCACCCTGGTGGAATGTTCCTTGGCGAGCCGCATTTCGTTTGGGTCGTTCTTTGCCCACCGGGACGCCACGGTGGGTCCCCATGTTTACATTGGCAGCTACTGCATCATAGGCAGAGCCGCGATTGGGCACCACACCCAGATTGCGTCCGGCGTCCAAGTCATAAGTGGCGGCCGGCAACATACCCGGAATGAGCGGGGCGAGATCTCGGGCGCGGAACAAGGCGTGTTCGCGCCGGTGAAGATCGGGGATCATTGCTGGATTGGAGCGGCCGCAGTCATCATGGCGGACGTTGGGCCTGGCGCTACCATCGGCGCTGGCTCAGTAGTCTCCCGCCCGGTTCCTGCCCGTTCCGTGGCGGTTGGCAGTCCGGCACGGGTGATCGGCGCCAATGAGCCCAGTTACTGACTCAGGCGCACGCAGCGTCTCGCCGTGAGAATTCTTTACAAGCCAGTGCTCCAGCACCAACAAACGCCAGAGTTGTACGGGAATCCAGCGGCGGCTGGCCGCTTCCTTCAGGGAGGCCCGCAATGCGCCGCCCCGTATCCATCCTTCCTTTTCGAGAACCGTGTCTTCGCGGAGGCGGTCCAACATGCCGCTCCACCGCTTGGCCAGCCAGCGTTCCACGGGGACGGTGAAGCCCTGCTTCTTCCGCAACGCCACTTCCGGCCCGATGCGCCGTCGCGCAATCTCGCGCAGCACCGCTTTCAACCGGCCGCCATGGAAGCGTACTTCCGGGGAGAGCGCAGCGGCGTACTCCCAGATCTTGTGATCGAGCAGCGGCGCGCGGGCTTCGATGGCATAGTACATGGCCGCGCCGTCCACTTTCGTCATAAACTCGCTGGGGAAATGGACGGCGTGATGGTGCGAAAGGGCGCCGGAGAGGAGGTGGCGCGCCGATTCCAGCGACGGCGGGACTTGACGCTCCGACACGAGCCGCCCCTCCAGCCTCTCGCCCAACATGGAACGCCGCTCGTAATACGGAATGCCATCGTGTGCGCGGAGATAATCACCGAGTCCTCCGGTGGCGTAATTGAGAAAGTTCTTGAGCCGCCGCGCCGGACCCGAATCGGGGAGGACGCAGCGCGCCACCCGCCAGGCGGCTGGTGCGAACGCGGGTAACCTGCGCGCGAGCCGTTCCGCCGCCCAGGCGTTCCGGAAGAACGGGTACCCGAGAAATATATCGTCCCCGCCATCTCCCGTCAGCAGCACCGTGGCCCGGCGCTTAACCGCCCGCGATACCCATAGCATGGCCTGTGCGGACTGGCACGGAAACGGTTCGCTATAGGCGTCCACCAGCTCATCCAACGAAAAATCCGCGTCCGGCATGTCCACGATTTCGTGCGGAATGCCCAGCCGCCGGGCGGTATGCTGCGCATCGGCGCTTTCGTCCGAGGAGTCGCCCGATGCGCGCACGGTGAAAGCCTTGATATGCGCCTGGAGCTTACACATCGCCCAGCAGATCAGCGCGGAATCGACGCCCCCGCTCAGCAGCGCGCCGATGGGCACGTCCGAAACCAGCCTCAGCCGGACGGCCTCCACCAGCAGCCGCTCGGTTTCCTCAACGGCCTCCTCGAACTGGATGGGCGAGCCCTCGCAAGTTTCGGGCAAAGACCAATAGCGCCTCTCCGTGGATTGGCCATCCCGCCATTCCAGGATGGTCGCCGCCGGCAGCTTGGAAATCCAGCCGTAAATGGCCCGGTCTTCGGTGACATATCCGAACTCGAGCAAATCCAGGACGGCTTGCGGGTCAAAGTCTCCGCCGAACCCGGCCGCCCTCAGTGCGGCGATGGTCGAGGCAAAAGCGATCTCGCCGTTTCGAGCGCAATAGACCAGGGGCTTCACCCCCAACCGGTCGCGGACCAGGGTGAGCGTTCGGAGGCGGTCGTCCCAAATGGCGAAAGCAAACATGCCGCGCAACCGGGCCACCAGGGCATCAACGCCCCACTCCTGGTAGCCGCGCAGCAGGACTTCCGTGTCACACTGCGAGACGAAACGCCGGCCGCGCCTCTCGAGTTCGCTGCGCAGTTCGCGAAAATTGTAAATGCAGCCGTTGAAAACCAGGCCGATCCGGCCGTCGTCGGAGAGCATCGGCTGCCGGCCGGCATCGCTTAAATCCAGAATGGCCAGGCGGCGGTGCCCCAAAGCCGTTCCAGGCCAACTCGCCAGCCCCTCGGAATCAGGACCGCGCCGCGCCAGCGCGTCCATCATCGTACTGACAGATCGTTCGACGGTCTGAGCCGCTTCAGAAGCAACGCGTCCTGCAATTCCACACACTGGTTTATTATCCGATAGTCAAGCATCTGCCTGCATTCAAGGCCGGAACGCAAGGTATCATTGTTAGGCAAGCGCCCGCGAACCATTCTATGAATGACCGCCGCTTCTCCCTGCTGCTCGTCTCGCACACCTATCCGCCGGTTCTGGGCGGCTCGGAAATGGAAGCCCAGCGCGTCTGCTCGGCTTTGCTCCGGCGCGGACATAAGGTGACGGTTTTGTGCTCGGGAGGGCCTCCCATGCCCGATGTTTCCGCCTGGGTAGACCCGGCCGGGGTTCCGGTTCGGATTTTCGGCCGCCATCGGCTGGCGCGCGATTATGTCTTCGCACTGGGAGTTGCGTGGACGCTGATACGGGAACGCCGCCGCTATCAGATCGTCTACTTCCTCATGCAGGGGCTGCATCTCGCCGTGGGCTTGCCCGTGGCTCGTCTGCTTGGCAAACCCGTAGTCATGAAAGTGTCCGGCAGCGGCATCATCACCGTCATGCGAAGCTCCTGGATGGGAAGGCTGGAACTGTGGTTCCTTCGCCGGTGGGCGCACCGGGTCATGATTCTTAATCCGGGTATGGCCGAGGAGGCTACCGCCGCCGGGCTTGAACCGGAGCATTTGCTGTGGATGCCCAACCCCATCGATACCGATGAGTTCGCTCCCTGCGCCCCGGAGCGCCGCCGCGAGTTGCGCGCCCGCTTCGGCATCGAGCCTTCCGCGCCTGCCGTTATTTTCGTCGGCCGGCTGGCCTCCGAAAAGGAGTTGCCAGCGTTGGTCCGGGCGTTCGCCGACGCGCGCCGGGGCGCTCCGAACGCCACCCTCATTATGGTGGGAGATGGCCCCATGCGAAGCGAATTGGAGACGCTCGCCGCCGGGCTGGGTTTGGACGGCGCCGTTCGGTTTACCGGGCGCCAGACCGGCGCGGAGGTCCGCGACTGGTTGCAGGCCAGCGACGTCTTCGCTCTGGTCTCCTCCAACGAAGGGCTGCCTTGCTCTCTTTTGGAGGCCATGTCGGTGGGGCTTCCCTCCGTCGTCAGCGACATCCCCGCCAACGTCCAACTGGTCGAGAACGAAGTCCACGGCCTGCACGCCGCGTTGGGCTCGCCGGATCTTATCGCGGGCGCGTTGAATCGCCTGCTATTGGATGCGCCCCTGCGCGCGCGTATGGGCGCCGCCGCCAGGCAGCGTGTTCTCGCCGGTTATTCCATCGACAAAGTTATGGATCGGTACGAGGCGTTATTCTCCGAAGCACTGGATACGGAGCAAACCGGCTTATAATCACCCCATGTCAGTACACCGTTCCCTCTCCATCTGTTTCCTCCTCGCCCTCGCTCCGCTCACGGCCCAGGCGCAGGCGCCCGCCGCCATGCTGCTGAAGCCGGCACGCGTCTTCGACGGTGAGGCCATGCATGAAGGTTGGGCCGTGCGGGTGGCCGGCGATCGCATCGAAGCCGCTGGGCCGTCAGCCAGCGTCGATGCCGCCGGCGCCAAGGTCGTCGAATTGCCGGGCGCCACCTTGATGCCGGGCCTCGTCGAGGGCCATTCGCACATCCTCCTGCACGCCTACAACGAGACCGTCTGGAACGACCAGGTGGCGCATGAGGGCCTCGCTCTGCGCGCCGCGCGCGCCGTCAACCACCTGCGCGCCACGCTCATGGCCGGCTTCACCACCATGCGCGACCTCGGCACCGAGGGCGCCGGCTACGCCGATGTCGAGCTTAAGCAGGCTGTCGACCAGGGCATCATTCCCGGTCCCCGCGTGCTCGCCTCCACACGCGCCATCGTCGCCACGGGCAGCTACGCCCCCAAGGGGTTTTCGCTCGAATGGAGCGTTCCGCAAGGAGCTGAAGAGGCCGATGGCGTCGATAGCCTCATCCGCGTAGTGCGCGACCAGATCGGCCACGGCGCCGACTGGATCAAGCTCTACGGCGACTACCGCTGGGGCCCGCTTCCGGGCGCGCATCCCACCTTCTCGCTCGAGGAGATGAAGCTGGCCGTCGAGACTGCCCGCAGCGCCGGAGTGCCCGTAGCCGTGCACACCGCCACGCCCGAAGGCATGCGCCGCGCCATTCTCGCCGGAGCCGAAACCATCGAGCACGGTGACGGCGGCACGCCGGAGATTTTCAAGCTTATGGTGGAGCGCCACGTGGCCCTCTGCCCCACGCTGGCCGCCGGCGACGCCACCGCCCAGTACGCCGGATGGAAAAAGGGCCAGCAGCCCGAGCCGCCCAGCATCGTGCACAAACGCGCCAGCTTCAAGGCCGCGCTCGACGCCGGCGTGACCATCCTCAGCGGCAGCGACATCGGCGTGTTCCCGCACGGAGAGAACGCGCGAGAGATCGAGCTGATGGTCGATTACGGCATGTCCCGTCTGGACGCGCTAAAGGCCGCGACCTCCGTGGCCGGCAGCGTTCTCCACATGAGCATCGGAGCGGTCAAACCCGGCATGTTCGCCGATCTCATTGCGGTCGATGGCGACCCCGCCACCGACATCTCGGCCCTGCGCCGCGTGAAGTTCGTCATGAAAGCCGGAACGGTTTACAAGCCGTAGCGCCCCATTACAATAAAGGTGCACATGAGAGTCTGGAATCGGGCCAAGCTTCTGTGGGGCTACCTCACGCGCCGGGCGAGGCTCGGGGCGCTGCCGGTCGAGTACATTGTCGAAACCACCGCCAAGTGCAATCTCTACTGCCCCATGTGCCCGCGTGAAACCCATCCGCAACCCAAGGCCGATATGACGGACGAGGTCTTCGAACGTCTCGTGCGCGAAGCCGGAGACTCCGCCGAGCACATGATGCTGATCGGCCTGGGCGAGCCTTTCATGGATCCGCACATCTTCGAGCGCATCGAGTTGTGCCACCGTCACAGCATCTCGACGCTGCTTTCGACCAACGGCACGTTTCTCGACGAGCGCTGCGCCGGCCGGATTCTCGATTCGCCGCTGGAACAGATCACGCTGAGCTTCGATGGCGCCAGGAAGGAGACCTTCGAGTTCTACCGTAAGGGCGCGAAGTTCGAGAAGGTGCGCGATAACTTCGTCCGCTTCGCGCGCATGAAACACGAGCGCGGGTCGCGGCTTCAGGTGGTGGTGCAGATGGTGGTAATGGACGGCAATCGGGCGGAGGTGGACGACTTCATCCGCTTCTGGAAGGCCGTGCCGGGCATAGACCAGGTGCGCATCAAGGAGGATGAAACCAACCTCATGCGTCCCGATGCCGGCCACGCAGCCGCCGATTGGAAGCACCCTTGCCACTACCTGTGGCGCGGGCCGATGTACGTCAAGCAGAACGGCGATGTCTACCCCTGCTGCCAGAGCTACATGCTGGATGGCGCGCCGGTGGGCAAAATCGGCGAGCAGCCGCTGACGGAAATCTGGAATTCCGGGACCATGCAGGAGATGCGCCGCCTGCACGCGGCCGGCCGGGCCGGTGAAATCGATATCTGTTCGCGCTGCTGCACGACGATTCCGCACCCGGCGCTGGTGGCCGGCAGCCTCATTTTGCACGGGCGGACCGTGCGGCGGTTGTTGCCGGCGATCGAGAGGCTAACGTACCTTTCGAAGCTGCCGGGCAGACTCTTGCGGCCGGCGCGGGGGAAGCGGGAACGATGAGCTGGGGGCCCCGCTGCGCTACCATCTGGCTGCACTCCCGCGGCTTGGGCGTGATACGGCAACGACATCTGCTCCACGCTCCGTGACGCGCATGAGAAGGCCCGGGAATCGAATAATTATCCGAAAGGAAAACAATGAACAAGACCAGCATGGACACCTACGCCGGGGTGATGGTTGAGATAAAGCTCCGCACTGCTGTAATTGACCTATACCTTTCCGGCCGGCAGAACGCCGGATACACTGCCACCAAGATAGAGGTAATCGGCCTTCAGTTTCGCAAGATATTTGAATTGATTGCACTGTCCTCTCTCGCGGCACATCGGGATCTTTATTCCCAGGCCTACGCAGATTTCGCAAAGCACTGGGAAGCAACTAGGCTATTGAAGAATGTCCGGAATCAAAATCCTACTAGACGGCATTTTCGGGAAAGAGAATTTCAGGAATGAAATATCGTGGAGGCGCAGCCTGCGTCGCTCGTCAATCAGTAGAATTTTACGCCGAGCGCATGACGTTATTTTGTTGTATTCCAAATCGGAACAGTATGCCTTCTATATACAACACGAGGAGAAGAAAGAGAAATTGTTGCGAAAATACAGCCTAACCGATGAACGTGGGCAATACCGCTTGGTTCCGCTATTGGTAAGCGGGAGGAGGAATGGCGAAACAGGGAAACCATGGCGCGGCATTGATCCTAACCTTCGTGGCAAGGCCGGGATGCATTGGATTACTATACCGACGAAGCTGGAATTGTACGAAGAGCAGGGCCTTATCGCTTGGACTTCGACCAAAACAGGTGGCACCCCGTGCCTGAAATACTATCTGGATCAAAACGAAGGGATTCCGCTCTCGGACTTCTGGGACGATATTGATATTATCAATTCGATGGGCAGGGAATCACTTGGATACCCAACACAAAAACCTCAAGAGCTTTTGGAGCGGATCATCGCCTGTAGTTCTAAGGAAGGCTATATCGTGTTGGACCCGTTCTGCGGCTGTGGCACAACGATGCATGCTGCACAAAAACTCAGGCGGGAATGGATTGGCATTGACATCACCCACCTTGCAATTTCGCTCATCGAAAAGCGCCTAAAAGACGCCTTCCCTGGAATCGAGTACGAGGTTCACGGAACGCCGAAAGACCTGGACGGGGCGAGAGCACTAGCGGACCAAGACAAGTACCAGTTCCAGTGGTGGGCCGTATCGCTCGTGAATGCCGTTCCGTTCGCTGGCAAAGAGAAGGGGGCCGATACCGGCATTGATGGGCTGATCTATTTCAAGCCCGAAGGCAAAACGACAGAAAAGGCCATCGTGTCGGTGAAGGGTGGCGAAAATGTGAACGTTGCTATGGTGCGCGACCTTGCACACGTCGTTGACCGCGAAAACGCCAAAATCGGAGTGTTCATCACCCTGTCCGATTCCACCGGCCCGATGCGAACTGAGGCGGTGAAAGCCGGGTTCTACGAGACGCTGTACGGCAAGTACCCCAAAATCCAGATCCTCACCATTCGGGAACTGTTCGAGGGCAAGCAGCCGAATATACCGCTTGTGGACTCTGCTGCATTCAGGAAAGCTCCGAAGGAAGCGCAGGGGGACCAGAACACGCTACCATTCTGAATTATGCCTACAAATGAACCCATAGAGCGCGCTCTTTTGATCCGCCACCCGTGGATAGACTTAATCCTGGACGGCAAGAAAACGTGGGAGATTCGCGGTTAGAAAACCGCCATTCGTGGCACCGTCGGGCTAATCCCGAGCGGTTCCGGCACCATTGCTGGAATATGCGAAATCGTTGATTGTATCGGTCCGCTCACGGCAGACGCATTCCGTAAGAACGCAGCGAAGGCCGGGATGCGTCCCAGAGAAGCGCAACTAGGATGGTATCGGAATACCTACGCCTGGGTGGTGGCGAAACCGCGCCGCTTGAAGAAGCCGGTCCCCTACAAGCACCCGAGCGGGGCTGTCATCTGGGTAAGCCTGGGCACCAAAATTCAGCAGGCCATTCAGGAGCAACTTCGGCGCGCTACGCTGAGCACACAAAAATAACGGATCCTACGCGCGGTTCGGCAGTCGAACTCCGAACTGCCGCGCACCGGAATAGGGATCTACCTCTTAACCTTTTGCCCTACGCACAGTTCCCTTCAATGATTCCCGACGGTATCGGTGGTATTCTCAGCAAACCAGCATCATGGTAGCGATCAACCGCGATTCTTCCCTGTGGTACGGCGTTTCGGGAAGCGACCTTCGGCTCCCGCTTGCGCGGCATTCCGGCCATCGGCATGGGGCCTGCGGTCGGGAGATAGCACGGCTGAAAAAGGCGGCTACTTGGCGCTGTGGTAAACTGGCTGACTGCCAAGTTCGATGGTGAGACGCCGCATCTGCTCTCCGGGGAGTCGGAAAGCTGAAAACTCCCTTCAACGCACACTTCAGGCACTACCCCTTCCCCCTCGGCAAGCTGAATCGGGTTACAATGATTCTGCCGTTTGGTTCACCTGTTTTGCTTTCCCGAAAGGGGTTTGGGGGATTGGCATGGAAAAACCGGCGCAGAACATTCAGGACAGTTTCTTAAACAACGCCCGCAAGGATAAGGTTATCCTCACGATTTACCTGATGAGCGGCGTCAAGCTCTCCGGCCGGATCAAGAGTTTCGATAAGTACTCGCTGGTGCTGGAGACCAACAACCAAGAGCAACTGATCTTCAAGCATGCCATTTCGACGGTGGTCACGCAGAAGACTGCGCATTCCTACGCCGGCAACTCGTCGGTGACGGGCCAGAGCGCCGCGGGCGGAATTCCGCCGGGTGCGGCGGTCCACGCAGACTCTTCGGAGGCTTAGGACACGGCACTCCGCAACCCCGTTCGAGAGCGGGCGATTCTGGTCGGGCTGGAGTGGAAATCGCGCGGCGGGGTGCCCTCTGGGCCCGGCCGCAGCACAGCCGTTCCGCCGGAAGAATCCCTCGAGGAACTGGCCGAACTGGCCGCCAGCGCGGGGGCCCAGATTGCCGAAACCGTGCTTCAATCGCGCCCGGCTCCGGACGCCGCCACCCTCATCGGCCATGGCAAAGTGCAAGAGATCGCGGCCGCCGTCGTGTCCCGCGGCGCCGATCTGGTGATCTTCGACCACGACCTCTCTCCCACCCAGCAGCGCAACCTCGAAAAGGCCCTGGACGCCAAGGTCATCGACCGGACCCAACTGATCCTGGACATCTTTGCATCGCGTGCGCGGACGCGTGAAGGCCGCCTCCAGGTGGAGTTGGCGCAGTTGAACTACCTGCTGCCGCGCCTCACCGGGCATGGCGCCGAGATGTCGCGGCTGGGCGGCGGAATCGGCACGCGCGGACCCGGCGAAACCCAGCTCGAAACCGACCGCCGCCGGATCGCCCGCCGCATCAAAAAGATTGAGGACGCCCTCGAAGGAGTGCGGGCCGGCCGCGCGCTGCACCGTCAGAGACGGAGCGCCGTCCCGCTGGCCACGCTGGCGCTGGCGGGCTACACCAACGCCGGCAAGTCGACCCTCTTCAACCGGCTCACCCAGGCGGGCGTGGCCGTGGATGCGCGCATGTTCGCCACCCTCGATCCCACCGTGCGGCCGCTCGTCCTGCCCTCGCGCCGGCGGGTGCTGGTGAGCGATACGGTGGGCTTCATCCGCAATCTGCCCACCACCCTGGTGAAGGCATTTCGCGCCACCCTTGAGGAGGTGACGGAAGCGGCGCTGGTGCTGCACGTGGTGGATGCCTCGTCGCCCTCCGCCGCCGAGCACACCACGCACGTGCTCAAGGTGCTGGCGGAGATCGGAGCGGCGGAGATTCCGCAGCTCCTCATCATGAACAAGATGGATCGGCTGCCGGACGGAGCTGGCCGCCATGCGAACAAGCGCGGCGTGGCGATTTCCGCCCTCACCGGCGCCGGCATCGACAAGCTGCTGGCAGCCATCGACGAGGCCCTCCCTCTCGACCCGATTGTGCGCGCCACCTTTCGGCTTTCCTCCGGAGACGGAGCTTCGCTCGCCCTGCTGCACGAGTTCGGGCAGGTGCTCCAGACGCGTTACTGCGGGGAGTATTGCGAGCTGGAGGCCGAGATTCCGGAATCTCTGCAACGCCGGCTCGAGGGGCGCAAGCGGGAATCCACAGCCGCTGTGGAAAAGTTTGTGGGAAAGACCGCCAAAGGAATCATTAAAGTGTCGTAACAGAGGCACTTATAACGAATTGAACCATCCCGCAGCAGGTAACCGCAAGTGACTGTCGGGAAATGGTTTAGCCCATTAAACCACAATCGCGGGTGGATGTTGCGGAACCATGACGGAAGAAATGTTATGGAAAGCACGTTTTTCCACAAATTCAATCGGGTAATCCCAGTGGTTTTTGACTGCGGAAAGGCGTCTGCTAAACTTGAATCGGGATGGCGGTGTAGCTCAGCTGGCTAGAGCGACGGTCTCATAATCCGTAGGTCGGGAGTTCGAGTCTCCCCGCCGCCACCAAACGACCGATCACTGCCGAGTGCCACTCGGCCCGCATCAACTGGCTTTCCGCGCGCCCTGCGCCAGGTGGTGCTGGTCCAGTGCCTGGCGGATGAAAGCCTTGATCACCGCTTGGCGGCTCACGTTGAGCTCGGCCGCCGCCTGGTCGAGTTCCTGCAGCATGGAGGCGGTGAAATCCACGTTCACCCGCTGAATGGGGTGCATTATCTTACCGCGGTTCGTGAAGAACCGCGACACATCTTCGCCTCGGTCGGCCATTCGGGCGATGGATTCCGCCGAAGGGCCCTTCTTGCTTTCACGAGTTTGCCTCATATAACTCCCGCTCCTCCCGCGTCGAGCGCCACAGCGTCACCAGGTGGCAGTATTCGCCGAGGTTGTCTTCCCTGATCTCAAAGATCAAGCCGGAATCGCATTGCAGGGTGGTATGACAGTTATACCAAATCATCCCGCGGCCTGCCCGGCAGCATGCGGCCACCCTGGGCCGCAGCGCCGACGGGTATCGACTGTGGAGTTTGCGGCCGGCTGCGAATTCCTGATGTGTCCTTTCCGGATACGCTCTTCCGCTTCGACCATGCATGGCCGCTAAGATAACCCTTTCGACAAGCGTTTTCGCAGGCTCTCTGGCTGGAGGGTAGTTTCCCAGATGGGACTTCTGGGCCAGATGGGTTCACTTCAGCGGCTTGGGCGTCACACGGCCAAGTGGTTCCCGCCGGTCGAATCGTTCATAAACGCTTGGTGCCCACCCATGTGATGAGATCTCGCGCAATTTGATCAAGGCTCTCAACATAAGGTTCGGTCGGAGCCTCAAGCGGCGGCAGCGTCAGAGAAAGAAGGTCGTGCGTGAGCGCAAGCAAGGCAACTACTAAACGGTGGATATCCAAGTGCGAGACACAGTCGTGGACACCTTTGTTTGAGAGACCGTCAATCGCATCAATGCGACGGCCGACGTCGTCCAATTGGGCGAGGGCCAACCTATGTTCGCCACCGCCTAATCGCTCTTCCACGTAAGCCCAGAGCCTGTTCCGGTACTCGGCAGCCGACACTCTGCGCCCCCCTACGAGCCCCTCCCGCGGCGGGTACAGCATGTTCGCCAGCCCCTCCAAGAAGCGCCGGCAAGAAAGCGCCACCTGCGCGATATCGTCGGCGGTTTCGATTCGTTCGAATGCCCGAAAGGCCGCATACAGCGTGTCCTTTAGTCTTGGATCCGAGGCACCCAGCCGTAGCAGGATTTCGTCGGCGATGCTGGCGAGGTGTCCTGAGAGATAACGTTCCAGCGAAGCCTCTCTCTTCGAATGCTCGAAGGATTGGTATGGATCAAAGACCGTTTGCCGAACGCCCGAATCCTCGAAAGTAACCCGAAATCCACGGCGCGTTAGGTCCGCGGCCGTACCGGTGTCCTTCACGTCGGCGCCCTCGCGCTCTTCGAACTTGGGGTAGAAGATTCGGATCTCACCATCGACATACCGATAGCGCGGGATGAGGCTTCGGCGATACAACGTCCAGTGGATCCGGTTTTCGGGGTCAATTTCAATCGCGCCGAGGTAAGCGGTTTGCCGTCTCAGTTGGGCATCAACGTAGTCTTGGGCGTTTTCACTGAGGCCCTGAGCCGCCAACACATAGACTCTTACCGAAAAGAGAGCAGCGGCGAACTCCTCATTTTCAACCGTTCGCCATCTCCGGGGATGATAGCCAAGCAGAGCTTCCAAAATCGCTTCTCGTGCCGCCGCGTCGGGGGCGATGTTATGCACTAGAAGATCACCGGTGAAAATCTCCGCATGAATGCCCTCCCCCGATGCTTCAAGGCATCGAAAGAGCATTTCCTGAACCGATAACACCCATATGGGGCTATACACGCCGGCATCTGCTCGAAAGTGAAAAGCCACGATCACCGTTGGATTATTCTACTACTGGGCGAGGGCCATGTCACGCCATCGCGAAACGAACTCCGCTTCGGGCGAGATCGGCCTTGCGCAATCTTGATCCTAGCGCCTATGCCTGGACTGTGAAGAGCCCCTCGTCCAATCCGCGCTTGGACGCATATCGCCGCTCGAGCAGTGACAACGCCTTGCCTCCGCAGAATCAAACACTTACCCCATTTGACCCCGCGCCAGCGTCATACACTGTTGACGGGGTGCAAATCCGCTATGTTCATTCTCCGAAATTGGCTTCGTTTCGTATTTCGTGTGGTGCAGCCGCAGCGGCCTGCCCCTTTCCCTGAGCATGCTTACGGTGCTCACGCGCCGAAGTCCTTTGCTTTCAACCGCCCGCCAGCCAATTTGGCTTCGTTTCGCCAAATGCCTACCGCGCTTCCGCTTCGATCCCCTCCAGCTCCTTTCCGGCTTCGGACCAACGGCCTTGCGCGGCCAGCTCGCGGTACCTCCGCAGGTGCTCGCGAATGCGCTGCAGCCGCGCATCGGCGGGAGTGGCGGCTGTTGCCGCACTGGCGGCGGGCGCCGGGGTGCCCCCTGAGCCCGGCGCCGCGGCGGTGGCCTCCTGGATCAACTGCTGCGCGCCGCTCGAAAGCTGCGCCAGCGCCTCGTCGTAGGTGTCCGTATAAATCAGCCGGTTGCCCACCGCCAGCACCACCTTCTTCAACTGCGGCATGCGGGCTTCGGTGGCCTGTATGTAGATGGGGTCCACGTACAGGAACGTGTTGCCCACCGGCAATACCAGGATCTGGCCGCGCAGCACCTGCGATCCCTGCTGGTTCCACAGCGTAAGGTCTTTGGAAATGGTCTGGTCCTGATTGATGCGCGCGCCCACCTGCATGGGACCGAAGATGAGCTCCTGCTTCGACAGCAGCAGCACCACTACGTCTCCCAGGTTCTCGCCGTCGCAACGCGCCACCATCAGGCCGATGAGGTTGTCCTTGTTACGCGGGGTGAACGGCACCAGCAGCAGGAACTCGGCCTTGTTCTGGCCGGGCAGCGTGGCCACCACATAAGTTGGGGTCACCGGCTCGGCGCCGTTGCTCTGGCCGCTGGTGTGGCGCGCCAGGTCCCAGAGGTCCTCCTTGTTATAGAACGACTGCGGATCCAGCATGTGGTAAGTGCGATAAATCTCGGCCTGAACGCTAAACAGGGTTTCGGGATAGCGCGCGTGGGCCCGCAGGTCCAGCGGCATGGCCGACGCCGGGCGGAACAGGTCGGGGAAGAGATGCTGGTAGGCGTTGATGATGGGGTCGTCGGGCGCGAAGATGTACATGTGCGTTTCGCCGTCGTAGGCGTCGATGGTCGCCTTCACCGCGTTGCGGATGTAGTTGACGCTGCCCATATCCGGCACATCCACCGCGCGCGAGTAGGGATGCGCGTCGGAGGTGGTGTAGCCGTCGATCATCCACACCAGCCGGCCGGCATCGGTGATCACCAGGTACGGGTCTGCATCCCACTGGAGGAAGCCGGCCAGTTCCTGCACGCGCTCGCGCACCCGGCGGAGAATCATCATGCGGCTGTTGGGCGTGAGGTAGTCGGTCAGCAGAATGTTGGGCTCGCCCTCGCGGACGGCGGCGGCCAGCCGCATCAAAAACGAGGAAATCGGGAACCCGCCCTTGCCTTCGTAACGCGAGGTCACGTTCTTCTCGCCGGAGGGATAGTTGAACTCCGCCTGCGCGGTGTCCACGAAAACCGGCTCGTGGGACACTTCGCCGTAGTAAATCTCGGGCCGCGTGAGCGTGAGGCTCTTGGTTTTGACTTCCGGCGGGGCGTTATCGATCAGCAGCACGGGCAGGCCGTCGGGCGTGATCTGGCTGACTCCCGCCAGCACCAGGCCGTAGCCGTGGGTATAAATGAAGGCGGGGTTGATCCAGTTGGCGCGCGCGGCGGGAAGCTGGCTCAGGTCGAGCTCGCGCGGCGCCAGCAGCACTTGGCGGTACTGGCCGTCGATGGTGTAGCGGTCCACATCGGTGTCGTGGAAGACGTAGTACGGGCGCAGCGCCTGGATCTGGGTAACCGTGTCGTGGAAGGCGTGCCAGTCCCAAAGCCGCACGTTGTCCAGCGTGGGCCTGTGGTGGGCCACGTCGATGGGCGCGTCGGGCTGGGCCTTGAATTCCACCTCGCGAACGCGCTGCTCCAGGCCATAGGCGCTGCGCGTGGCATGGATATGGGTCTGGATGTAGGGGCGCTGAAGCGAGATCTCGTTGGGCCGCACGTAGAGCGCCGAAACGGCCGGCGGCACGGCGAAGGCGACTACCAGCGCCAGCGCCATCGAGGCTCCCAGAATCCAGCGGCCCATCGAGACCAGCACGGCGGCGGCCAGACAGGCCGCAATCAACAGCCATTGGAGCGGCAGCCCGAAGTTCAGGTCCACGTAATCCACGCCTACCAGAAACGTGCCGTGCTCGTTGTAGAGCATCTCATAGCGTCCCAGGAAGAAACGCAGGGCCACGGCCAGCAGCAGCACCACCGTGGCGCCGCGCAGGAAGCGGGATTCCAAACCGCCTTCCAGGCGCAGAAAGCTGAAATCCAGCTCGCGGGCATCCTGCAACTCCCCGAACCGGTGCCGCACTTGCCAGCCGCGCGCCGCCAGCCAGTAAACCAGAATGCAGACGATCGCCAGCGCCAGCAGGTAACTGCGCAGCAGCAGGTAGAAAGGCAAGTCGAACAGGTAAAAGGAGAGCGGCTTCTGGAAGATGGCATCGCGCCACACCGTCGCGGCGGGGGGCAGGCCCCGCGAGCCGGCGAAACGCACCACGGTCCAGGTGTCGATGCACGCCGCGGAAATCAGGTAGCCCAGCAGCAGCAGCGCCAGCGCGCAGATACGCGCGTAAATGCGGTGCTCGCCGAGGGAGGTTCCGGCGAACTTGAGGGCCCGCGCGTGCGCAATCCACAAGGCCGCAAAGGCCAGCAGCGTGGCGGCCGTGAGCGGCGCCAGGCTGTAGTAGAGCATGCTGAGCCACGTGTGGAACTGGCCCAGTTCCTTCCACCATTCGATTTCGATGGTGTACGAGGCCAGAACGCGCGCGCTCAGAAGCAACAGGCCGAGGACGACGAAGAAAGCGATGCGGGTGGCTCGGGAGCCGGGGGCCCGGCGCCCGCGTCCAATTTGATACGGCATGAACCAAGCGTAGCACCGGCGACCCCGAATTGCCCGCACAGGCTCATCCTGCTAGACTTAGACATTCTGGTCCTATTCGGATTTTGGGGTTCAAATTGAAGGTCCGCGTCCTAGTCCTGTTGATCGGTGTGTGCGTCTCCATCGTGGCCGAGCCGGCCGCGGAGCCGCCCCAGGTCATTGTCGAGAACTACTGCGCCGCCTCGCTTGGCCAGGTACAATCCTTCCAAGGCGCTACGATGGACGTCGAAATCCAGGCATCCCTCCCCAAGCTGAAGAAGCAGGGGCGGTTGCACGCGCTGCGGCGGATCTCCGCACTGGGCCGCATTACCTATGAAGTGTTGCGGTTCGATGGCGACGGCACGGTAAAGAACCAGGTGATTGCGCGTTACCTCACGGCCGAAGCCGAGACCCAGAAGGACCAGGCTCCGTCACTGGCCGTAACCCCGGCGAACTACAGGTTCAAGTACAAAAGCCGAAGCCAACTCGAAGGGCGCGCCGTCTATATGTTCCAGGTGACGCCGCGCCAGAAACGCCAGGGCCTTTTTAAGGGCGATCTGTGGATCGACGCGGGCACCTACCTGCGCGTGCAGGAATCCGGGTATCTGGTAAAGAGTCCTTCCATCTTCCTGAAGAAGATTGCATTCATAAGAAAGTACAAGATTCGGGATGGAATCTCGGTTCCCCTGCAAGTGCAGAGCGAAGTAGACACGCGGCTGGCGGGCAAGGCGGAGCTGACCATCGACTTCAGCAACTTCTCGATTGACAGCGCCAAACGGGGCGCGATGGGTGATGCCGACAGCCATTAGCGCGGCTGGGAGCTTGTTCGACTGGAGAGCAGATGAGAACGCTGTTTCTGAATCCGCCGTCTTTTGAACGATTCGACGGCGGCGCCAGCTCCCGCTGGCCGGCCTCGCGCGAAATCGAGTCGTACTGGTATCCAGTATGGCTGTGCTATCCCGCGGGCATGCTTCCGGACAGCAAAGTGGTGGACGCGCCGCCCCACAAGATCTCCATCGGGCAGACGGTCGAGATGGCCAAGGATTTCGAGCTGCTGGTGCTCTACACCTCCACTCCCGGTTTCGACGTGGACGCCAAAATGGCCGGGATGATGAAGGACGCCAACCCCAAGTTGAAGGTGGCGTTCGTAGGGCCGCCCGTGACCATCGAGCCGGAGAAGACGTTGCGCGGCGCCAAAGCCATCGATTTCGTGGTGCGGCGGGAGTTCGATCGCCAGATCGTGGACTACGCCAACGGCAAGCCGCTCGAGGAGCTGCCGGGCGTGAGTTTCCGAAAGAACGGCTCCATCGTCAACAACCCGGAAGGGCCGGCTATCGAGGACCTGGATGCGCTGCCGTGGGTGACCAGGGTTTACAAGCGCGATCTCGACATCACGCGCTACAACGTGCCGTTCCTGCTGAATCCCTTTGTTGCGATGTACACTTCGCGCGGATGCCCGGCGCTGTGCACGTTCTGCTTGTGGCCGCAGACCCACTCGGGGCACCGCTGGCGCCTGCGCTCGTCCACTGACGTGGCCAATGAAGTGCGGTATGCGCTCGAGCAGTTCCCCAACATCAAAGAGATCTTCTTCGACGACGACACCTTCAATTACCGCAAGGACCGCACCATCGGGCTGGCCAAGAAGCTCCAGCCGTTGAACTTCACGTGGTCGTGCACTTCGCGCGTCACCACCGATTACGAGACCCTGAAGGCCATGAAGGAAGCGGGCTGCCGGCTGCTGATCGTGGGGTACGAATCGGGCGACCCGCAGATCCTGAAGAACATCAAGAAGGGCGCCACCGTGGAGATGGCCCAGCGCTTCACGGCCAACTGCAAGAAACTCGGCCTGCTGGTTCACGGCGACTACATTATCGGGCTGCCGGGCGAGACGCGCGAGAGCATCCGCAAGACCATCGATTTCGCCAAGCGGCTGGACACGGAAACCGTCCAGGTTTCCATCGCGCACCCGTATCCGGGGACCGAGTTCTACGATTACGTCAAGAAGAACAACCTCATCACCATCGATTCCATGACCGATGAAACCGGGCACCAGCTTCCCAACGTGGTTTATCCGGGGCTGGACCGCGGGGAGCTGGTAGAGTGGGTGGAGCGGTTCTACGGCGAGTATTTCTTCCGCCCGCGCGTGATCTGGCGCATCGTGAAGAAGGCGGTGTTTAACGGAGACGAACGGAGACGGCTGACGAAGGAAGCCCGCGAGTACCTGGCGCTGCGGTCCAAGCGGAAGAAGTTTGTCGCCGAGCACAAGGCGGCCGCGGGGCGCCCCACGGGCCCGGCGCCAGAGCCGGCGAGTACGGGCGACTGACCCCGCGAATGACTCACGAGCACGCGCGACTTCGACTAAAGACCTGGAGTTTCGCCGTCGTCGTAGTGTTCTGCAACGTTTTTGGAAATTTCTTCCTCAAGCGAGGCATGCCGGCGGAGCTGGCCACGCCGCTTGCGTACATCACCGTGCTGTTTCATCCCTGGGTGGCGCTGGGCGTGGTGCTGCTCATCGTGTGGCTGATGATGCGCATGGCGCTGTTGAGCTGGGCGGACCTGAGCTACGTGGTGCCGGTAACGGCGGTGGGATACGTGCTGGTGGCGGTTGTGGGGAAGGTGCTGCTCAACGAGCAAATTACCATGAAGCGCTGGACTGGAATCGGGCTGATCGTGGCGGGGGTGGCGCTGGTGAGCGGCGGCAGCGCTCCACAAACGGCGCATCCCGAGCCCAAAACGGCGGAGGCAACGCCATGAAGTGGCTGCTGATCGGCATTATCGTGGCCGCAACCACGGCGGGTGAAGTGCTCCAGGCGGCGGGCATGCGGCGGCATGGCGAGATCCGCGACTTCCGCCCGGGCGCCATCGGACGCGCTCTGGCTGTCCTGGCCCGCAACCGGTTCGTGATCGCGGCGGTGGCGGCCATGGCGGTTTCCTTCTTCGCCTACTTGGGGCTGCTGACCATCGCGGATCTCAGCTTTGCGGTCCCGGCTACGGCCATCACCTACGTGCTCGAAACCGTGCTGGCCAAATATGTTTTGAAGGAACATGTAAATTGGTTGCGCTGGGCGGGCGCATCACTGGTAATCTGTGGTGTGGCGTTGGTGTCATTGTGATCTGGCTGGCCATTCCGGCGGTTGCGGCGGCGGCGTACTACCTCCTCGCCATTGTGGCGGCCTTGCGGTGGCGCAGGCACATGACCTCGCAGCGCGTGCGCGACGGGACCTTGCCGGTCTCGATCCTCAAGCCCGTTCACGGACGGGACCCGCGGTTTTACGAGGCCATCTTCACGCACGCGGCGCAGGATTATCCCGAGTTCGAGATTCTCTTCGGGGTCAGCGATCCGTTTGACCCGGCGCTCGAGGATATCCGGCGGCTCAGGAGCGACTTTCCCGAGCGGCGCATCGAAGCAGTGGTGGCGGAGACCGACGCTCCCAACGCCAAGGTCGGGGTCCTGGCGGAACTGGCGAAACGCGCGCGGTACCCGCTGCTGCTGGTGAACGACAGCGACATCGTGGCGCCGCCGGGATACCTGCGCGCGGTGACAGCGCCGCTGGCGGACCCCGAAGTCGGGCTGGTGACGTGCCTGTATCGCGCGGAGGCGGATTCGTGGGCGTCGCGGTGGGAGGCGCTGGGAATCGCCACGGAGTTCGCGCCCAGCGTGCTGGTGGCGCGACTACTGGGCCAGGCGGAGTTCGCGCTCGGTTCCACCATGGTGTTTCGCGCGGAGGCTTTGCGCCGGATGGGCGGCTTTGAGACCATCGCGCATTACCTGGCCGACGATTACCAGCTCGGGCGGCACATCAGCGAGATGGGCTCTCGCATCGAGTTCGCGCCCATGGTGGTGGAGACGGATCTGGGCGGGGAATCGTGGGCGCAGACGTGGCGGCACCAGTTGCGGTGGGCGCGCACCATCCGGGTTTCGCGCCCGGGTGGCTACTTCGGGTACGTGGTGACGCACGCCACCTTGTGGGCCTTGGTGGCGCTGGCCGTCGGGCAGTGGTGGGCGGCGGCGCTGGCGCTGGGGCTGCGCATGGTTGCAGGGGTGGTGGTGGGCGCGGGCGTTCTCGGGGACCGTCGCGTAGCCAAGGATTTCTGGCTGATGCCGCTGCGGGACCTGTTCGGATTTGCGGTCTGGCTGGCAGGACTTTTCGGCCATACCGTCGAGTGGCGGGACCGGAAGTTGCGCCTTGGTCCGGACGGCCGAATCCACGCCGAAGAGCGCAAACCGGAGCCAATTTATCACCATTGACGCCGCGCACCGCCAGCCGTTAGCCTGCAAATTTCCGGAGGTTATCTTGATTCTCTTGCTCTTCGGCCCGCCCGGATGCGGCAAAGGCACGCAGGCGGCGTTCCTTGCGGAGCGCTTCCACATTCCGGCCATTTCCACGGGCGAAATGTTCCGCGCCGAGCGCCAGGCCGGCACGGAGCTGGGCAAACTGGCATCTGCGATCATGGCGCAGGGCGGCCTGGTCGGCGACGAGATTGTGAACGGCATCGTGGCCAGCCGCATTTCGCGGCCGGATTGCGCCGGCGGGTTCCTTTTGGATGGCTACCCCCGGACCGTGCCGCAGGCCATCGAGTTCGCGGCCCTGCTCCAGCAGAAAGGGCTGCCCAGCCCCGTGGTGATTCACCTGGATGTAGCCGACGACTTACTGGTGGCGCGGCTGACGGCGCGCCGCCAATGCCCCCAGTGCAAGCGCATATACAACCTGCTGTCCCAACCGCCCAAGGTGGCGGGCCAGTGCGATGACGACGGTGCCGGCCTGATTGCGCGGGAAGACGATCAGGAGGCGGTGATCCGGCAGCGGCTGCGCGCGTATCACGAGCTGACCGGCCCGATCCTGGAGTGGTACGGCGCTTCCGCGGTGCACAGCGTGGATGGCGGAATGGCGCCGGACCAGGTGGCGCGGGCCATCGAGCGGGTAGTGGAAGCGGCCGAGAGGGCCGCTGGGTAAGGGCGGCGGGCTGGAAAGAACTCTCAGGAGCGCCCGCACCCGATCTCGGAAAGCATCTGTTCGATATCGGCGGTGGGCGCGTTCAAGGATGCCAGACGCGCCACGGGATCAACGGAACGACGGAGGGCACGGCGCACCCACTCGCCTTTCGATACGCACTCGCGCTGGGCAGCCTTGCGAAGCTGCATGTCCAGTTCTTCCGGGATGAGCAACTGGAGACGATGACTCATACGAGAATGCTAACGCACTCCCGCGGAGGCTTGGGTGGGGCCGCGGACCAAGTTGTACCAAGCGAAATGCAGGCAGTACGCAGCCCAGAGGTTCTTCCAGGATTGTCCCGTGGTGAACCCGTCCGCCCATACGAATGTCAAGGAAAGACTCCTTGAAATTCGTACCGGGGTTACGTATACTAAAGTCGTGCCGAAAAAGAAACTTCCGCCGGAGATCCGGGATTATTTCGTCAGGATGGGAAAAATGGGCGGAGCGCTAGGCGGCCACGCCAGGGCTGCCAATATGACGCAGGAGCAACGGAGCGAAAGCGCGAGAAACGCGGTCACAGCACGTTGGAAACGCCGCAAAGACGATGATTCTAAGGCTTTTCCCCCTTTGACATAGCAGGGTGGTACCATTGCAATGTTTATCTGTGATGTTACAGTTGGAACTAGGAGGAGTCTTGTGCCGGAGAAAAGGATTAAGACGCAGGTTCCGCTTCTTGGACTGGTGGACGCCTTCGTGGTGGGCGTTTCCGAATCCACTGAAAGATGGACGGAAATCAAACTCGACGATGGCACGGCACTTCGGCTTAAACCTGTTGTTCTTGAGGCGCTGCGCATTGACGGCCAGTACGATCCGGACGGGAATCCAATGTACGCGCTCAAGGCCAACCAAGTCATGATTGTTGTCAACGCACCGGATCATCTTCGTAAAGGCGGAAGCGGGTCTAAGGGAGTCCACTAGAAAATTTATGACTCAACAGATTTCGATTACGCAATCTCCGTCAATTTCCGTTATTCAGCGGGCGTATGAATTGCTTCTGAAGGAATCAAGGATGACGTTTTACAACTTCGAGTCCGCGCCTGCGATGGGCCTTCAACCTGGAGCGCGTCGCGGGCAAGGATCCAGGAAAAAAGCGCAACACATCCCGAGCATCGGGACTTGCGCCTTTCTGTTCCAAACTCCTGCCCACGTTACGCTCGCAACCACTCCCCCCGTGAACGATTGGATGAAGTTTAAGCGGCTGGTCTCAGAATGGCACTGCGAACGGGGAGCAATGTCTTCCATAACAGAGGCGGTTCTTTGCCCCGCTTACCAAAGCCTCATTGGAATGGGGGAGGCAGCGGTCCCATTCATCCTGTCGCAGCTCGAGTCTGAAGGTACCAATCCAGACCAGTGGTTCTGGGCATTGAGAGCGATTACGGGGGCCGATCCTGTAGAAGAGTCGGATCGCGGAAACTATTTAAGAATGGCTGAGTCTTGGTTGAAGTGGGGCATGACAAACGGATATGTTCGGTAGTTGGCCGCAGCACGAACTGCCGAACCTGACCGCGGACACCTGTGAGATAAGAAGTGATCCAACAAACCAGTACAACTGCATTGCTTGGGCCGCCGGAGAGAATTTTCGCAACTGGTGGCCCGACCCGTTGGGCATCGGATACTGGCCGCCAGGTGTACCGCGACAAGTGACGACAGAGGCTTTCATGTTAGCCTATGGCGCTTTGGGGTACACGCTCTGTTTTGATGGAGCGCTGGAAGTCGGGATGGAGAAAATAGCTCTGTACGGCAAAGGACAACCTGGAGTAGAGGTCCCGACACATGCGGCACTTCAACTTGAATCCGGGGAATGGACAAGCAAACTCGGGCCATTCGAGGACATCTATCACGCCACTCCAGAAGCGGTAGATGGCCCCGTCTATGGTAGGGTGCTCTGTTATCTATCGCGACTACGTCCGAGCATTGGCGATGCCGGCCCAATGGTCTAGCGCGCAGCGTTGAGTACGTCAGCCAGAATCCAGCGGACTACTGGAAATTGGGGCCAGGCGGCGGGGTAGAATGAACTCGTCTGGCATGTCCCTGAACCACACCCCCATCACCGAGGAGCTGGCGGAGTACATTCGCCGCGTGACGCTGCGCGAGCCGGAAGTGTTGAGGCGCCTGCGCGAAGAGTCGGAGGGCCGCCGGCCCGGCAACATGCAAATCGGGCCCGAGCAGGGGCAGTTCCTGCACCTGCTGGCTCGCATTCTGGGGGCGAGGAAGACGCTCGAAGTGGGGGTCCTTATGGGTTACAGCTCCACCTGGGTGGCGCTGGCTCTGCCGCCCGGCGGAAGGGTCGTGGCGTGCGATTGCAACGCGGAGTACGTGGCCCGCGCCCGGCGCACGTGGCGCGAGGCCGGCGTCGAAGACAAAATCGAATTGCGGCTCGGGCGGGCGCTCGAAACCCTCGACGCGCTCCTGGCCGAAGGACTGGCGGGCACGTTCGATCTGGCCTTCATCGACGCGGACAAGGGGAACTACGCGAATTACTACGAGCGGTCGCTCGAGTTGCTGCGCAGCGGCGGGCTGATCGCCGTGGACAACGTGCTGTGGCACGGGAGGCTGCCCAACCCCAATGACCACACCGTGGACACCGAGATCATGCGCGCGTTCAACCGCAAGCTGCACGCCGATGAACGAGTGGCGTTGAGCCTGGTGACGATGGGGGATGGGCTGGCGCTGGCGTCGAAGCTCTGAGCCTATTCGATCAACCCATTTCTTACCGCAAACCGTACCAGGTCGTTGATGCTGTGCAGGTTCAGTTTTTCCATGATGCGGCCGCGGTGCGCGTCCACGGTGTAGACGCTGAGGTTCAATACGCCGGCGATCTCCTTGTTGGTCTTGCCTTCGGCCAGCAATTGTAAGACCTCGCGCTCGCGGCTGGTCAGCAGGTCGATGGGGTTGGTCACGTGGCGGCGGTAATCGTCGAGCACGGCATTGGAAACGGCGGGGCTGAGGTAGCTTTCGCCGGAAGCTACCGCGTGGATGGCCGCCACCAGGTCGGCGGCGCCGGAATCCTTGAGCAGGTAGCCGCGCGCGCCGGCGCGCAGGATTTCGCGCACATAGACCGAATCCTTGTGCATGCTGAGCGCGATCACGCGCGCGTGCGGGACCGACGACGCCAGGCGGCGCGTGGCTTCGATGCCGTTCAGCTCCGGCATGGCGACGTCCATCACCACCACGTCGGGGCGCAGTTGCTCGGCCAGATCGACGGCTTGGCGGCCGTTGCCGGCCTCGCCCACAATTTCCATGTCGGCCTCGGCGTCGAGGATCATCTTGAAGCCCTGGCGGACCACCGCGTGGTCGTCAGCCAGCAGGATGCGAATGCGTTTCATGGCCGGCCGCGTTCCCTTTCCGCTCGCAATCGGTTCACCATTTCCTGCAGCTTCGGATCGGGCCTGGTCCGCAGCGACGCTTCATACTGAGCGATCGCGTCCGGCAGCCGGCCGGGCAGTCGGGAAAGCGCGTTTCCCAGGTTGAAGTGCGCCTCGCCAAGGTCGGGATCGAGACGCAGCGCGGCTTCATACTCGGCAATCGCCTCCTGCGAACGGCCGCCGGAATTCGCCAGCGCGAGTCCCAGGTTGGCGTGTGCCCGGGCGTAATCGGGATCGATCCGCAATGCCGCTCTATACTGGGCAATGGCGTCCGGCAGCCGGCCGGGTAGTCGCAGTAAAGTGGTTCCCAGGTTGTAGTGCGCCCGGGCGTAATCGGGATCGATGCGCAATGCCGCTTCATGCTGGGCAATGGCGTCCGGCAGCCGGCCGGGCAGTTGGGAAAGCGCGTTTCCCAGGTCGTCGTGCGCCTCGGCAAGATCGGGATTGATCCGCAGCGCTGCTTCGTACTCGGCAATCGCCTCCGGCAAAGGCCCGCCGGAATTCACCAGCGCCACTCCCAGGTTGGCGTGCGCCTGGGCGCTTCCCGGACAAACGTTCACGGCGCTGGTCCAGAGACTGAGGTCATCGAGCCAATCGAAGTTCCGGGCGTAGGTCCGCGCTGCACAGGCGAGGCACAGGAGCCCGAGCGCAATCCACGCAGCTCGCATGGCCAAAAGCCGCGGGCGCGAAAGTTGCCGGCCAAGTGCGTAGATGGCCGCAACCACGCACCCCGCCAGGCCGATCGAAGGCAGATAGACGAACCGCTCGGCCATGATACTGCCGATGAGAATCGCCAGGTTCGATGTCGGCGCGAGAGCCACAAAAAAGAAAACCAGGAAGAAGAACAGCGGCTTCCGCGTGCTGTACCAGCGGACAGCCAGCAGGGCGGCGCCCAGGCAAAGTGCCAGTGCGATCAACGCCTTGGCGTCCTCCCACTGCGCCGGATGCCAGCCG
>JBEKTU010000033.1:0-56653 GCA_049515735.1 Bryobacteraceae bacterium
GAATGAGTTGGCCGGCGGGGTTCTGCCATGTGGGCGGTATGGGGCGAATGCCGCTTGGTTCCGCCTGGCGGTGATCACCTACAACGTACTGACCGCGATGAAGCGGCTGGTCCTGCCTGCGGTTCTGCAGACGGCGCGGCCCAAGCGGCTACGGTTTTTGATTTTCCAGCAGTCGGGCAAGCTGATCCATCATGCCCGCCAGACGGTATGGCGGCTGGCCCGGACCTGGAACCGGTTTTGGAACTGGAAACAGGCGATGGAAGTGTTGGTTTTGCCTGCACCGGCGTAGGAAAGGGCGAGCAGGCAAGCCCCGTAGTGGGCGCTCCCCTCGGCCTGCCATAGCTGCCCGGACCGGCTCGGGCCGAGATTCACTCATGTCCCCTTCGCCGGGGCGCTTGAGTTCTCTTTCGATTTCGGCCTACGGACGGATTACGGCGGCCATGGTGTCCGGCGGCGCGGCGGAGTAGGATGGCATTTATGGAACTGAAGATTGTGCCGCTCGAGATTCCCGAAGGCGGAAACCTGATTCTTGGCCAGACGCACTTCATCAAGACGGTCGAAGACGTTTACGAGGCCATCGTGAATACCGTCCCGCAGATCAAGTTCGGGGTGGCGTTCAACGAGGCTTCGGGGCCGTGCCTGACGCGCGTGGACGGCAACGATGACGCGCTCCAGGCGTTGGCCGCGCGCAACGCCACGGCGGTCGCGGCCGGCCACATATTCGTGGTGGCGATGCGCGAAGGCTACCCCATCAACGTGCTGGGACGAATCAAAGACGTCCCCGAGGTGTGCTCGATCTACTGCGCTACCGCCAACCCGGCGCAGGCCGTGGTGGCGGAAAGCGAACAGGGCCGCGGCGTGCTGGGCGTGATCGACGGCTTCCCGCCAAAAGGCGTGGAGTCGGCCGAAGACGCCGGGAAGCGGCGGGCGTTTCTAAGGGCCATCGGGTACAAGCGCTGATTCACTTGCCCAGGTCGATGCCGAGCTTCTTAAGCTCTTCGGAGTAGTAGCGCCGGTGCAGCAGGTCCCACTCCTCGCTGCCTTCGGGGACTTCGCGTTTCTGCGAGCGGATCTTCTGGCGCGCGGCGCGGTCCACCTTGTCTTCCGCCATCAGCAGCTCCGTCATGTGGCGGAGGATCTCCAGGCGCACGTTGTTGGGGTCTTTGTCCTTGAGGCGCAGCTCGTGGCTCTTGCGCAGCATTTCGACGATCCGGTGGGACATGTCGGTGACTTTGTCGCGCGAGAGCTTCATGGCGTCGCCGGTGTCGCGGCCGGAGGCGCGGATGACTTTGCGCTGCGAGATGAGCGTGTTCTTGATGCGGCGAAACATCTCCTGGTAGCTGACGCTCTCACGGCGCATGTAGTCGCTGTACTGGCTGAGCAGGTCGCGCACCTCGTCGTTCAGACGGTCTTCCACGGCCAGTTCCTGGGTGATGACTTCGGCGATCTTCTGCGCCACGAGGTCGGGAGAAGTGGTCTCAATGACGCCGGGCATCAGCCTCTTGACGAGTTGTCGGGAGAGGTACGCAACAAATTCTCTTGCAAGCAGCATTATATGGAAACGAAAGCGTAGTTTAACATGTGTGGGATGCGATCTGAGCTTCTGCCCTCAGTCGTACACGAAGTGCAGAACTTTCTTGAGATCTTCCCACGCCTCGCGCTTGGCGTCCTGATTGTAGGGCCGCAGCAGGTACGAGGGGTGGTACGTGACCATGACCGGGACATCGCGCCACTGAAACCACCTGCCCCTCATTTTTGTGACGCCTTCCTTGTGGCCGGTGAGAGCGCGGGCGGCAGTGCCGCCTAAAGCACAGATGGCCTTGGGGCGGATCGCCGAGAGCTGGCGGGCCAGGAACTGCCCGCAGATCTCCATTTCGTCCGGCTCGGGGGTGCGGTTGCCGGGCGGGCGGCATTTCACCACGTTGCAGATGTAAACGTCGTCGCGGGTCAACGCGATGCCCTCGCGTTTGGCCGTGTTCTCGATCATCTGCGTGAGCAACTGGCCGGCGCGGCCCACGAAGGGGATGCCTTGGGCGTCTTCATCGGCGCCGGGGCCTTCACCCACGAAGACCAGCGGCGCGGTTGGATTGCCTACGCCGAAGACCAGTTTGGTGCGGCCCTCGTGAAGGCGGCAGCGGCGGCAATCTCCGATGTCGGCGAGGATCTCTGGAAGCGTCTCGCCGGCGGGTGTTTCCGGCACGACTGCCTCGGGCTTGGCTTCCGTGGCGGGCGCCGCGCGCCGGTACAGCGTCTTGATTCCGAGGTCCTGGTAGAACTCCAGGTAGCGGCGGAGGAGATCAGCGTCCATCGGCGGCATTGAGGGCCAGGCGCAGTTTCAGTACTTCGTCGAAAATGCGGTCGGCGATCTCGCGCTTGGGAGCGCGGGGCAGGGAAATGAGTTCACCGGTCGCGAGCGCCAGCACGACTTCGTTTTCTTCGGATTCGAAGCCCGTCTCGCTGCCGCCCACCAGGTTGCCGACGACCATGTCGCAGTTTTTGGATTCCAGCTTGCGGCGGGCTTCCTGGTGCAGGTTTTGCGTTTCCGCGGCGAAGCCGATCAGCAAGCGGTCCCCCTTCTTGCGGCCCAGCTCGGCCAGGATATCGGGGGTAGGGTCGAGTTCCAGGGAAATGCGGGCCGCAGTCTTTTTCACCTTCTGATCCGGGACTTTGCTCAGATGGAAATCGGCCACCGCGGCAGCCTTGACCACGATGCTGGCGGACGCCAGGTTTTCGAACACCTTCTCGCGCATCTCGGCGGCGGTGCGCACGGCAATCACCTCGAGGCCGCGCGGGGGCGCCAGGTGCACGGGACCGGAGACCAGGATGACGCGCGCGCCGCGGGCGGCCGCGGCTTCGGCCAGCGCATAGCCCATCTTTCCGCTGGAGCGGTTGGAGATGTAACGCACCGGGTCGAGCGGTTCCTGGGTGGGACCGGCGGTGATCAGCACGGTTTCGCCTTCCAGGTCGTGGCGCCTACGCGATTCGCGCTGGATGGCTTCCACGATGGCTGCCGGATCCGCCAGCCGGCCCGGGCCGGTCATCCCGCACGCCAGGTAGCCGCTGTCCGGTTCGACGATGCGGTGGCCGCGCCGGCGCAGCGTTTCGAGGTTAGCCTGGGTGGCGGGGTGCAGCCACATGTTCGAGTTCATCGAGGGCGCCAGCACCACCGGGCCGGTGAAGGCCAGGTAGAGGGTGGTGAGAAAGTCGTCCGCCAGGCCGTGGGCCAGCTTGGCGATCAGGTCCGCGGTAGCCGGAGCAATGGCCATCAGCTCGTTTTCCTGCGCCACGGAAATGTGCTCGATGGCGCTCTCGATGGCGAACAGATCGGTGAGCGTCTTGCGCCCGGTCAGTGCGGCGAAAGTCAGCGGTTGGATGAACTCCTGCGCGGCGCGGGTCATGACGGCCTGGACCTGGTGGCCCTCCTGCATCAGCAGGCGCGCAAGCTCGGCGGACTTATAGGCCGCGATTCCGCCTCCGACGCCCAGGATGATCTTCATGCGGGCTTACAGAACCGCTTCGGGCTGCGGTTCCTCCGGCGCCACGCCGGAGAGGCTGTACTTCACCAGGCCGCGCCGCACCTCCTCCATGGCGATCACGGTGGGCTTCTTGGAAGACGTGGGCAACACGGGACGCGCGCCGCCCTGCAATTGCCGGGCCCGCTTGGCCGCTACGATGATGAACCGGTAGGTGCTCTGCTCGGCGTCGTCGGGGATGGTGCAGTGCGCGTTGTTCCGTGGGGCTTTGTCAGGCATGATGTCGATACCTCTTCAAGCTTGAAATGTGTCCAGAATGGGCCGAATCTGTTCTTCGATCCTGGTCCGCCGCACCCGCTCCGCGTGCACGATGGCGCTGAGAGTGGCATCGGACTCGTCCAGGTCCCGGTTAATCAAAACGTAATCGTACACCCTATACTGCCGAATCTCCTCGGCCGCGTCCCGCAGCCGTCTTTCGATCACGTCTTCCCGGTCCTCGCCGCGCGCACGAAGCCTCTGTTCCAGAATCTGCCGCGAAGGAGCCAGGATGAAGACGGAAACGGCCTCGGGAATCCGACTTCTCAATTGTCGCGCACCTTGCACGTCTATGTCGAGTACCAGGTCCTTGCCCTGGGCTTGGGCCTCCTCCAGGATGCCGCGGTGCGTGCCGTAATAATTGCCGAAAACCTCGGCCCATTCGAGGAACTCGCCGCCGGCGATCCTGGCTTCGAAATCTTCGCGCGAGACGAAGCGGTAGCTGTGGCCGTCGACCTCGTCGCCGCGCGGTTTGCGAGTGGTGTAGGAGACGGAAAACATCAGGCCGGGCACGCTGGCCAGCAGGCGCGAAACCAGGGTGGTTTTTCCCGAGCCGGAGGGTGCGGAAATGATGAAGACGGTGGTCATTCCAGATTCAGCGACTGCTCGCGGATTTTGTCGATCTCGGACTTGGCGGCCAGCGCCAGTTCGGTCATGGTCAGGCCGAGGTCGCCCAGGCCGCCGGTTTTGGAGAGAACCGTGTTGGATTCGCGGTTCATCTCCTGCAACAGGAAATCGAGGCGCTTGCCCACTTCGCCGTCGCCGGAGAGGATGGCGTCGAGTTGCGCGGCGTGGGTTCGCAAGCGCACCAGCTCCTCGGCGATGTCGCTGCGGTCGGCCAGCAGGGCGGCTTCCTGCGCCAGGCGTTGGGGGTCCATCGCGGCGCCTTCGAGCAAGTCGGCCAATTTTTCGCGCAGACGCTTGTGGAAGGCTGCGCCCGCGCCCGCGCGAATCTCCTCCATGCGGCTCACGAGGCCGCAAACCGTCTGGCAACGCTGCCGCATTTCCTGCGCCATGGCTGCGCCTTCCCGCTCGCGGAAGGCGTTGAGCAGAACCAGAGCTTCGGCGGCGGCTTCCAAAACGGCCTTGGCGACCGCCTCTTCAACCTCTTCGTCGCTGGCGGCGCTCAACATGCCGGGAATGCGGAGGGCGGAGTTGAGGTCCGGTTGGCCGCTCAGCCCATAAATCCCCGCGGCGTCGCGAAAGGCCTGCATGTAGGCCTCGAGCAGCGGCCGGTTCAGCGTGGCCGCGCCGCCCGCCGTCCGCGTGAACGAAACCTGGATCTCCACATGGCCGCGCGCCACCCCGCCCTTGACGACGCCGCGGACCTCGTTCTCCAGCGCGTCCATTTCCGCGGGCATGCGGCAGTGCATGTCCAGGCCCCGATGGTTCACGCTCTTCAGGGTCGCGACAATCTCGCCCTGCTCAATGTTTTTTCTCACGCGGGCAAAGCCCGTCATGCTGCGCAGGCTCACGCATCCACCACCGGGCCCAAAGGGGATCCCGCGGCTTCGAACTGAAGCTCGTGAAGCCGTTGATAAATTCCGCCGTGATTGATGAGCTCTTCGTGCGTTCCCACCTCGCGGACACGGCCCTTATCCAGAACCACGATCTTGTCGGCCCGGCGGATGGTGGAAAGACGGTGCGCGATCACGATGACGGTGCGGTGCTCCATCAGGTTGGCCAGCGCCTTTTGAACCAGCATTTCGGATTCCGTATCGAGGTGCGAGGTGGCCTCATCGAGGATCAGGATGGGCGCGTTTTTCAGCAGCGCGCGGGCGATGGCGATGCGCTGGCGCTGGCCGCCGCTGAGCTTCAGGCCGCGGTCGCCGATTATGGTCTCATATCCCTCCGGCAGCCGCAGGATGAACTCGTGGGCCAGCGCCGTTTCCGCCGCGCGGCGGATCTCTTCCATGGGCGCGCCGGGCCGGGCATAGGCGATGTTGTTGGCCACCGTGTCGTTGAACAGGAAGGTGTCCTGGGCCACGATTCCGATGAGCCGCCGCAGCCCCGCCAGGTTGAGGTCGCGCACGTCATGGCCGTCCACTCTGATGACGCCGCCGATGACGTCGTAGAAGCGCGGCGCCAGGTTGGCGAGGGTGGTCTTTCCGGCGCCGCTGGGTCCCACCAGCGCTACCACCTCGCCGGCCTTCACTTCGAAGTCGAGCTCCTGAATCTGGAAGCCGTTGGGCGCGCCGGGATAACGGAACGATACGTTTTCGAAGACGATGCCGCGCTCGAATTTCTCGAGCCTGGGCGCGCCCGGCTTCTCCACGATTTCCTCGGTGTGATCGAGGTATTCGAAAACCTTCTGCGAAGCGCCCAGGGCCTGCTCGAAAATGTTGTGGATGCCCACCAGGCGCTTGACGGGCTCATAGAGCATCAGCAGGGCGAACACGAAGCTGGTGAAATCGCCGGCGGTCAATGTGCCCGCTTTGATCTGGAGGCGGGCATAGGTGAGCAGGCAGACTATAGTGATGGCGCCGAACATCTCGATCAGGGGCGAGGAGAGCGCCTGCTGCGCCACGTACCGCAGATTGGTCTTCAACAGCTTGTGCGAAGCCTCGCGGAACCGCCGGGATTCGTAGGGTTCGGCCCCAAACGCCTTCACCACCATGTGGCCGCTCAGGGTCTCCTGGAGGATCTGGTTCAGTTCCGCCTGGCGGTCCTGCGTGCGGCGGCTGGTGCGCCGGATGCGGCGGCCGATGCGCGTGGTCGGCACTGCCACGAACGGCAGCACGGTCAGACTCACCAGCGCCAGCCTCCAATCCTTGGTCATCACCACCAGCAACAGCGAGACGGCCGTAAACGTTTGCCGCAAAAGATCCGCCAGAATGTGCGAAATGGCCAGTTGCACCTTGTCGATGTCGTTCATGATCGACGACATCAGCCGCCCGGTGGAATGCGATTCAAAAAACTCCGCGCCCTGCTTCAGCACCTTGTCGAACACCGTGTCCCGCAAGTTGGTTACCGCGGAGAAGCCCACGTAATTCACCAGGTAGTTGCCGAAGTAGTCGCAAACTCCCTTGGTCAGGAAAACCGCCAGGATGGCGAAGGCCACCATGGTCCAGACGTTGTGGATGGAAGAGGGCACGAAATTGCTGAGATAGAAGGTGTGGTGGAAAACCGGGTCGGTGTACAGCGACACCGGGGTATTGGCCGCGGTGGTGTTGAGCACTCTGTCGAAGATGGGACCGATGAGGAGCGCCATCATGCCGGTCGCGCCGCCCGCTGCGGCCATGAGGACCACGGATGCGGCCAGAGACGTCCAGTAACGGCGCGCGTAGGCCAGCAGGCGCAGCAGTTCCGTCATGCGGCCACCCGCAGGCGCGCCAGCGCCTCCAGAACCTGCGCCACGCCGGCCGGCGCGATCACCACTTCCGAGACGGTGCGCCACGGGCCCCAGATAGCCGGATCCGAGGCGCCGAAAATCACCACCGCGGGAACTCCCAGGGCGGCGGCCATGTGGGCGGGACCGGAATCGTTGCCCACGAACAGCGAGGCGGCAGCCACCAGCGACTTGACCTCGGAGAGCGGCGCGCCGGAGATGGCGCGGAACGCGTGAAAGGGGGAAAAATCGTCACCGCCGCCGCCGATGAAAACCGGCTCGAGACCCGATTGTTTCAGGTGTTGAGCGACCGCCAGAAATCCGCCGGCGTGCCAGGTTTTGCCGGCCGTAGTAGCAAACGGATGAATGATGGCGTGTGTTCTTGTGGCGCACGCACTCATGCGTGCCGTGTCGGCACTCGTGCCGACACTTGCCACCAGCTTCGCCCTCGGAATCTCGCAGATGGGCGCACCCAGATAAAAAACCGCCGACGCCAGATGCTCGGCGGTGTGTACCTTGCGCTCCACCCCCAAAATCTCCTGCGCGCGAGGGATGCGCACGTTGTACACCAACTGGTGGCGGAAATGGCCGAAGGCGGCGCGATACCGGGCGCCCGAGAGCGCCGTCATCCAGGCGCTGCGGCCGCCGCCGTGCAGGTTCAGGCACAACCGCGGGCGCCAGCGGCGAAGCGCGCCCAGGGCAGGGGGCAGAATCTCATCCAGGTCGGGATTGCCCTCGAAAACCGCTCGGAACCGGTCTTCCACCATCACCGCTAGGCGCAGGTCCGGACGGCAGCGTTTAAGAATGTCGAGCGCGGGTGTGGTTAACACGCAGTCCCCCAGGGACCGCAGCCGGAGAATTCCCACCCGGCTCGCCCGCGGCAAACATTCCAGAACGCTCTGCACAGCGCGCCTATTCTTCGATTTTCGCCTCGTCCACCAGCATCACGGGAATGTCATCGCGAATGGGGTAGACGCGATGGCACTGGACGCACTTCAAGCCGCTCTGGTCGGGCTTGAGCTCCACCGTGGCTTTGCAGACGGGACACACCAGAATCTCGAGCAGATCTTTGCTGATAGCCATAGCGTATCTAAGTTTAACAAGCCTTCATGCTTGCATTTCCGACCGCGCTTTGGCGATGGCCGCCAGGTACTGGCGGGCGCGGTCCTCGATGATGTCGAAGCGGCCCTCCTTGATGGACTTGGCATCCACCAACTCGCCGCCCACGGCCACTGCGCAGGCGCCGGCCTTGAGGAACTCGCCGGCGGTCTCCAGGTTGACGCCCCCCGTGGGAATCATTTCGATCTGCGGGAAGGGGCCTTTCAGCGCCTTGATGTACTTGGGACCCCCCACGTTGCCGCAGGGAAATATCTTGACCACGTCGGCGCCGGCTTCCCAGGCGGTCAGCACTTCGGTGGGTGTCAACGCGCCGGGGCAAATGACTTTCGAGTAGCGCTTCGCCATCTCTATGGTGGAAAGGCGCAGGCTGGGCGTGACGAAGAACTCGGCGCCGGCCAACATGCAGGCGCGCGCCGTTTCGGGGTCCAGCACGGTGCCGGCTCCCAGCACGATTTTGCCGCCGAACCGGTCCGCGACTTTTTCCAGCGCGTGGATGGCCCCCGGCACGGTCATGGTGATCTCGGCGGCCCGCACGCCGCCCGCGTAGATGGCTTCCACCGCGTGGATGGCGCCCTCGGCGCTTGAGGTACGCACCACCGGGACAATCCCCACTTCAGTAATGAAGGCAAGAATCTCTTTTGATGTCATTACCATTCACGTTATCATGTGGCTTGACGCCCCAGCAAAATCCGGAACAGGAACAGCAGCCGCCGCGCGTGTCGGTGGTAGTGGTTTCCCGCAACCGGGCAGCCCTGTTGCGGCGCTGCCTGGAATCCCTCGAAAAATCCGAAGAACGCGAGACGCTCCAGATCGTCGTGGTGGACAATGGATCGAGCGACGGCAGCGCGCACCTCGACACCGATTTCCCCCAAACGCAGTTCATCCGGCTGCCCAAGAACTTCGGACTCACCAAGGCCATGAACATCGGATGGCGCGCGGCCGACGCGGAGTACGTTTTCTTCCTCCACGACGATACCGAGGCCGAGCCGGGAGCGGCGATCCGGCTCGCCGGGACGCTCGATGCCAACCCCCAGGCCGCCGCGGCTTGCCCGCTGCTGGTGGATGACGAAGGCCGGCCGGCTCCGCAACTGGGCGCTTTGCCGCCCGACGGCCAGTGGCTCGCGGCCGAGCCTTCGGGCAGCCAGCCGGAGCCGGTCCGGTATCCGCGCGGCGCGGCAGTCATGATGCGCGTTTTCGTCATCCGGGCAGTCCGCCAGATTGACGAGCGCTACGGCCAGTTCGGCAGCGACGCGGACCTGGCGGCACAGATCCTGAGGGCCTCGAAGAAGATCCTCCTCGATCCCGCGGCGCGCGTGCGGCACCGTGGGCGCACGGCTTACTCGGCCTTGGAGCGCGCAGATTTTCTGCTCGGCCGCGCGGTCTTCATGGGAAAGTACCTGGGGTTCGGGGCCGGTCTGCGCGCGCGGCTGGGGGCGGTCGTAGGGCCGCTTCTGTCGTTCCACTTCGGCGAGCTGCGCTACACCCTGGCGGGCCAGAAGATCGACGGCACGCAACTGTAAGGAAGCTTTCAGGTATCGGCTATCGGCTCCACGCGGCGCGAGCTGAGGACTTTCGGAAACTGCATGCAAGCCGCCAATTCTTCGGCCGCGCCCCGACGCGGCCCAGAGCTGAAAGCTGATCGCCGCGGATCGAATGGCTGTAGGTGGTCGGTAGTTCGGGTCCTACCTGGGGGGAGCCAAACAGCCAATTTCTTCGTTGAAAACCGTGCCCATCCCCTTGCGGCAAACCACTAAGCTCTTCGTTTTCAGGTTCGAATCCTCGTGGAGCTAAGGTCCGGCGCTTCAGCGGGATTCGGATTCGGAAAACTCCGTTGTGAGGACGTCGGCAATCTGCCTGCGGAGTTCAGGAATGTCGCCGGTCGCCGCATCCCAGAGGATCTGCCAATCCAGGTCGAAATATGCATGCACGATCCTGTGCCGTACCGCGATGATCTGCCGCCACGGCACTTCAGGGTGGCGATCTCTCAGTTCGGCTGATAAACGGCTGATCGCCTCGCCGATGACCGTCAGGTGGTGCAGTACCGCGGCCGATAATACCTCGTCTTTGAGGAATGCATCTTCGTTGGTTGCCGCTATGATCGATTCGATCTTGCTGCAAGCAGAGAGGATGTCCTTCAGGAATGACGGCTCATGCCGCATAGATGACCCGGGCATCTTTGAGAACCCGTGGGCGTACCCATGGCTTCAGTCCACGCTTGGTCACCAGATCGACTTTGCGCCCGGCTAGCGCCTCCAATTCACCAGCGAGGGATTCGAACTTGATCAAACCGATGCGTGCTCCCGGCGCGAACTCCACCATGATGTCGATGTCGCTTTCTGGAAGCATCCCACCGCGAACGGCGGATCCAAACAGTGAAAGCTCCTTTACACCATAGCGGCGGCACACTTCCGCGAGCGACGGGCCGTCGACCTGCGTGTCGCCGAGATGGAGCGTCGGATTCATGTATTCCACCTCCATTATGCCCCACCGGGCCACTGAACTGGACGAGTGTTCTTGCCAACCGGGGGAGGCGGGTCCGGTTCCAGGTGATAGCTGATAGCCTGTTAACCTTTGATATCTAGTACATGGCGCGAAGTGGGGTTAACATTAACCGCATGGACACGCTGTTCTGGATCTTCCTGCCCGGTTTTGCGGCCGTGTCTGCCGGCCTGCTGTCGTGGTTTGTGATGCAATCGCGCATGGAAGTGGCGCTGGCGGGGTTGCGGGAGGAACTGGCGGAGTCGCGAGGGGCCTTGCAGGCCGAAAAGGCGGCCATGCAAGGGTCGCTCGAAACCGCATTGCACGCCGCCCAGGAGAGCGCTCGCCGCCAGGCTTTCGACAAATTCCTGACTGAATTGCGCGTCGAGCAACGCCACTACACCCGCGAGGACCGCAGGCTGACGCCGGCCCGCAAGAGCCTGGTGCTCCAGGAGCGAATGTTCTTCCGTAACATTCCGCTTTCCGACTGGATCGAGCACGAGATTCTGCTGGGGGACGGGGTGGACGTCAACCGGCTGGTGCAGGACATGACCATCTTCGACCAGTCGGTGGTCAGTATTGCCGACCTCCCACGGCCGAAGAAAGCCCTGGCCTGACTTTCGTCGCCTGATATCATGTTCAATATGGATCGACTCCGTGTTCTCGTCATCGGTGTGGCCTTGGCTGCGGGCCCGCGCGTGTCGCTGGCTGCTGGCCCGGGCGACGTGGAAAAAGGGAAAGCCGTGTTCCAGCAGTGCAGCGTCTGCCACCACGCGGATAGCAACGAAAAAAAGATGGGCCCCGGGCTCAAGGGGCTGTTCAAGAAGGCAAAACTGGCCGACGGCAAGAAGCCCACCGAAGCCAGCGTTCGCGCCAAGATCGATGCCGGCGGGAATGGAATGCCCGCCTATAAGGATATGCTGAGCGACGTGGAAAAGAACGACCTGGTCGCGTATCTGAAGACGCTGTAAAAACTTCTACGCTTTCACTCCCAGAACTTCCAGGGCCTTCTTCACCACCGGATCGTCTTCCGCCTTCTTCGGCTGCGGCGGGGCGGCCTCCGGCGGTCCGGGGATCGGTTCGCCGTTCTCGTCGACATCCACTTGCGGTTCCGGCTCGTTGACCACCACTTCGGGGACTACGCCGGTGTCCTGAATGGCCTTGCCATCGGGCGAGTAGTACTTGGCCACCGATAGAATGATCGCTCCGCCATCGTCCATGGTGAGGGTCCGGCGCACGGAGGCGTCGCCGTAAGTGCGCTCGCCCACCACTTGGGCCCGCTTGTTGCCCATGAGGGCGGCGGCCGCGATTTCCGCGCCGGATGCCGTGCCGCGGTTGGTAAGGACCGCCAGCGGCAGGCTGGTGACGGCCTTGGACGGATCCGCGTCGAAGTTTTGCCGCGTCACGCGCTGGCCCTGCTCGTAAGTGATGAGGCCCTTGCTTAGAAAGAGATTGGCGAGGGCGATTCCGTCGTCCGGCGAGCCCACGGCGCAGCTTCGGAGGTCGAGCACCAGCTTCTGCGCGCCCTCCTTCTGCAGCTTCTCGACGGCGCCCGCGGTTTCCTTCACCGCGGCCGGAGAAAGCGCATCGATATTGATGTAACCCGCCTGGCCGGCCAGCATCTTGGCCTCGACCGGCGGCAGCGTGAGCGTGGCCCGGGTAAGCTTCACGGTCTGCGGCTCGGGCCGCCGCACGCGCACCACGCTGAGTTCCACGGTGCTGTCGGGCTCGCCCTGGAGCAGCAAGCCGGCATAGGCCAGCGGCATGTCGCGCGTGGCAATGCCCTTGATGGTCTCAATCATGTCGTTGGTGGAAAGCCCGGCTTTGGCCGCCGGCGATCCCGGCACGGTCCCTACTATCCCGACGTATCCGAACTTCTTCGACAGGATCAACCCTACGTCGGCCCGCTTGAGGTCCTTGTTCTTAACGTAGTCTTTGTACTGTTCCGCGTTCAGGTAGCTGGCGAACGGATCGATGGCCTCCAGCATGCCGTTCAAAGCGCCCATGGTGACGCTCTTCATGTCGGGCTCTTCGACGTACTCGGTTTTGATGCGGGAAACCACGTCGCTGAAGACGCCGATGTGCTTGTAAGGGTCGTCCGCCGAAGATGTGCCCTGGCCGAGCACGCTCCCGATCAGGAGCAGAACCGCGAGACACGACGACGTGCTCACGATGAGATATTTGATACGGCTGTTCATAAGTGTTGGAAACTCCGGAGGCCTTAAGCCATTATACCGTGCTTATTGGACGCACCCGCGGCCGGTTTGGTTGTAACTGTTATTTCCAGCCCATCCGCTCCCGCAGCCCGGTGATATGCGCGGCATGGTGGCGGCTGTGCCAGGCGTACATGGCAAGGGTGATATCCAGGCGCATGACGCCCCGCTCGGGGTGGTTGAAACTGCGGGCGAAATCGGCGTCGGCCAGCGACCGCAGCAGCAGCGCCCACCGTTGATGGAGACCATCGATGAGCTCGAGCGAGGTCTCCACCGGGGCCGTGCGTGCGTCGGGGAGCTCGGCCCATTTGGACTGGTCATAGGGCTTGATGGTGGGCTGGTCTTCGGTCAGCGCCAGGCGGAAGCGGGTGTAGGAGTGGAGGTGGCTATCGGCGACGTGGTGCACCACCTGGCGCACCGTCCAGCCGCCCGGGCGATAGGGGGTGTCGAGTTGCTGCCCGGTGAGGCCTTGGACTGCCGCGCGAAATTGCGCGGGGGCAGCCTCGATCTCGCCGATCAACTGCGGACCCATCTCCGGGGACACGGATTCCGGACACTCGAATTTTCCGATGGGGTAGCTCAGATCCATGTTGACAATCTTAACGATGACGCATTCTTCGACCGGCCAGGAAAATGACCACGGCGCCGGTCAGGAACAACGTGGCAGGCTCCGGTACGGGGGATTCCGAAAAGGCGGCAACGATCGAGACTGTGGGGGTGTAACTGGATCCCGGCAGACCGGTGAATTGCAGCGCGCCCCCGGTGCCGATGAAAATGCTGGTCATCTGATTTACGCTCGGCGTGTTCGGGTCCTGATAGGTAATCGAACAATCCGTGTAGTTATAGTCGCCGCAAGCGATCCCCGTCAGAGTAGCAGCATGATAGAATCCCGGCCCGGACACGAAGAATTCCACGTCTTCCCGGCTCTGGATTTGCTGGGCCAGCCAGGCAACATCAGGCAAACCGCCAGACCCGGGGTACATGGCTGCAAACACGCTCGTACCGGGCGCATAATCGTTAACCCAATCCATCAAGGTGGCGATGTAGTCCGGATTTGCACCGCCCGGCCGCGGATAGTAACCCTGGCGTACGGGATTGGTGCCAACCTGCCAGCCAGTCACGCCGAAAGCCGTGGCATCCTGCGCGTCTGTCTCGGCCCCCACTGGACCTACAACGTTGGGAGTCAATTTGACGCCATATACCCCTGGATATTGATTCTCCAGGTAGATAAAGGAATTGATAGCGGATACGGCCGCGCAGATGCCCTTTGGGTTGGTGGGAGGGCATAGGTTGACTTGTTCCCCGAAGTAGTTAAAATCTTCGGAATAGTCAAAGGGTACCATATCGGCACGCACAATCGGCGCGTCGATTACCCACAAACCTACCGCCGCTGCCCACAGACTGGCCTTTCGGAACGAACTCACTGTACCCATATAACCCTCCTCCAGGAAATTCTACGGAGAGTATACACCGGTCGTGTTTATTTCGATCCCAGTTCCAGTACTCATATTTTTGGATGGTACCTTTTTTCCGTCGATGGCGACGGTGGGTTCTCGCCCTGCTCTTCCACCAGTTGCCACAGGCCGCGGCCGCACATGTTCTTGCACTCGGGGAACTGCTGGCCCCGGGTGAATCCTGCGGGCGACTTGCACACGGTGCACCAGTAGATGCCGGTGACCGGCACGATGGCGCCGGGACGATGGTTCATTTGCTGCCTCCGTCTTGGTTGAGCACCCAATCGGCAAGTTCTTCCATGCGATCCACCAGCAGGTCGGGGGCGGAATCGGCCAGCGTTTCGGGCTGGAATCCGTAGGTTACGCCACAGCACGGAATGCCGGCGTTGCGCGCGGTTTGAATGTCCACCGAGCTGTCGCCGACCATCAGGGTACGGTCGCGGCTTGCGCCGGCCTCCTTCCTGAGGGCTTCCACACCGATGGGGTTGGGCTTCTTGAAGTCGAAGCTATTGCCGCCGTAAACACGGAAGAAGTGATCGTGAACGCCCAGGCCATCGACAATCGCCTGGCTGATCCGAACCGGCTTGTTGGTGAGCACCGCCATGCGCTTGCCCGCGGCGCGCAGCCGGTCGAGCGATTCCTTGACGCCGGGGTAGAGGGTGGTGAAATCCAGGTAGTGCTCGCGGTAATACTCCAGAAAAAACTCGAGCGCCTCCTCCACCTCCGCCTCGCTGGCCTGGTCTCCCACCGCGCGCCGGATCAGCAACGGCGCGCCATTGCCCACATAGGAGTAGACCCGCTCATTCTCCAGCGGCGCCATGCCCATGTGGGTGCGGGTGGCGTTCACGGCCTGGGCCAGGTCCAGTTTGGAATCCACCAGGGTGCCATCGAGATCGAAGATCAGGAGGTCCATTTCTACGCGGCGCCCGTCTTCCGCTTGCGCAAGCGCCCTGCACGGGCCATGGGTTTCGGGCGCGTGCGGGCGCGGCGGTCGCCCAGGCCGTACTCCACCATTTTCCTCTGCAGCGTGTTGCGATGGATGCCCAGCAGCTTGCTGGCCGCCGACTGGTTGCCCCGGTTGCGATCGAGGGCGCGCTGAATCATGCTTCTTTCCAACAGCTCGATGGCTTCATGCAGCGGAATGTTTCCCCCGAGAAAATGCTCCACCAGCCCGTCGAATTTTTCTTTCATTTCTTCTCTTTTTCCGCGTTGGGTACGCTTCGAATTCCCTCTTCCAGCGCCTTCCCCCAGGCCGATTTGACCAGGCCATACGTCCTCCGAAAGCCTTCCTTCAGCTCGTGCGGAGCCAGGGCCGCGAACGCGCGCGCGGCGTCCACCATATAAGGAGCCGTGCGCGAGTTCACCACCGATGGGGGGGGCTGATCACCAGGGGAGAACGCCATGATCGCCATAATCAACGCCACGGAAATCAGTATTCCGCGCACCGCTCCAAAAACCGCGCCCAGCAAGCGATCGAAAATCGAAAGCCCCGTCACCTTCAAAAACCTTCCGACTACGTAGCTCACCAGGTGCCCCAGCAGCAGGACGCCGCAAAACACCAGCAGGAAGCCCGCGAAGTTGGCCAACGCGCGGGAACTGAGGTAGGGCAGCAGGAACGCGCCCGCCGCCCCATAGAACCAGATGCCCAGCAGGATCGCCAGGACCACCGCCGCCAGGCCGATCACCTCGCGCGAGAGGCCCTTGCGAAAACTCATCGCCACCGACACCGCGAGAATCAGCAACAACACCACGTCCAGCCAGTTCATAGCTCGCGACCGGTGAGCGCGCGATAGGCCTGGCGGTATTTCTCGCTGGTTTTCGCCGCTACTTCTTCGGGCAGCCCGGGCGCCGGCGGCTGCTTGTTCCAGCGAATCGACTCCAGGTAATCGCGCACGAATTGTTTGTCGTACGAGGACTGCGGCCCGCCCGGCCGGTAGGAGTCGGCGGGCCAGAAACGCGAAGAATCGGGCGTCAGCACTTCGTCGCCCAGCACCAGTTGTTCGCCCACCAAGCCGAATTCGAATTTGGTATCGGCGATGATGACGCCTTTGGTCTCGGCGTAGCGCGCGGCGCGGGTGTAGATGGCCAGCGTGAGATCGCGCAGCAGCTCGGCAAGATCCACGCCCACTAGCGAGCACACGCGCGCGAACGGCACGTTTTCGTCATGGCCCGTCTGTGCCTTGGTTGCGGGTGTGAAGATGGGCTCGGGCAGCTTGTCGCTTTCCCGCAGACCGGCCGGCAGCTTGATTCCGCACACCGTGCCCCGCTCGCGGTACTCTTTCCAGCCCGAGCCGGAGAGATAGCCGCGCGCCACGCACTCGATCTCAACCATGCGGGCGCGCCGGACCAGCATCGAGCGGCCTTCGATCTGATCGCGGAATCGGGGAAGCGGGTCCGGATACTCCTCCACGCGCGCGGTGAGGAAATGGTTGGGAGTGAGGTCGCGCAGGAAATCGAACCAGAAGATGGAAAGCTGGGTCAGCACCTTGCCTTTATCGGGGATACCGGTACCCAGGATGTAGTCGAAAGCGGAAATGCGGTCGGTGGCCACGATCAGCAGCCGGCCGTCGATTTGGTAGACATCGCGGACTTTGCCGCGAGCGTAACGCTCGATGCCCGCGAGATCGGTTTCCAGGACGATTTGGTTTCCGGAGGAGTTCACGCTGCCTTCAGGTTTTCAATCGGGGGAGTACACCAAATGATACCCCGTATCGTGGCTTTGTCAATGCGGAATTATCCGGCGTTGCAGTTAAAATCGGTACATGACGGATGCCGCCCTGCTCGGCCACATTTCGCGATTGCCGCACGCCCGCGCCAATTTCAAGCAGTTGATTCGCGAATTGGGAGCTAAAGGCGCTGAACGCGCGGACTTGGAGACCGCGCTGGCCCGCCTGGCCGCGCGCGGCGATCTCGTCGAGCTGCGCTCCGGCCATTACGCCGTCACTGCCGGCAGCCGTGAATTCGCGGCTGGACGCCTCAATATGCACCGCGACGGTTACGGATTTTTGATTTCCGACCGGCCCATGGAAGGTATTGTAGGAGACATTTTCATCCCGCCCGAATCCGCGAAAGCGGCCATGCACGGCGACCGCGTGGTGGTCCGCATCGCACGCATCGAAGCGGACGGCCGCGCGGATGGCGAAATCGTCAAGGTCCTCAAGCGCGCCCATTCCACCGTGGTGGGCGAATTCCGCATCGGGCGCCGCGGCCAGTACGTGGTCCCTCACGACGATCGCATCCAGCAGTGGATCGAGATCCCTGAAGGCATGGAGATGCCGCCCGCCGGCCCGGCGATCGACCGCATCGGCGTCGAGCCGCCGCGGGCCGCTTCCATCGAAGAGCTGAACGGCATGATCGTGAACGTGGAGCTGCTGGATTTCGAAAACCAGACGGGCCGCGTCATCGAGATCCTCGGCCGCCCCGACGATTTCGGCGTGGACGTAGAGATCGTCATCCGCAAGCACCACTTGCCGCATCGCTTCCCGCCCGAAGTGATCGAGCAGGCCGAGCGAATCCCCCATGCGATTACCGCGCGGGAGCTCGCAGGACGCCGGGATTTTCGCGCCATGGACGTTGTTACTATCGATGGCGAAACCGCGCGCGATTTCGATGACGCCGTGTGGGTGGACCGGCTGGCCAACGGCAATTACGCGCTGCACGTGCATATTGCCGACGTTAGCCACTACGTGCAGCCCGGAACGCCCATCGATGCCGAGGCCCGCCTGCGCGGAACCAGCGTCTATTTTCCCGACCGCGCGGTGCCCATGCTGCCCTTCGAGCTCTCGACCGACATCTGCTCGCTGGTCCCGCACGCCGACCGGCTGGTGCTTTCGGCGCTGCTGGAGATCGACCATCATGGCGACGTTGTGGCCCAGGAGTTTACCCCCGGCGTGATTCGCAGCGTGGAGCGCATGACCTACACTAATGTCCACCTGGTGCTCGAAGGTGACGCCGCTCAGCGCGACCGCTACCGGCCATTGGTGGCGAGATTCGAGCTGATGCGGGAGATGGCGCTGGTCCTCAACCGTAAGCGCGTGCGCCGCGGGTCCATCGATTTCGACCTTCCCGAGCCGCTCATCGAATTCGACGAGTGGGGCGCCATGACCGGCGTGACGCGCGCGCCGCGCAACATAGCGCACCGCATCATCGAGGAGTTCATGCTGGCGGCCAACGAGGCGGTGGCCGGTTCCGGCGCTGTCTCCCTCTACCGGATCCACGAAAAGCCCGATCCCAAGCGCGTGATGGAGTTTGAGGAAGTGGCGACGCACTTCGGCTACTCGCTGGGCATCGGCGCCGTTCCCGTGAAGAAGTTCGGAATCACCGACCGCCACCGCGACGGCGCCAAGCGGCGGCGCGAGATCGTGGTGGCCGATTCCGGCATGAACATCAGCTCGCGGAACTACCAACGCCTGGTGGCCAAGATCGAAGGCCAGCCCGAGGAGCGCATCCTGAGCTACTTGATGCTGCGCTCGCTCAAGCAGGCGCGCTACAGCACGGAAAACGCCGGCCACTTCGCGCTGGCGGCGGAGGCCTACACGCATTTCACGTCGCCCATCCGGCGATACCCCGACCTGGTGGTGCACCGGCTGCTGAAAAACCGGGAACACACGGAACGTTTTCCAGTTTCCGAGATCGCCGAAATTGCCGAAGAGTGCTCGCAATCCGAGCGGCGCGCCGCCGATGCCGAGCGCGAGCTGGTGGAGTGGAAGAAAGTGAGATTCATGGCCGAGCGCCTGGGCCAGGAGTTCGACGCCCTCATCATCAGCGCGGCGAAGTACGGCATATTCGTGGAACTGGCCGAGCTGTTCATCGAGGGGCTGGTGCCCATCGACACCCTCCCCGGCGACGAGTACACTTATCACGAGAACGTCCGCAAAATTGTGGGCCGGCGCACGCAGCGCGAGTTTTCCATCGGCGACCGCGTGCGCGTGACCCTGGACCGCGTGGACGCCAACGAGCGCAAGCTCCAGTTTTCGATTGTGGAAAATGAGCGAGACTCACCTCGAACCAAGCGATCTGATTCGCATTCCCGGCGGCGAGTTTCCGATGGGCCAGGAAAACGGCCGCGACGATGAGCGCCCCGCGCACCGCGTGACGGTCGCGCCATTCCTGCTGTGCCGCTTTCAGACGACCAACGCGCACTGGGAGGCGTTTCGCAAGGCCACCGGGCGCGAGAAAGCGGAGTTCGCGCACGAGACTGCGCCGGCCGCTTCGGTGAACTGGTTCGACGCCTTGGCTTTCTGCCGCTGGCTCTCCGCCGAGTGGGGCATGCACGTACATTTGCCCACCGAAGCCGAATGGGAATTTGCGGCGCGCGGCGGATTGGAAGGGAAGCTCTATCCCTGGGGCGATGCGCCGCGGGTGTACGATGGGCGCCGCTGGCAGCACGGTCCCGAGCCGGTGGCAACGTCCGAACCGAACGGCTTCGACCTCTTCGACATGTGCGAGAATGTGCACGAATGGTGCTCGGATTGGTACGACGCCGGTTATTACGTGGTGTCGCCCGCGGAAAATCCGCAGGGGCCGGCGCACGGTTTTCGCCGGGCCTCGCGCGGCGGAGCGTGGCGGCATCATATCAAGTTTTCAAGATGTGCGGCCAGAAGCAGCATCCCGCCCGAGTTTCGGTATGCGGATTACGGGTTCCGGGTGGCGGCGGTTGAAGCTGAGAAAAAATCAATTCAGGCCGCTGATGAACACGGATGAACACGGATAACGGAACGAGGCCAAATCATAAAGAGGCTCTCTCTTTTAATTGCAATTGAGTAGACTTGGAGTTCCGGGGCCGGATATGGCGGTTCAGATCATCGCTCTGCTGGTCGCCGTTCTAAGCGGTGGCGCGATGGGTGCGCTGATAACAGAACGGTTTCGGCGACGGCGAGGGCGGACCCGCACAATTCCGTTAATCGAGAGGGTGAACCGAAATCCGGTCGCTTCCGAACTCAAAGGCATTAAGCTATTTCGTTTACCTGCCGGACCTGGCGAAACCCCTGTAGAGATCAATAATATTCGTGAATACCAACTCACGCTTCGCAACACGTCGGATAGGGACCTTAGAGGAGCAGAGATTCAGTTTGAGTTTTCTAGCGAAGATGTGGAACCCTGGGTCTCGCGACCAGTATTGAGCAAGGCCGCCCTGAAAAGAATGGAGGGTGCGCCCAGCGAGCCTTGGAAGAAAGCAATGCGGTGGCAAGTGCCCCAGTTTCCACCCGGAGACTCCGTTGAGTTTAGCTTCCAAGTGGTCGACCCAGCAACGGAGGAGTATGAGGTCGCCCTGTACAACATCGACAACGTGGTCCTGAAGCGCACCCAAGGTGAGCCCACGGAGAAGTCCGCCTCGCTCCTAGCACTTATCCAAATCATAACCGGCATCCTCGTGGGAGCGGCCACCGTCGCGGTGTTGGTGATCGCCAGTTACGAGGGTGGGAGACTCGCGTTTCGCCGCTCGGCGACAATCTCGCCCGCGGACGGATCGCAGGTTCAAACTGCCCCTCCGCTGAAGTCGGCTGACGAAACTGGGATTGAACAGATCGTGACGGCGTCACAGAGATTCAAATATCTGGTGCTGTTTCGTGATCCCAAGGGGCTCGACCGGAGCGCAATGTCTACGTATTGGATACCGGCCGCACAGGGTGGGGAGGCCAGCGAGAGAATCGCTGCTGCAGCCCAGCGACTAGCAGAGCACAATCTGAAATATGGCCCCGAATCGAAGTCGGACCGATTTGAGGTCCTCAAACCCAGGTTACCCTCACCGGAATACGCAAAAGTGTCCACATTTGAAACGTGGTACTTGACGGTGTATAGAAACGACGCTCAGGTTCAACGCTGCGCTCCGAATTTCGATTTCGGGGGACTGTACGAACTGCGAAAGATCAATGGCCGCTGGCTGATCCAATCCGAACGCGGCCTTATCGACGGACCCGATGACTGTGCCACTCGAATCCGAAGCGAACACGGAAGGTGAACGTCTCGTGTCATCTGGTGCCATCGCCTGCCCTGTACTCTTCCGCCTTCGCCAGAATCGCCTTCTCGTCCAGCGTAAGTATCTTCGCGTCGCGGACCACCGGTTTGCCGTTGACCATCACGTCGCGCACGTCGTCGGCCTTGAGCGCGTAGACCATTTGTGAGATGGCGCCGTATAGCGGCACGGCGTTGGGGCGGTCGAGTCGCACCATAATCAGGTCCGCGCGCTTGCCGTCTTCCAGCGACCCGATCTGCTTCTCCAGGCCCAGCACGCGCGCCCCGAGGATGGTCGCCATCTCCAGCGCCGTGGTCGCCGGCAATACCTGGGGATCGAGCGCCGTCCCCTTGGCCAGCTTGGCCGCCAGGTCCATTTCCTCGAACATGTTGAAATCGTTGTTGCTGCCCGCGGGGCCGTCGGGGCCGAGGCCTACGGCGGTGCCGAGCGTCAACATGCGCACCACAGGCCGGCTATTACGCGGTGTCGCCCGCGGAGAATCCGCAGGGGCCGGCGCACGGGGTTCGCCGGGCCTCGCGCGGCGGAGCGTGGAGGCATCATGTCAAGTTTTCGAGATGTGCGGCCAGGAGCAGCATCCCGCCCGAGTTTCGGTATGCGGATTACGGGTTCCGGGTGGCGGCTTGAAGGCACCACTCAGCCTCTCGGAAGAACGCGCGAATCGAGTGGTAGAATAACCCTGGGGCAACGCAAACCATGCGATACATTCTCTCGATCCGTGGCGGCGGCATCCGTGGCATCATCCCCACCTGCTGCCTGATGAAACTCGAATCCCAGCTCGGCGGGCTGACTCGCGACCACATCGCCTATTGCGCTGGAACTTCCACCGGCTCCCTGCTCACGGCAGCCATCGCCGCCGGCATCCCCGCCGCCGATATTCTCAAGGTTTACACCGACCGTTCCAAAGAAATCTTCACCCCCACCGGCATCATCGCGGATGCCAAACGAGTCGCCGAAGGCTTCATGTACGATCCTACTCACCTACGCGATGTCCTGGTCAGCGTCTTCGGCCCAGCCGCCTCCTGGATTGTCAACGATTGCCCCATCGGAGTGATGATTTCCGCCACGGCAATGAACGGGCACAATTGGTTCTTCGTCAAGGACAATCCCCAGAACGCCCGAACCACCGGATCCGTCAAGCTGGTCGATGCCGCAGTCGCCTCGGCTTGCGCACCCACCTATTTCGACCACTGGACAATCGACGGCATCGACGGCCAGACCATCAGCTTCTTCGATGGCGGCGCCGGCGGCACCGCCAATCCCGCTTACCAAGCCTGCGTCGAGGCCTTCGAGTATGACACCTTCACTCCCGCTGACACCCGCGTGATCGCTCTAGGAACAGGTTACTTCCCGGGTTCCAACGCGCCCCCGTCCGGCCTGTTGAAGGTCATCGGGTGGACCACCAGCACCCTGGTCGACACCTCCGAGGACTGGGCCGACACAGCCGTGAAGCGCCAGTGGCCGGGCGTCATGACAAGTATCAACCCGCTCCTCCCCAGCGACATCGACGAAGCCGATCTGTCCGCCATTCCCACTCTGGTAACCATTGGCCAGCAATTAGCCGCGACCCTGGACTGGACTCAGCTCATCCCCTAGCCTGGGCGCCTTGCTACGGCTACAGGCTTCTCCCAGCGTTACTTCTTTGCCGCTTGGGGAGCGCGTGCGCCCGCGGCCGGCGGGCTTGTCACTTCGAACTTCATGGGGACGGAAATATCCCAGCCAGCCCGCGTTAGTTGGTCGACGCTCCTGACCAGGGTTTCGTTCAGCTTGACGTTCTTGAACACGATCGGAGCCACGTTGGTCCCGGAAATCTTGGCGGGCCGGCTCGGCGTATAGAATGTGCAATTCTCGAAAACGAAGTTGGTCAAGGGCGAATCCCCGCCGTCGATGTAGATCTGCCCGCCGTCATGCTCCCACGTGCAGTTGATAAAGTGGAAATCGTCTAAAGCCTGCTTGCTGCTCGCTTTTGTGGGATACCCCCGTCCCGTAAAGTACGCGGGAGTGAATTGAATCCACACGGCGAACTTATTCTGGGTCGAAATGAAGTTCACATCCTCGAAGCGCACGTGCCTGGCCGCCGGGATAGATCCATACCCCAGCACCAAACCCGAAGTGTAGCCGTAGTCCACAAATCCCTTCACCACGACGTCCTCGAGGCCGGCGCCGGCGCCGCCATAGAAGGCAAAAGCATCGTCCATAGTCATGGCGAATCCATTTTCAATCAAGATATGCTTGCTGCCTCCGGTGAGGTCGTAAGCGTCGTCGTGGTACTGCTGCTTGCGGCTGATGAGCTTGATGTTCCGGCTGGTGAAACCATCGGTGTTGCTGACTGTCACGGTCCAATAGGAGGACCGGAGAAGGAACAGATCCTGGAAGGTGACGTTCTTGCAGCCCGATACCGTATAGCCCTTGACGCCGGACCCATGCGGATCGTTCACCAATCCCTCCGGCGTTCTGGAGCGCCCGTCCCCGGTGTCGGGTTGGATATCGTGCCACAACCACGGATAGCCCTGCGCGTCGACGGTTCCCCGGCCCATGATGCTGGCATTCTCGACGTTCTCAAAGAAGAACAGCGCCCGCTCCCTCCTTCTCCCGCCTGCCCCTGTCGCGGGCGGCGCGGGCGGCAAGACATAGTCGGCATTCTTGGTGGACCCCTTAATCGCGGCTCCGGCCTCGACGTAAAACTTGACGTTGCTCTTCATCGCCACCAGCCCCGTCAGGTAAACGCCGCCCTTCGGAAAAAAGAGCACGCCGCCCCCGGGCTTGGCGGACACGTCGGTAATGGCCTGGTTGATCTTCGCGGTCTCGACGGTCTTACCGGTATTGTCGATTTTGTAGTCCATGATGTTGACCACGTTCGGATCGCCGAGTTTAGGAGCGTTCGCCTCGGGCGCGTCGGCGAAAAGCAGCAATCCGGTGCTGGAGAAGAGCGGCTCTTCGTTGATGAAGACGACCAGATAACGCGGCCGATCGAGATCGAAACTGACCGTATTGCCCTTGATCTGCGGCTGGATGTGATAAGCGAGCGGCCGGATATAGCAGGTACGCACATCCCTCTCGCTGATGAGCGAGGTAATCGTGACGTGCACCTTGCCGGTCATGCTGAAACTGGCGTAGTCCATCCAATTGAACTGATTGAACGTCGGATAACGATATGCAAACACGGGCTGGCCGTCCACTGTCACCTGGTAGGCCAAGCTCGGCGATGCGCCCGGATACGGGGGCGTAGGGATGGCCGTGGCGAAGCTGGCCGCCGGCCAAAACATCGAAAGCACCACAATCGAGACGACGAATAATCTAGACGCCATTGTGTTCCTCTCCTAGATAATATCGGAAGCAGTCCTTGACAGGCTCCACTAGGGTATTTTAAAATACTGTGTCGTGGTTCGTCGCGGGGGTGTCGGTCGACACCTCTGCTTTCGAAAAGGGGCGTCAAGTGAACTAACCAACGACGGACAAAACAAATGAAATTCATTGATTTTATAATCGATCTCGCCGACCCGCGCCGGCTCTCTCAATTCACCCGCGATCCAGATGGCTTGATGAACGCAGCGGGCCTATCGGCGCGCCAGAAAGAAGCACTTCGCACCGGCAATAGCGCCTCGATCAGAATTCTTGCCGAACGCGAGCTAAATATGCCGCGAACAGGTGAAGGAGTACCGATCGAACAAAGCGACGACATCGATGAACTCGTGCGTCTGCGCTCCGCCGAGAATGCCGAAGACATCGTGATAGATGAATTGGATATTTCCGACCACGTTACAACTCCCCTGGAGGAGACGGAGAGTAAAGAACGAACTTTCGCCGAGCTCACTCCGGTGCAGCAGCCCTTACCGGGAAGCGGCATGCCTGCTTCAGCCAAAGCAGGGTCGCTAACGATTATTGGGACTGGCATCAAGGCGATTGGACACGTCACTAAGGAGAGTCAACAATGTCTGGAGGAGGCCCAAAAAGTCCTTTACTTGGTCGCCGACCCGGTCACAGAGCGTTGGATAAGGCGGCTAAACCCAACAGCGGAATCGTTGTATGGCTACTATGGGGATGACAAGCCACGTAGTAAAACGTATCAAGAGATGGCTGATCGTATCATGTATTTTGTTCGAAAGAAACTTCGTGTTTGCGCCGCCTTTTACGGACATCCGGGTATCTTCGTCAGCCCCTCGTATATATGCCTGAAGGTCCTTCGGGAAGAAGGTTATAAGGCGGAAATGATGCCTGGAATCTCCGCCATCGACTCGCTCTTCTGCGACTTGGGTCTCGACCCGTTCCGCGGCACTCAAATCTTCGAGTCCACAAATCTCCTGATTCGTGCCCGGAAGATCAACACTTCTTCTTTCGTCATCTTATTGCAGGTTGCATCTGTGGGTGATCTCGGGTTCAGAGCTGCAGGATTCGACAAGCGAAATTTGCCTGTTCTGATGGAACACCTATCGGGTCTGTATGGTCTGGACCATGAGCTTTTCATTTATCAGGCTGCTCATTACCCAGTCTGTAGGCCTGTGATCCGGAAGATTCCCGTCTCGAAGCTCTGCGACTCACAGATCACTGGGATCTCGACACTCTGCATACCCCCGCTGCAGGAACCGCCGATCGATCAGGCGATGTTGGCAAGGTTGGGTTTGGCGTAGAACTATAAGGGCCAAGCTGGTCGGTTTATGTAGCTTTATAGCGCATCCGGCTGACTGCTCTCCGGCAGAGCGCTCATGCCGTACCGCTTCGCTTCGCCCTCCATCAACCGTGTCAACTCGGCTTTGCGGTTGTCGGGCAGCCGGGATGGCGTGTACCGCGCGATGAGGCGTTCCACTTCGCGCGACGCGCGTTCCCGCAAGGTCGGCTTGCCGTCCTTGGCCCAGCGCACGCGGCTCGCGCGATCGATCGCCGGGCCGGGGAACGCGATCTCGCGGCGCAGATAACGGCGCGTGTGGTCGGCTATCAACAGATGCTTCTCTCGCAGCAGTTCCTGAAGGATCGGGAGGGCCGGGAAATCCTCGCGCGGCTGGATGCCTTCGAGCAGCCGGTACGTCATGCCGCAGATCTCGTTATCGACCACCAGTTTTTCGAGGCTCTGGCAGCTTTCGAAATCCAGCATCCCCGGCCCCGAAATGCTGTTGATTCCCGACAGCGCCGCCAGCATCGCGCCCATGCCGGTCTCCAGGCCCGCCTGGGCGTCCAGTTGCTTGGCGTCGCTCAGCGCCATGTAACCCTGGGTCGGCATGCCGAGGCTCTTTCCAACTTCGCTGTTGGCGCAATTGAGCATCATGGTCTCGATGGCGCCCATGGGCGTGGTCTCGTACCGGACATCGAAAATGGCCGGCGATCCTCCATAAAGCACCGGGTGTCCGGGGTTCGCCAGTTGGCTGATGACCACGCCGCTCAAGGTCTCCGCGGTTTGCTGAATCAGGCTTCCGGCCAGCGTCACCGGCGCCACGAATCCACTGAGCGGCATGGAGACGAACTCGACGGGAATCGACCAGCGCGCGCAGTCCACCAGGTTCTGGCTGGTGACCGCGCTCCATTTCAGCGGAGCCGTGGGGCAGCAGGAGAAAACGCACAGCGGTTTTTCGCGCAGGGCCTCCGCGCTGCCGCGCACGGCCAGTTGGAGGTCGCGCATTATGTCGAACGCCTCAATGGTGAAGGCGCCGGTCACCACGGGTTTCTCTCCATACAGCAGGCTCAAGTAGAGGCGATAGCTGTCGGAGATCCTGGCGTGCACGTCCGCGGGAATGAAGGCCGTGCTCTGGGAGGCGATATGACGGAGGCCGCTGGTCAGTTTCACGTAGCGCACGTAGTCCGCGGTAGTGGGCGGGCGCATTTCGCCGCTGGCGCCGTCCAGGATTTGAATCGCCGCCGATCCCGGCGTGAAGTAGACGTTGTCGCCCGAAAAGTCGTGAGTCGGGTTGCCCAGCGCGTCGAAGAGGCGGAAGGAACGCGGGACCGTGCGCAGGGCCCGGTCGATGAGGCCTTGGGTGAGCCGGACGCGCCCATCCGCTCCGCCGGGCGCGGCGCCGTGATCGCACAGCATGGCGGCCACGGCTGGGTTATGGATCTCCACGCCCAGCGTGCATACCAGGCCGCGCGCTTCGGCTACCACGTTCGCGATCAGGTCATCGCTCAACAGTTTGAGTACGGGTAGCATGGGAGGCGGCTTGTTTCACCCGCTTTTCGTCCGCCAAAGGGGTTGTCTCCGGCCTGGCGGCACAGATTGATGGTACCTCATGTTCCGGTGACGGGCCACGTGGCTGCGGGTGCATGGGCCGCCAGCGGACCAGATCCTGCCCATGAGAGCGTTCCATAAAGACATTGGCTTCATCCGCCGATTAGAAGGCCTAGACATGAGGGACTGCGAACGGTTAGAATCCAACAGAATGGCGGTGGAGCGGTTTGCCTTCTACGAGTTCTTTGCCGGCGGCGGGATGGCCCGCCTTGGGTTGGGCGGGGCGTGGCGCTGCACGTTCTCGAATGATATCTGCGAAAAGAAGGCGTCGGCATACCGGGCGTACTTTGGCGGTTCCGAATTGAAGGTTCTGGACGTAGCAGACCTTACGCCCAACGATCTTCCCGGCGCGCCAACTCTTGTTTGGGGTTCATTTCCCTGTCAGGATCTGTCGCTTGCCGGAAACGGGGCTGGACTCAGCGGGGAGCGAAGCGGCACTTTCAGACCATTCTGGAAGCTCATGCGGAGCATGATTCATCTTGGCCGCATTCCGCGGATCATCGTTTTGGAGAACGTGATCGGCACGCTCACGTCGCATGACGGGCGGGATTTCGCTACAATCATTGGCGCCTTGACGCAAGAGGGCTATCGGGTCGGGGCGCTCGTCATGGACGCCGTAAGATTTCTTCCGCACTCCCGGCCACGGCTTTTCGTTGTTGGCGTGCATCAGGCGGTTGCCGTTCCGTCGCAACTGGCGTGGTCTGGTGCGTCGGAACCGTGGCACACGAGGGCGTTGCGGTTGGCTTTTGAGCGATTGCCAGAGCGCGTTAGAGAAGCGTGGATCTGGTGGAACCTTCCGGTTCCGAGCGAACCAATTCCGTCGTTCGTCAGCCTGATCGAAGAGGAGCCCACGGGCGTGGAGTGGCATACGAGGGAGCAGACCGATCACATTATCAGCTTGATGTCGCCGCTCCATTTGGAGAAGTTGAGAAGGGCGCAGCTGCTCAAGAAGAAGATCGTTGGTACTGTGTACCGCAGAATCCGCCCGAACGAAGACGGGGTGAAAGTGCAGCGGGCCGAAATCCGATTCGATCAGATTTCAGGCTGCCTGAGAACGCCTGTGGGCGGCTCCAGTCGTCAAACCATCGTTGTCGTCGAGGGCCGCGAAATTCGATCACGGCTGTTGTCGCCACGGGAGGCCGCGCGGCTTATGGGCGTGCCCGACGAGTACCCGTTGCCAGCGAGGTACAACGAGGCATACCACCTGTTCGGTGATGGGCTTGCGGTTCCGGTTGTGCGTTGGTTGAACATCCATCTTCTGACGCAAATCGCCGCCGCTATTCGCGTTATGATAGCGGCTTAATGCCGCCACAAGAGAGTGCGCCGCAAGGCGTCCCGCGGGACGTAGGTGCCATCCGACAGCAAATCCGGGCATTCTTGAACACTCCTGGAGCTAACGGAAAGAAGATCGGGAATGCCAAGTGGGGCGTCTACGCCTTCTACGACTACGACGGGGAGCCGATCTATGTGGGGCAGACGTACGAGAGTCTGCGACAGCGCATCGGGCGGCACCTCACAAATCAGCGCACGGATGCCGTAGCAATGAATGTCCTGGACCCATTTGAAGTGGCTGAAGTCGAGGTTTGGCCGCTGTGGGACCTGGAAGGAAGAGACAATACGGATCATGAGGCGAAGAAGAGACTGGACGCCGCCGAACACACGGTTTTTCAGCGAGTACTGAGCGAGTCTAGTTTCGGAGCGGTGCTAAACGAGGGCAAAATTGCGCCCACCGGGTTGATCGAGCTCCCCCCGTCGGTGCGCGGTCGTATCATTCCTGAACACTTGTACGAGCAGCGCAAGCATCCGGACGTGCGAATAGCGAGACGTGCTACCACGATTGCCGCCCTTGCGCGAGTCATCAGTGAGCGTGATGTCTCGGACGGGCTTCGGCGCACGCTCATGACGCAAGCGCGGCGTCTTGAGCGGCTTGCCACGCAGCGGTACAACGAGATTAGCGGTAGCGTGCCGATTGTTGAACCGGATGAAGAGGTCTGAAGATGGATACGGTCTCCCCGGAAACACGCTCCAGGGTGATGGCACAGGTCCGATCTCAGCGGAATCGCTCAACCGAGTGGCGGCTCCGAGCCTGTCTGATCCAGGCTGGCATTCGTGGGTGGAAATTGAATCCGCAGGATATCGATGGAAAGCCCGACTTTGCGTTTCCTGGCCGGCGGGTGCTTCTGTTTGTGGATGGCTGCTACTGGCATGGCTGCCCCAGGTGCTACAGAAGGCCCTCATCACACACGGACTATTGGGACGCCAAGGTTCGCAGGAACCGTGCCCGCGACCGGAGGACCACTGCTCGGTTGAAACGGGACGGATGGCGAGTATTGAGGATCTGGGAACATCAGCTTTCGGCTACAGACCTTATCCTCGGGAGGATCAAAGCGGCGCTTGTAGACGCGCCAGCTTTCCCCTCAGGCGCACACAATTAGCGCAACGCCACGTTGCGGCGGCTGACCCGGTGTGCTATCTATGGGTTAGACAATCGACCCGACTGAAACCGCCCACGCTCACGCCAGGAGCGACGGTTCATCATAATTTTTTCGAAGGATGGCATCCCGTGGAAGCTGTCAATCGCAAACTTATTCGTCCGTCTCTTAACGAGATCAAAGAACAGATCGCGCCTCCCCGCCGGGCCCCGCCGCAGAAGAAGCCTGTTCCGCCGGATCAGACCAATGCGGAGAATTTTTACTACGTGAAGCAGATGCAGGCCAAGACTGCCATGGTCTTCGTTCTGCGCGATGGAGAAACACTTCACGGAACCATCGAATGGTACGACCGGTGCTGCCTGAAGGTGAATCGCAACGGGGAGCCCAACCTGCTGCTCTACAAGCCGTGTATCAAGTACATGTATAAGGAGGGGTGAAAGGCGCGGAAGCCCCTCGCTACCTCGGGCCTTTCAAACGCGCCAGGCGATACTCCCGGCGTTCTCCAGCTTCGCGGAAGCGCCGCTTTTCCTCTTCGGTTTCCGGAACCACGGGCGCAATCGAGGTGGTGTTTCCCTTCTCATCGAGCGCCACGAACGTCAGGTAGGCCGAGCAGGTATGCAGCCGCTCGCCGGTCATGAGGTTCTCGGTGACCACTCTGACTCCCACTTCCATCGACGTGCGGAAGACCCGGTTCACCGAGGAGCAAAGCATGATCAGCTCCCCGATATGGACCGGGTGGTGAAAATGCAAGCTGTCCACGGAAGCCGTGACGACGGGCTTGTGCGCGTGCCGCATGGCGGCCATGGCGCCCGCCAGGTCCACCAGGTGCATGACCTTTCCGCCCAGGACGGTACCCAGGCCGTTGGCGTCGTTGGGCAGCGCCAGCTCGGAGTATTCCGACACCGATTCGCGTACCGGCTTCGCTTCCATCATTCCACCCGATCTCGACGCCCTTTGCGGCGCAGATAGCTCTCGACGTAGGCCTGCGCCTGGCGGCTCATGGTCTCGCCGGAAGGAGGATTCACGAATGCTCCCCACGCCACGGAGTAGTCCAGCGGCCCGTGAGCAAATGGATGGTGATCCCGCTCCACGACGTAGTAGATTCGAACGGAAGCACCCTCGTCCCGCGAGACCGTAAAGCGCACCGCGTCGGGGCCCTCCCCGGATGGGAAGCGGGCGCATGTTCCGCGCGCATAGCCCAGGTTGCAGAACTGCCGGAGCATGGCTTCGTCCGGCTGCCAGGGCAGATCTGGAACCGCCCGGCACACGCCCACCCATCCATCGCCCAGCGGCAGAATCGCAGTGAAAGGCCGCGGTTCCACCGGATAGAAGTAGGGGCAGGACATTTCGGAGGTATCGTACCACAAGACACGGCCAGCACCGGCGGCGCTTCAAACAGCACCACGTCCACGTCGGCGAAGGGTCCCACGCGCCGCTCATGCCAGCCGGCGAATTCGGGGCGGCGCGTGAACCAGTCCCGCCAGTAGTTCACTTGCGGTCCCCAGCCGTAAACCAGAAAGCGTCGCGAGGAGGAAAGCGCGCCTTGTGCCAGCGCGGGAGCCTGGGATTCGGCTGGCGGGGAATTCTCGAACGGAAACAGGTAGATCTTTCCCGAAATGGGATAAACCGCCAGGTGCGCGTAGAGGAATCCAGGCAGCGGGTAGTCGGGCCGCCAGGCCGGCGGCCGGGCCTCAATGAACGGACTGGGGCAAATCACGGGGATCTCCCCCGCGGCTTCGAGTTGGTTGACGGCGCGAGCGGCCGCGCGCCAATCGGAGTTGTGATGCCTCGGCCAGGGTTGGCGCCATTGTCCCTGAAAGAGAAACACCCCGAGGGCCAATACGGCCGCGGCGCACCGCCACTGGCCGGCAGGAATGAACCGAGCCGCCACGGCGGTGGAGGCGAGCGCCGCGCCGGGCAGCGCCAGTTGCAGGTAGCGCGGGACAAAAACCGCGTCGCCGGTCAACCAGGAAAACGCGTACAACAGGATCGGCTGGCATAGCCACCATCCGGCGATGAGGACGCCCGCGGAAAAGGAGAGCTTCCGCGCATCCGGCCGCCACCGCAGCACGCGGGCGATCAGCCATAGGGCGGCGGCGCATCCCAGCACCAGCGCCGGTTCCAGAGAGCGGAGGAATTGCCAGAGCGAGGGCAGGGGCACGACGACGTGCGCGCGCACCTCGCGCAGCAAAGAGAGCGTCTGCGCCGTTACCGGCAGCAACGCGGCGGCACAAAGGGCAAAGACCAAAACCGCGCGCTTCCAATTCACTGGAGTCTCGCCTCGGACCACGCGCACCGCGGCATAGAGAACCAATACCAGGCACGAGGGCCAGAACAACAGGTGAATGTAGAGGACCAGCGCGGCACTGGCGGCGAACCACAGTCCGTCGCGCCATCTTCCGGAATCCAGCCACCTCACCAAAAACAGCACGGCCGCCGCGAACGCGCACATGCCCAGCGCGTAAGGCCGCGCGTTGGCGGCCTGATAATTCAAACCCGGCAGAGCCAGGCACGCAAAAACCGCAAACCATGCCGCTTCCGGATGGATCAGCCGCCGCGCCAGGCCCGCCAGGAGCACGAGGAATCCGGCCATGGCCAGAATGGACGGCATGCGAGTGGCCACCTCGGAATACCCGAAGACCGCGCCATTCATGCGGATGACGGGGTAGTACCAGGAGCGCCACGCCTGCGGCGCAGCGTCGGCCAGCGAGGGGTGACCGGAGCCGTGCTGCGCCACAAAAACGGTGGCCATCTCATCCAGCCAGAAGCTCGACGGCAACGGCATGAACCAGAGCCGGACCAGGCACAACGCCAGCAGCACCGGCAGCAGCGCAGAGTGGAATCGCGGTGCCACGGCGCTTGCCCCTACCAGTCAACTACAGAGCCGTCATCCGGATCGAATCGAGGCACGTATTGCCGGGGCTCGCCCACCTGCGCTTTCAGCTTGTCTTCGTCAATCGTGATTCCCAGGCCCGGATCGGTCAGCAGCGGGCGGTGCCCGTTTCTGACCGGCGGCAATGGCTTTGCCAGGAGATCCTGATAGTTCGCGTCGCCATTCTCCTGAATCAGGAAATTGGGGATGGACGCGGCGATCTGGTAACTGGCCGCCAGGGAGCAGGGTCCCTGAGGATTGTGCGGCGCGATGGGTGAATAGTACGCTTCCGCCATGCCCGCAATGAGCCGCAGCTCGGTGATGCCGCCCGCATAGCACACATCGGGTTGAAGTATGGTTGCCGCCCGTTTCTCGAGAATCTCCTTGAACCCCCATTTCGTGAAGATGCGCTCACCGGTGGCGAGGGGGATATGGGTCTTGCGGGCAAGCTCGGCCATGATATCCACGTTGAGGGGTTGAACCACCTCTTCAAAGAAGAATGGCTGATACGGTTCGAGGGCCTTCATGAGAAGCAGCGCCGTCGGCGGTTGCACGGCGCCGTGAAAGTCGACGGCGATATCCGCGCCCGTGCCGTACCGCTGGCGGAGAGCCTTGAAGTTATCCACCACCGCATCGATGAATTTCGGTCCCTCGACATACTTAACCGCTCCCCGTCCTTCGCCGGTCGGTCCGGTCTTCATGGCGTTGACGCCGGTCTCTTCACTGATCCTTCCATACACCCTGATGCGGTCCCGGGTGGGGCCGCCCAGAAGCTTGTACACCGGAACGCCGTACACCTTGCCTTTAATGTCCCAGAGCGCCTGGTCGATGCCGCTCGATATGGCGGTCTTGATGGGACCGCCGCGGTAGAATGCGCCGCGGTGAATTGCCTGCCAGTGGAAGACCACCCGGCAAGGATCCTGACCCACCAGGTAGCGTCCGGCCTCCTGCGCGCCCGCCGCGCAGGCTTTGGCGTCGTCCTTGAGCATTTCACCCCAGCCGACGATGCCGGCGTCGGTGGAGATCTTGACAAAGACCCATGAGTTCTTGAGAACGAACGTTTCGAGCTTAGTGACCTTGATATTGTCGTTGGGGCCGACTGGGGCGGCGGAGCTTGGTTCGGCGGTGAAGGCCTCATCCAGGCCAAGCAGCGCGCCGGTGCCCATCAATCCACGAATTGCGGAGCGACGATCTAATTCCGACATGACACAACACCTCCATGGCTATTGGTATGATCCCTTACCTATACCTGATGCAAGTTTAGTACACCAGTGTGCCACTACAGCAGGCGTCAGAGCGCGCTCAAGCTCACGTCGGCTTCCAACGTCCCCGCCGCCGGCTCCAGCGCGGCCTCGCCGCTATTGGTTACTATTAGAGCGTATGCCTGCTGGCCGGAAATCCATGACGTTGGAGGAATGGGAGCAATCTCGAACGCGATGCATGTTCTCAGGCTTGCGCGACGTTGAGGTAGGCGACGATGCGGAAGTCGGGCTTGACAATGGATTTTCTTTGGTGAGGCCAAACGAACATCTCCTGTTGGCAAGGGACCGCCTGTCGATGACCGGAACGGAATTTGCGGATGGCGCCAGTGTCAGCCGGTATCTCGTTTACAAGCACGAGCAGCCGGCTCCAGGAAGAACATTCGAGGAGATCCACAAGGACATCAAAGCCATTTTTCAATGTGGGCTGATGGCGTTACAGGTGCTCAAACCTGTTCGGACGCTCGGAATTGTCTTCTACAGTGATTACACATCCGCAGGCAAGTTTCAGCGCATCGAGCGCAGGCCTCCAATGGAGCCCGGCCCGTGGGCGCTGAGAAGGTCCTTTGATCAAGCGTTGCTGGAAATGGTGCCTTCCACAATCGAGAGTATTCAGCGGATCATGAAAGGCCCAAGCGCCGAGAGAAGGAATGCATTTCATCTGCTCCAGTTAGGGCTTGAGCACTTTCACCCACTGATCGCCGGGCTCCTGTGGGTGATGGGGCTGGAGGCCATTTTCGACAGCCGCAACAGGGTGGAGTTCAAGGAGAAACTGTGCGAGCGCCTTGGGCCATCCACAAGGGTGTTCCCCGACTGGAGTGCCCAGCAGCCGAACTACACGGTCGGGGACATTGCTGCTCATCTGTATACGTTACGCAGCAAGGTGGCACATGGAGTCGATCTACGGAAAGCTGCTTGCGATCGGAAGTGTCCCGTAGACCTCCTCGGAATGCGAACGTCGCGGAATCCATCAGAGTCGTTGCCATACGCCCTACTTCTAAGCGAGGCCGCCTGCTATCTGCTCTGCCAAGTCTTGAGGAAGGAGATCGCGTCGCCCGCCGATGGTCAATAGGCTCCCTATTGTCTGGCTATCCCTGGCCGCGCTAAATGATATTGCCGCTTTCCTACTTGCCTTTCTCGGCCTTCGGCTTCCAGTTCAGCGCAAGGCGCTGCGCCTCGGCAATCTGTGCGGTATTCATCTTGGCAGCAACCCCATCGCGTCCATCGGCGAATCTCTTCCGGTCGTCGCCGCTAGCGCTCGAAGCCGCGAGGTTCATCCACATATGCGACTGCACGTAGTCCTGCGCCACCCCCTGGCCGTCTAAGTACATGACGCCGAGGTTGAACTGCGCTTCAGCGTGGCCCTGGTCGGCGGCCTTGCGATACCAGCGGGCCGCTTCGGCGTAATCTTGCGGCATCCCCTGGCCGCTGTGGTACCCAAAGCCGAGGTGGAACTGAGCGCGAGCGTTCCCCTGGTCGGCAGCCTTGCGCCACCAGCGGGCCGCATCGGCGTAGTCCTGCGGCACCCCCTCGCCGCTGTCGTACATGAGGCCGAGGACGTTCTGCGCGTCAGGCTCACCCTGGTCGGCGGCCTTGCGGAACCAGCGGGCCGCTTCGGCGGAGTCTTGGGTCGCCCCCTGGCCTTTGCCGAACATGACGCCGAGGTTGTACTGCGCTTTGGCGAGGCCCTGGTCGGCAGCCTTGCGCCACAGGCGGGCCGCCTCGGTGTAGTCTTGCGGTACCCCCTCGCCGCTGTCGTACATGAAGGCGAGGTTGCACTGCGCTTCAGCGTTCCCCTGGTCGGCAGCCTTGCGGTACCAGCGGGCCGCTTCGGCGTAGTCTTGCGTGACTCCCTTGCCGTTCTCGTACACGGAGGCCAGGCTGCTCTGCGCTCCAGCGTCGCCGTGGTCGGCCCGTGCCCGCAACGCCCTCAGCGGCTCCGCCGCCTTGTTCTGGCAAGAGATGGAAAAAGCAAAGCACGACAGACCAAACACCGCCGCAAGCGCTAGCCGTCGCCGTTCGCGCAAGTGGGAAATCATTGCTCCTCTATTGGGGGAGTATACCGCCAAAAGGTCGCCGCGCGGACAGATAGCCCGCGAAAATGCTTATCGAGCGGGTTATTACCGGTGACGCTCACAGCGCGCTCAAGCTCACGTCAGCTTCCAGCATCCCCGCCGCCGGCTCCAGCGCGGTGGTACCCGTGAGCGGTTCCGCTGCCGGCTGGAAGCTGAACCAGCGGGCCAGCGCCTCATCGCTTGCCCGGCGGCGATTCATAATGATACGCCTCCGCCGCCAGGCGCTCCGGAAGCCTCTGGCCAATTGCCAAAAGGCCTCCAGAGACCGGGGTTCGGCCACCAGGCAGCCTCCCACCACCGCCAGGTCGCGGGCCGTCATCGGCAGCCAGTACCGGCGATACAGATCGGGCGTGGCGTTCTTGATGCGCATCAGGAAACGGTTCTTCACGGAGTGCATGTTGATGATGGCGGGAACCGCCCGCCGGCTCCCCGGCGTCACCGTTCGCACGTGATAAGCCACCGCCGCGGGGGTATAAATGCAACTCCACCCCAGCAACTGCGCCCGCCACGCCACATCGGCGTCTTCTCGGTAGGCAAAGAAATCCGGGTCGAACAGGTCGCCGTCCACCGAAATGTCCTCGATCATCCGGCGGCGATAGAGGGCCGCCGCGGCGCTGGCGCCGAAGACGTACTGCGGGCGTTCGAAGCGGTTCCCATCGGGCTCGTGCCATCCCCGGTCGAAGTGCCGCATGGCGGGCGTGAAGTAGATCCCCGTGGAATCGATCCGCCGCTTCGCGAGCGGCTGGAACCCCGCGCCGATGGACAGGAGCTTGCCGCACACCGCGCCCGCGTCCGGGTCCATCTCGCCCGTTTCCACCAGGCCCCGTATGAAGCCCGGCTCCATCAGCACGTCCGGATTCAGGCACAGGACCCACTCGGCGCGGCTCGCGCGAATCGCCTGGTTCTGCGCCGCCGCGAACCCCTCGTTGCGGCGGTTGTAGATGGCGCGGATGCTTCCGAGATAATCCTTCAGGACCTCCCGGGTGGCGTCGGTGGAGGCGTTATCCACCACCACCACCTCTAGTTGCACGCCCCGCTGCCCGAAGACGGCGTCCAGGCAGCGGCCAATGTACCTGGCGCTGTTATAGGTAGTGATCGAAACGCATACGGTGGTATCCGTCATGTAAAAAGAGCTCGTTATCTCTAAGACCCCGCCGATCCGCATTCAACTACACTGAAATTTCTTTAAATGGTGTAGTTGGAAACATGCCGCAGAGGGTCTTAGTGGTGAGTGAATGCCGTCCCATCCGCTGGGTGCAGAGGTCGTGGGCATGATCCGGCAAGAGCGGAACGCGGCGGCGTTGCGGGACGAGGTAGGCAGGCTCTTTGAGGAAGCGCGCGACGACGTATACCGGTACCTGCTCACGTTGGGGCTTCATCCCCCACGGGCCCAGGAGGCTGTCCAGGAGGTGTTTCTGCGGCTGTACGCCGCTTTGCGGAAAGGAGAGAAGCTTGACAATCCCAGGGCCTGGGTCTTTCGAGTGGCCCATAACCTGGGGTTGAAGATCCGGGCTCGGCAGAATTCGGAGGCGCCCTTCGATCCCCAGTGGGGGGAGCAACACGCGGGGCCAAGCGGGAATCCGGAAAGCGAGTTGTTGGAGCGCGAGCGTATGTCACGGTTTCACAGCGCGGTGGAGGGCCTTTCGGAACAGCAGCGGCGCTGCCTGTTCCTGCGCATGGAAGGCTTGCGATATCCCGAAATCGGGTCCGCGCTGGGTATTAGCGCTTCCACCGTGGGAGAGTTCCTGCGCCGCGCCATGGAGCGGTTGAAGAAGGTGCGCTATGAGTAGCCTGGGAATGCGGCATCCGGAAGAGGGGCAACTGCTGCGCTATCTGGACGGCGAACTGCCGGGGCGCAGGGCGCGCCAGATCCGCAAACACCTGGAAGCCTGCTGGCATTGCCGCGCCGAGCTCGAAGAGCTGCAAAGCACAGTCGGTGATTGTGTGCGCTACCGCAAGAACGTCCTGGGGACCTGCCTGCCGCCGCCTGGTCCCTGGCAGGACCTTTCCCGGGGCTTTGATCGCATCGACGCTTCGCTCGACCGCGAATCGCTGGCGGCAAGCCTGGTCAGAGCCATAGCCCTGCCGCGTCCGGCTGTCCCGTGGGCGGTGGCTGGCGCCATCGCGCTGGTGATCGTTTGCACCATCGTGTATCAATTGCGCGAGACGCCTTCGGTTCAGGCGGCCGCGCTGTTGCAGAAAGCGGTTGCCGTGGCGGATTCCCGGCCGCGGCCCGCGCGGCGCATCCGCATCAGCACCGCATCGCGGCAATTGACTCGCGTGGTGGGCGCCGGCCAGACGGCTTCCGATGCCCCGGCCATCGAGCGGCTCTTCCGCTTGGCGAATTACAACTGGGACGACCCTCTCAGCGCAAGGTCATTCCAGACCTGGCGCGACCGGCTTCCCGTGAAGCGGGACGAGGTCGCGACCATCGAGGACCCAAAATCTCCAGACCGCAACAGTTACCGCATCCGGACCACCACCGATGCCAGCGAACTGGTTTCGGCCACCCTCAAGCTCCGCATGACTGACTTCGAACCGCTGGAAGGGCGCTTCGAGTTTCGCAACCGGGACTGGGTGGAGATGACGGAATTAACAGATCAGCCAACACTACCCGCAAGCACAGTGGCTGGAGCCACCGGCGGCATGCCCCGTCAACCTGGCATGCCGCCGGATCGAGTTGAAGCCCCGGCTGAGCCGATGAACCCGGCGGGCGCGGCTGAAGAACTGCAAGTGGTTGCCGCGCTGCACCAGGTGGGCGCCGATCTAGGGGACCCGGTCGAGATCACTCGCGACAGCGGGCAAATCCTGGTGAGCGGCACGGGCATTCCGCCCCAACACCAGAAACAGATTCACGAGGCGCTCGATTCCATGCCCGGCGTGGTGGTGCGGTTCTCGGAACCGGGCGGGGTGCCCTCTGGGCCCGGCGCGCCGCCGGTCGAGCCGGAAACACCGGACCTCCGCGATAGCGCCGGCTCGGCCCCGCCGCCATTTCAGGTCCGGTTGGAAGAGCGGCTCGGAGGACGTGCCCAATTCGAGCGATTCAGTTCCCAACTGCTCGACGCGAGCGATGCGATCATGTCCCGGGCCTACGCCCTTCGGCGTTTGGCGCAGCAGTTCCCGCCCGATGTCGAGCGGCAATTGAGCGCCGAGGACCGCCGCGAATTGCGCGACCTGGGCCGTGAACATGTTGCCGCGCTCGCCAGTCAGTCCGGCGAAATGGATGCGGCCCTCAGCCGCATACTGGCTGCTATAGGCGGCGCCGTCCCCCCTGGCGAGGTTCGCTTGGAATCGGCCGCGTGGCAGCCTGCCAGCGAGGAATTGCTGAGCGCTGCCCGGCGGGTCGAGACGGTTCTCGCCGTTCTACTCGGTATGGCGCCCCCGGATAACCCGGCTGACAATATCCCATCCCACCTCCTGGCGGCGTTGGCGCAACTTAGAGCCAGCCAGGAGCACTGCCAGCGTCTTCTGTCGTACGATGACGTTAGGCAGAGCAGATGAATGGGCGCCTGACCCCAGCCATCGCCGTGTGTTTGGCCTGCGGAGGGGCGGCGTTCGCTCAACCGCTCGTCAATCTGTACGGCCGCGTCCTCGACCCCTCGGAGGCCGCGGTCGCGGGCGCCTCCATCACCGTGGTGAGCGAGGACACGGGGTTCCGGCGTTTCGCCGAGTCTCAGCCCGACGGGGAGTACGTGGTCGGTTCCCTGCAACCTGGAGTCTACAAGATTACGGTGCGCAAGGAAGGCTTCCGCACCATGGTCCGCTTCAACGTGAGGCTCGAGGGGGCGCAACCAGCCCGCGCCGATTTCCTGCTCTCCATGGGCGCCATCGAGGAGACCATCACCGTCGAAGGGACCGCGCCGCTGCTCAGTTCCGACCAGGCTTCCACCGAGACGCGCGTGTTCCACGACGAAATTGAGCGCCTGCCGCTGAACGGCCGGGGAGTACTGGCTCTGCTGGAGCTCTCGCCGGGCGCCAACATCACTCCCGCGACTCGCGGAGAAGCCGGCCAGTTCACGGCCAATGGGCAGAGGCCCAACTCGAATTATTTCACGGTGGATGGGATGAGCGCCAATACCGGGGTGGCCGCGGGTGGGCTGCCCGCCCAGGCTTCCGGCGGAGTGCTGCCGGCCATGAGCGCCTTCGGCAGCCTGGATTCGCTGATGCCGCTCGAGGCCATCGAGGAGTTTCGCGTGCAGACCTCCAATGCGGCGCCGGACGTCAGCCGGCTGCCGGGGGCGGTGGTCGCCCTGACCAGCCGGTCGGGTTCCAACCAGCTTCACGGGTCGGTGGTATACCGCTTCCGGCATGAGCTGCTGGCGGCCAACGACTGGTTCGCAAACTCCGCCGGCCAAGGGCGCGCTCCCTTGAGGATGGAGGATGTTTCGCCGTCGCTCGGTGGGCCCATACGCCGCAACCACACCTTCTTCTTTCTTGCCTACGAGCGGATGGGGTTGCGCGGGCCGTATGTGTGGCAGCAACCTGTGCCGTCGCTTTCCGCGCGGCAGACTGCCCCGGCTTGGGCGCTTCCGGCGCTGGACCTGTTTCCCGCGCCCAACGGTGCCGACCTGGGCAATGGACTGTCCCAATGGAACGGCCGCAACATCCGGCCATCCAGCCTGAATTCGGGACTCCTGCGCATCGACCAGGCCATCACTTCCCGCGGCACGTTTTTCGGGCGGTATAACGATTCCCCCTCCGCCAACGAATTCGGCAGCACGCAGGTGAACCGGCTGGACTTGCGCTTCCAAAGTCTTACCATGGGATTGAACGTGCGTCCGGCGGCCAAGGTGGCGCTGGATTTTCGAGTCAACGAGTCGCAGACGGGCGCCCAATCCACCTGGACCCAGGCGGGCGCTTCGAGCCCCGCCGGGTGCCCGCTCGAATCGCTGACTTCTTATTTTCTCGGCGGCTCGATTCCGTGCGAATCCCTGGTGCGATTTGCGATCGACGGAGTAGGGCAGGTGGTCTCCGGCAGCGAGGGGGACCGCCGTCAGCGCCAGTTCCAGCTTCTGCAATCCGCTTCCCTGAACGAAGGCCGGCATGCGCTTCGGTTCGGCTTCGATTACCGCCGCATTGTGCCGATTCGGCGCGACGCGACGGGAACCCTGAGCGTGATCGCCGACAACCTGACCGCCCTCATGAACTCGAGCAGTCTCTGGACTGGCACGGCGGCGGCGCTGAGCGAGTCGACGGTTGTTACGGAGTGGGCGCTGTGGGCCCAGGATACCTGGCAGGTATCGCCTCGCCTGACGGTTACGCCCGGTCTCCGTTGGGAATTCAGCCCACCGCCGGTGACCGGCAGTCCCGTATACTTTTTCGACCCGGTTAATGACGACGTGATGCAGGAGCAGCAGCCGCTCTGGCCCTCCTCCTATCGGAACTTCGCGCCGCGTTTGGGCGCCGCTTACCAATTGAGTAAGGATGGCCGGACTGTGCTGCGTGCCGCCGCCGGTCTGTTTTACGACTCCAGCCTGAGCATCGCCACCGATCTGATCAACGGTGGCCCATTGAGCATTTCGTCGTTCGGCAGCCAGATGTACGCCCCGTTTTCCGCCCAGTTGACCTACGGCTTGATGCCTGGTCTGCGCATGCCGCGGCTGTTGCAGTGGAATGTATCGCTGGACCATGCCTTCGGCGCGCGCGACGTGGTGTCTTTGGGTTATGTTGCATCTACCGGCGACCGCCTCCTCCGCCGGGAAATCGGCGGCGCCGGCAACACTACAACCTTTCTGGCGGCGCTCACCACCAACAACGGCCGATCCGGCTACCAGGGCCTCCAGGTGCAGTACCGGAGGCGCGTCGTCGAAGGTTTCCAGGCGCTGGCTTCATACGCCTGGTCGCACTCCATCGACGACGATTCGAGCGATTCCTTTCTAATGTGGGCCGGCGCCGGGGCGAGCGCGGCCGGCGACCGCGCATCTTCCGATTTCGACTTGCGCCACTCCTTCACGGCCGCATTGACTTACGAGTTTCCGGCGCGCACGGCGGGAGCCCGGCGGCTTCTCAACGGCTGGGCGCTGGACGCCATGCTGCGCGCCCGGACCGGCTTTCCCATCACGGTCTTGCAGGACGACCAATACGAGGGGATCGCGCTGGCTAATGCATTTCGCCCCGACCTGGTGGCGGGCGAACCGGTCTGGATAACGGAGTCCAACGCGCCGGGAGGAAGGCGCATCAATCCGTCCGCATTCCGTTCCACTCCGTCCGGTACTCAAGGCAACCTGGGACGCAACGCCATCACGGGATTCGGAATGTCGCAGGCGGATCTGGCCGTGCGGCGGGAGTTTCGCTTGGGCGAGCGGCGCACGCTCCAGTTCCGGATGGAGGCATTCAACGGTCTCAACCAGGCGAACTTTGCGGACCCGGTGAGATTCATGAGCAGCCCCATGTTCGGCCAATCCACATCCATGTTGAACCTGATGCTGGGCACCGGCAGTCCTGGCAGCGGCCTGGCGCCGATTCTCCAAACCGGCGGCGCCCGATCGTTCCAGGCCGCTCTGCGGTTTTACTTTTGAGTTGATGAGCGAAGGTGGGGCGTTGCGACGCCTTTCGTTGGGCGCTTGAGTGCTCAGTGAGCCGTGCTAGAATCATGGTGTTCCGCAACATCGGGCCGTGGCGCAGCCTGGCTAGCGCGCTTGCTTGGGGTGCAAGAGGTCCGGGGTTCAAATCCCCGCGGCCCGACCAGCCTTTTCAATGGTTTACAAGCTTCGCACGGACCTCCCTCAGAACCGCTGTAGATAATTCTGTAGATGTGCTTTGGATGTGCAATCGAATTGTTGGCGTATTCTCCGCTATACCGCAAACAAGTACCAACGACGATCTACTTGCTCACTTCGTTCGGTTTGTACGTTGCGCTCATCAATATGATTGCTCTCCTCTTCGGCAACGAAGTGCGGGTGTTTCCAGCAACCCAACAATCAGTGGTCTCGCTCGGCCCGGTTCTGCTGACCGGCATACAATTGCTTGAAGTTGCTACCTCAATCGTGGTGCTCACGCCCCTAATGATCTTGTTAAGGAAGTCGAATTGGGGGCGTTTGATTCGAGCTGTGCGAGATAATCCGACCCTAGCCTCCACAACTGGCGTGAATCTCGCGTCGGTCAGACGGTTGGTGTTCGCGACCGGATCGGCCTTGGCCGGGGTCGCGGCCGTGCTCGCAGTCCTCGATGTGGGTGCGGATCCGCAGGGCGGCTTGCCCGTCCTCCTAATCGCCATAGTCTCCGTGATTGTTGGAGGCATCGGTTCGTTTGGCGGACCAATTCTAGTCTAGGAGAGTCGGATGTGATCCGCCGTCTGGCCACGGGTGAAGAATAGTGCGTCAGAAGGCGGCGAACGGAGGTGCCGCCGATGTTCAATCGGCGGCCGATCTCGGATTTGCTGACGCCCGCGCGGTGCCGTCTCCAGATTTCCGCAGCGTGTACGGCCGCGGTGGCTGGCCGACCCAGCCGTTTTCCGTTCTCCCGCGCTTGCGCCAAGCCAGCCCGAGTTCGTTCCCTCAGAATCTCTCGTTCGAACTCGGCGAAGATAGCCAGCAGGCCGGCCATCGCTCGCCCGGCTGGTGTGGTCAGGTCCAGCGCCTCGCTCAGCGATACGAAACCGACCCCGAGATGCTCCAGTTCCTGTAGTGTCGCCAGCAGATCCGTTACCGACCGGCCCCAGCGGTCCAGTCGCCAGACCAGCACCAGGTCGATCTCCCGGCGACGGGCGGCTTCCAGTACTTTCTCGCGGGCTTCTCGTTTGGTTGCACCGGAGCCGACCTCACGGACTTGCATGGCAATGGTCCAACCCCGCCGGGCGGCGTATTCCCGCATCCTCACAAGGAAGACCCTAAGGCATTCCTCTTCCCGACCGCCACCGGCACGGCGTACCGCGTCGGCAACTTCCTGAAGCGAGTCTTGAAGCCGATTGCCAAAACGGCCGGGATCGCGGATTTCGACTTCCGTGCCATGCGTTCGACGGCGTCAACCCTATTTCAGGCACACAGCACCGTCAAGGAGACCCAAGGCCAGATGCGCCACGCGGACCCGACAACCACCCTCCGCTACTACGTCAAAGTCATCCCCGAGAATCAGCACAAAGCGGTGGCCGATTTTGAGCGTTCCGTGATGACGAAAGGCGGAAAGAGGCGTTCCAAAGCGGACCCCAGCGGCTTATTGATGAAAGGTCGATGAGAGGTTTTGCTGGGTGACCCTTGTAAACCATTGATCTTGTGGTACGCCCGGGCGGATTCGAACCACCGACCTTTTGCTCCGGAGAGAAAAGCTCGATGTGTATGTTATTCATTCCACAGTGGGTCCATGACGGTTATGAGCGCGAATTAAGGTGTGTTAAGCGCTTGTTGTGTACCCTGTTGTGTACCCGTTCTGAACCATCCAAAGGCCTCCACTACCGTCGCTGCAGCAGCCATGATTCCACAGTCCGCCCCCTTCGCCGATGATTGTACACCATCAGCCATCTGCGGCATTGGAAAGGTCGCTCTGAGTCGCATTGCGTGAGCTCGTTCGTATAGTTCGCTACCAGGAAATAGTCGACGCCGGATACCAAGCACTCAGCCAGGAGAAGTCCATACACTGGCCCCTGAGGGGGAGGCGAACTTTCTCGGAATTTCGGCGTTCGGTCCACTTTTCACCACACGGTAGGCGGCCCGTTGTGTTCGTTGCTGCGGGCGTCTCGGTAACCCAGCACGTTCTTCGACAAGAAGATCAAGGCAGCGGTATCACCGCACCGGCTCTGGGTCGCAAAACATGGCGCGGCAACTGATCTTCATTGGGCGCTCCCGCACGTGGAGCAAGCCGGGCGGCGCCGGCCAGCGGGGCGTGGGGCGCGGAACAACGGCCGCGGGCGCAAATCTCCACCAACATAGAACTTCCAACTGTAGAAAAACCGGTGCGGGGTCGAATCTCGGGCGATGCTTGAGGCGGCTTTGAAGGCGGCGGCGATGACGATACACACAAATCTCCTTCTCCCGGCTGAAGAGATTCGTGCAGGTTGCTCGAAATCTTGATTTCAGGTGCCGCTGTCGAAGAGCGCCGGGGGCAGATAGACCGCCTCAGCGAGGGCGATCATCACGATCACGATCCAGCAGGAGGAAGCCCGTCCTGCCATTTTCTAGGTTCCAATTGGCTGACAGTATACAACGCCCGGCTGTCAAGCTCCAGGTTGTACCCCCATTGGACACCACGAGAATAGCTTCCGATAATGCAGAGGGTTTTAAGCAGGGTGCCCAGGCGCAGGAAGTTTCGAAATGATCCAATCAGACTCACCTCCCAGATTGGTCAGGCGATCCATTACAACGGATCCTGGGGAACGGGGTACTCTCTGAAAATCGGCCGCACGACTTCAGTGCAGGGCAATTACTTCTATGGGAGCCGCGGCTCATTGCACGTAAACCGCCAGAGTTATACTTATCGGCTGATGCCCAACCGGGGCGTGATTCCCGCCCGAGACGAGCCGCGCGGCGGAACACCGCCCGCGCCCGCGTTCGAGCCGTTCAATACCAAGTTCGCTTATGTGGGCGGACCCTCCGACTCGGCCCACATCCGCAACTGACTAGACTGCATCAAGTCGCGTGAGACGCCCAGGACTGACATCGAAACCGGTTTCAACTCGACGCTGCCACTGCTGATGGGATTGCTCGCCATCCGTTACGGCAAGACGTACGTCTGGGATGACCAGAACAGGGTAGCCCGGGCCTGAAAGGCAGGGACTGGCAGGCGAAAGCGCCTGCCCCACAAGGATGGAATTCCTTCGACAGTAATGTGGGCCAGACGCTTTCGTCTGTCAATTCTGCGGCCCACCCGGTTCTTTCACAGCTTCTAACAGCCCGTGGCATTCCCCCCCGGGGGCGGCAATTTGGGAATCGATAGGGCCGGCGAACACCGGTTCGGCGCTCCGAGACGCGGAGGATGCTCCTGGATGCCGGTAAGTTTGGTTCGGCGCCGCTGGTGAGCCAGAAAACGACGATAAGAAGCTGGCTGCGTCGGTTGCGAAGCTCCCGCGGCGTGCCGGCACCCATGGTTTGCCGGAAGATCAGACTCAGATTGAACGCGCCGACGTGAATCAACTGCCGCTTCAAAACATTTTCGCGGCCGCGGAGATAGACTCGCCTCATCGCGCCGGTTTCGTAGCAGTGCGCGAAAGACCTCTCGATCAGTTCGGGTGGGCGTGGATGCAACGACTCTGGAAGCGAATGCGGCCATGCGGAGCATCGTGCGGCGGGATAACGGAGCCAGTTACGACGAGTTTCTCACCGGGCTGGCGCGGCAATCCGGGATTGAGACTCCCACACGGGAAGACCTGGTCCGCATCGACCGGAAACGAAAGAAAAAGACTTCCAATCGGGAGTGGGTAAGTCCCAGTGACCCGGATGCGCGGGTGGCGAAGATGAAGGACGGAACCACGCATCTGGCGCATAAGGCCGAGCACGCCGTGGACATGGAGAGCGGCGCTGTGATCGCGGTGACGCTGCAGGCGGCCGACCAGGGTGACACCACAACGATTCGGGAAACGCTGGCCGAGACGGCCGGGAATCTGGCCCACGTGATGGAGCGGGAAGCGGAGCAAGCGCCCGAGGCGGAACCGCAGGTCAGTCTGGAACCTCTTGCCGAGATCGTGGGCGACAAAGGCTATCACAGCAGCGCAACAGTTTTGAACCTGCAACAGGCGGGGGCGCGCACCTATATTCCGGAGTTGAAGCGCGAGCGGCGCCAGTGGGCGTGCAAGGCGGACGAGCAGAAGGCGGTCTACGCGAACCGTCGCAGGGTGCAAGGCGATTATGGAAAGAAGCTGCTGAAGAAACGCGGCGCGTCTTGCCCTTCAGCAGACCCCGATCCGCGATCACGCCCAATACCCACAGAAAGATCTTACGATGTGTTTCCACATCGATCAACCGCCGCGTCCGGGAGATCGTCGAATGGTTGGGGGTCTGTTCATCCAGCCCGATGCGCAGAAACTCCCGCAGTCCGAGTGAATCGCTGGCTCGCCATGCAATGCCGCGTTCGGAATCGATCCCCTCGAAGTACCCAATCAACAGCAACCGGAAGTAAGTTCCCGGAGTCAACGACGGGCGCCCGTTGTGATCCGCATAAAACTGCACGCACTCCCGTTCGCAGAATTCGTCGAACCGCTCGCCGTCCAGCAGTTCGTTCAACCGTCGGTAGAAGGGATGGCCAGGCCCGGTAGCCAGTTCCGTGTGCGTGACCCAGAGTAGCTCCTGCCGCTGACGGTTTTTGCGAGTGCCCATCGCCATAGAAACATTTTACCGGCAGCATGTTTTCAAGGCCAGCGTTTTTCGGCTATTTTAACCACAGGCTGCTAATACTACTGGGTCACAAAAGAACATTTTGATGTAGAATTGTTTTGTGAGATCACGCCTCTCCGCGCCAGGGCCACAAGAGAGACGCTTCGCGGCATATATAGAGGGCCTGGCGAGAGCCGCGGGGCACGAAGACCGGCACGCACCTTTGAAGAGCTACTGCAAGGGATTGCTGTTACCCGGTGAACGCAAAAGCATTGAGCCGATGGCGGCCCGCCTGGACCCGAAGAACATCCAACCGATGCGCCAGTCCCTACACCATTTGGTGGCGAAGGCCCCATGGAGCGATGAAGCACTGCTGGAGCAGGTGTGCAACCATGTGTTACCCACGATGCAGAAGCAAGGACCAGTGGTGGCCTGGATCGTGGATGACACCGGTTTTCCAAAGAAGGGCAAGCATTCGGTTGGGGTCACTCGTCAATACTGCGGTCAAGTGGGTAAGCAGGAGAACTGTCGTGTCGCGGTGAGCTTGTCGGTGGCGACATGGAGTTCGAGTCTGCCGATTGAGTATCGTTTATATTTGCCTAAGGAGTGGGCCGAGGATGGCGAGCGGCGGGAAAAGACGGAAGTGCCCGAAGAGGTTGAGTTTCAGACCAAGCCGGAGATCGCGCTAGATCAGATCCGCGCGGCGGTCGCGGCAAACCTGGACCGGGGCGTTGTTCTGGCCGACGCGGCTTACGGCATCAACACCGAGTTTCGCGAGGGACTCACCGAACTCGACCTGCAATATGTTGTGGGCGTGCAAAGCTCGATGACGGTCTGGGAGCCTGGCAAACAGCCTTTGCCAGCCAAGTCACGAGGAAAGATGGGACGACCTCCGCGGCTATTGCAGCGGTCCACAGACCATCAACCCGTCTCCGTGAAGCAGTTGGCGATGAGGCTGCCCTCCACGGCCTTCAAGGAAATCACTGGGCGTGAAGGCGCTGACCGGAAACTGCGATCCCGTTTTGCCGCCGTTCGCGTACGCCCGGCTCATCGGGATTACGAAGAAGCGGAGCCTCACGCGGAGGAGTGGTTGCTGATCGAATGGCCGCAAGGGGAGGCAGAACCCACTAAGTACTGGATATCGACGCTGCCTCTGAACACCAAGCTCAAAGCCTTGATCAAGATGGCCAAACACCGGTGGATCATCGAACGGGATTACGAGGAGCTGAAACAAGAGTTGGGGCTCGGGCATTTTGAAGGCCGCAACTGGCGCGGGTTCCACCACCACGCGACACTATGTATTGCAGCTTATGGGTTCCTGGTGGCCGAGCGGAACCGCTTTTCCCCCTCTGCCCGCGCCGGCCATCTTAGATTCGTTGCCCCCGGGCCGGCTCCGGACTTCCGCCCGCGCGGGTCGCCGCACACGCCCCGAGCGGCATAATCCGCACTCGCTCGCGACGCTACGCATCGTTCTGGCGCGCCGCTTGCTGCGGCAACTGCCTTACTGCCCTTTTTGCGGGTTGTCTCCAGACTGATCGTTGGCATCGAACTCGACCTCCTCGATGCAACTTTGCCGGTGTGAGCGTGCTTCGGTGTGCCAAGCACCGGCGCGCAATTCGACTTCGCTGAGCTTGTCCACGGTGATACAGCGCCAGCCGCCCATTCCCTTTCCCTCCGAAGCCATGCGCAGACCGCTGCCGATGCTCCCTCCAAACTGATACCAGAACGCGCGCAGCCGGCCTTCCGTGTTCCGGCCCAACAGATGCGGGCACAACAATCGGGGCAAGCCGTCATAGACCGCCGCAACGGGCTACTTGCGAGCGGCCGCCGCACGAAGAAGATCATAGATCTCCTCCAAAGGTTGCGTCTTGGTCGATTCGGGCGTCATCTTACCCAGCCAGAATATCGCGCTCGCCAGGCTTGCAGGGTCCCCACCTTTTATGACCCAGTAGTACTAAGGGAGCGGTTGGAGTGGTTATTTCGTAACAAGCCCTTACACGTCGATTCCCGCCTTGCGCATGACCCCCCGAGTGGTGTCTAATCCCAGCTTGGCAGCCTCTTCCGCCGGCATCTCCTTCGGAGTGCGCCCGATGGGTTCCGGACTCACTCCGTCCTCAAAGCCCGTCAAACCAGCCCGCGGCAAGGCATTTCTCATAAGGGCGCGACTGGTAAAGGCCGCCGAAGCGGTGGGAGTACCGCCGCTGCGCGCAAGGCCGGCATGACGGACCGGATGACCGAGGTGCTGAGAGCACTTCCTTAATGCGCAGATCGTTGACCTGCCTGGTGAAGACGTTGCCGAAGATACGGTCGCGGTCTCGCAATGGATAGCGTAGTTCGGTGTCCCATGGGAAGGCGTTCCGCAGTTCGCTCCGGTTCTGCTGGCCGCAATTGTTCTGATCGCATGTTTCGCGCCGGCACGGTATGCCGCACGCATCGATCCGACGAGAGCCTTGCGGGAGGAGTAAGGAGTTGTGTAGGAAACCTCGTACATCAAAGTCGCGGTTCCTCCACACCAGAGCCGTTTTTTAAGATCCCAAGACATAGTACTAAAAAGAGGTTGCATCCGTATTCGAAACGGGTATAATCGTCTCGGTAAGTAAACCTAAATTTAAGAGTAGGGTACCTTCATATCGCGTAATCCCTAGGAGGCTGCGCAGATGCATTTTGCCGCGAAGGGGTGGACAATGCGCCTCCGGAACGTTCTGGCCGTCCTGCTGGTGACCAGCAATTTCAGTGTAGTTGCGCTCAGGGCGCAGAGCCCGCCAACCGAACTGCACCTGACAATAATCGAAGGGGAAGGCGCCATCAACAATTTGCTGCGCCGCACGAACCGTGAGCCAATCGTCCAGGTGACCGATCGAAACCACCGTCCGGTCGCCGGTGCGACGGTGTCTTTTGAGCTCCCAAGGACGGGGGCCGGTGGTGCCTTCAAAGGCGGCAATTCCCTCAAGGTAGTGACAAATGCCAAAGGGATCGCCAGAGCAACAGGGCTCCGGCCGAATGCCATCCCCGGATCCTTCGAAATCCGCGTGATCGCGTCTTTGCCGGGACACGTCGTCGCTTCGGCGGTGATCGGCCAGACGAACGCGCTGGTCGGCGCCGGGGCGGCGGCTTCTGGAGGCGCGGCTGCGGGCGGGTCCGGCGCGGGGAGTGCGGCCACCGGTAGCAGCGCCGCAACCGGAACCACAGCGGGGACAGCAACTACTACCGCCGCCACCACAACTGCAAGCACTGCCGGCGCGGCCGGCGGAGGAACAGCTGGGGCCGCGGGCGCCGCTGGTGCGGCGGGCGCCGGGGCAGCGGGCACAGCCGGCGCAGCTGGAGCCGCAGCCGGAATATCCGCTGGGACTATCGCGGCGGTCGCTGGCGGCGTTGCGGCGGTCGGCGCGGTTGCGGCTAAGGTCGCGACCAGCGGCAGTAGCAGCAACAGCAACCCTACGGCTCCGGCACCTCCCACCATCACAATTGGTTCCCCCGGCAATCCAATCTTCGGACCCGCCATGCTTCCGATTAACGCCGGCGACTCAGTCGCCCGCTTCGCCGCGTCTTTGCTGCGAGCGACGCCGAATCCCGTATTTTCTCAGAATCGCTTCGCGCTTCCGCCGGTGCGCGGATTTATCGGGGCGTTGCTCGGCGCGGAATCGCACGTGCCGCAATCTTTTTGGGGGCGGCTCGCCGCGAGCCGCCTTGCCCAGGTTGCCGCCAAGCAATTCTCTGTCGGCTTGCGACTTGAACCCAATCATGGCGTCACCGTGGGTCCGCGCCATCTGGTCACGACTGATCGAGCGAGGTAAGAATGGTTATGAAATCCGTAAAACTCGCCGCCTTTGCACTGGGACTTTCGGCCTGCCTCTGGGGATCGGATTCTTCCCAGATGCAAAGCCCAGTCCTCGGCTATGCCGTTCAGCAATCTCCTCCCGAGCTACGGGCGGTTCTTGGCGTGCCGGGCGCGGCCGTGTTCAGCGACCCGTTGTCATTACCGAGGCGGACCACACGGCTGCGGCTTGCGCCCGGGCAGCAATACGCGATTATCGAGCGTGCTCAAGAAACTCCTACCGCCCTGCTTCTGAACGGAATCGAGACAGGCGGGACCGTCGTTATACCCGGAGCGGTCCGCGCGCTCGATTTCGTTTCATTCAGTCCGTCCGGTCGTTCAGCCGTACTCATTTCGCAAGCGCTCGGGCGGTTGCAAGTAATCACAGGACTGCCCCGGACTCCTCAACTCGCGGAGGATATCGATCTCCATTTGCTGCCGGACCTTCCTAGTGACGCGGCGGTCAGTGATGATGCCGGTTCTGTTCTCTTTTCATCCGCCAGCGCTGTCTATCTCGTGCTTCCCGACGGCTCCGCCGCCATCGTCCTAAGTGTAACTCATACCGCCTCTATTGCGTTTCTGCCTGCCAGTGCAACCGCAGTCATCGGAGATCCCGGAACCGGTTCGCTGTATCTCCTTCAGCGTCTGGCCGGAGCTATCGTAGCCCCGTTAGCTTTCGGGCTGCTGGGGCTTGGGCAAATGGCCGCGAGCGGAGATGGCCAAATGTTATACGTCACAGGTACCCAAGGGCAGCTTATCTGGAGTGTGAATGTCGCAAGTGGCGCGGTGCGTCAGTTCGATTTGCAAGTAAGTGCCTCAAAGCTTGATCGACTTTGCAACGTAGATACCTTTCTGGTCTCCTCCGAACCCGGGCTGCCGGGTTGGATCTTCTTCCGGCAGGGGGAAGGTGCCGGAACCGTCTTTGTGCCGGCGGCCGCGTCATCGGGGCGGCAGCGACATCTTGAATAAGGGACGTGCCTCATGCCTGAGAAAACTTGTGGTTTTGCCGGTCGATTGCATATCTCGCTTTCTCGCTCACTCCTTGGTTTGATGGTGTTTTCGAATATTGGGCCGCTGTGTGCGCAGGTTCCAACGTGGACGCAGCTCGCAACAGCCGGAAGCCTTCCCCGTGCTCGCGCAGCGCACTCTGCCATTCTGGACGCTGCCACAAACCAGATGATTGTCTTCGGTGGCTCAGGGGTGCCCGACTTCAGCGACGTATGGTCCCTGGCAACGTCGGGCACGCCTCAATGGACGTCGGTCACCCCGACAGGCAGCACTCCACCGGGCAGAGCGGGCCACAGCGCCGTATATGACGCCGCCAATTCCCGTATGACCATTTTTGGTGGCGGATTGGGCCAATCATCTCCTTGTGCCAATGATGTGTGGGTCCTAAGTAACGCCAATCGGGTGAACGGGACTCCTACGTGGACTCAACTCAGCCCAAGCGGTAGCGCGCCGGTGCCGCGGATCTTCCACACTGCGGTCTACGATCCGGCTTCCAACCGCATGATCGTGTTCGGGGGCAACAACTGCTTCTCGGCCGGCGCTCAGTTCTACAACGACGTCTGGATTCTGACCAATGCCAACGGCTTGGGCGGGACTCCCTCCTGGATCCAACTGTCGCCTTCTGGCGGACCTCCCGGTGCCAGGGAGAACCTGACAGCGGTCTACGATACCGGCTCGAACCGCATGATCGTCTTTGGCGGTGCCGGGTATACGTCGCTGTTCAACGATGTTTGGGTGCTGTCGAATGCCAACGGCTTAGGTGGGACCCCCACGTGGACACAATTGTCGCCCTCAGGAACGCTAATCTCGGTGAGGTCTGGTCATACGGGGGTGTACGACTCCAGTACCAACCGACTGACCATCTTTGGCGGAAACAACGATACCACTTTTTTCAACGATGTTTGGGTGCTGTCGAACGCCAACGGTTTGGGTGGCAGCCCTGCCTGGACGCAACTGTCTCCCGCAGGGACGTTGCCCACGGCCCGGAGTGAGCACAGTGCGGTTTATGATGCCGGCTCAAACCGGATGATCGTCTTTGGTGGCGGTGGCTACTCTGGATCCACCTACTTTAACCTCAACGACACTTGGGTACTGAGCGACGCCAACGGCGGCGGTGTTGTGGGGGCGACGCCGACGATCAGCAGTTTGAGCCCTTCGTCGGCGACTGCAGGCGGAGTCGGGTTCACGTTGACGGTGAATGGGAGCGGATTTGCCGCTGGGGCCGTGGTGCAGTGGAGCGGATCGTCGCTGCCGACGATGTTCGTGAATGCAACGCAGTTGACGGCTACGGTGAGCAGCAATCTGATCGCTGCGGCGGGAACCGTCGCAATTACCGTCACCAGCGTTGGGATGACGTCCACCGGTGTTTCGTTCACGATCAACCCGCGGCCGACGATCAGCAACTTGAGCCCTTCGTCGGCGACGGCAGGCGGAGGCGGGTTCTCGTTGACAGTGAATGGGAGCGGATTTGCCGCTGGGGCCGTGGCGCAGTGGAATGGATCGTCGTTGCCGACGACGTTCGTGAATGCAACGCAGTTGACGGCTACGGTGAGCAGCAATCTGATCGCTGCGGCGGGAACCGCTACAATTACCGTCACCAGCAGTGGCGTGACGTCCACCGGTGTTTCGTTCACGATCAACCCGCGGCCGACGATCAGCAGCTTGAGTCCTCCGTCGGCGACGGCAGGAGGGGGCGAGTTCACGTTGACAGTGAATGGGAGCGGATTCGCCGCTGGAGCCGTGGTGCAGTGGAACGGGACAGTGCTAGTCACCACGTTCTTGAGCGTCACCCAGTTGACGGCTACGGTAACCAACAATCTGATCGCTTCGGCGGGAACCGCTACAATTACCGTTACCAGCGGTGGAGTGACGTCCACCGGCGCTCCCTTCACGATCAGTGCGCCGCCGTCGATCACCAGCCTGAGCCCGAATGTGGCGCCAGCGGGTGGGGCGGCCTTCACGCTGACGGTGAATGGCAGCGGATTTGTCTCCGGGGCCGTGGTGCAATGGAGCGGGACAACGCTGCCGACGACATTCGTGAGCGCGACGCAGTTGACGGCGTCGGTGCTGGCGGGCCTGATCGCCTCGGCGGGGACAGTCAATATCGCAGTGGTCGACCCTGGCGGGGTCACCTCGAACACGGCGGTGTTCACGGTCAGCACGGTGACCGCAGGATCTTTGAACTGGTTCCAGGAGGGTCCGTCCGGCACGCTGCCTTTGGCCCGGAGTGGGCACAGCGCGGTTTTTGACGCCAACACGAATCAAATGATCGTCTTCGGCGGCACGGCAGTGAATTCCACCACTTGGTTAACACTCAACGATCTGTGGCGTTTGAGCAATGCGAATGGAACCGGAACGCCGGCCTGGACGCAGGTGTCCGTTTCGGGCACGCTCCCCGCCACCCGCACTCTTCATTCGGCCATATACTCGGCGTCCAGCAACCGAATGGTGATCTTCGGCGGGGGTGAGGGCAACACTTCGCCCTGCCAAAACGACGTGTGGGCACTGACCAACGCCAACGGCGTCGGCGGCTCGCCCGCGTGGACTCAATTGAGTCCCAGTGGGACGCTCCCCGGGGTTCGGGCCAACCATGTGGCCGCTTACGACCAGACCAACAATCGCATGTTGATCTTCGGCGGGGGGAACTGCTTCCCCAGTGGACTCTACAACGATGTTTGGGTTTTGACCAACGCCGATGGCACAGGCGGAACGCCGGCCTGGATTCAGCTCAGTCCAACCGGGACTTCTCCGCCGCCCACCGATGCGGCTCGGGGGTTCTACGACTCGGCCAATAACCGTCTGGTAATTTTCGGAGGGATCCCGAACAACGACCTCAATGCTCCTGTAAGCGACGTCTATGTTCTTACGAATGCCAACGGGTTGGGAGGGACACCGGCTTGGGCCAAGCTCTCGCCGTCCGGGTCGCTGCCGGCAGCGCGCGCTCAAGGCTCCGTTGTGTACGACTCTACTACCAATCGAATGGTGGTTTTCGGCGGTATGGGCGCAACAGACTCGTCCTTGAACGACACCTGGGTTTTGACGAATGCTAATGGTCTAGGAGGAGCGCCTTCGTGGACACAATTGATTCCTACGGGGGGCCCCCCTGCGGGCCGGGTTCAGCATACCGCCGTTTATGATCCAGCAACAAACCGAATGATGGTCTTTGGCGGCTCTGGCAGCGCACACTTGAACGACGTTTGGGTTCTCAGCGACGCCAACGGCGGTGGTGTTGTCGCGGTGCCGCCGACGATCACCAGCCTGAGCCCGAATGCGGCGACGGCGGGAGGGAGCGGGTTCACGTTGATCGTGAATGGGAGCGGATTTGCCTCTGGGGCCGTGGTGCAGTGGAACGGGACAGCTTTAACGACCACGTTCGTGAGCGCCACGCAGTTGACGGCCACGGTGAGTAGCGCTCTGATCGCTTCGGCGGGAACCGCCACAATTACCGTTAGCAGCGGTGGAGTGACGTCCACCGGCACCTCGTTCACAATCAACCCGCGGCCGACGATCAGCAGTTTGAGCCCTCCGTCGGCGACGGCAGGAGGGCGCGGGTTCACTTTGACAGTGAATGGGAGCGGATTTGCCGCTGGGGCCGTGGTGCAGTGGAACGGATCGTCGCTGCCGACAACGTTTGTGAGCGTCACGCAGTTGATGGCCACGGTGAGCAGTAATCTGATCGCTTCGGCGGGGAGCGCCACAATTACCGTTAGCAGCGGTGGAGTGACGTCCACCGGCGCTTCCTTCACGATCAACCCAGGGCCGACGATCAGTAGCTTGAGCCCTTCGTCGGCGACGGCAGGGGGCAGCGGGTTCACGCTGACGGTGAATGGCAGCGGATTTGCCGCTGGGTCAGTGGTGCAGTGGAACGGGACAGCGCTAACGACCACCTTCGTGAGCGCCACTCAGGTGACAGCTATGGTGAGCGGCAATCTGATCGCTTCGGCGGGAACCGCTACAATTACCGTTACCAGCAGTGAAGTGGCGTCCACCGGCTTTTCCTTTGCGATCAGCCCAGGGGCGACGATCAGCAGTTTAAGCCCTTCGTCGGCGACGGCCGGAGGGAGCGGGTTCACGTTAACAGTGAATGGGAGCGGATTTGCCGCTGGTGCTGTGGTGCACTGGAACGGGACAGCGCTAACGACCACCTTCGTGAGCGCCGCTCAGGTGACGGCTACGGTGAGCGGCAATCTGATCGCCTCGGCGGGAACCGTTACAGTTACGGTTAGCAGCAATGGCGTGACGTCCGCCGGCTTTTCCTTCACGGTCAACCTGCCCGCGCTGACGGTCACCGGTCCCAGTTCGTTGCCCAGCGGAACGGTCGGAGTGGCCTATTCGAACGTGACGTACACGGCCAGCGGGGGCACCGGGACGGGCTACACCTGGTCG